>NZ_CP053108.1:2488331-3110414 GCF_013009075.1 Halomonas sp. TA22 | reverse complement strand
TACGGTAACTCACCGTAACGGTCGATGTGTTTTACCTTCCAGACTTGCTGCAGTACTTCCAGCGTAGCGCCGATAAGAGATTCTTCGCTTCGATTTCTCGGCCATATGAAGACTAGTGCACAGGGCACTCTTATCGCGCGAGCAATCACTAGGCCGCGCTCCTGACGTTCGGCCATCGCCAATGCATCTCGGGCCAGACTAAGCCCAATGCCGGCACGCACCAGGTCGAGCATGCAGGCTTCCTGATCTACACGTGCCACTTCATTGAGCGTTATACCAAGTGGCTCTAGTACTTTGCCGAGTAGCCGGTGGTGGGCGGAATCATGAGGCGTGACGATCCAGGGTAGCGTCGCCAGGCGAGACCAGTCGGCCCCCTCCATGCGTGAGGCCCAGCCAGCTGGGGCAATGACGTGATAGTCGAAGTAAGTAAGCTCGAGAAAGGCCACCCCCTCTGTCTCTTCCACTCCGGCCCCTGGTGGAGCCAAGTAGAAACCCACATCAAGCTCACCGCGGCGTACGCGTTCCAGCACACTGCCGCTCATGCCATGGTGAAGCTCGGTACGAACCTGCGGAGCACGCTCCACTAGATGGTGCAGGAAAGCCCCCAAACGAATGAACTCCGGATCGACGATGGTGCCGATGCGCAGGCGTCCACGGGGAGTGTCGTGCATGGCGCGAGCCGTGCGCTCGAAGGCTTGGCAGGCCGCCAGCGCCTTTTCGGCAGAAGGCAGCAGAGCGTGTCCGTCCGCCGTCAGCTCAAGCCCTTGAGGACGGCGCTTGAATAGCGTCAATCCCAGGACATGTTGTAGTTGCTTGAGCTTGAGGCTGACGGCGGGTTGCGTCAGGTGAAGCCTCTCTGCCGCCCGCGACACGCTACCCTCCTGGGCGACATAGACAAAGGTTCTAAGTGACTGAATGTCTTGCACGGCATCTACCTGAAGTAACTAAGCTATAAGGTGAGCTTATATCGGGCTTTCGATTTTCTCAATTGATCCATACTGTCAGAAGAATAGGCTGGCCGAATGTTGACTTAGCGAGAGAGACGAACGCCATGACCCATACCATGATCGATCACCATATCAATGGCAACGTGAGCCCCGGCCAGGCAAAAAACCGACAGGACGTGACCAACCCCGCTACCGGTCAGGTGACCGGCCAGGTGGCTCTGGCTACCCGTGAAGATGTCGATAGCGCCGTGGAGGCGGCCAAGGCCGCTTTTCCGGCCTGGGCTGATACGCCGCCGATCCGTCGTGCACGGGTCATGTTCCGCTTTCTCGAGCTGCTCAACGTACACAAGGACGACCTGGCTCGCGCCATCACCGCCGAGCATGGCAAGGTGTTCACCGACGCCCAGGGCGAGGTGGCGCGCGGTATCGATATCGTCGAGTTCGCCTGCGGCATACCGCAACTGCTCAAGGGCGACTACACCGACCAGGTCAGTACCGGAATCGACAACTGGACGATGCGTCAGCCGCTCGGCGTGGTGGCCGGCATTACGCCGTTCAATTTCCCAGTGATGGTGCCGATGTGGATGTTCCCGGTGGCCATCGCTGCGGGTAATAGCTTTATCCTCAAGCCAAGTCCCCTTGACCCCAGCCCTTCGCTGATGATCGCTGACCTGCTCAAGCAGGCGGGGCTGCCGGAGGGTGTATTCAATGTCGTGCAGGGCGACAAGGATGCGGTCGAGGCACTGTTGGAGCACCCCGATGTCAAGGCGCTCTCCTTCGTCGGCTCTACGCCCATCGCCAACCTGATCTATGAGACCGGCGCCCGCAATGGCAAGCGCGTCCAGGCGTTGGGCGGGGCCAAGAACCACATGGTGGTGATGCCCGATGCCGACCTCGACAAGACCGTGGATGCCTTGATCGGTGCGGCCTACGGTAGCGCCGGGGAGCGCTGCATGGCGATCAGCGTGGCAGTGCTGGTCGGCGAGGCGGGCGATAAGATCGTGCCACGGCTGGCCGAACGCGCCAAGAGCTTGAAGGTAAAGAACGGTATGCAGCTCGACGCTGAAATGGGCCCGATCGTGTCTTCCTCGGCGCATAAACGCATCACCGACTATATCGCCAAGGGCGAGGAAGAGGGGGCCGAGCTGGTGGTCGATGGCCGCGACCTCGATGCCTCCGTGACCGGTGACGGCTGTGCCGAGGGCTTCTGGATGGGCGGGAGTCTGTTCGATCACGTCACCCCCGAGATGACCATCTACAAGGAGGAGATCTTCGGCCCGGTATTGGCCTGCGTGCGCGTGCCGGATATCGCCTCTGCAATCGAGTTGATCAACAAGCATGAATTCGCCAATGGGGTGAGCTGCTTCACCGAGAGCGGCCATGTGGCGCGAGAGTTCGGGCGGCGCATCGAGGTGGGCATGGTCGGCATCAACGTGCCGATTCCCGTGCCCATGGCCTGGCATGGCTTCGGTGGCTGGAAGCGCTCGCTGTTTGGCGACATGCATGCCTATGGTGAGGAGGGTGTGCGCTTCTATACACGCCAGAAGTCGATCATGCAGCGCTGGTCCGACTCCATCGAGGCGGGTGCCGAGTTCGTCATGCCAACGTCGAAATAAGCCATTCATAACGACGGTCATATTACGCCAGCTCGGAGTGCGTCATGAGCACGACTTCACCTCTGGAATTCGACTACATCGTCGTGGGGGCGGGTACCGCAGGGTGTCTGCTCGCCAACCGCCTGAGTGCCGACCCGAATAACCGGGTGCTGCTGATCGAGGCGGGCGGGCGCGACAACTATCACTGGATCCACATTCCGGTGGGCTATCTCTACTGCATCAACAACCCGCGTACCGACTGGCTGTTTCGCACCGAGCCGGATGCCGGGCTCAATGGTCGTACGCTGCTCTATCCCCGTGGCAAGACGCTGGGCGGCTGCTCGAGCATCAACGGCATGATCTACATGCGCGGCCAGGCCCGGGACTACGACAGCTGGGCCGCGGAGACCGGCGACGATGCCTGGCGCTGGGAGAACTGCCTGTCGGACTTCATGAGGCACGAGGATCACTGCCGCCTGGACGAGGGCGGCGACGCCGACGAGCGGCATCGCGACTTTCATGGCCATGGCGGCGAATGGCGGGTGGAAAGGCAACGCTTTCGCTGGCAGGTACTCGACGATTTCGCCAAGGCCGCCGAGGAGGCGGGCATTCCTAGGACCGACGACTTCAACCGCGGCAACAACGAAGGCGTCGGCTACTTCGAGGTCAACCAACGTTCGGGCTGGCGCTGGAATACTGCCAAGGCGTTTCTCAGGCCGGTGTGCCAGAAGCGCGACAACTTCACCCTGTGGCACTCCACGCTGGCGCTGCGCCTGGAGTTCGAGCGGGGCGAGAACGGCGTGCCGCGCTGTACGGGAGTGCAGGTCGAGCGCAAGGGCGAGACAGCCAGCGTCAAGGCGCGCCGCGAGGTGATCCTGGCCTCCGGGGCCATCGGCTCGCCCCAGCTCCTGCAGCTCTCCGGCATCGGTCCGCTGGAGCTGCTCAGGCAGCATGGCATACCGCTGGTGCATGAACTGCCAGGCGTAGGGGAGAACCTGCAGGATCACCTGCAGATCCGCTCGGTCTACCGCGTCACCGGAGCCAAGACGCTCAATACCCTGGCCGCCACGCTGTTCGGCAAGGGGCTCATCGGGCTGGAGTACGTGCTCAAACGCTCCGGCCCGATGAGCATGGCGCCATCGCAGCTTGGTGCCTTCACTCGCAGCTCGGACGAGTATAAGCACCCCAATATCGAGTATCACGTTCAGCCACTGAGTCTGGAGGCGTTCGGTCAGCCGCTGCATGACTACCCAGCCATCACGGCTAGTGTCTGCAATCTCAATCCCACCAGTCGCGGACACGTGCGCATCAAGAGCCGTGACCCACGAGTGGCGCCGTGCATCTCTCCCAACTACTTGAGCAGCGAGGAGGATCGCAAGGTGGCCGCCGATTCGCTGCGCGTCACTCGGCGTATCGTCGAGCAGGCGGCCTTTAGCAAGTATCAGGCAGAGGAGGTCAAGCCGGGCACGCAGTACCAGAGCGACGAGGAGCTGGCGCGGCTGGCCGGCGACATCGCTACCACCATCTTTCATCCGGCGGGGACCACGCGCATGGGGCGAGCCGACGATCCCATGGCGGTGGTCGACTCTCACCTTCGCGTACGTGGCGTGAAGGGGCTGCGAGTAGTGGACGCAGGTGTAATGCCGACCATCACCAGCGGTAACACCAACTCGCCGACATTGATGATTGCCGAGAAAGCGGCGGGGTGGATCCTAAGAGGGGAATAGACTCCTTGCCGCTTCGATGTCTGGTTGCTATGCCGCCCCGTTTGTCCCTATTCTTGTGCAATACGAGGATAAGCGGATACGGAAATGCGCAATTGGTTGATCGCGAATGCGAAAGCGGGTGAAGGGAAGCGAGGACAGGCATTCTGGTTAGAGCACTTGCAAGCGGTCGGCCTTTCGGATTTGTTGGTTCGGGATTTCTCCGATGCCGGCTGGGAGAAGGGGGTTCAGGCAGGGGATCGCCTCCTTGTCGCGGGTGGGGATGGCTCCGTCAGTCGTATCGCTGCTCTATGTGTGGAGCGCAGCGCCACCCTGGTGGTATTACCTTCGGGAACGGCAAACGACTTTGCCCGCAATCTGGGCTTGCCGGACGATGCCGAAAGCATTTGTCGACTGGCGGTGTCGGGGCAGACCGCCAAGGTCGACGTCGCATGGATAGATGGCCACCTGTTTCTCAATGTGGCGCACATCGGGCTTGGTACGATCCCGGTACGTGAGGCTTTTTCCGAATACAAGAAGCGTTTCGGGCGATTCAGCTATCTGGCGGCGCTCATGAGAAAGTTATGGGGGCAGCAGGGGTTCCATGGACGCTTGACATACGATGGCGAGATCATCGAAGGACGCTGGTTATCGATTGCGGTGGCGTCTGGAGCCTTCTATGGAGGAGGGCAGCGTATCCCCAATGCTGCGGCCAATGATGGGCAACTCGATATCGTTGCGGTGCGGCCTCGCTCCTGGGCGCGTCTGCTTGGTGCCTTCGTCATGTTACGGTTGTTGGGACGCGTTTCCAAGCACAGCTCGACACTTGTCCATGTCAAGGCGAGCGAATGCCAGATTGAGTTACGTAGTCCCAAGACGCTGACGGCAGATGGCGATGTAATTGGCAAGATCGAGAAGGCAACAGCAGTATGCCGTCCAGCTGTCTTGGAAGTGGCATGCGAAAAGATCATGCACACCTGAACCACGCATCATGCAAAGTCTTGAATGCCAGGTGCGTTACGCTTTTGGTTGCAAGTGACCCCCATATTGACGCTGGCTGATCATGTCGATTTCCGAGATGCTATCGTTTTCGATCAGGCAATTGGGCTCGACGCCATAGGCGTGGATGCCGCTGCGCTGGATATAACCGGTAAGGTAATCGGAGGGCATTCGCACCGGATAGGCTTGATGCAGCAGCTTTAT
The DNA here is from genome assembly GCF_013009075.1 of Halomonas sp. TA22. NCBI lineage: Bacteria > Pseudomonadati > Pseudomonadota > Gammaproteobacteria > Oceanospirillales > Halomonadaceae > Halomonas > Halomonas sp. TA22. The sequence continues at coordinate 3,104,966 of NZ_CP053108.1, read as the reverse complement.
AGCCCCTTTGTACGATAGCCAATAGCCTCGCGTACTGATGATGTTGCGTTTGGATTTAGCGCTGGGTGACCGATAACGAACCAGTTTGAGGCCGTGGGGCAGGGTGCGCTTGATCGGCCAGGACTTGGCCTTTCCATGATGCAGGTAGGCGAGTTCGGCTCTTGTCGGAAGCTTGCCCAGCATGGTGATCAGTATCTCCTTGAAGCCTGCCACGGGGCAGGCATCGTCCTCAAGTACGATCGCCGCTTCGTACGCGCTTGCACGTATATGTTCATAGAGCGTGATATGGCTTAGCGCGCAGCCGATCTCGCCCGGGCTGAGTCCATGCCCCCACTCGCGCTGGGTATAGTCGGTATCGACTGAGGCGATTTGTTCGGCACTGAGCTTGCCGCCATGGACTGCATCCCAGAATCGAAAGGGAAGGTCAATGCTCTCCAGCGTTCGCTGAATGACTTCACGGCGTTGCGAGCCGGGAAGAGAGATGACAAAAACGGGAGGGAGGTCAGACACGAGCTGTTATCCTATTCGTCATATCAAAACAGACCGAAGCTTACCTCAAGCGTTGCAAGGTTATCACTCATCGCGCTACTCCGGGAAAGGCAATGAGCATTCGTCAAGTGGTTAATACATTACGCGCGTGGCGCGATAATATCCGTCAACAGCACAGTCGCCGCCGTTACGATGTGACGCGCCCTGCCATAGATCGAGTCGAAAGACCTGAGCGAATCGTCTTCGTTCGTTGGGATGCCAAATGGGGCGACTCGGTCGTGTTCTCCTTTGTCTGCCGCGAATTCAAGCAGCTCAATCCCACCATCTCCATCGAAGTCATCGCCACCCAGGAGATGGCCCCGTTGTTTCTCGAGGAATTTGGCGTGGATCGGGTGCATGAAACCCGTCGCAAACCCTCCAAGGCAGCGATGCGCGATCTTGCCCAGCGCATCGGCGAAATCGATTTGGTGGTACATTTCAGTCACTTGGTAAAGCACCGTGACATGTATTTGCTTAGCCGGCTGCGAACTCGTCACATCGCGGGACTCGATGACAGCGTGGCACGCATCGATCTCAAGCTGGGACATGCGACACAGGGGCTTCACTTTGCCGATAAGTATGTCGAGCTGCTGACTCGCTGCGGTGCTCGAAAGGTCGATACCCGCTATATCGTGCCGCGAGCCGAGCAGAGCGAAAGGCGTGCGGAGACCCTGGTCCTGCAGCGCTCACGTCCGTTCCTGTGCCTGAATGCCTACAGCAAGGGCCGGGCCAGAAGCTTGACGATGGAGACCTGCGAGCGTTTGGCCAGGCGAGTGCTTGCCGAACTGCCGGAACACGAGATATGCATGCTCTCGGCCCCGGAAAAGCAAGAGGAGGTGGAGGCGTTTTGTCGGCGCTTTGCCGATGAGCGTGTCTTTTGTCTGCTCCAGACCCAGACGATTCATGACAATATCTCCATGATCGCGCGTTCCGATGGGCTGATATCGGGTATCACGGCAACCGTGCACTTGGCGGATGGGCTCGATGTGCCCTCCTTCGTTCTCTTTCCTTACGATCCTGCCGATCGCGATGATTGGCATAGCCGTCACCCCGGCTCGATCAATTTCCTCGCTGAGCCCAGTACACCGCTGGATGTCAATCAGCTAGATTGGATGAGCGCGAATACACAGTTGCACCACTTCTGCATTGGACTGGATCGGAGGTTGCCCTGCACGGCAGCCGGCTCGGAAAGCTGAGACAACAGCCGCTCCAGGTCGTGAAGCAGCTGTGTCGTGGAAGGCTCCCGAGGGGGCCTTCCAGCCCAAGGCGTTTGCGGTTCATGGCATCCTTAGTCCCTCATGTCGCAGATCGCGCTCCAAGGGGCTAGAACGAGATGATGGTCCATCCCGTCAGGATGAGTGGCGCTTCTCCAGCGGTGAGTAGGAGGGGCCTTCGATGACTTCGCCCTGGGTATCGAAGCGGCTACCATGACAGGGGCAATCCCAGGAAGTTTCTGCTTCGTTCCAGTGCACCAGGCATTTCATATGCGGGCAAACTGCCGAAAGAACGGAAAACTCTCCGGCTTCATTTCTATGGATGGCAAGCTTTTCACCATCGATCGTTGCGACCGTAGCCTGGCCAGGGACGATTCCGTCAAGTGCTTTGAGCTTCTCCGCGCTCAGGTAATCCTTGGCGAAGTGCTTGGCCACCGAAACGTTCTCCTTGGCCCATTGTGTGGCGGATTTGAGGGGCGTGAAGCGTCTTGCATCGAAGCGTTGATGCCAGGGGTTGTCTCGTCCCCGTATGAGGTCGCCAATGACCATCCCGGCAAGCACCCCCCAAGTGAGGCCATCGGCAGAGAAGCCGGTCGCGACATAGGTATGGTCGTTGATATGCGCTCTGCCAATATAAGGCAAGCCGTCAGCGGAGCTGTACTGCTGGGCTGACCATTGATACTCGATCTCCTTCACATTGAAGTGAGTGGTGAGATAGGCGCGTAGCTGCTGATAATGATCGCTCTCTGGTTGACCCTCGCCTGTCTGGTGCTTTTCACCGATCGCCATGACATAGGTGTCCCCCTGATGCTGATAACTGCGCAGAGAGTGAAAGGGGTCGAGCATGAAACAGATGCCCTCCGGGTAGGACCCATCGTTGAGTCTGGCGCTGACGGCATACTCGCGTGAGGCGATCATCTCGGTTTGCAGCAGATTGACGCCCTTGGGCGTGTGCGTGGCATGCACGATATGTTTTGCGATGACCCGTCCACCATCGGTCTCGACGATGCCCCGCTTGTAGTCGATGTCTCGAACCGGGCTATGCTCATAGAGAGTGACACCTAGCCCGCCAAGGGCTCTGGCCAGACCCTGTACATAATGGAAGGCATTGAATTGTGCCTGGTTGTCGAGCCGTAACCCTCGGGTCACGGGAAAGGGAAGGGGCGGCGTCTCCTCCGTCATTACATGAAGGCCTGCCTGGGTCATTGCCTCTCGCTCCGACTCGAGAGACTCCATGCTCTGGGAATCTACATCGGTGAGCAGACGATAGAGCGGGCGGCGCTGGAACTGGCAATCGATACCGAATTGAGCCACCGTGGCCTCGATATGATCGATTGCCTCGGCTCGAGACTCGACCACGTCCCGAATCGCTTCGTCATCCCACTTCTTGCGGATCGAAGAGAGCCCCGAGGCGAGGGTGCTATATAGATTGCCGGTCGAACCACCGGTACAGCCTCCACCCACGGAGCGCGCTTCCAGCACGACCACACGCTTGCCGGGATGCGCCAGCTGTTGGGCGACGGTAAGGCCGGTAATACCGGCACCGATCACCACGACATCGGCTTCGATACTCTCGGTCAGGGTGGGATAGTCGCCTGGATTGTTTAATCCCTCTTTCCAGATAGATTTCATGACGCCTCCATGCGTTTGATGTGAACTCTTAAGATATAGAAGCCAAGGCTAAATTGGACAAATCCCTCCTGGCGCATCGCTGATGATATGGCTTACGGTTGCTGCGTGAAGAGCATTTCGTTATAAAGAATCCCCTTTTTTATTCGAGAAATTGCATGTTAGGAAAAATAGAGTGAGTAATGACTCCGGAGCATGGCAAGAGTGGTGCGCAGGGCTGCGCGACAGTTTCTCTCTGGTGGTGGGCTATGCGCCCATCGCCTTCTCGTTTGGGGTGGTGGCGGTTCAAGCTGGGCTGGCCGCGTGGCAGGCAGTCCTGATCTCACTTGTGGTCTTTGCTGGAGCAAGCCAGTTCGTGATGGTCGCCATGCTGGGGGCGGGTAGTGGAGGGCTAGCGGTGCTATCGGCGGTGCTGATGATGAATCTCCGTCATCTCTTTTATGGCCCCTCGCTGGCCCTAAGGCTGGCCAAGCTGCCGAAACGGTTGGCGCCGCTGTTGGCGTTTGGCCTGACCGACGAAGTGTTTGCCACGGCCATGGCTAAGGGTTCCTCTCGGCGCCTCAATCCCCTCTGGTATCTGGGCGTGGCTACTGGCGCTTATACTGCCTGGGTGTTCGGAACGATAGCGGGTGCCGTATTGGGCGCGTTATCGGCGACAGGCGAGGGGATTATCGCGGAGACCTTCGCCTTCGTGCTGCCGGCGCTTTTCGTCGCCCTGCTGGCGCAGGCCTTTCATCATCGTCTATGGCCTGTCGTGCTAGTGGCTGGAGCGGTGACGCTTGTGGGGCTCCTATGGCTGCCGGGGCAAGCAGCGATGCTGATCGGCATGTTGATGGGCGCCCTGGCTGGAGGCATGCGTAGCGTGCCACATAGGGTAGATAAGGCGAAATGAGTGTACTAGAACTGGTCATGGTGATCGTTGCGGCGGGAGTGGGCACCTATCTGATTCGCTACGTTCCACTGGTCTTTGGCCGGCGCCTGGCGAGTGCGCAGGGTTTTCTTGCTCGGGTGCTCGCAGCACTTGGTGTGGCGGCCATCGCTTCGTTGATCGCACTTTCGCTCTGGGGCCTATGGTGGCCAGAACCGGATCTAGTCAATACGCTACGTCTGTTTCTAGGTTGCGCCACGGTTTTGGCACTGCTGCGTTTGACAGGCAATATAGGCCTGGCCACGCTGAGCGGGGCCCTGGCATATGGTGTGCTGGGCCCACTGCTGAGCTTCTAATCGTTCACTTGGTCAGAGATTCTTGCCGCCATTGACGTCCGAAGCATCATAATCCTGAGTATCGTCAGGAGCCGAACCAGGTTCACTGGAGGTGTCGTTTTCGAACTGACGCGCAGCCTGAATGGCTTGCGGTTCACTATCGTGCCGGGAGATCTCCTGAGGCAGATCCGGGTTGGTGACGTCGACCACTCGCCATCCCGAGACGATGATCGCCTCCTCTCGCTCTTCATTGATGGGCTCCACTCGTGCAGTGCGAGTCATGGCTCCTCCTTGATGCGTTGTCCTTCGGTTCTCTGACTATGGCAGAGCAGGGCTAGTCTTGCGAATCACTCGAATAGGGATAAATAGCAAGGGCAAGGCATCATGCCTTGCCCTTGTAAATCATACTTCCGATGCTGCAAGCGTATCGGGGCTTACTGCTGGTGAGCTTCGGAAAGCGTCATGTCGCCATCGAGCTCGGTATAATTCTCTTCGTTGTACTCATCGGAGGAGCTTTCTATCTCATCCTCGCCATAGGTAGTGCTCATGACCAATTGGTCATCCTGAACTTCCATTTCATCAATGGAAAGTGCGATATCCGTAGCACCAATACCCCATAAGCCGCCGACCGATACGACTGCATAAAGATCGCCTGTCTCATTGTGCTGGGCGATATGCTGAATATTACCGATATCCTCGCCATCCTGGTTGACCACGGTCATGCCTTCCAGATCGCTTACCTGCTTCGACATCAGGTCGTCATCGCCTCCAACCTGCGTTTGCTGGTTATTGTCCTGAGTGATTCCCTCATCGGTATCGTCCGCCCCCGGCTGGGTCGCACCCATCCCAGTGTCATCTGGCTGGTCTGCCTCCATTCCGGTGTCATCTGGCTGATCGTCAGTCACCGTGGGCGCATCGTTCTGTTCCTGAGTCATTCCGTTATCGTTAAGATCGGCATCATCCGACGCCTCCTGAGCGAGAACCCCTGTGGAAAGTCCGGCGCAGATGGCCCCGATGGCAATGGCGAGTGCTGTCCTTTTCATGATCTTCTCCTTTAGAGATGGCCTATTTCAGTCGGCCTGCTCTTCAAAGATAGTCGAATACCTCAAGAGACGCGTTACTAATAACTCTAAACATCATGCTTTGCCCTGATTAGGGAGGATCGAGCTTGCTGGAAGCCCACCCTTGAGGTGCTTGCACAGCGTGGCACAGCTAAACGCCGCGACAAATACTTACAAGAAGTGGCGGAATCCGGAGGGAGGATGAATCCGAGTTTGTTAGCCCGCCCAACCTTTGCTAGGTTTAAAGCGTAAGGAAGTTAAATTACGGAGTTGGTAAATAGTTAATTAAAGGTGAGCTCATGCCAAGGAGGGCGATATGTCTCCTATCACGTCAATCATGAATACGATATCGTCTAATGACGCTAGGTGTTCATCCATCCGTTTCTTGATGCCCCTTATAGATACGCAAACATGATGGGTGGACCATGAATTGAGGTGTTTAGCCTCAAATAGAGCAGTCCGTGCTGTGCTTTTAGCCTCATTTTGGTATCTGTCGATACTTCAATGGGGCTTTTTTGATGGCTTGTCTGGCTTGTCTGGCTTGTCTGGCTTAGCAATCATTGCAGCGATGCTTCGAAGGCTTTCGCTTCCATCGGTCGTCCGAATAGATAACCTTGGTAGGTGAAGCATCCCATGTTCGCTAGTGTGAGGCGGTGGGCCTCGGTTTCAACCCCCTCTGCAATGACCCCAAGCCCCATATTGTCGGCAAGCGCAATGATGGTCTGGGCAATGATGGCGTCGCTCGGATCTTCGAGCAGGTCGCGGACAAAGCTCTGGTCGATCTTGAGTTGCTCGATAGGCAAGCGTTTGAGATAGCCGAGCGATGAGTAACCTGTACCGAAATCGTCGAGTGAAAAACCTACGCTGCGCTCCTGTAATGCATGCATCTTGATGATGACGTTCTCTACGTTGGAGGCGAGTAGACTCTCGGTGAGCTCCAGCTTCAATCTGGCTGGGTTGGCGCCGGTGAGTTCCAATGAACTGAGCACCTCAGCAACGAAATCCGCTTGGGCGAACTGCAGCGCACTGATATTGACTGACAGCGTCAGGTGATGGGTCTCTGGGCGCGTGGCCCATGTGGCTAGCTGGCGGCAGGCGGTTCGCAATACCCATTGTCCAATAGGCAGGATCAGCCGCATCTCTTCGGCGAGAGGGATGAAATCGTTGGGTGGCACCATGCCCAAGTAAGGGTGCTCCCAGCGAAGCAGGGCTTCTGCCCCAGTGACATTGCCGGCGGCATCCACTTGCCTTTGATAATAGAGCGTGAATTGCTCCTCCCGGATCGCCGTGCGTAACTCGTTTTCCATGGCGATGCGCGATTCGATGGCATGTTGCATCTGTGGATCGAAGAAGTAGAGCGCATTGCGCCCGGCAGCCTTGGCTTCATACATAGCCATATCGGCCTGCTTTAATAGCTCTTCCGCTATCTGATCGTGGGAGAAGAAGAGCGTGATGCCGATGCTGGGGCTCCCTTGGTAGTCACGTATCTCTAGTGAATAAGGTTCATTCAGGCGGGTGCGGATTTTCTCGCCCACCAGCTCGGCTTGGCTTGCTGCCATCTCTTTTCTGTCGCTCAGTCCTTCCAGAATGATCACGAATTCATCGCCGCCTAACCGAGCGACTGTGTCGCCTTCCCGCACGCAGCTGCTCAGTCGGCTAGCGACATGTTGCAGCAGCTTATCGCCAATATCGTGGCCTGCGGTATCGTTGAGATTCTTGAAGTTATCGAGGTCGATGAACAGTAGCGCACCATGAGTGCGTCGTCGGTTGCTGGCGGCCAGCGCCTGTTTCAGTCGGTCGGAAAAGAGTCTACGATTGGGCAGGAGGGTGAGAGGGTCGTAGAAAGCCAGCCGGTTGATCTCCTCTTCGCTTGCCTTGCGCTGGGAGATATCGCGCGCCATGCCGAGGTAAATGGTCTCGTCGCCGTGTTTGATCTCGGAAATCGAAAGCTCCAGTTGGAACTTGCTGCCATCCTTGCGCATGCCTTCGACTTCGCGTCCAGTACCAATGATGCGAGCGAGCCCCGTGGTCTGGTAGTTGTGCAGATAGTTGTCGTGGGCATCCCGATAGGGTGGTGGCATGAGTCGCTTGACGTCCTGTCCTACCATTTCGTCACGGCCATAGCCGAACAGCTCTTCCGCGGCTGGGTTGAAGGATTGAATGATGCCGTTTGTATCGATGGTGATGATGCCGTTGACCATGTTGTCGATGATGGTCTGTGTATGGCGAGCCTCCTCAATCAGCGCGGCTTCGGCCATCTTGCGGGTATGGATATCGACGATATAGCCATGCCACAGAATGCTGCCGTCTTCCAGTCGCTCTGGTGAGGAGTAATTCTCCGTCCATAGGGCCTCTCCGGAAGCGTGGACGACTCGGAACTGCTCGGAAACTGGCGTGAGTGCACTCTCTGACTTCAGCCAGGCAGCGGACACCCGTGCGATATCCTCTGGATGAATGGCTTGCTTCATCAGGGAGGCATCGGCTTCGAGCGCCCTTGCGTTAACACCCAGCAGATAGCTGACGCCATCGCTGACATAGGGGTAGCAAGCATGGCCATCGGGCCACTGTTGATATTGGTAGAGCATGCCGGGAAGATTCGAGGTGAGCTTCTTGAGTCGTTGCAAAAGCTCCCGGGCCGCGGCATCGGCGCTGCGCTCCTCGGTAATATCGATATGGGTGCCAATCACGTCGGTCGGCCGATCATGGGCGTCGCGGTGCGAAACGCGTCCTCGCGCATGGATCCAGACCCAGTGGCCGCCCTTGTGACGCATGCGAAACTGGCTGTCGTAGTAGTCGAGCTGACCCGCGATATGCTGGTTCAGCCTGGCCAGCGCTGACGTCAGATCGTCCGGATGCGTCAGCGCCTGCCATTGTCTCAGCCCTAGCGGCTCGAGTTCGTCCAGGCCATAACCGAGCATGCTTGCCCAGCGGGTATTGACCACCAGCTCATCACGTTGCAGGTTCCACTCCCATGTGCCGATGGAGGCGGTGTCGATCAGGACATTGTGGCGGGCTTCGCTGCGATGCAGTTGATGACGCAACTGTGCGTCATGCTGTTCGTTGATTTCCTGCTCGACACAGTCGGCCAAATCTCTCAGGTTGGCGAGCTCGTCTGGTGTCAGATGCCGCGGCCTGCTGTCGACGAGACAGAGAGTGCCGATACGATGGCCTTCGCGCGTCGAAAGCGGGGCACCTGCATAGAAGCGAGCGTAGGGCTCACCGATCACCAGCGGATTGGCATGGAAGCGTGGGTCGCATCGCGCATCGGGGATTTCCAGGATCTCCCGGCCGAGGATGGCATGGCTACAAAACGAGATGTCGCGGGAGGTCTGTCCCACATCGATCCCCAGGCGTGATTTGAACCACTGACGATCGATATCCACTAGCGTGACCAGCGCCATCTCCACGCCAAAGAATTTCTGGGCGAGCCGCGTCAGCCGGTCGAAGCGCTCTTCCGGCGGCGTGTCGAGCAGCCCCAGTTGGCGAAGTGCCACCAGGCGTTGCGCTTCATTGTTGATTTTGACCACCGACGTCATAATCTCTGACCCCGCTTGGAGGGCCTCGCTAGTACATTTGGGCCGATTGTAGTGCTTGTCACTTGAATCAAGAGTGTGAAAAGCGAAGCTTAACCTACGTTAATCGTCGTTGGCGCGCTGGCATCGGGCGGGCCAGTGTCTCCCTCTGTTACACTAGCAAGATGAGGTGGCGCCCCTGTGGATGAGAGGCCTCTTGGAGAGATGCGTATGAAGAAGATGGCTTTGGGATCGGCGATATTGGCATGGACAATGCTGTTATCGACTGGCGCCATGGCAGTGTGCCTCGTGCCTGGGCAATGGTGGCTGGGTCAGGGTGAGCCCATCGCGGCAAGTGCATTGATGGCGCAGCTGGAAACGCGTGAAGTGATACTGCTTGGTGAGCATCATGATCGAATGGAGCATCACCGTTGGCAACTGCATACCTTGGCGGGCCTCTACGCGCGGCGCAGCGAGATGGTCATCGGTCTTGAAATGCTGCCTCGCCAGGCCCAGCCGGCGCTCGATGCCTGGGTGGCAGGTGAGCTGGGCGAAGAGGCTTTTCTCAACCAGGCGCAATGGGACGAGGCGTGGGGCTATGATCCCGCTCTCTATCTACCGATCTTTCACTTTGCTCGCCAGCATCGCATACCCATGGTGGCCATCAATATCGACCGGCAGCTACGCTCGCGGCTAGCCGAACAGGGGTGGAATGCGGTACCCGAGGATGAGCGTTACGCCATGACGCCGCCCGCCACACCACCAGCGGTATATCGCGATTCGTTGATCGAGATGCTATCCAGACACCCCATGGGAGAACATGCTGGATACGATCCCGAGCGCTTCATTGCCGGGCAGCTGGTATGGGATCGTGCCATGGCCAGTGGCTTGGCGGAGATGGCTGGGCAGGGGGCATTGGTGGTGGGCCTGATGGGCGAAGGTCACCTTGCCTATGGACATGGTGTGCCCTTCCAACTGGCAGATCTCGGTATTACCGATACTCAAGTGCTCCTACCTTGGGATGTCGGGCCTGGCTGCAAGCCCCCTCCCGAGGGGTTGGCGGATGTGCTGTTCGGTCTCGTGGGAGGCGGTCTGCATGAGCCCGCCCAACCGGTACGGCTTGGGATTCTCATCGACCCCGATGAGCGGGGAGTTCGTGTGCTTGAGGTGGGAGAGAGCTCGCTTGCCCGCCAGGCGGGGCTCGCTACGGGGGACATAATCAGCCGCGCGGCAGGTAAGCGCCTGGCAAGCCCCGCTGAGTTGATTGCGCTGATACGTCAACAACCCCCTGGTACCTTGCTGCCACTGGAGGTGGTGCGTGAAGGCAATGTCGTGGAGCTGCTGGTACGCTTCCCGGTGGCTGGCGATGCGTGACGTGAGGACGCTTGGTCAGCTCTGTCGCGTAGTGAGATTGCCAGGTCTCGTTATTCTATTGCTGCTTGCCTTGCCCTGGGGCACCGCCCAGGCCGAGCTTCCTGAACAGTCGATTACGCTACGAATCAATCCTTCGGCGAGAACCATTCATGGCGAGATGAGCACCAGCTGGCCTGCCGGTGAAAGGGAATTTCGACTCATGCAGGGGCTGGAGATGCGGGAGGCTCGCCTCGGCAATCAGGTCTTGGACGTGATAGCGGTTGGACGCAATCGCTATCGCATCGATGTTCCCAGCGCTAGCGAGATCGTGACCCTGGCATGGGAAGGCACGCTGCCAGATCCAGAGAGTGTCGGGACACGAGTCTTGCTGGAGGGGGATAGCGGTATCCTTCCTCCCCGTGCCGGTTGGTATCCGACCCCAATGGAACAGCGTGATTTCTCGCTGAGCCTGCATGTCTGGTTGCCGAGCCGCTACCATGTAGTGGCGACTGGTTCATTGGCCGATGTACCAATAGAGGAAGATCAGGGCTACTGGGCGCACTATACCCATCCCCGCATCGATGAGGTGACACTGACCTTCGGGCTTTGGCAGGAGCGTAGCCGAGAGGTGGAAGGGACTTTGGTGCGGACACTGTTTCCGCCCGGCCTCGATGAAGCGTTCGCCGACATCTATCTCGATCATGCGGCAGACTATCTCGAGCAATTCAGCGAGCGGCTCGGAGCCTACCCTTATAGCAGCTTTACCATGGCCGCTTCCTCTGCCCCGGTGGGGTTGGCCTTTCCGGGATTTACGCTGCTGGGTGAGCGCGTCATTCCCCTGCCATTCATTCCGCAAACGTCGCTGGCGCATGAGCTGATGCACAGCTGGTGGGGAACCGGGGTGAGAGTGGATTACCCATCGGGCAACTGGGCCGAGTCATTGACGGTGTACCTGGCAGATTACGCACTGGCACGGCAGCGAGGGGAAGAACGCGAGACACGGCAGCGCTGGTTGAGGGACCTGGCGGCAATGCCTTGGGAATCGGAAAGAGCTCTTGTTAGTTTCCGCAGCGGCTCTCGTGGTGCGGATCGGCTGATAGGGTACCACCACGGCGCCATGCTTTTTCACATGCTCGAAAGAGAGGTCGGTGAAGAAGCGTTCGATGCTGCCTTGAGGAGGTTCAGCGACCGGTACATGTTCCAGGTAGCCAGTTGGGACGATCTTGCGGCCATTTTCTCCGAGGCGGCGCAGCGCGATCTCGGGGCTTTCTTCGATGCCTGGGTGACCCAGCCCGGCAGGCCTGTCCTGAAGATTGCAGATGCTCAACGCGAGCAGCGCGATACGGAAGGCTGGTTCGTGCATGTCACGTTCGAACAGTGGGGAGGTGATAAACCATGGCCGCTTGAAATCCCCTTTACGATCTTGACTGAGCAGGGTCCACAGAGCCAAGAGGTGATGCTCAACTCGCGACAGGAGACGTTCACCTTTGCGCTGGCGTCACGGCCCGATCAGCTCCTGGTGGACCCCGATTACCATCTGCTTCGCCAGATGCCGGATGCACCGCCCATTTTTCGCACTCTGACCCTCGATTCAGACACTCGGCTGGTGATCACGCGTCCTGGTATCGAGAATGCCGGACGCTCGCTGCTCGATCGAACCCCAGCGCTTGATGACCGCTTCTCCCCCGATACTCCACTGCTGGTCGTGGGTGGTACCAACGATGTCATCCGCTGGTTGAGGGAGCAGGGAGTCCCTGCGCCTCCCACACCCATGGCCCGGCAAGGCCAAGCGCGGATGTGGACCGTGCCGGGAACGCGACTGGCAGTGGTCAGTGCCGATGACAACCCGGCGTTGATCCGTCTTGTCACGGCGCTTCGCCACCATGGGCACCGCAGTTATCTGGTCCAGGCCTCTGACGGCGATGATGAGCAGGCCGGCACTTGGGAACTCGACGAAGCGACACTGCGCCATTCGTTCGAGTAGCAAGTGACATTGAACCTAAGGTAGGAGTAGCGCCGCTCTCGGCGTCTATTCAATGCTTTGCGCAGCCCTCCCATCGGTAACATGCCACCTACATGGTTGTAACCTCGGGCGGGTCTGGTTCATGAATCCTTCTACCTTGATCGGAATTGGCGCCAGTATCTTGATGCTGGCCAGTGTGCTGCTGCTTAGTGCTGCCTCGCCATGGTCGTTCATCAACCTGCCGGGCCTGGCAATTGTGTTGACCGGCACTTTGGCAGCTACCTTCATCAGTTATCCGCTGAAGGAAGTGGTGCGCGTAGTGCGTCTGGTTGGCCTGGTTTTTCGGCGAGAGAACAGCTATGTGCAAGAGGATATCCAGGAGCTGGTACAACTGGCGAGGCTGTGGTTTTCGGGTAATGTACCGGCGGTCGAGGCGGCACTGAACGAGACGCGCAATCCCTTTTTGCGCAGCGGGATCCAATTGGTGATCGACAATACGCGCGAAGAGGAGATCCTTGATCTGTTGCGTTGGCGTATTGCGCGGATGAAAGCGCGAGAGCGAGCCGAGGCGCAGATCTTTCGGATCATGGCGCTTTATGCCCCGGCATTCGGCATGATCGGTACCCTGGTGGGGCTGATCAATATGCTCGAAATGATGGACGCGGGGCAGGTGGGAGTGATCGGTGAGCGGATGGCGGTGGCGTTGCTGACTACCTTCTACGGTATTTTGCTGGCCAACCTGATCTTCAAGCCGATCGCCGTAAAGCTTGAAAGGCGCACCGAAGAGCGTCTGGTGGCGATGAACATGATTCTCGAGGGAGTGTCGCTAATGTCTCGGCGTCGCCTCCCTTCGTTTATCGAAGAGACGCTGAAATCCTTCATGGTCAACCATCAAGACGAGATTCGTGATGAGCTGCTGGTCGAGGTAGGGGATGTCGCCCCAGACCGTGGCACCAGACTCCGCGATCGCTTGCGTCGTGTCGCTTCGGCAAGGCCCAAGAATGCCTAGTACGGTTCCTGCCCGGCGGGGGGCCGCCGACTACGACCAACTGCTTGCCGCCGACAGTGAGGATGACTCCGTTGGCGGATGGATGGTCAGCTATATCGATGTGATGACCCTGCTGGTCGCGTTGTTCGTGATACTGCTCTCCCTGTCGGCGTTGAGAAGTGATGCATTGGCGGAGCTGGAAGAGGAGGGAAAGATAGTGTCATTGGCCGAGGTTCCCGAACCGTTGCGGCTGGGTGTGCCGTTGCCGGAAGGAGCATTGATCGCCTCACGGCCAGCGATGGCTATGGCGCCTCTCGAACCCACGATTCATGCCAGTGAGAGTCGCCTTAGCCCTCAGGCGGTGGTCATTGCGCTAGGGGTGGCCCGACGGGGCTCGACGCCATCTCGCCATGTTGTGCTCGATGAGCCCGCCATGTCGCAAGTTGCGACCGAGACGCCCGCGCTGGATGACGAGGTGATTCAGGTGACCAGTCAGATGGTGGAAGCGGTCACTCGCCAGCGTGCCTCGCTTGCTCAGCTGCCCAGCCTTGAAGGCGTGGAGGTTTCCCATGTTGCCGAAGGGATCAGTCTGCGAGTGGATGACCATCTGCTGTTTCCCTCCGCCGAGGCGCAGCTGACGGGCAGTGGGCGTGAGGTCATCGAGAGCCTGGTGGAGATCATCCAGCGTTATGCGGGTGAGGTGTCGGTGGAAGGTCACTCCGATAGCCGGCCGATCAGCACTCCCCAGTTTCCCTCCAACTGGGAGCTCTCCAGTTCGCGAGCCACGGCGATTTTGCGCTATCTGTCGCAGGCCGGGGTAGCGGAGTCTCGCCTAAAGGCGGTAGGCTTCGGATCGACTCGTCCATTGGAAAGCAATGATAGTGAGGAGGGGCGGGCACGCAATCGTCGTGTCGAAGTGATCATTCATCTGGAGTGATCGGTGCGGCTTGAGCGGCATGCGCTCAGAAGTAGTAGGCGAGGCGGGCGGTGGTCAGATTGAGATGCTCAAGAACGGGCGCATCGATGCGCTCATAATCCAGGTGTCCGACAACACCGCCGCCAAACTCCATGCGCGCTCCCAGCCCGTAGATATGGGCAGTGCCGCCAAGACGGCCGATATTCTCCTCCAGGTGGGTTTCCGTCTCTCCACTCCACTCGGCAAGCCCGGATTTGGCAAACAGGGTGAGCTGACCAATACGAATTCCTGCCGTCAAGGCGCCATTCAGCGTGGTGGTATTGAGCAAGATCTGGCGGCCTGCCAATGCTGCGGGTGTCTCTTCACTCTCTAAATAAGCAATTTCAGCGCCGATATCGAGCCTGGGCAGGCGAGGAAGCGAATAGCCGGCCTTGAATCGAAAGCCTGATGTATTGCCGTCAAGAGAAGAGAGCTCCTTGCCGTCGAGCACCACGCCGTTGTCCAGAACGACAAGTACTTCCTCATTAGTGACAATGGGTGAGGTCGATAACTCGAGTTCACTCAATATTTGGGTGGCTTCTTGATGGCTGCTCTGTGACGGCGCGTTTTCCTGGCCAGTATCGACTTGGCTTGCGTCGCTGCGTTTTTCTTCGCCACTTTGCTCTGCATCGGCGGTGGCGAATGTGGCCGGCAGCATGAGCATCGCTGCAAGTAATAAGACAAGGGTTTCTTTTTGTCGTAGTTGCATCATGTTAGCCCGAGTGACTTGCCGCATCGATCAGAGTGAACATCGACGAGAACGAGATAGGCTGGAGCCGATTGCTCAAGGCTAGCGCGATATGGTGTGTTCTGCCAGTGTCAGGATTGGGTGTGACGCCGCCCGAATCGAAACAGCAAATATTTCACGATTAGTGTGATGCCGAATACCAGCCAGCCGGCAGTCGCCAGAATATTGAATAGCAGCATCTTCTGCATGCCGCTCAGGGGAAAAAGCAGGGATTCGGTTGAGGCACCCAGCAGCATGGCCAGCAGCAGTGGCAGGGCAACGATATGCATCAACATTTCGGTGCGGCGACGGCGAATCCGGTATCGCTGAAGCGTGATGCGGAAGGGGCGATGGGCCCAGGCGACGAAAATAAACGTTGCTACCAGGCTCAAGGTGGCGACCGTCGGCAAGGGTACGCCGCGTGCCGCCGAATAGCTGATCGACCACGCCAATATCAGCCACATGGCGCCTTCTACCGTCGCGATGAGATCGCCCGAAGTCCTTACTGCTAGCATAGCCCTATCCCTTCCCGTACCGATGGCTTGGCTCTCTGGCCTTAGCTCGATGATCAAGTATGACACATTCCGGCAATAGCGAGGTGAGCCTGGCCGGGGAGGCCAAGTGCAGCCCAGCGTCAAGCATGGGGAGGCGTTAATCGGTATACTGTCGCCGCGACAATACCATCGAAGGCGCCTTATGAATCGGATCACCTTGACTCAACCCGACGATTGGCATCTCCATCTACGCGATGGAGAAGCGTTGAACGCGGTGCTGGCCTATTCGGCTCGCCAATTCGGACGGGCCATCATCATGCCCAACCTGACACCGCCGGTCACCACTACCGATCAGGCGTTGGCCTATCGCGAAAGAATTCTGGCAGCGCGTCCCGGGGGGAGTGACTTCGAACCTCTCATGACGCTCTATCTCACCGACAATACGCCAGCCGAGGAGATCGAGCGGGCCAAGGCTAGTGGAGCGATACATGCGGTGAAGCTCTATCCTGCCGGGGCGACGACCAATTCCGATTCGGGTGTGACGGATGTCGTTCGCTGTGCGTCGGCGCTTGAGGCCATGGAGCGCGTTGGGTTGCCCCTGTTGGTGCATGGTGAGGTGACCAGTCACGATATTGATATCTTCGATCGCGAAGCGGTATTCATCGAGCGAGTGATGATGCCGCTACTCAAGCGCTTTCCTGGCCTCAGAGTGGTATTCGAGCATATCACGACCGCTCACGCCGTCGCTTTCGTGCAGGAGGCCTCCGCCAACGTGGCAGCAACCATTACTGCCCATCATTTACTTTTCAATCGTAACCACATGCTGGTAGGTGGCGTTCGCCCGCACTATTTCTGCCTGCCGGTACTCAAGCGGGAGACACATAGGCAGGCCCTGCTCACTGCCGCGACCTCGGGCTCGGAAAAGTTCTTTCTAGGTACCGACAGCGCACCGCATGCCCGCGGCGCCAAGGAGTCCGCCTGCGGTTGTGCTGGGGCCTTTACCGCTCCCGCGGCCATGGAACTCTATGCCATGGCCTTCGATGAGGCCGATGCCCTCGATCGGCTGGAGGGGTTCGCAAGCCATCATGGCCCGGACTTCTACGGCTTGCCCCGCAATACTCGTCAAATCACGCTGGCACGTGAGGAGTGGAGCTTGCCTGCCACGCTGCCCTATGCCGACGGGGAGGCGATCGTGCCGTTGAAGGCGGGCGAAAGCTTGCTCTGGCGCCTGATAGGCTCGGGTCACTAACAGGAACAAGCCGGCTGGGCCGTAGCGCTGACTCTTGTCAGCGCTCGTCACTTGGATTTGCGCCACTGTTCCGAATGCTGCTCTGGGCTGTCCTTGGGCGTCAGGCTGAATGTCGAATTGATGATCGTCGCGGGGGGCTGCTCTGTGCGGCTCGCTTTGCTGCGGATGGCGGAGACGTCTTCGACACTGCCGAGTCCAGGTTCGCCATTGATCATCACCGGCTCGGTGGTGAAGCGCCCCGTGTAGGTCCACATCTTCTGGGGAACCCAGGAGACCTGGAAGTGCTTTCCCTTCCATCGGGCATGATCAAGCCCTCCAGACTCGATATCGGCGAGGGGGATAAGCGCCTCAAAGAGCCCTGCATTGAGTATCAGTCCGCTATTGAGCATCCGAATCGGCCCACGAAACTGCTCACGCTCCAATGCCACCAACGTCTCTCGAACGCGTGGGTTCCCTTCCACTTGGGCCTTGCCGCATAGATGCAGGACATGGTCATCAATTTGTTTGATGGCCCAGAGAGTTGGCAGTTTGGCTGGTTTTAACCAATCGAACATAGGGTAGCTTGAGCTCTGCGTTAAGGATTGAGACATTGAGAGGGATACTCTATCCGACGTATTCCAGCTTGGCACGTATCCCTGCCTGATGCGATGCCTCGACTCCAGTCATATTTGTCATCTCCTGGCTAAAGATTGGTGCATAAAAGCCGATAACTTGAATTGACCGTGCATCATGTGCCTTTTCTCGACGTCACCTTGGCACGAGGCTGGTACAACGTATCTCTCTGCTGGGGAAGGGCAAGATGGCAACGATTACTTCGCTGGGTATCGGTTCGGGGCTTGATCTCAATGGTTTGCTTGATGATCTCAAGGCCGCTGAGCGCGGCAAGCTCACGCCGATCACCACACAAAAGAAGACCACCCAGGCGAAGATTTCAGCCTTCGGGAACCTGTCGAGCGCACTCTCGAAATTCCAGCCAGCGGTGGCAACGCTGAATGATGCGAAACGCTTCTCTGCGGTGACCAGCAAGGTGACGGGAAGTGGCGTTGCCGCTGTTGCCAGCGCTGATGCACCTGCAGGGCGCTTCAAGGTTAATTTGAATCAGCTGGCCACGGCTGCCACAGCTGCAACGGCTGGCGTTGATAGCCGAACCGCCCCGCAGGGCGCTGGCAAGATTACTTTCTCTTTTGGCGGCAAGGACGACTTGGTTGTAGAAGTGGCGGAAGGGAAGAGTTCGCTCGAAGCGATTCGCGATGCAGTCAATAGCAAGGAAGCCGGGGTGTCGGCATCGATTGTCTTCGATGGTGAGCAGTACCGCCTGGCCTTCGCCTCTACGGAAACAGGTGAAAAAGCCGGCCTCGAGGATGTCAAGTTCGAGGGCTTTGGAGATGACGCCCTCGCCCTTGAAGGGGATGTGATCAAGGGGCAGAACGCTAAGCTCACCGTCAATGGAATAGCGATTACCAGCCACTCCAACAAGGTCGAGGGTGCCATTCAGGGGGTAACGCTGAACCTGTCGGAAATCCATGCCGAAGGGAGCTCCTCGACGATAGCGATCGATCGGGACAGTGATGAAATAAAGAACGCGGTAAAGGGCTTTGTCGAAGGTTACAACACGCTGCGCACGGCGATACGTGGCTTGACGAGCTATAACGCCGATACCGGGGTGGCGGGTGATCTGCTTGGGGACAGCACCCTGCGCGGTGTCGAATCTCGGCTGCGCAGCGTGATCGGGGGCGGGATCGAGGAGGGGCAGTTGAGAATGCTATCCGACCTGGGGATCACGCTGCAGCTCGATGGCACCTTGAAGCTCGATGAGGCCAAGCTCGACGGTATCATCGCCACTGAGTCGATGGCCTTGGCTGATTTTTTTGCCGGCGGCACCAAGGCGGGGGGAATGGCAGGAAAGCTGGTGACCGCATTGGACCAGATCCTGGGTGACAAAGGGCTGTTGAGCAATGCTACCAGTGGCCTGGAAACCACGCTTAAGGGTCTGGATCAGCGCTATGCGCGTATGGAGACGCAGATCGATGCCACTATCGCGCGTTACCGTTCACAGTTCAGTCAGCTTGACAGCATGATTGCAAGAATGAATCAGACCAGCGGTTATCTGACTCAGCAGTTCGACCTAATGAACGCTCAGCTTGGTCGCAAGAAATAAGTGAATAGCATTTGTCCGCACATTCGATAGCAGGGGTGGAACAATCATGAATGCCATACGCGGCACAGCCGCATATGCACGAGGGGCAGGCGCCTACGCCAGGGTCGGTGTCGAGAGCGGCGTGATGTCGGCAAGCCCTCATCAACTGATCGTCATGCTCTTCGATGGCGCGCTGGCATCTATTCGCGCCGCTCGCCTGCACATGCAGGCGAATAATGTGGCAGAGAAGGGCAAGGCGATCTCGAAGGCTCTTGATATTGTCAATAATGGCCTGCTAGCGGCGCTTGATGCTGAGCGTGGGGGGGAGCTGGCCCAACGCCTAGCCTCCCTTTACGACTATATTGCTCGCTTACTGCTCGGCGCCAACCTGCGCAATGACATGCAGAGTCTCGATGAAGCGTATCGCTTGCTCGAGGATTTGAGTTCCGCTTGGCAAGAGATAGGTGACCGCACAGGAGCCGTTAGATCAGCGGATACCGAATGACCATGACGAACAACGTCAAGACTCCATCGTTCGTCAAGGCGCAGGAACTGTTGCTCCGGGGATATGAATCCTTGAACGAGCGCTCTGTGCGGATACTCGAGCTGGCACGTCAGGAGGATTGGGTTGCGGTGGTCCAGGAGGAGTCGCTCTACCTTATCGATGTCGAGCGACTCAACCGTATGGAGAGTGGGCTTGTGCTCGATGACGATGGACGCGAGCGTAAGGCAGCGCTGCTTGAGCATATCTTGGAGCGTGATTGTGAAGTGCGCAAGCGACTAATTGCGCGTCGCGAGGAGCTGGGAAAACTGATGGGTATATCCAATGGCGGCAGTGCCGGGCAGGTCATCGAAGCGAGCCAGGCGTTTGGCCAGGGCGGCCCACAAGGTAACTCTCCAGCAGGCAAGCTGTGAGCGGCATCACGCCGATCATCGATACCCTGCTGCATCAGGTACTAGGTAAGCGGGCGGATCTGCCCGCGCCTAAAGTGCTCAACGAGCCAGTCAAGCCGATGAGCCCAGGCGAGGCACCACGCGCCGTTCATAGCGATTCGCGATTGAATGGCCGTTCGCCTGTCATTCAAGATGCCGTGAACACTGCCGGTAATCATTCCGCCCCAAGCGGTACGGCTACGGCGCAGGAGCCTCCCCCTGCCTCGTCGCAGACGCAATTCAGCCAGGCGGCACGCACCATCGCCGACATATTGGTCAAGTTTCCAGCGCCCCCCTCGGTGCTTCGTCCCGCCCAACCATTGATCGCTGCGCCAGAGCTATCAACACCCTCTCTGTTGCGTGATCCCGTTTTACTCGCCGAACGCTTGCAGGGCAGCATTCAGTCCAGTGGGTTGTTTTATGAGTCGCATCTCGCTCGTTGGCATCGGGGAGAGCTGCCACGTCAGGCTCTTGAGCTCGAACCGCAAATGTCGCGCCCTCAAGCACTGCGTGCCGCGGCTTCTGATGCAGCCTTGCTACGTCAGGAGAGCGGGCCGCCTCAACCCAGCTTGGCCATACGAGTGGAGGGGGCGATAAACCCTGCTGGCTCAAGCCTGTTATCCGGCGTGCTCAAGTTTTCTGCCCCATTCTTACCCTTGAGCCCCAGCGATCACAACTATCGGGGGATGTCCCCGGGTAAGGCAGAGGCCACTGTTGCATATTCTCCTGCGTCATTAACAGCCCAATCATCGCCATTGAGTAGTGGTGGCTATACGGCCCTTACTTCAATGCTGGTGCGTGATGGCGTTAAGCCCGATTCGGCCGGTAGCGTTACAGCCGACACCTTTGCGCGCCACGCCCCAATGACGCTGGAACCGCTTAGCGAAGCGCTTCAAGGAGTTGTTAGACATCAGCTGGAGATGCTGGTGTCTCCTGTGCTGCGTTGGGAAGGAGATGTCTGGTCAGGTATTTTCATGGCGTTGATGATTCATGTGCCCGAGTCGCATGAGCATACCCATGGGCAGACATCGGAACAGGAGGGGGGGGGGAGCGATCAACAAGCCTGGCATACCGAGATGACATTGAAGCTACCTGCTCTTGGTGAGATCGATGTTGATCTGAGGCTCAAGCGGGACAAGGTCGCCGTTACGCTCAGTTGCGAAAACAGCGCGGTAGTGGAACGTCTTGACGGGGGGCAGGAGCGCCTTCGTCAGCGTCTACTGGCGCGTGGATTCACTGATGTTGCGTTACGTGTCAATCTCAAGTCCGAGGGGGAACTCTCATGAGGCGCGCAGGGGCGGATGCACGCCGCCGCCAGGCGGTGGCACTGGCCTACCGGGATGGCGATAATGCTCCCAGGATATTGGCGAGAGGCTACGGTGAGCTTGCCGAAAGAATTGTCGCCGAGGCTCATGCTCAGGGGATGTTCGTGCATGACTCTCCGGAACTGGTCAGCTTGCTGATGCAAGTGAATATCGATGAGCGTATCCCCACCAGCCTTTATCATGTCATCGCCGAGTTGCTGATCTGGGCTCGGGAGCTCTCTTCCGAAGAGGTTACAGGAGCGTAAGCAGGCATAAAGGCAGCCGCTTAAGGTGTCTAAACGGAAATTTTGTGTATTTTTTTGTTTTCCATGATCTGCATAAGAAACAATTAGGGCTTATAAAGCCTTGTAATATAAACATTGGACAAAATGACCATTACCATAGTCTAAAATTATTAGAAAACATTGTTCTCTGGGGTTGGCATTTTTCATAAAAAAGCCTCAGACTGCTCTTGCTGGCGATTAACGGCCACAAGGGAGAGGGATAGGTCATGGATGAGACTGTAACATTTGGCAAGCGTTAGCGTTAAAGGGCCATAGAGCTCTAAAAAAATCAAAAAATGCTACTTCTCGCAGGGTAACGAAAATGACTATCGATAACGTTCTGGAAGAAATTCAGGATATCAACCTCTCCTACCTGTTACTTGTCCAGCGGCTGCTGAAAGAAGACCGCGCCACGGCAATGTTTCGCCTCAAGCTCAGCGACAAGATGGCCGACTTGCTCTCATCGCTCTCTACCAAACAGTTAAGCAAGCTGTCCCGCACCAACCAGCTGCTGTGTCGCCTGTGGGTCGAGGATGCCGAGCAACTGATGAAGCTGACCCATAACCAGCGCGAGCAGGGTCTTGCACAGACGCATGCGGCACTGCTGATGGCGTCCATGCCCAGCATGCAAACAGCAAGTGCGAGGGCCTGACAGATGGCTGACAAGAGTCTTGTGAGCGAAATGCTGCAGGTCCAGATGGCCATTGAGCTCATTGAGCTGGGCGCACGCCTTCAGGTATTGGAAACCGAAACCGACCTGAGTCGTGCACGCTTGATCAAGCTTTACAAGGAAGTGCGCGGTATGTCACCGCCGAAGGGCATGCTGCCGTTCTCGACGGACTGGTTCGTCACGTGGCTGCCTAATATTCATGCCTCGCTGTTTTACAATATTTATCAGCGTCTCGCCAACGATCAGGGTTGCGAGCGCATGGAGGCCTTCGTCAAAGCTTTCCGGCTCTATCTTGAGCAGGTCGAGCTCGACGAAGCCGAGCCGGTCCTCGGATTGACCCGTGCCTGGACACTGGTCAGGTTCTTCGAAAGCGACATGCTCGAGCTCAATAAATGTACGAGCTGTCACGGTGCCTTCATTGCGCATGCCCATACGCCCTGTCAGGAGTTCGTATGCGGTATCTGCCAGCCACCTTCGCGGGCTGGCAAGACACGCAAGCGTATGGAGGCTGCCAGGAGAGATGCTCCCCTTATGGGTGAAGTCGTCATGACGCCAGTATTGCGCATGGCCTGACACTTCACGCTTTGACTTGCGACCCCGTCAACTTCCTTGATGAAGTTGACGGGGTCGCTTTCGTTTCAGACGTTAGTGGGGGCAAGTTTTTATCCTTGAACCCTCAAGCCCAAGGGGGGCTGGCCGATAACTGGAGTGAAGCCACTCTTGCCGCAGTAAAGGATTTCAGTCGTGCTGATACCTCTTGGATTTCTTGTCGTTACTTTCTCTGTCTTTGGCGGCTACGCGCTGGCAGGCGGTCATTTGGGCCCACTTTACCAGCCAACCGAGGTCTTGATGATCTGTGGCGCGGCGATAGGAGCATTTATTGCCGCCAATAACGGCAAGGCAATGAAGGCGACATTGCGCACGGCATCGAAGCTCAAGCGTACGGTCAAATACGATAAAGCGACCTACATGGAGTTGATGGCGCTGCAGTTCAAGCTGCTGAGCAAAGCCCGTCGGGACGGCATGTTGGCAATCGAGCGCGATATCGATGCTCCTCAGGAGAGTGCGATATTTTCCGAGTATCCCAAGATCCAGAGTGACCCCATGATCATGGGGTTCCTGACCGATTATCTGCGCCTGATGATCAGCGGCAATATGGACCCGCATCAGATCGATGAGCTGATGGAGCATGAGATCGAGGCCTTCGAGCATGAGGCCCACATTCCCGCCGATGCACTGGCCAAGGTGGGTGATGGTCTGCCGGCGTTCGGTATCGTCGCGGCGGTGCTCGGTGTAATCAAGGCGCTCAGTGCTGCCGATGCAGGTCCCGACGAGATGGGGTACATGATCGCCCATGCCCTGGTCGGCACCTTCCTCGGTATTCTGCTGGCGTATGGCTTCGTCAATCCACTCTCTAGCCGCATCGACCGTCAGGTGGGTGAGGCAGTGAAAATGCTGCAATGCATTCGCGTCACGCTGCTGGCGAGTCTCAATGGCTATGCCCCGCAGCTGGCAGTGGAGTTCGGTCGCAAGGCGTTGCATACCGCGGAGCGCCCCTCCTTCAGCGAACTGGAAGAGCATGTGCGTTCATCCAAGAGTACTGGAGCGGGTGGCGCATGAGCGACGATCGCCGCCCAATCATCATCAAGCGCAAGAAGGTCGTCCATGGTCACCATGGTGGCAGCTGGAAGATTGCGCTTGCCGATTTCATGACGGCGCTGATGGCACTCTTCCTGGTGCTCTGGATTCTCTCGACGGCCTCCGAAGAGCAGCTCGAGAGTGTGGCCGAGTACTTCAGGACCCCCTTGGCGGTGGCTATTGCCGGTGGTGATCGCCCCACTGCCAGTGACAGTGCGATTCCCGGTGGCGGGCCCGATCCCGTCTATATGGAAGGCGAGAGGATGCGGATCGACATGCGCACCCAGACTCGCTCCAGCGATGAGCAGCGGAATTTTCGGGATCTCCAGCGGCGGATGGAAGCCTTGATCGAAGCGGACCCGATGCTGCGGGACCTGCGCCGTCAGATACGCTTTGACATGACACCGGAAGGTCTGCGCATCCAGTTGGTCGATACCGAGCAGCGGCCGATGTTCGAGATCGGCAGTGAGCAGGTCGCGTCTTACATGCGAGTTCTGCTGCGTACGATCGCACCGCTGCTCAACGAGATGCCCAATCCGCTGAGCATCAGCGGTCATACCGACAGTTTGCCGTACGCGGGAGGCTATCGCGGCTACAGCAACTGGGAACTCTCTACGGATCGCGCCAATGCCTCGCGCCGTGAATTGGTGGCTGGGGGTCTCGATCCAGAGAAGCTGCTGCGGGTGGCGGGCCTGGGCGACAGAGTACCGATGGCCGACAGCGATCCACGCGATGCGCACAACCGGCGCATCTCGCTGGTAGTGCTTGATCGACGTGCTGCCGAGAGCATCCAATCACAGGGATTGCCCGGCGGCAGTAGCCTGCCGTCACCTGAACAATCGCGCCTGGCTGACGAGCTCGAGTCAAGCCCCGTCGAGCAGTTCAGAGAAGGCTTGCAGGATACATTGAGCGGCGACTAGCGCTTTGATGACAATACCTTGGGGATGCGCATGGATATCACCGAATTTTACGAAACGTTCTTCGAAGAAGCGGAAGAGCTTCTCAATGAGATGGAGCGGCATCTGCTCGAGCTGGATATCGACGATCCGGATGCAGAGCAGCTCAACGCCATTTTCCGCGCTGCGCACTCCATCAAAGGTGGCGCCGGTACCTTTGGCTTCGATGTGCTGCAACAGACCACGCATATCTTCGAAAACCTGCTCGACCATACTCGCCGCGGTGAAATGGCTCTTCGTCGCGATATCGTGGATACCTTTCTGGAAACCAAGGATATGTTGCACGACCAGCTTGATGCCTATCGCAGTGGGACCGAGCCCGACGCCGAAGCGTTCGAGCGCATTTGCAATACCCTGCGCCAGATGGCACTGGAAGAGCTTGGCAAGGGTGATGGGGGTTCAGCACCCAAGGCAGCGGAGAAAAGCGAGCCAGTCGAGCCGTCAATGCCCAAGCAAGACGAGGCAGTAGGCGACACGTCCACGGCCGAGGTCGAGCAGGGCGCGCATCTCGAAGTCGCATTGATCGATGTTCCTGCCAAGGATCGCGAGCTGCTCGTCGAGGAGCTGGGTCAGCTTGGCAATATCGTGTCGCAACGCGAAGAGGGCACGCGCTGTCTGGTCGTGCTCGATACCAGTGCCAGTGTTGATGACATCGAAGCGGTGATGTGCTTCATCATCGAAGCCGAGCAGGTCGTGGTAAGGCGTCTCGAGTCGACCCAGGCCCAGGCGGCCGAAAGGGCGTCGCCCGCAGTGGCTGTGGTGTCACCCCCGGCTGAAGTGGCGACGCCGGTGCCAACCGAGCAGAGCGCGGTCAAGGCGCCGGCGGCCACCCTCCCGGCAGATGCCAAGCCCAAGCCAAAGCCGGCGGTGGGGGAGACGACCTCGATCCGCGTGCCCGTCGATAAGGTCGATCAGATCATCAACCTGGTCGGTGAGCTGATCATCACTCAGTCGATGCTCGACCAGACGGCAAGTGAGCTCGAAGGGGTTGCACACAATGCACTCGCACATGGCATGAGCCTACTGCAGCGCAACGCCCGTGACCTTCAGGAAGCGGTGATGTCGATTCGCATGGTGCCGATGGACTACGTCTTCAGTCGCTTCCCTCGTCTGGTTCGCGATCTGGCCGCCAAGCTGGGCAAGGACGTGGAATTGATCACCGAGGGCAAGTCCACCGAACTCGACAAGAGCCTGACGGAGCGCATCATCGATCCGCTGACCCATCTGGTGCGCAATAGCCTGGATCACGGCATCGAGCGTCCCGATCAGCGCGAGGCGGCGGGCAAGCCCCGTACCGGCAGGCTTACGCTGTCGGCCCAGCATCAGGGCGGCAACATCCTCATCGAAGTGATCGACGATGGCGCCGGGCTCAATCGTGACAAGCTGCTGGCCAAGGCGAAAGCCAACGGCCTGAGCGTCTCCGATTCCATGAGCGACGACGATGTATGGCAGCTGATCTTTGCGCCGGGTTTCTCCACCGCCGAGCAGGTCAGCGACGTCTCCGGCCGCGGCGTGGGCATGGATGTGGTCAAGCGCAACATCCAAGGAATGGGCGGTCACGTGGAGATCTCCTCCAGGCTTGGCGGCGGCACAACCACGCGGATCGTGCTTCCGCTGACACTGGCGATCCTGGATGGCATGTCGATCAAGGTGGGAGAGGAGATCTTCATCCTTCCCCTGGGAGCGGTGCTCGAGTCGCTGCAACCGGTCGAGGACGATCTCTATGCCATGGCTGGCGACGACCTGCTGATCAAGGTGCGTGACGAGTATCTGCCGATTATCGCCGTGCAGGAGGTGCTCGATGTGCCCGAGGCGCGGACCAAGCTTACCGAATGCATCGCCGTGATCGTGCAGGGCGAGGGGCGTCGTTATGCGCTGCTGGTGGACGATCTCGTTGGCCAGCAGCAGGTGGTAGTGAAGAACCTTGAAACCAATTATCGCAAGGTGCCCGGTGTATCCGCGGCAACCATCCTGGGCGATGGCAGCGTGGCGCTGATTCTGGACATTGCTGACATGCATCGCTTGAGCCGTACCAAGAAGGAGGCGAGACATGCGAACCGCCTCGCTTCAGAATCCCAAAAACTGGTGCCTTTCAAGGAGGTAGAACCATCATGACAAGCATGAGCTCCGCCAATGCCGCTGCTGTAGACGCCCATAGCCGCGAATTCCTGGTGTTTTCGCTGGGCGATGAAGAGTACGCCATCGATATCCTCAAGGTGCAGGAGATTCGCGGTTACGAAAACGTGACCCGCATCGCCAACGCTCCGGAGTTCATCAAGGGCGTCACCAACCTGCGCGGCGTCATCGTGCCGATCGTCGATTTGCGTATCAAGTTTCATCTCGACAAGGTCGAGTACGGTGGCCAGACCGTCGTGATCGTGGTCAACGTCGGTGAGCGTGTCGTGGGTATCGTCGTCGATGGCGTCTCCGACGTGATGAGCCTGACGCCCGAGCAGATCAAGCCGGCACCGGAGTTCGGCGTGACCCTGTCGTCGGACTATCTGAGTGGGCTTGGCAGCCTCGACGATCGCATGCTGGTGCTGGTGGATATCGACAAGCTGCTCACCAGCCATGAGATGGCCCTCGTCGATCATCTGAGTGTATAAGACTTAATATTGTGGCACTGCCACAGGGGATTGTTGATGCAACTATTGACAACGACGAAGAAACTGTGGGGCTTGCTCGCTCAGCGCTGCTCCTATTGGTCATCGGCCTGCCGCTGACGCTGCGATGGGCCTGGTGATTCACGATATCTCCAGGCGCCTGGGTGGCGACCCTGTTATGCGACGCAAGTGGGGACGTTCATTGCCGATGGCGACCTCACCCACCAGGCTGTGTTAATGCCGATCGCCAAACCTCGACCGTAGCCAGCAGGTGCGCGATACCGGCGCAATCATCGCCGGAATGGTGGATAACATCACCTAGTTGAGCGCCCTAATCAGCGAGATATCTTCGGCCTCCGCCGAGCAGAGTCGCCAACTTCGTCAGCACATCGCACGCTTCCAGCTCGCCGATGGCAGCGGTCTTGCCACGGATTATCAGTGGGAGCCCCCGGCACGCCTGCAGGCACCGGAAGCACCTACTTGGCAGTGATCGCGTGAGTGAATGTAAGCGTACACGACAGGAGGCCTCGGCCTCCTGTTTTTTTATGAAAAATTTCTTTCACGCTAAAGAGTTGGATCGTGTTGGCCGATAACTTCCCCGTATGAGTTTGCCAAGCATGTCGACTCAGTGATGATGCACTGAGAGAGCGAGAACTTGGTATCGTCGCAAATAAAGAGGGGGGATAACGTGAAGTTACTCGACAATATGACCGTGCGGGTCAGCTGGGCACTGGTACTCGTTGTTTTTGCGACACTGATTGCGGTTTTGAGTGCACTGGGCCTGTATGCGGTCAATTACAGTCAGCGGTCTCTGGCCACTTTGAACAGTGTGAACGTCGATCAGCAATCCACGCTTAACCGTGCCAATTCGCAATTGCTATCGACCCAACTCGTCATGAACCATATCAATGAGCAATTGCTCGAGGCGGCTCATCGGCTTGAAACGAACGATCAAACGCTTGAACAGGCTCGTGAAATGGGCTTGGAGCTCGATCGTGCCGAAGCGATTTTCGCGGCGTTCCTGGCGTTACCGGCACGCGAGCATCACGCCGGTTTGATCGCTACGCTAGACGAGAGCTTTAACGCCCTCATGCAGCAAGCGCTATGGCCTCAGCAGGTCGCGCTCGTGAATGATGACTTTGCCGGTTTTAGGGAGCTGCGTGATCTCACCACGTCATTGAACGATCGGTTTTATAACGATGCGGTGACGTTCTTCGAGACGGCGGAGAGCGAGGGATATACGCTTTATGCGCATTTCTCCAGTGTCGCCAATACCGTCAAGCTGGCGATCATCATCGCCGTGCTTGTTTCCGTGTCGACCATCGTGGTGGTCTTGTGGGGGGTCACCGTAAACGTGATTCGTCCCTTGCACCGGGTGGTCGATCACTTCGAAAAGATGGCCAAGGGCGATCTGTCCGAGACCATCGAAGCCCGCGGCAATAACGAGATTGGCCAGCTATTTACCTCGATGGCCCATATGCAGCAGAGCCTGTCGACAACCGTGGGTGCCGTTCGCGGCAGCAGCCAGTCGATCTACTCCGGTGCCCAGGAAATCGCCCAAGGCAATAACGATCTCTCTTCACGCACCGAGCAGCAGGCCGCCTCACTCGAAGAGACCGCTTCGAGCATGGAGCAGTTGACCTCGACGGTGGGCAATAATGCCGACAACGCGCGTCAGGCCAGCCAGCTGGCGGCGACGGCCTCGCAGACGGCCAGTCGCGGGGGTGAGGTGGTGGGCGAGGTGGTCGATACCATGCGCGACATCAACCAGAGCTCTCAGCAGATCACCGAGATCATCAAGGTCATCGACTCGATCGCCTTTCAGACCAATATTCTGGCGCTCAACGCCTCGGTGGAAGCGGCACGCGCCGGTGAACAGGGGCGGGGATTCGCGGTGGTCGCGGGTGAAGTGCGTAGCCTGGCCAGTCGTAGTGGCGAAGCGGCACGCGAGATTCGAGGACTGATCGAAGCGTCGGTCGCTAAGGTGGAGGCGGGTACCGCCTTGGTCGATCAGGCCGGTAAGACCATGAAAGACATCGTCGAGTCGGTGCTCAAGGTTACCGACATCATGGAGGAGATCGCTTCGGCTTCGCAGGAGCAGAGTAACGGTATCGGGCAGGTCAATCAGGCCATTACTCAGATGGATCAGGTCACCCAGCAGAACGCCGGGCTGGTCCAGCAGGCGGCAAGTGCGGCCAGTGAACTCGAGATCGAAGCCGGTCGCCTGCGTGAAGCGGTGGCACTGTTTCGCCTGGCACCCGGTGAGGGGTTGCGCTTGGCGCCGACATCATCCGTCCAAGTGCCGGTCAAGCTCCGACAAGAGAGCAAGCCTTCGGCCCCTGACACCCGGCCGCCGACGATGGCATCGAAAAATACGCAAGTAGAAGAGGCTTGGGAAGAGTTCTAACAAGATTGCACGCACCGCTCATAACAACACTAACACCTGCCTGCGCTGGCGCAGGCTTTATTGCATGGAGCGTAACGATGCGCAACAACCAGCCTGTTTCCCAGCGGGAAGTCGAGCTTCAGGAGGGTCATTTCCTGATTTCCCGCACCGACCTAAAAGGTCGGATCACTTATGCCAACCCGGCTTTCGTCGAGGTCAGCGGTTACCGCCAGGATGAGCTGATCGGCTCGCCCCATAATCTGGTGCGCCATCCCGATATGCCAGTGGAGGCGTTTGCCAACCTCTGGGAGACGTTGGCGGCGGGTAAAAGCTGGAATGGACTGGTAAAGAACCGATGCAAGAACGGCGACCACTACTGGGTCGACGCGCGGGTCACGCCGATCCTCGAGGAGGGAAACGTAGTGGGCTACGCCTCGATGCGCATCAAGACCACGAGAGAGGCGATCGCACAGGCGGAGCAGGCCTATCGCGAGATGCGCGAGGGCAGGGCCAGACATCTAACGCTCAATCGCGGTCAATTGCGCAAGCGAGGCGTGGCGGGTGTTGCAGGGCGGATCAACCTGCGCACCATGCGTGCACGGCTGGTCGCCATGGTGGGGGTCGCGGTCACATTGCTGGCGGTCAGCGGAGGGGTCGGGCTGTATGGCCTGCAGGTTGCCGGTGAGCGCTTGCAACGTCTCAACGATGATGGCCTCGAAGATGTCGCGAGGCTGCAAAGTATCGATCAATTGCTGGCACGAGGGCGCCAGCAGCTCGAGCGCCCCATCAGCAACCCTCGATCGGCCGACATTCCCAGTGTCGAGGCGGCAAGCGAGCAGCTGGTCGCAGAGCTGCGCCAGGTCTGGGCGCAGTTCAGCGCGCGCGATATCAATCAGAGCGAACAAGTGCGCCTCTTCGGCGAACGGATCGAGCACTATATCGAGAATGGAATCCACGCCGCCGTCGATAGCCTCAAGACACGAGACTCCTACGCGGGTTATGTCGCCAATACCGAAGTCATGCAGGTGGTGGGGCCCGCCCTTGGCGAGGAGATCAACGTCTTGGTGGCGGAAAAGCAGGCTGCAGCACAGCGTCTTGCCGCAGAAGCACGGCAAGGGCAGCGGCTGGTATGGCTCACGCTGCTCTCCTTGCTCGCACTGGGTCTGGTCGTGATGGTGATCATTGGCGCCCTGACCATGCGTGCGCTGCTCAGGCCGCTGCGCGAGTCGCTCGCCTTCACCCTGCAGATCGCCTCGGGGAACCTTGCTGCCCAGGTGCCGAGTCAGCGTAACGACGAGGTTGGCCGCTTGGTTGCCGCGCTGGACATCATGCGCAAGAGCCTTGGCAGTATCGTGACGGATGTGCAGGGCGGAATCGGTGTCGTCACCCCCGCTGCCCGAGACATTGCCCTTGGCAACGATGACCTCGCCTCTCGCACCGAGCAGCAGGCAGCATCGCTACAGCAGACGGCGTCGAGCATGGAGCAGATGACCACGACCGTTCAACAGAACACCGATAACGCCCGCCAGGCTGGAGGTCTTGCCACCGAAAATGCGACTCGGGTACGCGAAACGGGTGATCTGATGAATCAGGTGGTCGAAACCATGCGGCGAATTACTCAAAGTTCGCGCCAAATGGCCGATATCATAGATACGATCGATTCGATCGCCTTTCAAACCAACATCCTTGCCTTGAACGCCTCGGTTGAGGCAGCACGGGCAGGGGAGCAGGGGCGGGGGTTTGCGGTGGTGGCTGACGAGGTGCGCAGCCTGGCGGGGCGCAGCGCCAATGCCGCGAAGGAGATTCGGTCACTGATCGATACCTCCTCCAGAGAGATCAATGGCGGGGCCGAGGTGGTGAAGCGGGCGGAAGGCGCCATCGAGGCGGTGGTCATGACGACGACTCGTGTCAACGACATCATGAGTGAAATCACAGCCGCCTCCGAGGAACAGAACGGTGGCATTGCCGAGATCAATCAGGCCATCGTCGAGATGGACCAAGTGACTCAGCAGAATGCCGCGCGGGTCCAGGCAAGTGCCCAAGCCGCCGCCGAACTGGAGCGGCAGGCGCGACTGCTCTCGATCGCGGTATCCGCCTTCCGGCTAGGTGGGTCAGGTGCCGAGCAGGTGACCCAAGTGGCGGGCCATCCGGTTCTGCCGCTAAAGGACGACAGCAACAAAAACAGGCCGGGTAAGCCCTCTGGGGTCTTGCCTCCATCCAGTCAGGGTGTGATTCGGCAACCGAAGGAATCTACGGTTGCCGATACTGAGGAGTGGCAAGCATTTTGAGCGAATTTCAGGCACCGCCGGTTCAAGCAGCCGGCTCCTGGTCCTCTCCGGGAAGCCTCGAGCGGGATCTGGAATTGACCGATAGCGATTTCACGCGCATCCGTCAGTTGATCTATGAGCGAGCCGGCATCGTGTTGGCGGAGCACAAGCGCGAGATGGTCTACAGCCGTCTCGCCAAACGGCTGCGTCACCATGGTCTGACCCGTTTTGGCGACTATCTCGCCCGTCTGGAACGGCAACCGGCTGCCCGTGAGTGGGAAGCCTTTACCAATGCCCTGACGACCAACCTCACCGCCTTCTTTCGCGAGGCACACCATTTTCCGTTACTTGCCGAACATGTCGTCAAGCTGCCGGGGCCGGTACGTATCTGGTGTGCGGCGGCCTCCACGGGAGAGGAGCCCTATACGCTCGCCATGACGCTGCTCGAGGCGCTGGGTCCCAAGGCGAAGGATGCCAAGATCGTCGCAACCGATATCGATACCGAGGCGCTGGCTCGCGCTCGAGCGGGAATCTACCCCATGGAACAGGTGCGCAAGCTCGACGAGGCGCGCATCAAGCGCTTCTTTCTAAAAGGCAGTGGCGAACGGGCCGGGCTTGCTCGCGTCAGGCCGGAAGTGAGCCAGATGGTGGAGTTCGAACCTCTCAATCTGCTGGCGCCCAACTGGTCGGTAAAGGGCCCTTTCGATGCGATCTTCTGTCGCAACGTCATGATCTACTTCGACAAGCAGACCCAGACGCGGATTCTCGAACGCTTTGCACCGCTGTTGAAACCCGATGGTTTGCTGTTTGCCGGTCACTCCGAGAACTTCTCCTATATCAGCGACGCATTCCGGCTGCGGGGGCAGACCGTCTATGTCCTGGCTCCACCACGCCGTTAATAACTAACGTCTGCCGGTGAGGCGGATATATGCGCAGCGCCAAGTGCATTGAGTTTATGGTTTATCGCTAAAGGGCAGAGCCCCGCTGCCGATAACTCCATCTAGAAAGTTGAACGTCGCGCTGGCCATCGGCTGCGTCGACACGGTTTAAGGAGAGCTGACTTGAGCGCAGCCAGGATCAAAGTGTTGTGTGTCGACGATTCGGCGCTGATTCGTGACTTGATGACCGAGATCATCAATGAGCACGACGATATGGAAGTGGTGGCGGTTGCCCCCGACCCCATCGCCGCACGTGACCTGATCAAGCAGCATAATCCCGATGTGTTGACGCTGGACGTAGAGATGCCGCGCATGGATGGGCTCGATTTTCTCGAGCGTCTGATGAGGCTTCGGCCCATGCCGGTACTGATGGTGTCATCACTGACTCAGTCGGGGTCGGAAGTCACCTTGAGGGCGCTGGAGCTAGGCGCGGTCGACTTCCTGGCCAAGCCATCGCTGGGAATTCGTAGCGGCATGCTCGACTATTCGGACCTGATCGCCGAGAAGATCCGGGCGGCGGCAAGGTCGCGGCCACGCCAAGCGCGCCGAGCCAATACGCCGCCACCCGCGGCACTCAAGGCACCGCTGATTTCCAGTGAGAAGTTGTTGATCATTGGTGCCTCGACCGGTGGCACCGAAGCGATACGCCATGTGCTGGAGCCACTGCCCGCCAATAGCCCGGCGATCATGATTACCCAGCATATGCCCGGCGGATTCACTCGCTCCTTTGCCGAGCGGCTCAACAAGTTATGCCGTATCAGCGTCAAGGAGGCCGAGCATGGCGAGCGGGTGCTGCCTGGCCACGCCTATATCGCCCCTGGCGACCAGCATCTGTCGCTTGCGCGAAGCGGCGCCAACTATGTGGTCCATCTCGACGACGGACCTCCGGTCAACCGCCATCGCCCCTCGGTGGATGTGTTATTCAACTCCGCCGCCAAGGCCGCCGGCCGCAATGCGATAGGCGTGCTGTTGACGGGTATGGGCAAAGACGGTGCGCAGGGTCTGCTCGAGATGCGGCGCGCCGGCTCGGTGACGCTTGCTCAAGACGAGGCGAGCTGCGTGGTCTTCGGCATGCCGCGCGAGGCGATTGCGCTGGGTGGGGCCTGTGAAGTGGTTACCCTTGATGACATCGCCTCTCGCCTGATGGCCCTGGTGGCCGCCTCCGGACGAGCCCAGCGCGTCTAGGTCAGACACCAATCACGATAATAAACAGCCAGTATCCACAAAGGGAAACCGTCATGTTGCGATTACTACGCAATCTCAGTATTAACGTCATCATGAGTTGTGTGCTCGTCTTGTTTGCGCTGTTCATTGGAACGGTTGCTGTATTGGGTGTGGTGGCTTCCAAGGGGGCAGACGACTCGATACAGCGGCTCTCGCTGGTAAGCGATCGTCAGCTCAATCAGATCAATCGCGGCGATGCGCTGCTCAATAGTGCCCGCGTTAGCCTGGAGGTGTCCCTCAATCAGATCATGCTGGGGCGCATGGCAGCGGCGAATGAAGAGATGGCGATCGCAGAGGATCTGCTCAATCGCGCCGAACAGCGCCTCGAAAATTTCATGGCGGCACCCAAAGCTCCCCAGGGGCAAGCTTATGCCGAGATTCTCGAAGCGGCATTTCGCGAAGTGCTGGAACTCTCGCGTGAGCAGCTCGATGCGGTGGATCAAATGAATACACCTGGCTTCTCTCGTCTACGCGAGCAGCTCGTCGAGCCGGGTCAGGCACTGGCTGCCAGCACTACCGCTTTCTTCGATTACGCCTCGCAAATGACGGCCGATCAATTGAGTCGCTACGATGCGCAGACGGATCGCTTTGCCTGGATTGGCGGGGCGATATTGTTGATCACCCTGGTTCTGCTTGGCCTGATCTACATCGGGCTTCGCCGCATTATCATCCGCCCCATCAATGATGCGGTTATGAATCTTGAGTATATCGCCAAGGCGGATCTGTCCCATCAGATCGGCGTCGAGGGACGTAACGAAATCAGCCGTCTTTTCGCTGCCATGCGCGACATGCAGCAGGGCCTCTCCAGTACCGTCAGTACCGTGCGTGGCAGTAGTAGCTCCATCCATGTCGGCACACGCGAAATCGCCAGCGGCAATGCCGATCTCTCCTCGCGGACCGAACAGCAGGCAGCATCGCTTCAGGAGACTGCGAGCAGCATGGAGCAGTTGACCGCCACGGTGAAGCAGAACGCCGACAATGCGCGTCAAGCCAGTAGTTTGGCACTGGAAGCTTCCACCACTGCTGGCCGTGGCGGCGAAGTGGTCGGGCAGGTCATCACCACCATGGAGGGCATTACCAGTAGCTCCAAGAAAGTTGCCGACATCATCGGTGTCATCGACTCCATCGCTTTCCAG
Source organism: Halomonas sp. TA22 (assembly GCF_013009075.1). Classification (NCBI taxonomy): domain Bacteria; kingdom Pseudomonadati; phylum Pseudomonadota; class Gammaproteobacteria; order Oceanospirillales; family Halomonadaceae; genus Halomonas; species Halomonas sp. TA22. The sequence goes on along the minus strand of NZ_CP053108.1, from coordinate 3,069,614 downwards.
ACCAATATCCTGGCGTTGAATGCCTCGGTGGAAGCGGCGCGTGCCGGTGAGCAAGGGCGTGGCTTCGCGGTGGTGGCAGGCGAGGTGCGCAACCTGGCAGGGCGCAGTGCCGATGCCGCCAAGCAGATCAAGACGCTGATCGAGGGCTCAGCCGCACAGGTACAAGAGGGCTCGAACCTGGTCGAGCAGGCGGGGGCGACCATGCGTGAGGTGGTCTCCTCCGTGAAGCGGGTCACCGACATCATGGATGAGATTTCCGCTGCCTCGCAGGAGCAGAGCGACGGTATCGAGCAGGTCACCCTGGCGGTGAGCCAGATGGATGAAGTGACCCAGCAGAACGCCTCGCTGGTCCAGCAGGCTGCCGCTGCCGCTGTCTCGCTGGAGGAGCAGGCCAATCGCCTAGAGCAGGCTGTCGCGGTGTTCCGCCTTGCGGGGAGTGAACACGCCTCGGTCGCCCTTGGTCATGGTGGAGCGACAGCACTGCCAGCGTTCAGTCAAGCGGAAGCAGGTAGGACACCGAAGCGGATTTCCGAGACGCATAGCTCCCCCGCCAGTCAGGACACCAAGCGCAAGGCGCTGGTGACTGAGGACGATTGGGAAGAGTTCTAGAAAGACATGAGGGTCGGCAATGGCCGACCAAACCTGACAGCCATGACGTAACGAGGAGTTAAAATGGCCGACAAGAACATGAGTATTCTGGTGGTTGACGACTTTCCTACCATGCGCCGTATCGTTCGCGGCCTGTTGAAGGAGCTTGGCTTCACCAATGTGGATGAAGCCGAGGATGGCCAGGAGGGGCTCGCCAAGCTCAGAAGCGGCGCATTCGAGTTCGTGGTGTCCGACTGGAACATGCCCAACCTGGACGGGTTGGAGATGCTCAAGCAGATCCGTGCCGATGATGCGCTCAAGCACCTTCCTGTATTGATGGTGACCGCCGAGGCCAAGAAGGAAAACATCATTGCCGCTGCCCAGGCGGGCGCCAACGGCTATGTGGTCAAACCTTTTACCGCTGCCACTCTCGAAGAGAAGCTCAACAAGATCTTCGAAAAGTTGGGTATGTGATTCACTGGTGATGACGATGAAAGCCCAGGTGCCGAATGCCAGGAGACACAATAATGAGTGGTAATGCAGCCAACCAGACTCAAACCCACCCCGATGATCTGGTGCAGCGGATCGGTTCGCTCACCCGTATGCTGCGCGAAAGCATGCGTGAACTGGGGCTGGACAAGGAGATAGAGAGGGCGGCCGAAGCGATCCCCGATGCCCGCGACCGATTGAATTATGTAGCGGCGATGACCGAGCAGGCCGCCGAACGTGCACTGAATGCCATCGACCGGGCCCAGCCGATTCAGGATGAACTGGGCGCTCGCGCCGAGACGCTGGATAAGCAGTGGCAGGCATGGTTCGAGGATCCCATGGAGCTCGACCAGGCCAAGCAGCTGGTCCGCGATACGCGTGACTATCTGGTGCACGTGCCCAAGCAGACCCAGGCCACCAACACCGAACTCATGGAGATCCTGATGGCCCAGGACTTCCAGGACCTGACGGGTCAGGTGATCAAGAAGATGATGGAGGTCATCCGAGCGATCGAGCATCAGTTGGTACAGGTGCTGCTCGACAATGTGCCGGAAGGGCATGAGCGAGAGCAGATGCAGCGGCGCGCCGAAGGCCAGTGGCAGGCCGATGCCAAGAAACGCGAGGAGTCACTGCTCAATGGCCCCCAGATCAAGCCCGATGGCCCCGATGTGGTCAGCAGCCAGGATCAGGTCGACGATCTGCTCGACGAACTGGGTTTCTAGGCACCTCCTTTCCTTCCTCCCTGCGCGGTAGTCGTGAATTAACGCACGATTCGCCGCGCTTTTTCGCGTATGGCTCCCCCGCGACATTCTCGACAATGGCATCCTCCACCTCCCCCCGGATGATGCTGAAAGGCCATGGCCGACGAGAGTAGCGATCAGGAAAAGACCGAAGCGGCCACGCCCAGGCGCCTTGAAAAGGCGCGTGAGGAGGGCCAGGTTGCGCGATCGCGTGAATTGACCACCTTCATGTTGCTGCTCGGGGGCGTTGCCGGCATGTGGTTCATGGGCGCGATGCTCTACGACCAGTTGGGGTTGGTCATGGAGCAGGCATTCCTGTTCGAACGCCGCCAGGCGTTCGAGGTCATCCCGATGCTGGCTCACTTCTATACGTTGGGTCAGCGCACGCTGATTGCCATGCTGCCGCTGTTTCTGCTGCTCACCGTCGTGGCGATGGTGGCACCGGCGCTGCTCGGAGGCTGGCTGATCTCGGCCAAGTCGCTCAAACCACAGCTCTCCAAGCTCAATTTCTTCAAGGGATTGAAGCGCATGTTTGGCCTTCAGGCAGTGATCGAGCTGGCCAAGGCCATCGCCAAGTCGGTGCTGGTGGGCACGGTTGCCGTACTCTTCCTGCGCGCCAATCGCGACAAGTTCATGGGGCTGATGGACATGCCCGTTCAACAGGCGCTGGCAAGCGCACTACAACTGGCGGCGCTGGCCTGCGGATTGATCGTCCTGACGTTATTGCTGGTGATCCTCATCGACGTACCTTATCAGTTGGCGAGTCACGCCAAGAAGATGCGCATGAGCAAGGAGGAGATCAAGCGTGAGCACAAGGAGTCCGAGGGTGACCCGCACCTGAAGGCGCGGATTCGCTCCCAGCAACAGGCGATGGCGCGTAATCGGATGATGAGCAAGGTGCCCGCTGCCGATGTCATCGTCACCAACCCTACCCACTATGCCGTGGCGCTAAAGTACGATGACGGCAAGATGTCTGCGCCACGCGTGGTTGCCAAGGGGGCCGATGCCGTGGCAGCACGCATTCGTGAGCTGGGCCTCGAGCATCGCGTACCGCTGCTCGAGGCCCCACCATTGGCGCGGGCGCTCTATCACCATGTGGATCTCGATCGTGAGATTCCCTTTGAACTTTACACTGCCGTGGCCGAAGTGCTGGCCTGGGCGTTCCGTTTGAAGCGGGCACAAGAGGAGGGCGAAGCCATGCCTGATACGCCAAGCGACCTGCCGGTGCCTGCCGAGCTCGATGACCGAGCGGTGCAGGATGAGTCAACCGAGGAGCCTCGATGAGAGCGCTGAGTGATTACCTGGGACGTCGTGACTGGATGAGCGACGTGCGCATGAAGCTGCTGGCCGGTCCGATCCTGATCATCATGATTCTGTCGATGATGATCCTGCCGCTGCCGCCCTTCGCGCTGGACCTGTTCTTTACCTTTAATATCGCGCTGGCGATCATGGTGCTGCTGGTCAGCATGTTTACCCAGAAGCCACTGGATTTCGCGGCTTTTCCGGCGGTGCTACTGTTCACGACGCTGTTGCGTCTCTCTCTCAACGTGGCCTCCACCCGGGTGGTGCTAATGGAGGGACATCAGGGGGGGGACTCGGCTGGTAAGGTCATCGAAGCCTTCGGTCAGTTCCTGGTCGGCGGCAATTTCGCGGTAGGTCTGGTGGTGTTCCTGATTCTGGTCATCATTAACTTCATGGTCATCACCAAGGGCGCTGGGCGTATCGCCGAGGTTGGCGCACGTTTCACACTCGATGCCATGCCCGGTAAGCAGATGGCCATCGATGCTGACCTCAACGCGGGGTTGATCGGTGAAGAAGATGCACGCAAGCGACGCGCCGAAGTCTCGCAGGAAGCCGACTTCTACGGTTCGATGGATGGCGCCAGTAAGTTCGTGCGTGGCGATGCCATGGCCGGCCTGGTCATCATGGTGGTCAATATCATCGGCGGTCTGATGATCGGCATGATGCAGCATGGCATGGCCTTCGGCGATGCGGCCACCACCTATACGCTACTGACCATCGGCGATGGCCTGGTCGCGCAGATTCCCGCCCTGGTGATCTCCACCGCTGCCGGCGTCACGGTATCGCGCGTCAATACCGACCAGGATGTCGGTCAGCAGATGATCAGTCAGCTGTTCGTCAATCCCCAGGTGCTCATCCTTGCGGCCTGTGTCATGGGATTGCTCGGCATGGTGCCTGGCATGCCCAACTTCGTCTTCCTGCTCTTTACCGTTCTGCTGGGTGGACTGGCCTGGTATCTGATGCGGCGCAAGGAGGAGCAGCTGATCAAGCAGGAGGTCAATGCCGAACCGCCGCCCGCCCCCGAAACGCCGGAAGCGAGTTGGGACGACGTGCAGTTGGTCGATACCCTGGGCCTGGAAGTGGGACATCGCCTGATTGCGTTGGTCGATCATCGTCAACAAGGGGAGCTGCTGGGGCGTATCAAGAGCGTGCGCAAGAAGTTTGCCCAGGATGTCGGTTTCCTGCCCCCTGTGGTACATATCCGCGACAATCTGGAGCTTGGCCCCAATACCTACGTGATCACCCTCAAGGGAGTCGAGATGGGGCGTGGCGAGGCGTATCCAGGTAAATGGTTGGCAATCGACCCGGGCCAGGTTTCGGGGCAGCTTGATGGCACCCCAACTCAGGATCCCGCATTCGGCTTGCCGGCGGTGTGGATCGAGAACGGTCAGCGCGAGCATGCCCAGGTATTCGGCTATACCGTTGTCGATGCCGGCACCGTGATCGCCACGCATCTCAATCACCTACTTCACCAGCATTCGAGCGAGATGCTGGGCCGCCAGGAGGTTCAGCAGCTTCTCGATAAGCTGGGCGAGGATAACAAGACACTGGTCGAGGATGTCGTGCCCAAGCTTGTCAGCCTCACGGTGCTGCAGCGCCTGCTGCAGAACCTGCTCGATGAGGAGGTGTCGATCCGCGATCTACGTACCATTCTCGATACCCTGGCCGAGCATGCCGGGCAGCAGAGCGATGCCAATGAGCTGACCGGCATGGTACGCATTGCACTGAGCCGGGCAATTACTCAGCAGTGGTTCCCCGGTAGCGATGAGTTGCATGTGATCGGGCTGGATGCAGGGCTCGAACAAGTACTGATGCAGGCGCTGAACAACGGCGGGGCGCTGGAGCCGGGTCTGGCGCAGACCTTGATGGATCAGGCGGAGCGTGCGCTGACTCGCCAGGAGAGCAGTGGTGAGCCGCCGGTGATCGTCGTTCAGCACTCGCTGCGTGCCGTGCTGTCACGTTTCCTGCGCCGCCGCTTGCGACACCTGGTGGTCATGTCCCAAGCTGAAATTCCCGATGATCGCACGCTGCGGGTCACTAGCACGGTGGGAGGCAGACAATGAGTGTAAGACGCTTCGTTGCGGCCAACAGTCGCGATGCCATGCGCCAGGTGCGCGAGGCGCTGGGTGACGATGCCCTGATTCTCTCCAATCGCCAGACCGAGGGGGGCGTGGAGGTGCTGGCACTGGCCGAGGAGGCGCATGATCGCATGACCGAGTCGGTCGAGCGGCCTGCGATGCGTCCGACGCCTGCTAGGCTCGCTGCCACCTACCCCTCGTCCGCTCCTGCTGCAGCGCTGCCTGCGCGTTCGATCTCCTCTCAGGTGACGGCCCCGTCGAGCGAGGCGTCGGATTTCGCCTCACTGAGTCAGCGGCTTCTGGGCGAAATGCAGGAGATGCGCGACATGTTGACTCGTCAACACCGTCCCGTTGCTCCTCAAGCCGCCGATCCGCTGGCAAGGTTGCGCCAGCGGCTATGGATCGCTGGCGTTGGGCCACGTCTCACCAATGAACTATTGGAGAGCTTGCCCCGCGAACTTAATGAGGGCGACGCTCAGCAGGACGATCTGCTGCGTGATCAGTGGCTACAGCGTCAACTGGTCGCGCGCCTCACTGTGCCGGGAGATGAAGCGGCACTGTTTGAGGAGCGTGGCGTGATCGCTCTGGTCGGCCCGACCGGCATCGGCAAGACCACCACCACGGCCAAGCTGGCGGCCCGTTATGTGATGCGTCATGGGCGGGAAGGTGTGGCGCTGGTGACGACCGACAGCTACCGTATCGGCGCCCATGAACAGCTGCGTATCTACGCCGGGCTGCTTGGTGTCGAGGTCCATGCTCAGGATGCCGATGCGCCCTTGGATGCCCTGCTTGGCCGCCTGGCCGACAAGCATTTGGTGATCATCGATACCGTTGGCATGAGCCAGCGCGACCAGCGCCTGGTGCAGCAGATCGCACAGCTCTCGAGCAGCGGGCGGGCGGTTCGCCTGATGCTGCTGCTCAATGCGGCGAGCCACGGCGATACGCTCGAGGACGTGATCGTGACCTATCGCCAGGCCGCCCGTGCAGCGGGTAACCGCCTCGACGATTGCATCATGACCAAGCTCGACGAGGCGGCAAAGCTTGGCCCGCTGCTCGATGGTGTGATGCGCCACGGCTTGCGCCTGCACTACGTTTCGCATGGCCAGAAGGTGCCCGAGGATTTGAGCCTGGCCGATGCCGGTAAGCTGGTCTCTCAGGCGCTGGATGTCGCGGAGGAGTCCCCCTACACCCCGGATGCGTCCATGCTCGATGCAGTGCCCGCTCGGGCGCAGCGCTTCAATGCCATGTCACGTGGACTGCTGGGACAAGGGCGTACGCTGGGGACGGTGCTTAATAGCCTGCGCCAGCGTCAGGCAGGATTCAGCCTACTCGAGGCCGGCTGGGAGCTGGCTTCCTTGCCTAATTCCCGCCAGCGGCAATCGGTGGGAAGTTTCACCGATCTGGCCACGGATCTTGCGCTTCAGGAGGGGCATGCGGCCAATGGCCTGATCATGCTATGGGGTGCTGCCAAGGTAAGTGGCTGCGACTGGGCATTGCCCGTTCAGGCAGTCAATGCCAACGGTGAGCTGCTCGCGAGCGCTTGGCCACGCCACGAACTACCCGCCGGTAGCGGTGAACAGCTGGAGTGGGCCTCCAATGTGCTTGGCGCTTGCGGCCATGTGTTTGCTAGCTGTCCGGACCTGCCGGCCACACAGTGGCTGGCAGGATGGCAGCTACCCTGGGCCTCGGCGGCCAAGCGCAATAGTCGCGTACGCTACGCTGGTGAGCGCCATGAGCTGGGCGCTCTAGTTGGCGCAGGCAAGGCCCTTGCACCGCTGCGGTTTCGTTACCGTGGCCAACCGGTGTCGCTTGCCCTGAATTACTTGCCGGTGCAGGCCCAATATGCCGAGGCGCATGACCCAGGTGGAGACATGACGATGTGGGTGGGCGAGCTGGTCAATACTGACAGCGGACGCTCAATCGGACGTAAGTTCTGGCTCTCCAGCCGGTATGAACCGGATGAGTCGAACACCAGTGTCGAGCTCATCAAGCATCAATTGCTGTCGGCCGAGCTGCCGGTGCTGGTCAGGCGTGGCTGGCAGAAAATACAAGAAGCGGGGCATGGCCGTGCCGATGCCGATCTTCGCCTGAGAATCGCCTCTTCGCTGGCGGCGGTGGCATTGCGCCTCGATCTTGATTCCAGTGAGTGGGCGATGGATGTGCGTGCTCAGCTGCTCGGTCTGCTGGGTGGGCAGCGTCCGCGCCACCCCAACCATCTTCTTGAGGCGCTCTGCCATCTCTTCCTGGCCCAGGATGGGTTTCGTGCCATGGGCAATGGGCTTCACGACAGCAGTGGGCGCTGATAGCGTGAATGAGATGCCGATAGGATTCGATCAGGCAGCCGGCCTCAGAGAGTGGGCCGAGGCGCAACCGCGCATCGTCGAAGCGAAACAGGCGGAACCTGCACGCACGGTACAGGCCGTTTCCACCTTGATGGTGGTGGGACTGCCAGAGACCAGCACGATACAGACCCGTCAGGTCGAACGCGTTCTGGACGAGTGGCGTGGCGCTGGGCAGCGCTGGCTGGGGGAATCCGGCAGCTGGCGGGTGGTGCCCATTGAGTCGAACAGTCCCCACGTCGCGGTCCTGGCCCAACAGCAGCCGCGTTGGGCGCTTTGGGTAGGCGACGACCCTGACGCCTTTCGCCGTGCCTATCTTGTGCTGAAACAGTTGCATCTCAATCAGGGGCCGAGGAGCCTGCTGGCACTGCCATCAAAACGGGTCGCACGTAGTGGCTTGCTTAACAATTTGCAGCAGGCAGCTCAAGGCTATCTCGGTACACGGTTGCTGGTGCTCGACCTAGCGTAACGGCTGATTTATACCGTTATCTTTACTATTTCTACAGCATCTAACCGAGCAGAGTAATGCTGGCCGGAAGTAGTGCTTCTCTCTTGCGATGTTCACGTAAGGGACGTTCGGTTAGCGCCGTCAGCAGAATCTGTAGTGGGTCGCCATGGCTGACCAGCAAGATGACGTCATCGCTGTAAAGCGCCTCCAATTCATCGATGGTAGCCCGCATGCGAGTCGCAACCGCTTTAACACTCTCAATTCCCGCATGGCGGTGGCAGGCATCCGTGGCATCGATTGCCCAGATGTCCGGATAACGTTCGTCCGACTGACCATCGAAACTACCGAAGAAGCGCTCCCTGAGACGCGTGTCGATTGCCATTTCGAGTCCAAAATGTGTGGCGAGAAAGCGTGCAGTTTCAGTGGTACGAAGAAAATCCGAATGGATGATGCGTGTCGGCGTGGGCCAGGGCCAATGCGTTAGCAAGGCCCGTAGCTGTTCTTGTCCCTTTGATGAGAGTCCAAAACCGCCAAGGCCATGCTGGGGGTCGCTCACGATGATTCCCTGCTGGTTGGCCTGGCTGTGCCCATGGCGCATCAGTAGGTAGCGATTGCGGTAAGGGGTCATAAAACATGCTCCAAGATAGGTAAATGAATGCTACCACTGCGCCGAGCAAAGCGGGGAAAAGCCGGTCATGGCTAGGGGTATTCCCGGTTTGGTCGTGGTGGGTAAGCGGCAATAATGTGAATCAGCGGTACTGAAAAAGATAACGGGTCGTCCCGTAGAAACAGCAGTATTACTGGCCGACCCGTCATATGACTAGGGCCCGAGGCGAGATCAATGTACACGGCACAGGGCAAGATAGATCAAGGCGCATTACTGGAACAATATTTGCCAGTGGTGCGACGTCAGGCGCTGGCATTGCAGGTCAAGCTGCCAGCCAGTGTTGAACTGGATGACCTGATCCAGGCGGGCATGGTGGGGCTGCTGGATTGCTTGAGCCGCTATGATGCCGCCCATGGCGCAACCTTCACGACCTATGCAAGCCAACGTATTCGCGGTGCCATGATCGATGAGTTGCGCAGCCGTGACTGGGTCCCCCGAAGCGTGAGGCGTAGCGCGCGTGCGCTCGGTGAAGCGATTCGTCGAACCGAACAGCGTCTTGGCCGGGCGGCGGAGGAGCGGGAGGTGGCCGCCGAGCTGAACATGGAGCTCGATGAGTATCATCAGCTGTTGGGCGATACTAACAGTGGCCAGTTACTCCCTTTCGAGGAGATCGTGTCGGAGGGGCGGGAACCGGAAGCCGACGATACCGGCCCACTCTCGCCTTTTGCGGCATTGATGCAAGGCGAGCAGCGCGAACGACTGGTAAGCGCCATCGACCAGCTACCTGAGCGTGAAAAATTGCTGCTGGGTCTTTACTATCAGGAGGAGCTCAACCTCAAGGAAATCGGCGCGGTGCTGGGCGTCAGCGAGTCACGCGTCTGTCAGCTGCACAGCCAGGCGGTGTCCCGCTTGCGCGCCAAGCTGGCGGTGTAATCGACAGGCTGGCAAGCTGCACTCTTGAGGCTGTGATGAAGCTGGATCTTGAAGAATTCAGTCCGAGCTGCCTAGCGATGACATCAGAGCCTGAGTTTCCTCGACGGCTTTCAGGTAGCACTCGCGCAGTTGTCTGTTGATGGTCTGGTTTCGGGCATCGCTTTCGAAAGCCTGATAATCCTTGGCCAACGTCAAAATTGCGCCCAGTGGGCCGCCGCTGGTCACCAAGGCATCCTCGATCTCGCCGGGGAGACTCACCTCTTCGAGAAGTCTGACCATCTCGATACCCAGCATTCGATCCATCAGCGAGAACAGGCCTGCCGTAAAGGCGTCGTCCTCGTCGATGTGGCGGAAAGGGGCGGCCAGGTATTTGCACATGTAGGCGCAGATCAAGGCGTGCTGCATCGTCAGGCGGCAGATAGGCCCGTTCTGGGCCAGCATGATAGTGGCGACCAAGGTGCGTAACTCATTGAGGCCAAGCAGTTGCAGGCTGCGCTTCAGGTTGGCGGAGCCTTTCTGACCGTAATAGCTGGAGTTGGCGCGCTTCATTATCATCAGATAGAGATGAGGGTCCTGCGAGACCATGTCGCCAATTCGGTCGATGCTGACCATGTCACGATAGAGTTCTCGAATCAGCCGTATCTGAATGTTGTTGTTGCTGCGGCGCTGGGATCGGGCCATCGTGACATTATGAGGGCGAGCGAAGAAGAAACCTTGGAAGAGGGTGAATCCTTCATCGAGCGCCTGCTCGAAATGCTCAAGATCCTCCACCTTTTCGGCAAGCAGCTTACAGCCGTGACGGCGATAGAGCGCCAGCCGTTCGAGCTTGAGTGGCTGATTGACATCTATTTTGACGATGTCGGCCAGCGGCAGCAGTGCATAGGGCTGCTGCCTGACGAATGCCTCGTCAAGCGCAATGCGATATCCCTTGATCTTGATGGCGTGCAGCGCCTTTATGGTTTCATCGCTCACGGAAACGCTTTCTAGAACTTCGATGATCACCTGCTCGGTAGGGTGAGGCAGCAGCTCAGGCCGCTCCAGCCATTCGCGGGAGACATTGAGAAACAGCAAGCGTTCGCCGACTAGCTTCTGCAAACCGATTTCATAGATCGCCAGGCTACTGGCGCGGGCAGTGGCAACCAGTGGATCGCCGATCTTTGCCGTCTTGTCACTGGCGCTGGCGCGATAGAGCAGCTCATCGCCGACATGCCGGTAGTCGCTGTCGCATATCGGCTGCAGGGCAATACAGTAGTCATCCGACTCCTCACGGGTAAGCATGGCTCTGGCTTCTCTGAGCGGCAGTATGGTGTCCACGGTCATTCCCTGCTTGAGTCCTGAAGCGCAGATGGCGCCAGGTTTGCATTACGATGATGGTCATCTGTCTTTATCGGCAGATAAGAGAATTTATTTATCTCTTTTGCAGTGACCTATCGAAACGGCCACCCTGAGGTGGCCGTTGCGGATTACGCTTGCTTGGGTCTGGTGGTGCGCCGCCGGCGCCTGGGGGCTCGCTGCTCCTCACCACTGCGCGCCGAGGAGTTGCCGTCCTGACGTCGCTGCTGGGCTGGGCGCTGCTGACGCGAGTCGTTGCCACGGCCTCCCTTGCTCTGGCCGCGTCGGCCGTTCTCGATTGGTTCTGGCTTGACGTTGGGGTCGGGTTCGAAGCCCGGTTCGATACGCTTCTCGAGATTGCGCTTGATCAGTCTCTCGATGCCGGCAAGCAGTCCATGTTCATCGATACACACCAGCGATACTGCCTGTCCTTCGCTGCCGGCCCGGCCGGTACGGCCAATACGGTGAACATAATCCTCGGCGACGTTGGGCAGTTCAAAATTGACGACATGCGGCAGTTCGCTGATGTCCAGGCCTCGTGCGGCGATATCGGTAGCCACCAATACCTGAAGACTGCCCTCCTTGAAGGCCGCCAGCGCCTTGGTACGTGCCGACTGGCTCTTGTTGCCGTGAATCGCCATGGCCGGGATCTCCTGCTTGGAGAGCTGCTCGGCAAGACGGTTGGCACCATGCTTGGTGCGGGTGAAGACCAGCACCTGGTGCCACTGATGCTGCTCGATCAGGTGCGCCAGCAGTTCGCGCTTCCGCTCGCGGTCGACGCGGTAGATGGCCTGGTCGACGAGCTCCGCCGTGGTGTTGCGGCGTGCCACTTCGATCATGGCGGGGTTGTCGAGCAACCCATTGGCCAGTGCCTGGATCTCGTTGGAGAAGGTCGCGGAGAACAATAGGTTCTGTCGTTTGCTCGGCAACAGGCGCAGCAGCTTCTTGATGTCGTGGATGAAGCCCATGTCCAGCATGCGGTCGGCTTCATCGAGCACCAGCGTCTCGACCTGCGAAAGATCGACATGGCGCTGCTGATGAAGGTCGAGTAGACGGCCCGGGGTGGCGACGAGAATGTCGAGGCCCGGACGGATGGCATCTACCTGGGGCTGCTGACCGACACCGCCGAAGATCACGTGCGAGCGCAACTTGAGGTAGCGGCCATAGGCAGTGACGTTTTCGCCGATCTGTGCGGCAAGTTCGCGAGTCGGCGTCAGGACCAGGGCGCGAATCTGGCGCGTCTTGGGACGAGGGCCGTCAGCAAGGCGTTGCAGCAGGGGTAGCGTGAAACCGGCGGTCTTGCCGGTGCCGGTCTGGGCACTGGCCAGCAGGTCGCCCCCCTTGAGCACGGCAGGGATGGCTTGACGCTGGATCGGGGTAGGGATGGTATAGCCCTGCTCTTCGACCGCACGCAACAGTTCGGCGCGCAGGCCAAGTTCGGAAAAGCTCATGAATGCTCCGGATAACACAGCCCCGCCGCTCGCCTCTGGAAGAGGGCGCGAGTCCCGGGTTGGGCTGTGGAAAAAACGATGACAGGTACGGCAAGAAGGGACCATGAAGTGCCGTTGCTGCCTATGATGACAGATAAATGGTTGATGCGCAGTAAAAGTCGGAAGGCGCCGAGTTAGCGTAACCCGGCGATGCGCGAGGCCATCCCGTCGGCGACCTGGCTCCAGCTGCGTCCTAGCGCCCTGACCAGTGCCGGATAGCCATCCGCATCGAGCTCGGTTACGGCCTCGAAGGGTTCCAGCGCCAGTAGCTCGCCGCGCTGATTGCGTAGCTGCCACTCGCCGCTGGCGACGGCGAAACCGTCATGGTGTCCTTGGAAGCGTACGACATCGACTCGCAGCACGAGCGCTTCCGCGTCAGGCGTGCCATCGCCGAGCACCCGCGTATCGGGTAGTCGGCTGCTCAGTCGTTGGCGCAAGCCGCGCTCCAGCTGACGGGAGATATCTTCGGCCCAGAGATGCTCGCGAGCCTGATTGAGGGTGATGTCATCAAGCTGCAGGATTATCCCATCGCTGTTCAAGTAGTGCGCCACCCTTACCGGGCGGAGCAGTAGCGTGTGGCGGGTTGCGCCGCTGACCAGAGGAGTTGCCTCAACGCTTTCGCTCGGCAGGGTGTAGCGGTTACTGGGGCTCGGTGTGCCAGCGCAGCCTACCAGCAGCGCTAGTGTCAGCACCATCAGCCATGCACGGGAGTGGGTCATGGAGCGTCTCCTTGTGGTCATTGCCTTGGCGCTCTGGGCTGCGGATCTTCGCCGCGGCGCTGTTCGAAGAGCAGGGCGCTGGGCTGTTCGCTCAGGGTGCGAGCCGCCGGTTGCAGGTCGCGCATCAGACTCTCCAGGCGCTCCATGGCGCGGGTCAGTTCCTGATAGGCGGCAGAGTCTGGCGAGAACCCTTCAAGCGTTCGGCGCAGCTCGACCATGGTGTTATTGAGGTTCTGCGGCATTTCGCGGGTCGCCGGATCATCGAGCATCGCCTGGACGCTCGAGGTCAGCTCACGCATTTCCTCTAGCATGGCCTGCGACGAGGAAAGGTTGCGATCGAGCCCGGCGAGAATCGGTTCGACTTCAAGTGCGTTGAGCTTTTCGAGTAGATCGCTCACCTGGGCTTCGATCTGGGCAAAGCCGCCAGCCGTGGTGGGGAACACCTTACGCTCTTCGAAGGTCTCCGGGACATAGGTACCGGCCTGATCGCGCTGGAAGTTGAGATCCACATAGAGCGCCTGAGTCAACAGGTTGCCGGTTCTCAGCGACGCCCGCAATCCAAGATCGAAGAGACGCTCGAAGCGCTCCTCCCACTCGTCCATGTTTGGCAGGGTATCGTTATCCGTGGCGAGGCGCTGTGGCTCGATACGCACCAATATCGGAATCGAGAAGCGTTGGCGCGACCCGGGTTGTGGGGCGCTGAATTTCCACGGCACGCTTGCCACTGTGCCGATACGTACACCGCGAAACTCAACCGGTGCACCCCGCGACAGGCCGCGTACGGTATCCTCGATCAGCATCACGTACTCGATATAGTGATTGAAGCTACCCTGTTTGGCAGCCTCCTCATCGGCATAGAGGTTGAAGTAGGTTTCAGCTGCCACGGGGGGGCCAGGGGGAACATCCTCGGGAACACCGAAGGTCACGCCACCGGCAAGCAGTGCTTCCAGGGATTCGACATTGACGCGAAAGCCCTCCGAATCGAGGCGCAGATCGATGCCGCTGGTCGACCAGAAGCGTGTGCTTTCGGTGACCAGCACGTCATAGGGGCTCTCGATGAAAAGCCGGTGGCGCATGTGTCGCTCCTCGGGATCGAAGCTGGCATCCTCTACCCGGCCCACCGTATAACCCTGGTAAGTGACGGGGTCGCCCACCCGCAGTGAATTGCCTAGCTGACTGGCCAGGTTGATGCGCAACCCTTCGGCACCCTGGGGTGCGACAGGTGGTTGATCGAGAACCTCGTACTCGCGGCGTGGCGTGTCGCTCGCGCCAGGCTGCAACTGAATGTAGGCGCCGGAGAGCACCGTACCCAAGCCGCTGATGCCTTCACGACCGATACGCGGTTTGACCACCCAGAAGCGCGTATCCTCGACCAGCATGCGCTCGGCATCGGGGATGATGCGTGCGGTGATCTCGGTGCTGCGCAGATCGTCGGAGAGTCTCACGCTGATCACCCGACCGATCTCGACGTTGCGCGTCATGATCAATGTGCTGCCCGCCTCGATGCCTTCGGCGTTGCTCATGATCAGGGTGATCTCGGTGCCTCGGCTGGTGTAGTTGTCATAGATCAGCCACAGACCGATCAGAGCGGCGACAATCGGCACGATCCAGATCGGCGATAGACGATTTTGCCGCCTGCGCTTGGCGCTGTGCTGAGGGCTAGGGCGTGTCGCTTGTTCTTCTGTCATCAAACGTTTCCTTGCGCGTTCCGGGCGGGCCTGCTGCTTGGGCTGTCCCAGATCAGGCGGGGGTCGAAAGTGGTGGCGGCCAGCATGGTGAGTACCACGACGGCACCGAAGGCCAACGCGGCGGGGCCGGGTGTGATGGACATCAGGGCACCGGCACGAATCAGCGCCACCAGCATGGCGACCACGAAGACATCGACCATCGACCAGCGCCCGATGAATTCCGTGATGCGATAGAGGCGGGTACGAGTGACGCCCTTCAGCTCATGACTGCGACCGACCATCAGGCAGAGCCAGGCGAGTGCCAGCAGTTTCCCCACCGGTACGACGACACTGGCGACGAAAATCACGGCGGCCACCGGCCAATCCCCCATCTGCCAAAGCTCTATCACGCCACCGATGATGGTAGAGGGCGTGCTCTGGCCCAGCGTAGTGGTGGTCATGATGGGGTAAAGATTGGCAGGAATGTACATGATCACCGATGCTGCCAGCAGTGCCCAGGTGCGTTGCAAGCTTTGCGGCAGGCGGGCATGCAGACGCTCGCCACAGCGTTGACACTGGCCGCGACCCGCAGGCGAGAGTCGATTGACCAGGCCGCAGGTGGGGCAGCCAGTCATCTGCTGCGCCTGGGCGGTCTCGCCAGTGCGTGTGCCTTCGGGAGCCAATGGCTCACCGGCCAACGAGAACCACATCCAATCACTGTCAATGGATTGGGTGGTATAGAGCAGCAGTATCGCAAACAGGCAGAAGGCCCAGAACGCCAGTCCCAGCTCGATCTGGGCCATGCCGGCTACCTTGATCAGGCTCACCAGGGCGCCAATGATGAAGACATCCGCCATCATCCACGGATGAAGGTGCGCCAGGGAGCGAGCAATGCCGCGGCTGAAGGGCAGGGGGTCTTTCTGCAGCAGTCCGATCTGCAGCCAGATAACGCCGCACAGGTAAAGGGCAGGCAGTACGACGATGGTCAACGCCACGCCGATGGCGACCAGGGGTTGATCGAAGCCGATGAGACTGGTCGCCGTCTGGGTGAGCTCGATGCGATTGCCGATGCCGCCAACTTGGAAGCTGACAAAAGGAAAGGAGACGGCCATCATCAAGGCGATCAGAGCACTGATCGCCAGGGCCAGGCTGCGTTGGGCCGGACGAAAGTGCCGCTTGACGAGGGTATGCCCACAACGTGGACAGTCAGCCTTCTCGCCGGCCCGTAACGGCGGTAGCGATACGACCAGGTCGCATTCATGGCAGGCGCGTAGCCGCCGGCGCGAGATGCGTTGGAAGCTCGCCTGCGCGTACGGTCTATGTGAGGCGGTCAACGGGTGGTCAGGGGGCAATATTGGCGTCCTGGCGCAAGTGAACATAGGGATGAGAATTACCCTACTCATGGCATTATGCCACTGTGACACTGCAATTAAACATTCGTTGCCGAATGTGTTTTTCGTTTCCACTCATGAACCTGTCAGGAGCGTTAAAAAGATGCTATTGCCGCTAGTGGCCATGCTGGTGGGTCTGGTGCTGTTGGTCTGGAGCGCCGAGCGTTTCGTAGAGGGGGCCGCAGCCACGTCGCGGCATCTGGGCCTGTCGCCATTATTGATCGGCATGCTGGTGATAGGTTTTGGCACCTCGGCTCCGGAGCTGTTGGTATCGGCACTGGCAGCCTCGCAAGGCAATCCCGGCCTGGCGCTCGGCAATGCCTATGGCTCGAACATCACCAATATAGGGCTGATTCTCGGACTGGTCGCCTTGTTATCGCCTCTGGCGGTGCACTCTCAGGTCCTGCGTCAGGAGCTGCCGGTGCTGGGCGGAGCCACCCTGCTTGCCGCCTGGCAGTTACGCGATGGCGTTATCAGCCTTGGTGAAGCGGGGGTGCTGCTGACCCTACTTGCACTTTTCATCGGCTTCAGCCTGTGGAGGAGCCGTCGAGCTGGTGCTGGTGTGGATGCACTGAGTAGTGATACGGAGGAGAGCCTGGAGGTCAGGCCAATGTCGTTGCCGCGGGCGCTGACATGGACATTGATCGGTCTGGGATTACTGATCGTCGGCTCGCGCATCCTGGTGTGGGGAGCGGTGGAGATCGCCCAGGCCTTCGGCATCAGCGATCTCATCATCGGCCTGACGGTGGTGGCGATCGGCACCTCCTTGCCCGAGCTGGCCTCCTCGATCAGTGCGCTGCGTCGAGGCGAGCATGACCTTGTGCTGGGTAATGTGGTCGGCTCGAATCTCTTCAATACGCTGGCCGTCGTTGGATTGGCTGGGGTCATCAGCCCAATCGACGTCGGCGCCGAGGTGTTGACGCGGGACTGGGTCGTCATGGCAGTGATGACGTTGTTGCTGGCCTTTTTCGCCATGGGTTGGCATGGGCGTCCTGGGCGTATCAACCGCTGGGAGGGCGGGGGATTGCTGCTCCTTTTCCTGGCCTATAGTGGCTATTTGGTGAGTACCGTGCTGCAGGCTTGAGATAAACCTGGCGCTTAGCAAAAAGCGGCTCTGGCAAGAGATGCGACGACACGACACAGGGGGGAGCCTCGAACTTGCCTTCTATTCAAGTGGTTATCTCCGTAACATGACGAAAGTCTACGCTTGTCCCGAGATGTCGGTCATCGTGACGACGCTCTCGACGGCAAGCGCTGCTACCCTGAAATCTGCCGTATCGAAATGCGCAACGGTTCGCCTGGGCGAACCCGAGTGATAATCAAGGTGGGTGACACCTGCGCAGGAAGCGCTCGTGATTCACCGCCCCCTCCGCATCGGCGGCGATGACGATCAACTGCTAAGCCCCATTAGGGAGAGTGATATGGAGCTTGATCCGCTACTTTTATCGCGAATTCAGTTCGCGTTCGTAGTCTCCTTTCACGCCATTTTTCCGGTTTTCACGATCGGTTTGGCGTCCTACATCGCCTTGTTGCATGCGCTGTTCTACAAGACCGGGAATCAGGCCTGGGAGCGTCTGGCGATCTTCTGGACCAAGGGATTTGCCGTGGTATTCGGCATGGGGGTGGTGTCGGGCATCGTGATGTCGTTCCAGTTCGGCACCAACTGGAGCAATTTCTCGCAGTCCGCCGCTAACTTCATAGGTCCCATGCTCAGCTACGAGGTCATCACGGCGTTCTTCCTCGAGGCGGCATTTCTCGGCGTGCTGCTGTTCGGGCGAGGCAGGGTGCCCCAGGGCGTGCATCTCTTCGCCGCCTGCATGGTGGCGCTGGGCACCTTCATCTCGACCTTCTGGATCCTCTCCGCCAATAGCTGGCTGCATACCCCCGCCGGGGTTGAACTGGTGGATGGCACCTTTCATGTCACCTCCTGGCGCGAGGCGATCTTCAACCCCTCCTTCCCGTTCCGCCTGGGGCATATGGCCTTGGCATCCTTCATTACCGGCGGTTTCGTGGTGGCGGGCGTGAGTGCCTGGTATCTGCTGCGCGGACGGGATGTCGAAGCCAACAAGAAAGCGCTGTCGATGTGCCTTTGGCTGCTGCTGGTGCTGACCCCCTCCCAGGCGCTGATGGGCGATTTCCATGGCCTCAATACCCTGGAGTATCAACCCACCAAGCTGGCGGCCATGGAGGGTAATTGGGAAACCTTGGAAGGGGCGCCGTTTTTGCTGTTTGCCTGGCCGGATCAGCAGCGCCAGGAGAACCGCTTCGAGATCGCGATACCGTATCTCGCGAGCTTGATCCTGACCCATGAGCTGTATGGCGAGGTGCCCGGCATCCTCGAGGCACCGCCCGAGGAGCAGCCACCGGTGTGGCTGGTGTTCTGGTCGTTCCGCCTGATGGTGGGCCTGGGGCTGCTGATGATCGCCGTGTCGCTGGCCGGCCTGTGGCTGCGCCGCGGCGGCAAGCTCTATGAATCCCGCCCCTATCTGCAGCTGCTCAGGCTGATGTCCGTCGCGCCTTTCATTGCCGTGCTGGCGGGTTGGGTCACTACCGAGTCGGGCCGTGCGCCCTGGCTTGTCTACGGCATGGTCACCCATGCCGAGGGTTTGACACCGTCGCTGACCGGGGGCATGGCGCTGTTCACGCTCATCGGCTACATGTCGGTCTACGGCGTGATCTTCTATGCCGGAACCTATTACCTCACCCGGGTCATTCGCTATGGCATGAAGGATAAGGATGAGGAGGCGCTTGTCGACGACTTCGAGAGTCCCAAGCGGCCGTGGTCGGCAACTGATATTCCCTTTGACGAAAATCCGACCAAGGGAGAGGGCTGAGTCATGGAAACATTCGATTTGTCAGTGATATGGGCACTCATCATTGGCTTTGGCATCATGATGTACGTGCTCATGGATGGCTTCGACCTGGGGCTTGGAATTCTTTTTCCCTTCGCCCCGGATGAAGATGCGCGAGATGTGATGATGAACACGGTAGCGCCGGTATGGGATGGCAACGAGACTTGGCTGGTGTTGGGTGGTGCCGGACTGCTCGGCGCTTTTCCGCTGGTCTACTCGGTATTTTTGCCGGCGCTCTATATCGGCGTATTTCTGATGCTCGCCGGGTTGGTGTTTCGCGGCGTGGCCTTCGAGCTACGCTTCAAGTCGCGCCGTGACCAGCGTAATCGACGCTGGTGGAACCGGGCTTTCAGCTGGGGGTCGGCAATCGCCGCCTTCGCCCAGGGGGCAGTCGTCGGTACCTACATCCAAGGCTTCAATACCGAGAATGGCGTCTTTGTCGGCGGGCCATTCGAGTGGTTGACACCATTCACCATCCTGACCGGCATCGGCATCATGATCGGCTATGCGCTGCTGGGGACCACCTGGTTGATTCTGAAGTCCGAAGGCTACATTCAGGCCTGGGCCTACAAGCTGACTCTGCCGCTACTGCTGGCGGTGCTGGTGATCTTCGTGATCATCAGCTTCTGGACCCCCTTCGTCAATCCCGTGGTCTGGGAGCGCTGGTTCGGTCACATTCGCCTGATCTGGGTGTTGCCGGCACTGGCACTGCTGTGCATGTTCAGCGTCTTCTGGGCGGTCAGGCAGCGTCGCGAACTGATTCCCTTCCTGGGCACGCTCGGCATGTTCCTGTTCACCTATCTGGGTCTGGTGGTAAGCAAGTGGCCGATGATCGTGCCGCCGGATTACACCATCTGGGATGCCGCATCAGCGCCGGGTTCGCAGCTCTTCCTGCTGATTGGCGTGCTCTTCGTGCTGCCTTTCGTGCTCGGCTACACCTTCTGGTCCTATTGGGTCTTTCGCGGCAAGGTCAGGGTTGGTGAGGGCTACCACTGAGCATGGGGCGCAAGTCCAAGGATGCCTCCGAGTCCCTTACCGCGCGTCGCTGGTTGTCTGATCTGGCCGACCAGCAGCGCCACCTGCTTGGCTTGGCAATGCTGGTCGGTCTGGTGGTGGGCATGGCGACGATTGTCCAGATGGGGTTGCTGGCCTGGATCATCAGTGCGGTACTGGTGGAGGGCAAGACGCCCTTCGAGCTGGCATGGGGCTTTGCGGCACTCGTGCTTGTGCTGGTATTGCGGGCGCTGGCGCAATGGTGCCAGGAGGTGCTATCGCAGCAGACCAGTCTGAGGATTCGCACCATGGCAAGGCATGCGCTGCTCGATCATCTCGAGGCGCTGGGGCCGGTGCGTCTGGCGAGTCGCCACAGTGCTGGACTTGGTGGGCAATTGGTCGAACAGGTCGAGGCGCTGGAGGGATACTTTGCCCGCTTTCTGCCGCAGTTGCGACTGGCACTGCTGCTGCCGCTGGTGATCCTTGTCGTGGTGCTCATGCTCGACTGGCTGGCGGCGATCTTCCTGCTGCTCTCCGCTCCTCTGATCCCTCTCTTCATGGCCTTGGTGGGAATGGGGGCCGAGCGACTCAATCGCGAGCAGTTCGGTGCCGTAACGCGGCTGGCCGGGCATTTTCTGGATCGCGTACGCGGCATCACCACGCTGCAGCTCTTCAACCGTACCGCTCAGGCGGGGGAGGAGGTGTTCGCCGCCGCCGATGACTACCGTCAACGCAGCATGCGTACCTTGCGCCTGGCCTTTCTCTCCTCCGCGGTGCTTGAGTTCTTCGCGTCGATCGCGATTGCGGTCTTGGCGATCTACATCGGTTTCGGGCTGCTTGGATATATCGATTATGGCCCCTCGCCGGAGCTCACTCTGTTCAGCGGGTTGTTGATCCTGCTGCTGGCGCCTGAGTTCTTTCAGCCGCTGCGCACCCTGTCGCAGCACTATCATGATCGTGCCGCGGCCCTTGGCGCTGCCGATGGCTTGGTGGCGCTTCTCAACGAGCCGTTGCCCGAGGCGCCTCCAACGGTGCCCTGTGTCGTGGCGCAAGGAGAGGCCACGCGCGTAGACGAGTCCATCATGGTGCGGCTGAGCGACGTCTGCGTGTCGCATGCCGGGCGTGGCCGAGTACTTGGGCCGCTCGATCTAACGCTGCCCCATGGAGCCATTTTGGCGCTTACCGGGCCATCCGGGGCCGGAAAGTCGACTCTGCTGCAGGTAATTGCTGGTTTCGTGGCGCCCGAGAGCGGTCAGGTGACGGTGGCCTCGCCGCGGGGATTCGCCTGGATGGACCAGCGTCCGTTGATCGTCCAGGGAACCATTGCCGACAACCTGCGTCTGGCATCGCCCGATACCGGCGACGCGCAGCTACACGAGGCGCTGGAGAAGGCCTCCCTCGGTGAGTTGATGGCGCGCTTGCCTCAAGGCTTGGCCACCTCGGTGGGGGAGCGTGGGGTGGGGCTCTCCGGTGGCCAGGCCCAGCGTTTGGCCCTGGCTCGGGTGTTTCTATCGCCGGCCAGGCTGGTACTGCTCGACGAGCCGACGGCGAGTCTCGATCACCACAGCGAAGCCCGTGTGATCGAGGCGCTCAAGGTACTGCTCGAGGAGGGGCGCACCTTGGTCGTTGCCACGCATCACCCGGCCTTGATGGCCATGGCCACGCGGGTCATCAGGCTGGAGCAGGGCCAGATTGTGGAGGCATCAAAATGACCTTTTTGACCTCCTTGCGACGCGAGCTGCGTCCCTGGCTTGCGCTGCTGGCACGTCGTCGCGGTCGCTTGATCGTCGGAGCCGTGCTGCTCGCGTTGACGGTAGCGTCAGCTGTCGGTCTGTTGGCGTTATCGGGATGGTTCATTACCGCCACGGCGTTGACCGGCGCGCTGCTGGCAGCGGGCGTCGCCGCCAGTTTGGATGTCTACGTGCCTGGCGGTGGCATCCGTTTCTTCGCCGTGACACGCACCGTGTCGCGCTATCTCGAGCGGGTCTACAACCACGATACGGTGCTACGGCTATTGGCCGACCTGCGTGGCGGCATGTTCCGCGTGCTTGCAAGGCTCGATGCCCATACGCTTTCCAAGCGCCGTGCCAGCGAGTGGCTCAACCGCCTGACGGCGGATATCGATACCATGGATAGCCTCTACCTGCGCTTGATGGCGCCGCCCTTGGTGGCGCTGCTGGCGCTGCTCGGCGTTGCACTGCTGCTCGGTATCTTCGAGACAGTGACGAGCCTCGTGGTGGGCGCGGCGATGCTTGTGCTGTGGGCCTGGCTGATAGCGGGGCAGGCGTGGCTAGGCATGCATGCCAGCCAGCGGCGCGTCGCTACCCTCGACCACCTGCGTGCCCATACCATCGAGCATTTGCAGGGGCTTGCCGAACTGCGCGGCTATGGCGCGCTGGCGACCCACCGCCAGCGTCTCGAGCAGCATCAATCGCTGCTGTATCGGGATCAGCTGAGGCTTGGCCAGGTCACGGCTCTGGGCAATGCCCTGGTGGGGCTCGGCATTGGGCTTGGCATGCTCCTGGCGCTATGGCTGGCGGCACTGGCGTATAGTGCGGCTGCCCTCTCGGGGCCCGTGATGGTGATGATGCCATTGGCCGTGCTGGCCCTTGGCGAAGCCTTTGCCATGCTGCCTGCGGCGTTCACTCAGCTCGGCGCAACCCGCGCGGCAGCGCGGCGGCTCAATACGCTGGGGCAGTCACGCAGCGCCATTGCTCAGACGGCCACTCCACAGGCGATGGCCCGGCAACCTGCCAGGCTCGCCCTGAAGGGCGTTTCACTGCACTATCCCGATGCCCTGACGCCGGCCCTGGACGACATCTCCTTTACGGTAGAGCGTGGTGAGCGTATTGCGCTGCTGGGGGCGTCGGGAGCCGGCAAGAGTAGTGTGGCTCACCTGTTGACGAGACTGCTGGACCCGCAGCGCGGTGAGGTGTGCGTGGATGACATCGACGTGCGCATGCTCTCTTCGGATGCGCTGCGTTTGCGTATCGGTTTTCTCACCCAGCGGGTCGAGCTGTTCCAGGAGAGTATCGCCTCCAACCTGCGCCTTGCCCGAGCCGATACCAGCGACAATGCGTTGTGGCAAGCGCTGGAACTCGTCGAGTTGGCAGAGTGGGCGCGCGCCTTGCCCCAACAGCTCGCTACCTCGGTAGGGGAAGGGGGCAGGCAGCTTTCCGGTGGTCAGGCGCGTCGCCTGGGGCTGGCAAGAATCCTGCTATTGGATGCTCCCGTGATCATCCTCGATGAACCCTTCTCCGGCTTGGATACCCCGCTGGCGGCGCGTATCGCAGCGCGTCTCGATCACTGGCTGGCGGGACGTACTGTGCTTTATCTCGTGCATCAACTGGACCCCACTCACCCCTCACTGCCCGGCATCACAAGGCAATTGACGCTCGTCGATGGAAAGTTGATTGGTGAGGAATAGTTTCTGTGATTCAACGCTTTACGTGGCTAGGCAAAATATCGCAGGATGAGGAATGCAATCGAGGTGGAGTAAGCCATGAAGGAGTTTCTCAAGCGTCTGCCCAAGGCGGAACTGCATTTGCATATCGAAGGGTCCCTAGAGCCAGAGCTGATGTTCGCACTGGCCGAGCGCAACGGGATCGCGCTGCCCTATGACTCGGTGGAGGCAGTGCGTGCCGCCTACGAGTTCGAGGATCTGCAATCTTTTCTCGATCTCTATTACCAAGGCATGGCGGTGCTCAGGACCTCGATGGATTTCTATGACCTGGCCATGGACTATTTCCGGCGCGCCCATGACGAGGGCGTCGTGCACATCGAACTCTCCTTCGATCCCCAGGCTCACCTCGCGCGGGGAATAAGCCTGGATACCCAGCTTGAAGGGCTAAGCCGGGCTCGGCGGCACGCTGAGCGCGAGTACGGCATGTCCACCGCGCTGATCATGAGTTTCCTGCGCGACCGCCCCGCCGATGAGGCGATGCGCGTCTTCGAGCAGGCGGCTCCCTACTGGGAGATGCTCGATGCGATCGGTCTCGACAGTGCCGAGCGCAACAACCCGCCCTCGCGCTTCGTCGAGCTGTTCACCCGTGCCCGCCAGTTGAGCATTCCCCGGGCGGCGCACGCCGGAGAGGAGGGGCCGGCCGCCTATATCAGCGAGGCCCTGGATCTGCTGAACGTCTGTCGCATCGACCACGGCGTACGCTGCCTCGAGGACCCATCCCTGGTGGAGCGCCTACGCCGCGAGCGTATTCCGCTGACGGTCTGCCCGCTCTCCAATGTGCGCCTGAAGGTGGTCAAGCGCATCGAGGAGCATCCGTTGCCTAAGCTGCTCGAGGCGGGCCTTGTGGTTACCCTCAACTCCGACGATCCGGCGTACTTCGGTGGCGGCGTGCTGGAAAATTATCTAGCTTGTTACCGTGGCTTCTCTTGGTCGAAGGAGGTCTTCGCCGATCTGGCACGTAACGCCATCGAGGTGGCCTTCATGGAGGAGTCGCGACGCAAGCAGTTGCTGGCCGAGCTCGACCGGGTCGTTGAGGAAGTCTGATAATAGGTCTGTTTCGGCCCAAGAATTGACGAACGTCAAAACCTGGGCTTGGTTAGCTCCCATAATGGAACAAGTATTAAGCAAACCTGAAGAAGGTTGCCGGGGAAAATCCCCACTTGACTAGCAAGGGAGAGTAAAATGAAATCAACCGTCTGGGGAATGGCTCTGGTCATGGGTGTGGGGGCGGGGCTGGCTGGCCCGGTACTCGCCGATCGTGTGGCCAGCGAACCGATCAAGCCGATCGAGCCTTATGTATCCGACGAGCCCCTCAAGGTCGAGCTTGGCAAGAAGCTGTTCTTTGACCCGCGTCTGTCGCGTTCAGGGTTCATCTCTTGTAACTCATGTCACAACCTGAGCATGGGTGGCAGCGACAACCTGCCGACCTCGATTGGCCACCATTGGCAGGAGGGGCCGATCAATTCACCGACAGTGCTCAACTCCAGTCTCTTCATGGCACAGTTCTGGGATGGTCGTGCCGAGACGCTGCAGGAGCAGGCGGCTGGTCCGATTGCCAACCCCATGGAGATGGCCTCCACCCACGTGCTGGCGATCGACGTTATCCAGTCGATTCCCGAGTATCGTCAATTGTTTGCCGATATCTACGGTAGCGAAGAGATCACCATCGATGAGGTGACCGACGCCATCGCCGAGTTCGAGGAGACGCTGGTCACGCCCAACTCGCGCTTCGATCAGTGGTTGCTGGGTGATGACGCGGCCATTACCGAGCAGGAGCTGGCCGGTTATGAGCTCTTCAAGCAGATCGGCTGTGCCGGCTGTCACCATGGCCCTGCGGTAGGCGGTACCTCCTTCCAGCGCATGGGCGTGTTCGAGGAGTACATGACCAACAATCCGTCCCAGGGGCGTTTCGAGGTCACCGGCCTGGATCGCGATCGCATGTCCTTCAAGGTGCCGACGCTGCGTAACGTCGAGCTCACCTACCCGTACTTCCACGATGGCGCCTACTGGACGCTGGAAGAAGCCACCGACATCATGGCGACCCTGCAGCTTGGCCGTCAGCTCGATGAGGAGCAACTCGAGCAGCTGGTCGCCTTCCAGCGTACCTTGACTGGCGAGCAGCCGGCCTTCGCACTTCCGACGCTGCCCCCGTCAACTGCCGATACGCCGCGCCCGGTGCCGTTCGAGACCGAAGCGAGCGAGTGACACTCGTCTGACGCAGTAAACGACACAGGGTGAGCAGCGATGCTCACCCTGTTTTCGTTTGTCGGTATGCCGGTTTCGATCAGCGGGATAGCTTGTCGAGCGTCTCTTCCAGTGCCTTGAGGCGACCTGGCCGCAGCGCATCCTCCACCGCCGTGATGCGCAGGATATGCCCCAGCGCGGGATTGGCGGGGCGGCTGATCAAGCTGCCTGCCTCCAGCAGCTCGGTATGGATCTGGCTTGCAAGCTGGGCATCGGGCAGTCGCAGGCCGATGAAGTTGGTGGCACTGGGCAGCACATCGGCACCGAGCTGAAGAAAGTGGTTGGCGAGACGCTCGCGCCGCTCGATCACGCTCTCGACATGGGCGCGGCTCTCCTCGGGATGGTCGAGTACCACCTCGGCGGCGGCCAGCGATAGCGTCGAGACCGCATAGTGGATGCGCACTTTCATCATCATCGCCAGGGTAGCGGGTTCGGCGATGGCGTAGCCGACTCTCAACCCCGCCAGCCCATGCGCCTTGGAGAGCGTGCGCAGGCGGATCACGCCGGGTAGCACCTCGCGGCTGAAGGGGCTTGCAGCATCGTCGCGAAAGTCGTGATAGGCCTCGTCGAGCAGCAGCCAGCACTTATCCGGCAACTCGGCGCGCAGGCGGCGTATGGCCGCGTCATCATGCAAATGGCCGCTGGGATTGTCGGGGTTGGCCAGGTAGACCAGTGCGGCCCGTTCCTGGTGGGCCGCCTCGATCAGCGCTTCCAGGTCGGGCGCCAGCAGGCCGGGCGCCTCTTGATAGGCGACCTCCACCAGCCGGCACCCCTGACCCCGGGCGAAATAGGCGAAGGTCGGATAGGTGCCGCTGGCACTGACCACGGTGCTGCCAATGGGCGCCAGGGTGCGCAGCGCAAGGGCGATGAGGCTGTCGGCGCCAGCATCGACCAGCAGGGCGTCGAGGGAGATGTCCAATTGTTCGCTTAGGCGCTGGCGTACGCCCAGTGCCTCGGCATCGCCATAGCAGTAGACATGCTCGACCATGGCGTCGCCGAAGTGGGCACGCAGCGCGGCGTGAGGCATGTCAAGCCCTTCGTTCGAGCCCAGCCGATGGGGGATCTCCTTGCCCAGGCGTCGCTCAAGCACCTTGATGCCGGGGAACGGGTTGTGGGGGCCTGCGCCGAGCAAGTGGTCGGGAAAACGGGGCATGTCGCTTCTGTCCTCAGCTATCATATTGATCGTTCATTCGTGGTTTGCACCGGCTCCTCGCTCGGGCCCAGCACCTTGTGGCGATTGAGCAGCGCGAAGGGGTCGAGCGCCTGCTTGAGCAGGCGCATCAACGAGATCTCCTCCGGAGTACGGCTCAGCGCCAGATAGTCGCGTTTCTCGAGGCCGATGCCGTGCTCGGCGGAGACCGAACCTCCCAGCTCGGAGAGGGGAGAATAGACCAGCTGCTCCACCGCTCGTCGGCTCTCCCGATCGCCGCTGCCCACGCTGACCGATAGGTGCAGGTTGCCATCGCCGAGATGGCCGAACACCACCATGCGCCCGCGTTGCGGCCAGCGTGAATGGAGCTGTTTTTCGAGTTGATCGACGTACGCCTGCATGTCCGGAATGGGTAGGCTGATATCGAAGGTGAAGAGTGGTGCGAGCCCTTGGATCAGCCCTTCGATATCCTCGCGGATCGCCCATAATCCTTGGCGCTGGGTCTCGGACTGGGCCACGACGGCATCGCTGACCACTCCCGCCTCGAATGCACTCTCAAGCGCCTGGTTGAATTGTCGCGCCTCACGCTCGTCGTCGACGCCCTGCGCTTCGATGATCGCATAGTAGGGATACTCGGTGGAGATCGGCGCTGCGTGCCGTCCGCTCTCCTCGGTGAGCAGGCGGTAGTGACTTTGCCACATCACCTCGAAGGCGCTCAGTTGACCGCCGAGTCGATGGCGCATGGCCTGCAACAACCCGGTCAAGGCTTCGAAGGAGGGCACGGCAACCAGTGCCGTCTGGGCGCTGGTCGTCATGGGCTGTAGCTTCAGCACCGCGCGGGTGACGATGCCCAGCGTTCCTTCACTGCCGATGAACAGCTGCTTGAGGTCGTAGCCGGCATTGTTCTTGAGCATGCGATTGAGCGAGCTTATCACGCTGCCATCGGCGAGCACGGCCTCCAGGCCGAGTACCTGCTGGCGCATCATGCCGTAGAGGATGACACGCGTACCTCCGGCGTTAGTGGCGATATTGCCGCCAATGGTGCACGAGCCACGGGCGCCGAGATCCAGCGGAAACTGCATGCCCCGGGCCTCGGCGGCTTCCTGCACCTTCTGCAGCGGCGCACCTGCCTGAACGGTAAGCGTGCCGCCCACCACATCGACTGCCTCGATGGCGTTCATCCGCTCCAGGGAGATGACGATCTCCTGTGGCGATGCCTCTCCTCCATGTACCAGGCCGGTCACACCGCCGTGGGTCACCACTGGCTGCCGTGCGGCATGGCACAGCCTCATCACTTGGGAGAGAGCCTCGGTGCTGGCGGGCCGCACGATGGCGCCGGCTCGGCAGGGGATCCCTGTCATCCAATCTACCTGGCGCTGGCTGACGGCCTCGCCGATCAGTAAACCGGTAGGACCGACAACCTCCAGGATTTCGTTCAACAGTGCTTGCATGCGTGGCGTTTCCTCATTGCTCGGCCGCACCGACTGCCGCTAGGTCAGCGCGGGTTCATGCTCGCGGCCGGGTATGGCATCGAGCAGCTGGCGTGTATAGGCCTCCTTTGGCGACAGGAAGACCTCTTGAGCGGTCCCCTGCTCGACGATGCGGCCATGTTGCATGACGATGATGCGGTCGCAGATCTGTGCAGCGACCCGCAGGTCATGGGTAATGAACAGCAGCGATAGCGAGAGCTTGCGCTTGAGCTCTTCGAGCAGGTCGAGAATCTGCGCCTGGATCGACACATCGAGCGCCGATACCGCCTCATCGGCCACGATCAATTCGGGCTCGAGCGCCAATGCCCGAG
The DNA here is from genome assembly GCF_013009075.1 of Halomonas sp. TA22. NCBI lineage: Bacteria > Pseudomonadati > Pseudomonadota > Gammaproteobacteria > Oceanospirillales > Halomonadaceae > Halomonas > Halomonas sp. TA22. The sequence continues at coordinate 3,040,988 of NZ_CP053108.1, read as the reverse complement.
CGATGCCGATACGCTGGCGCTGCCCACCCGAGAACTCATGGGGAAAACGATCCGCGGCCGCCGCACCCAGCCCGACCAGATCGAGCAGCTCGCCGGCCTGCTTGAGTGCCTCACGCCTTGGCGTGCCATTGGCGATCGGTCCTTGGGCGATCGCCATACCGATGCGCGTACGTGGGTTGAGCGAGGCGTAGGGGTCCTGGAAGATCATCTGCACGCGCCTACGCTCGCGGCGCAGCTCATCGCCCTTGAGTGCGGAGAGGTCGATGCCCGAGAGCGAGAGCGACCCGCTGTCGGGGCGCTCGAGGCGCACCACGCAGCGCCCAAGCGTCGACTTGCCGGAGCCGGATTCGCCGACGATGCCCACCGTCTCGCCCGGTGCCAGGGTAAAGGAGACTTCGTTTAGCGCATGCACTTCGCGGGAGGGCTTGAAGAGCCCGCCGCGGGAGCGGAACACCTTCTGCAGTCCGTTCACCTCGAGCAGTGGGGCCGGCCTCGCTTGCTTGCTCGCCTGGGGAATCACGTTGCTGGGTATCGCCTCGATCAGGGAGCGCGTGTATTCATGCTGGGGATTATCAAGCACGTCACGGGCCGGACCAAGCTCGACGATCCTGCCGTAACGCATGACACAGACGCGGTTGGCGATTTCGGCGACCACGCCGAAATCATGGGTGATGAACATCACCGACATGCCGCGGCGACGCTGCAGCGCCTGGATCAGATGCAGAATCTGCGCCTGGGTGGTGACGTCGAGTGCAGTGGTAGGCTCGTCGGCGATCAGCAGCTCCGGCTCCAGTGCCAGTGCCATGGCGATCATCACTCTCTGACGCTGGCCGCCGGAGAGCTCGAAGGGATAGGCGCGAATCGCCTTGTCGGGTTGGGGAATGCCCACTTCCTCGAGAAGGGCCAGCGCCTTCTCCTGGCGCTCCCGGCTTCGGTATTTACCGTGCGCCTCGAACACTTCGCCAATCTGGGCGCCGACGCGCATCAGCGGGTTCAGGGCGGTCATTGGCTCCTGAAAGATCATGCCGATGCGCAGGCCGCGTAGCTCGCGATGCTGCTTTTCAGTCAGGGTGAGCAGGTCCTGGCCAGCGAACATCACTTCGCCGGCGGTGGCGCGCACTCCCTTGGGCAGCAGCCCCATCACGGCGTTGGCGGCCATCGACTTGCCGGAGCCGGATTCTCCCACCACGCACATGATCTCGCCACGCTCGACCTCGTAGCTGACCTCCTCGACGGCATACTCCCGATCGGCCCCCTTGGGCAGTGCCAGGCTCAGGCCACGAATGCTGAGTACGGATTCGTTCATGGTTATTCTCTCCTGTACGCCTAGCGCTCGCGAGCCAGCTTGGGGTTCAGGGCATCGTCAAGACCCTCGCCGACAAGATTGAGCGCAAGCACGGTGAGCAGGATCGCAAGCCCGGGGAAGAAGCTCAGCCACCAGGCCTGGCGGATCACCGTACGTGCCGCGCCGATCATGTAGCCCCAGGACATCACGTTGGGATCGCCAAGACCGAGGAAGGAGAGCGACGATTCGAGCAGTATGGCGGTGGCTACCATCAGCGAGGCGAGCACGATGATCGGCGAAAGCGTGTTGGGCAGGATCTGTCGCAGAATGATGGTGCGGTTGGTCTGGCCGACGAGTCGCGCCGCCTCGACATATTCGCGATTGCGCAGCGACATGAACTCCGCGCGTACCAGTCGCGCCACCGGTGGCCAGCTGACGATGGCGATGGCCAGCACGATCGAGGTCACGCTGGGCTGCATGATCGCCACCAGTACGATGGCCAGCGCGAAATTGGGAATGGTCTGGAAGAACTCGGTGAAGCGCATCAGCAGGTCATCGATCAGGCCTCCATAGTAGCCGGCGATGGCGCCCAGCGGCACGCCGATGGCTAGTGCCACCGTGGTCGAGACCAGTCCGATCAGCAGTGAGACCCAGGCGCCATGCATCAGCCCGGCGGCGACGTTGCGCCCCATGGTGTCGGTGCCGAGTGGAAAGCCTTCCACCTCCATGGGCGGCAGGAACGGGCGCTGCACCATGCGCCACGGCGACTCGGGATAGAGCAGCGGGGCCAGGAGCGCCATCACGATGATAGTGACCAGGATGATGAGCCCGATCAGGGCACCGCGATTCTGGGCGAAGCGGGTGAAGAAGTTCATGACGTCTCCTTGATGCGCGGATCGGCCAGGCGATAGACCAGATCGGTAATGATGTTGAAGACGATCACCAGTGCCGCCGAGAAGAAAAAGATGCCCAGCAGCAGGTTGTAGTCGCGCTGCTGCAGCGCCTCGTACATCAGCCGGCCGATGCCGGGCCAGGCAAAGACGGTTTCGGTGAGGATCGCGCCGCCGACCATCTGGCCGGCCTGCAGACCGGCGAGGGTGATGATCGGCAGCAGGGCGTTGCGCAGCACGTGGCGACGCTGGATCACACCGGGCTTGAGACCCTTGGCTCGCGCGGTCTTGACGTAGTCCTGCTGGGCGGCCTCGAGCATCGAGGCACGGGTCATACGGGTATAGACGGCCATGAAGAACAGGCCCAGGGTGGTGGCGGGCAGTACCAGATGCTTGGCCACGTCGAGTACCAGCGCAAACCCGGTATGGCCGGCGCCCACCGTATACATGCCGTAGGCGGGCAGCCAGCCCAGAGTTACCGAGAACAGCACCACTGCCATCAGTGCGATCCAGAACAGCGGGGTGGCGTAGAACACCAGGGCCAGTGCCATGATCAGCGAGCCCGAGACCTTCTTGACGCGTGCCGCGGCCAGCGAACCGGCAGCGATGCCCAGGGCCAGCGACAGGACGAAGGCGGTGCCGGTCAGCAGCAGGGTGGCGGGCAAGCGGGCCAGGATCAGGTCGAGTACCGGCATCTGCTGGCGATAGGAGTAGCCGAAATCGAGCATGGCCACCCCCGACACGTAGCGCCACAGCTGCACATAGAGGGGTTGGTCGAGGCCGAAGCGCTCGCGCAGCTGCATCAGGAACTGCTCGTCGGTGGCGCCCGCCTCGCCAGCCATGATGGCGGCAGGATCGCCCGGTGCCATCTGGATCAGGAAGAAGTTGAAGATGATGATAAGGAACAGCACGATCACGGCCTTGAACAGCCGCATCGCAATCAGTCTGGCATAGAGCATGCGAGAGCCTCTGGCTGCCTAGGGGAGGAAGGGCGGCTAGCGCCGCCCCTGGTCGTCACACCGTCAAGCGTCGATCAGCGATCGAGCCAGGCGTCCTTGAAGCCATCGTTGACCCCCACCCCCGAAGTGACCAGGTTCTGCACGTCGCACCGGTAGAGGGTCGGGAAGCCGAGCTCCATCAGCCAGCCCACCGGAACGTCTTCATGGAGGATCTCCTGCACCTCGCGGTAGAGCGCTTCACGCTCCTCGTCGGGGAAGGCGGTGGCCGCCGACTCGAAGAGCTCGTCGACACGCGCGTTTTCGTAGCCCTCGACGTTATTCCAGGGTGAGCCTCGCTCGATGTTGCTTGAGAGGTAGGTCCGCGATATGCCCAGTGCCGGGTCGCCGTACTGGTAGAGATAGGTGAAGGCCAGGTCGTAGTCCCACTCGCCCAGGCGCTGGTTCCAGCCGCCCACGTCGGTGGATTGGGTGCGTACGTTGATGCCCACCTCGCTCAGGTTCTGCTGCACCGCTTCGGCCCAGCGAACCCAGGTCTCGCCGTAGGGAATCGGCAGCAGTCTCACCTCCTCGCCGTCGTAGCCCATCTCCTCGAGCAGTTCACGAGCGCGCTCGGGGTCGTGGTCGTAGGGCTCCAGGCCGTCATGCTGGAAGCGCGCATTGGAGCCGAATGCCGAGAGTGGAACTTCGCCCAAGCCATTCCACAACACGTCGCGAGCGAATTCGCGATCCATGGCGTACATCACCGCCTGGCGGAAGCGTTTGTCGGAGGTTGGCCCCTCGCGATTGTTCATCCATAGCATGGCGAAGGGGCTGAAGTACTCGTTGCCCTCCTCGGTCATGCAGGTGTTGTCCATGGCCGAGAGGCGCGGGATGTCGAAATTCTCCACGGTGCCATTGGGCAGTACATCGACGGTGCCGTTCTCGAAGGCCACGGCACGGGAGGCGCCATCGGGAATGATGTGCCAATTGATGCCATCGAGATAGGGGAGGTTCTCCTCGTAGTAGTCGTCGTTGCGCACCAGCTGGATGACCGTGCCGCGCTCCCAGTTGTCGAACTTGAACGGGCCGGTGCCGATCGGGTGACTATTGGCGTCGTTGTCGCGGTAGTCGGTGCCTTCATAGACATGCTTGGGCACCATGGTGAAGGTGCCGGCCTCGAAGGAGAGCATGAAGGGGCCGAAGGGCTGCTCGAGGGTGAAGACGATGGTGTGGTCGTCCGGCGTTTCGATGCTCTCGACATGCTCGAGCACCGCACGAGCGCTGGGGTTGAGCTCGCGATGGAACTCGTCGATGGAGAATTTCGCATCGGCGGAGGTGAAGGGCTCGCCGTCGTGCCAGGTCACCCCTTCGCGCAGGTGGAAGGTATAGGTCAGGCCGTCGTCGCTGATCTCCCAGGACTCGGCCAGCTGCGGCATTGGCTCGAGATCGGTGTCGTAACGCAGCAGCCCCTCGTAGATATTGCCGGCCACCTTGCGGGTGGGATCGTTCTGGACCATGCCCAGCACCAGTCCCGGCGGCTCGGGCTGGATGATGGTATTGATCACTCCCCCCGACTTGGGTTCGGCAAGGGCAGAGGTTGAGACAAGGGCGAGAGACGCCATGGCGGCGACTAGTGGTGTTTTCATGTCCTTCATCCGTTGTTTTTGGTTGGACTGAATGCTGCTCGTCTTTGACCATAGCAGCGCCTCCCCAAGCTGTCGACAGCCGACGGTCGACATGAACCGAGATGCGTCATACTCTCAATCAGAACTGACATGGCGTTGACGAGATCTTCCGTATGCGAAACGAGCCCTTTGCCGGCATCCAGCAATACAACCTTGTGGCACAGGTGACGGACTATCTCACCGAGTCGATCATCGCCCGGCGCTTTCAGCCCGGCGAGCGTCTCTCCGAAGTGCAGATATCGCGCGACCTCGGCATCAGCCGGGCGCCAGTGCGCGAGGCGGCACGTCTGCTCGAGAGCCGTGGTCTTCTGATCTCCAGGCCGCGTCGAGGATTCTTCGTCAGGAAGCTCGACAGTACGGATCTGGTCGACGTGTTCGATCTGCGTCTATGCCTGGAGCGTCATGCCTTTCAATTGCTGATCGGGCACTTCACCCCGGCGATGCACGATGCGCTCAGTCGCCAGGTCGAGATGATGTGCGAGGTCGCACAGGAGAACGACGACAGCCTCAAGATCGAGGAGGACCTCAACTTTCACCGCATGGTGATCGAATTTGCCGGCAATCAGCGTCTGCTCAAGGTCTTCGAGGAACTCTCCCACGAACTGCGGCTATGCATTGCGCTGATCGGGCGGACGCACCAGGACCCGGATACCATCGCTACCTGCCACTGGGCGCTGGTGGAGGCCCTGGCCAGCGGCGATGCGCGACAGTGTCGCGAGGCGGTCGATTTCCATATCGGCGTGGCGCGCGACTTCGTGGTCAAGGGAATCTCGGAAAAGGAGGGGGGACATGCTTAACCAGAGAGAGCAACGCGTGCTGGCGCAGTGCGATGCGTGCTTCGACGACACGCTGACCGTGCTGCGCGAATTGATCGCCGAATACAGCGTGCTGGGTCGTGAGCACGGTGCACTGGCGGTCATGCAAAAGTGGTTCGAACGACTGGGACTGCCGGTCGAGCACGTTCCTCTCGACGACCCTGAACTCTATCGCAATCCCCACCATGCTCCGGTCGAATGGTCCAACGCTGGCCGCTTCAACGTGGTGGCGCGCCTCAACCCTGACTCGCCAAAGCCGCATCTTGTCTTCAATGGTCACCTCGATGTGGTGCCGGCCGAGCCCATCGATATGTGGACTCGCCCACCCTGGGAGCCGTGGGAGTGCGACGGCTGGTTGTATGGGCGTGGCGCCGGCGACATGAAGGCGGGAATTGCCGCGATGGTGATGGCGGTGCATGCATATCGCCAGGCCGGCGAGACGCTCGACTTTCCCCTGACGCTGCAGGCGGTGATCGAGGAGGAGTGCACCGGCAATGGCGCCCTGGCCTGCGTCAACCGAGGCCTGGCCGGTGATTTCGTGCTGATACCCGAGCCCTTCGGTGCACAGATCTACACTGGCCAGATCGGTGTCATCCGCTTTCGCATTCGCGTCGACGGCGTGCCTGCGCATGTGCTGGACACTTCGGCGGGCAGCAGCGCCATCGAGCGTCTCCAGGCCCTGATCCCGGCGCTCAAGGCACTCGAGGAGGAGCTCAATACCGCCCCCCGCACCCCACCATACGATGGCCTGACGCACCCTTTCAATCTCAATATCGGGCGCATCGAAGGGGGCAACTGGGCCTCGAGCGTGCCGGCGCACGCGCTGCTTGAAGGGCGCTTCGGCTTCGCCCCGGATGTCTCGCCCGAAACGGTAATGGAGCAGATAAGGCGTTGTGTGCTGCAGGCCCATGAGGCGCTGGGCAGCGATGCCACGCCCCCGCGCATCGAGTTTCACGGCTTCCGCTCCGAGGGGCATCTGGTCGATCTGGAGAGCCCGGGTGTGCAGCTGCTGGCGCAGTGCCACCGTTCGCTGACCGACAGCGAACCTGGCCACTACCTCTCCACCTGCACCACCGACCTGCGCGCCTTCCATGTCGCTGCCGGTGTGGCCGGTACCTGCTATGGGCCGGTGGCACAGCGCATCCATGGCGTCGACGAGTGTGTCGAGATCGAGTCGATCCGCCATACCCTGAAGACCTATGCGCTGTTCCTGTGCCGCTGGGCGGGATGACTCAGCCGTCGCGCTGATGCACGCAGCGGCCATTGGCCCAGGTGGCGAATATCGTGCGGTCATCGCCAAGGATCATCAGCGCGAACAGCAGCTCATCGAGGCTTGCGGTACGTGCGGTGCGCCGTGCCAGCAGGGGCGTGGCCTGCGGATCGAGGACCACGATGTCGGCTTCATGGCCTTCACGCAGTGAGCCGATGTGGCGGTCGAGATGCAGCGCGCGGGCATTGCCAAGCGTCAGGCGGTAGAAGCCCTGCCAGGCAGTCAGTGGCTGGTCGAGCAACTGGCCGACCTGATAGGCGGCAGAAAGGGTGGCAAAACTCGAGAGGTTGGTGCCGCCGCCGACGTCGCTCGCCAGGGTGACGTTGAGTCCCGCCTCGCGACAGGCCAGGCGATCGAACAGGCCGCTGCCCAGAAACAGATTGGAGGTTGGGCAGAAGGCGATGTTGGCTCCCGCCGAGGCCAGCCGCTGGCGCATCTCCTGCGTCAGGTGAATGCCATGGGCGAAGGTGCTGCGCGGGCCGACCAGACCGTAACGTTCATAGACGCCCAAGTAGTCGGGAGCATCGGGATAGAGCTTTGCGACCCACTCGATCTCGCCCCGGTTCTCGGAGAGGTGCGTCTGCAGGTGCAGGTCAGGCGCATTGCGCAGCATGCCGCCCACGGCATCGAGCTGCTCGGGAGTAGAAGTGGGGGCGAAGCGCGGCGTCAGGCTGTAGCCTAGCCGCCCCTTGCCATGCCACTCGCCGATCAGCCGCTCGCTGTCGCGTACACCACTCTCCACGGTGTCGGTAAGGGCCGCCGGGGCGTGGCGATCCATCATCACCTTGCCTGCCAGCATGCGCAGGCCGCGACGGTGGGCGGCGGCGAAGAAGCTCTCCACCGAGACCGGATGCGAGGTGCAGAACACCTGAGCGGTGGTCGTGCCCGCCCGCAACTGCTCGTCGAGAAAGGCCTCGGCGACATCCTCGGCATGGGCGCGTTCGGCGAAGCGGCACTCCTCGGGGAAGGTGTAGGTATTGAGCCAGTCGAGCAGCTGGCGCCCGTAGGAGGCCATGATATCGAGTTGCACGTAATGCACATGGCTATCGATGAAACCGGGCATGATCAGCTTGCCCGAGTAGTCGATGACGTCGACCCCCTCGGGCAGACGCGCGGCCAGCTCGCGGTAGTCGCCGACGGCGTGGATCACGCCATCGTTGATCCACACCGCGCCATCCTCGAGGTAGAGCACGCTGCCCTCGGCTGGGCGGTCCTCCTCGCCGGGGTCGTCGACAAAGCTCAGCACGGGGCCGCGCAGGATACGCGTATCTGTCATGGATTCACTCCTAGATTCGTTTGTTCGAGGCGGCAATCAGCTCGACGAAGGGGTAAAGGTCTGGCGTAGCGTCTCGGCGGGCACACCGCGGCGCTCGCGCTTGTCGACGCCCGGCTTGAGCGTCAGCAGCTCGGCGGCAACCGCCAGCGCGATTTCGTAAGGACGCTTGCCCTGGGCGCCAGCAATGCCAATGGGGCAACGCACTGTGTCGAGTCTTGCCTGCTCGTGGCCCATATCGTGCAAGCGGCGCTGAAAGCTGGACCATTTGCTCACCGAGCCTATCAGGCCGATGGAGGCGCAATCGCCGCGCCTGAGCAGGGCATCGATCAGCGCCCGGTCCTCGCCGTGATCGTGGGTCATCACCAGCGCATGGCAGCTGCCGGGCAGGCTTGCCACCGATTCTGCTGGATCGATACACCGTCGGCAGCTAAGCCTGGGTTGCTGCACCAAGTGCTCGGGAAAGGCCCCCGCGCGACTGTCGAACCAGCTTAGCCGCCATGGCAGTGGGGCGAATAGGCCGACCAGCGCTTGACCGACATGGCCGGCACCGAATAGCGCGACGTGCATCTCGGCGCCGGCAAACACCTCGATCAGCACATTGACGAAGCCGCCACAACACTGGCCGCTGCGTCCGCCCAGGGAGAATGCCTCTAGCCGCGGACCTTGCTCGTGACGAGCCAGTGCGGTGCGGGCGACATCGATCACCTGAAACTCGAAAGTGCCGCCGCCCAAGGTGTCGTATACCTGATCGGCGGTGATCACCATCTTGGCGCCGGGTTCGCGCGGCGTGGAGCCTGCTGCCCCGACCACGCTTGCCAGGGCGTGTGGGATTGCCTCGCGCTGCAAGCGATCCAGAGCGGTGTGCCAAGGCATATCAGGGGCGGGCATGGCGCAACGCCTCGGCGGCCATCAACACCCGCTCCGGGGTGGCCGGCGTATCGAGCGGGGGGCTCTGGCGATAGTCGGCGAGGCTGGCAAGCGCATCGCGCAGCGCCGACCACACTGAAATTCCCAGCATGAAGGGTGGCTCGCCCACGGCCTTGGAGCGGTAAATGCTGGCTTGGGAGTTGGGGTGGCCCTGCATCAGCTCGACGTTGAATACCGACGGTAGATCGCCGAAGGCGGGAATCTTGTAGGTCGACGGGCCGTCGCTGAGCAGGCGTCCCGCGTCGTTCCACTTGAGTTCCTCGCAGGTCAGCCAGCCCATGCCCTGGATGAAGCCGCCCTCGACCTGGCCGATATCGATGGCGCTATTCAACGAATCGCCCACGTCATGCAGGATGTCGACGCGGGTAACCTGATACTCGCCCGTCAGCGTGTCCACCGCCACCTCGCTCACTGCCGCGCCATAGGCATAGTAGTAGAAGGGGCGCCCCTTGGCGGTGGTGCGGTCGTAGTGGATAAGGGGAGTCGAGTAGAAGCCCTTTTCCGAGAGCGAGATGCGCCCCAGATAGGCAGCCTGGACCAGCTCGCCCCAGCCAATGCGTCTGCTCTCATCGCCGCTGTCGACGACCAGGTAGCCCCGCTCCAGGCGCATCGCCTCGCGGTCGAGCCCCCCTTCGTCCTGGTAGAAGTGGCTGGCGGCGAAGTCGAGCAGCCGCTCGCGCAGTCTGGCGGCGGCGTCGCGGGCCGCCTGGCCGTTGAGGTCGGCACCGCTGGAGGCAGCGGTGGGCGAGGTGTTGGGCACCTTGTCGGTGCGTGTGGCGGTGATGCGCACCTGCTTGATATCCAGCCCCAGCTCCCGTGCCACCACCTGGCAGATCTTGGTGTGCAGCCCCTGTCCCATCTCGGTGCCACCGTGGTTGATCATCACGCTGCCATCGGTATAGACGTGCAGCAGCGCACCGGCCTGGTTGAGATGCTGGGCGGTGAACGAGATGCCGAACTTCACCGGGGTCAGGGCAAGCCCCTTCTTGACGATCGGGCTTCTGGCATTGAAGTCGGTGATTGCCCGGCGTCGCGCCCAGTAGTCGCTCGTAGCCTCGAGCTGCGCGACTAGGTCGTGAAGCAGCGAAAGCTGCTCGACGCGCTGACCGTAATGGGTGACATCACGACCTGTGCGATAGAAGTTGCGCTTGCGCACGGTAAGCGGGTCCTCACCGATGCGGCGAGCGATGTCGTCCATGGCGGCTTCGATGAGCATCATGCCCTGAGGGCCGCCGAAACCGCGAAAGGCAGTATTGGAGGCTTTATGCGTCCTGGCACGATGGCCAGTGACGCGTGCCTGGCCCAACGAGTAGGCGTTGTCGGCATGGAACATGGCCCGGTCGACGATCGCCTCGGAGAGATCCGGCGAGAAGCCGCAATCGCCGATCAGGGTCAAGTCGCCCCCCAGCAGCACGCCCTGCGCATCGAAGCCGAGCCGGTAGCGGTTATGGAAGGGGTGGCGCTTGCCGGTGGCGCGCATGTCCTCGGCGCGGGGCAGCCGCAGTCGCACACTACGTCCGGTGCGGCGGGCGACGATGGCGGCGATGCAGGTCCAGGGTGAAGCCTGGGTCTCCTTGCCACCGAAGCCGCCGCCCATGCGCCGCGTTTCCACGGTCACCGCATGGAAGGGGATGTCGAGCACCTCGGCGACCAGCTTCTGGGTCTCGCTGGGGTGCTGATTCGAGGTGTAGACGATCACCCCTTCATCCTCGGTGGGTGTGACCAGGCAAGCCTGCCCCTCGAGGTATAAGTGCTCCTGCCCACCCACGAACTGCTCGCCCTCGAGCACGTGTGCCGCCTCATCCAGAGCGGCTTGCCAGGTATCGCTTCCCTGCACGTGGGTGGGGCGAACGAACTCCTCGCGCTCGGCCGCGGCGACGGGATCGAGACTCGCTGACTGCTCATCGATCTCGACGATGGCCTCCCTCACTGCCAGCCGAGCCGCGCGGTAACTCACTGCGGCAACCGCGAACAGCGTCTGGCCGACATAGCTGATCTCGTCATCGACGAACAGCGGATCGCCGGCGAAGACCGGGCCTATGTCGGTATGGCCGGGAATATCGATGAAGGTGATCGCCTCCACTACCCCGGGGGCGCGTCTCGCCTGCTCCAGGTCCAGCCGGGTTAGCCTGCCATGGGCGACCGGCGAGAGGCCGACAGCGACATGCAACGTGTCGGCGGGGGCCGGTAGATCATCGATATAGGCGGCACGACCGGTGACATGCTTGACGGCGCTTTCGTGCTTGTAGCCGTGGCCGGCGCTGCCATGCTGGGTGTGCGGTATTTCCGCTTCGCGGGCCAGTGGACCGTCGCCCTTGTTGCGCCCGGTCTGCTCCCGGCGCGCCTTGGCCGAGTCTGCGTCGATATCAGTGAGCGTACGCATCGAGCATCACCTCCGAGTCGCGGTTGTCTTGTGAGACGGCGAGTACCAGGCGCAGGCGCTCGAGCAGGTTGCAAGCGGCCAACAGGCGATACTCGGCGGAGCCGCGGACGTCGCTCAATGGCTGGAGCTCGCCGCGCAGTGCCGCCTTGGCGGCTTCGAAGGCCTCGCGGCTTGGAGGCATGCCCTCCAGGGCCGCTTCGGCGTCGGGCGCACGACGGGGAATCGCCGCCATGCCGCCAAAGGCGAGGCGAACGTCACGCATGACACCCTCTTCTAGACGCCAGGCGAAGGCCGCCAGCACCGCGGAGATGTCATCCTCACGGCGCTTGGAGAGCTTCCACACCTTGAGCGCCTGGGTGTCGTCGCGGCGGGGCAAAAAGATGGCGCGGATGAACTCGCTCTCCTCGAGTGCCGTAACGCGGTAATCGAGGAAGAAGTCGTTCAAGGGCAGCTCTCGCTCCCCTTGCGCCCCGTCGAGCCGCAGATGGGCATCGAGCGCCAGCAGCACCGGAGGCGAGTCGCCGATGGGCGAAGCATTGGCGATGTTGCCACCCAGGGTGGCACGGTTGCGAATCTGCTGCGAGGCGAAGCGGTGCAGCAGGTGCGCGAAGGCGGGGAAGTGAGTCTCCAGCAGCGTTTCGAGACGGCTCAGCGTCACGGCGGCACCGATCCACCACCCCTCGTCGGTCTCCTCGATGGCGGTGAGTTCGGGCACTTGGCGGACATCGATGATGTCGTCCAGCACCTTGAGCTGCTGAGTGGATTCGAGCCACAAGTCGGTGGCGCCTGCGACCAGCCGTGCCTGCGGGCGGACGCGCTTGAACTCACGCAATTCCTCGAGGCTTCGGGGCACGCCATAGCGTCCCTGGAAGGCGTGTTCGGGGCTCGGTGCCTGGTGCAGCCGAGCCACCTTGATCGGCAATTCCGGATCGTCGGCCCACAGCGGATGGGTGTCGGGGTGGTGCTCCATCGACAGTGCCGCATCGCGGATCGGACGGTAGCCGGTGCAACGACACAGGTTGCCGCCCAGGGTCGCCTCCAGGCGCTCCTGGGTAAGCGGTGCCGGCTGGTGACGCTGCGCTTCATGCAGCGTGAACAGCGACATGACGATACCCGGAGTACAGAAGCCGCACTGGCTGGCGTGACACTCGACCATCGCGGCCTGGGCGGGATGTAGGGCATCTCCGCGAGCTAGCCCCTCGACCGTGACCAGATGGCAGCCATGCACCTGATGCGCCGGGACGATACAGGCGTTGGCCGTCTGGTAGATGAGCCTGCCCTCGTCATCGGGCTCGCCGATGGCGACGGTGCAGGCGCCGCAATCGCCCGAGGCGCATCCTTCCTTGGTACCGGTCTGGTTGAGGTGGGTGCGCAGCAGTTCGAGCAGACTCAGGTCTGGCGCGACATCGGCGCAGTGACGTCTGCCATTGAGGTGGAAATCGATCATCAAGGGGCCCGCCAGCTTGGCTATTATTCGAATAGTGATTGTTTGAAGGTCGAAGGAGACGACGCAACAGTCAAGTCTGACCAAATGGTCAACTCTCGAAATCCTGGCCCAAGTGCGTTGAAAGTGCAAGTCTGAGAAGACTCAGCCCGTACTTGCACATTACCGCCTGGCTGCCCATTGCAGGGTGAGGGGGGCTACGGCAAGCTTAGGCTTTCCCTTTCAGAGTCCGAGCTTATGACATCGATGGGAACAGCCGATGCGACGCGTACGCGACTGCGCAACGAGAAGGCCATTCTCGAGGCGGCAGAGCGGGTATTCGCTTGCCACGGCTACCGAGGTGCGAGTGTGCAGGCGATCGCCGAAGCGGCCGGGCTGCCGAAGTCCAACGTGCTCTACTACGTCGGCAGCAAGCGAAAGCTCTATGTGACACTGCTCGAGCGGATGATGGCGCGCTGGAACGTCATGCTCGACGATATCAGCGTCGATGATGACCCCGCCGAGGTGCTTGAAGCCTTCATTCGCAGCAAGATGCAGCTGACCCGCGACCACCCCCAAGGCTCGCGCTTGTTTGCCGCCGAGATACTTGGTGGCGCACCTTTCCTGGCAGAGTATCTGCAGGGCGAGCTGCGCGACTGGGTAGAGGCCCGCGCCGAGATCTTCGAGCAGTGGGCCGAGCGCGGGTTGATGGATCCGGTCGACCCGATATGGCTGATCTTCCTGATCTGGTCGGCGACGCAGCACTATGCCGACTTCGAGCCGCAGGTGCTCGGCATTACCGGCCGCCAACATTTGGGCGATGAGGATTACCGGCGCATCACCGATTTCCTTTGCCGGGTGATCCTCAAGGGGTGCGGCGTGAGATGAATCGTCCGGTTCATTTCACCAGCGGCGATTTCGTCATGGCTGTCGAGGCCTCGCTTCGTGGTAGCGCAAACGAGATCGCCAACGTCACCGCCAGCATCGCCGAGGAGACCCACAGGCAGGCGGCGAGGCCAGCGGTCATATAGATCCAGCCCGAGAGCAGCGTGCCGATCAGCCGACCCATGGCATTGGCCATATAATAGAAACCGACATCCAGCGAGACGCCGTCCTCTCGTGCCATCGCCACGATCAGGTAGCTGTGCAGGCTCGAATTGATCGCGAACAGTGCCCCGAACAGTATCAGCCCGCCGAGCAGGAAGAGCCCCGGTTGCCAGGCGAGGCCCAGGGCGATGATCGCCGGGAGTGCCGCCAACGCCGCTGCCCAGCCGATGGCGGCGCCACGCCCGGCGTGGCGGGTGCCGGTAATGCGCGGGGCGATCGCCTGCACGCCGCCATAGGCGATCACCCAGGCGGCGAGGAACGCCCCTACGCGCCAGTGGTCCCAGCCGAAGTCGCTGGCCAGAAACACCGGCAGGGCGACGACGAACCATACATCGCGTGCGCCAAACAGGAACATGCGCGCTGCGGAGAGCACGTTTATCGCGCGGCTCTTGGAGAGGATCTCACGGAACTTGGGTTTGACCTTGGCGCGGCCCAGCTCGCCACCCATACGCCACAACGAGAGTCCCAGCACGGCGCACAACATCGCTGCCATGAGCAGCACCGCGCCGCGAAACCCGGCCAGCGACAGCAGCAGCCCTCCCAGGAAGAACCCTACCCCCTTGAGCGCATTCTTCGACCCGGTGAGCAGGGCGACCCAGCGGTAGAGCGCGTTGTTGCCGCCTCCCGCCGGGACCAGCGTCTTGATCGCACTCTTGGCACTCATCTTGTTGAGATCCTTGGCGATGCCGGAGAGTGCCTGGGCTGCCATCACCCACGCGACCGACAGCCAGGCGGCGGGAACCAGCAGCATCGCCAGCGCCACGATCTGCAGACCAAGGCCGAGGTTCATGGTGCGATTGAGCCCCAGCCTGGCACCGAGCCATCCGCCGACCAGGTTGGTCACCACGCCGAAGAACTCGTAGAACAGAAACAGCAGCGCCACTTCGAGCGCGGTATACCCGAGCTGATGAAAGTGCAGCACCACCAGCATGCGCAGGGCGCCGTCGGTAAGCGTGAACGCCCAGTAGTTAGTGGTCACCAGCAAGTACTGACGCACCTCGTGGGGGAGCCGGGCGAGACACGTGAGCATGGTCAGGCCTTGCCGACCTTGGCGGCCAGCTCCACGGTTCGGTTGGCATAGCCGTACTCGTTGTCGTACCAGGCGTAGATCTTGACCTGGGTACCGGCCACGACCATGGTCGAGAGGGCATCGACGATGGCGCTGCGCGGGTCGCTGCGGTAGTCGATCGACACCAGCGGGCGCTCTTCAAAGCCCAGGATGCCGGCAAGCTCGCCTTGCGCCGCCTCCTTGAGCAGGGCGTTGACCTCGTCTGCGCTGGTCTCGCGCTCGACTTCGAAGACCATGTCAGTGAGTGAGGCGTTGGCCAGTGGCACGCGTACCGCATGGCCGTTCAGCTTGCCCTCGAGTTCCGGGAAGATGGCGCCGATCGCCTTGGCCGAACCGGTGGTGGTGGGAATCAGGCTCATGCCGCAGGCCCGTGAGCGGCGCAGATCCGGCTTTTGTGAAGAACTCGGAGCGTCGAGAATCACCTGGGTATTGGTGATGTCGTGGATGGTGGTCATCGAGCCGTGGCGGATGCCGAGTTTCTCGAGGATCACCTTGACCACTGGCGCCAGGCAGTTGGTAGTGCAGCTCGCGGCAGTCACTATAGGGTGGCTGGCGGGGTCGAAGAGATGATCGTTGACGCCCATTACTACGTTGAGCACCCCCTCTTCCTTGATCGGCGCACTGACTACCACTCGCTTCACGCCTTGGTCCAGATAGGCCTGTAGCTTCTCCCTGGTCTTCATCTTGCCGGAGGCCTCGATCACCATATCGCAGCCGGACCAGTCGCTGTCGCCAATCTCGCGGTTGGCACTGCAGGCGATTCGCTTGCCCGCAACGATCAGGGCGTGCGGTTCGGCCGTGATACCATCTCCGCTACCCGCATCCCAATGGCCATGCACCGAGTCGAACTCCAGCAGATGGGCGAGGGTGGCCGTGTCGCCGCCCGGGTCGTTGATCTGAACGAATTCGACGTCGTCGCGCTGCCAGCCTGAGCGCAGCGCCAGGCGGCCGATGCGACCGAAGCCGTTGATGCCGATCTTGAGGGTCATGTGAACCTCCTTGGATGAGTTGTCGGACGAAGCGATACTCGATACGGGGCGCTCAGCAGCAGGTGCTGCGGCGTTCGGGGCGGTTGTCCATGCGGTCCAGGTTGCGCTGCATTTCGGCGACGATGCTCTTGCACCCCTTGGCAGTGCTCTCGAGGACGTTCCGTGCCCAGCCAGGCAACTCGGGGTGCAGACGGTAGTAGACCCATTGACCCTGACGGCGATCTGCCACCAGCTCGCAGCTGCGCAACTGGGCAAGATGGCGCGATATCTTCGGCTGGGAGGCGTCGAGCACATGGATGAATTCACACACGCAGAGCTCCTCCTCGGCCTGGATCAACAACAGGATCGACAGACGCGTCTCGTCGGCCAGGCACTTGAAGAACTGGGTGGCGTTCTCGCTCACGGCCTACTCCGATCAGTGATATGTGGTAAGCAATATATATGGTACATCGTATATGAAAGGGGGTGACAATTCGATGACAGAGGCAGCCCTGCCGATCGATGGCCAGCTCGAGGCGATTCGCCAAGCGCTGATTCATCACTCACGGGTAGTGCTGGTGGCCGCACCTGGCGCTGGCAAGACCACCCGAGTTCCTCTGGCACTGCTCGACGAGCCTTGGTGCCAGGGCATCGGAGGTAGGGGCAGGCTGTTATTGCTTGAACCACGCCGTGTCGCCGCGCGACTGGCCGCACGCTTCATGGCCGAGACACTCGGTGAGCGGGTCGGCGATAGGATCGGCTATCGCGTACGCGCAGAGAGCCGGGTGGGGCCAGAGACACGTCTGGAGGTGGTCACCCAGGGCGTGCTGACGCGCATGCTGCAGGACGATCCGATGCTTGAGGGCGTGACCGGCATCATCTTCGATGAGTTTCATGAACGCAGTCTCGAGGCCGACCTGGGACTGGCACTGGCGCTGGACGTTCAGGCGGGGCTGCGCGAGGAGCTGCGCTTGCTGGTGATGTCGGCCACCCTGGATGTCGCTTCATTACGCACGGTGCTTGGCGAGTCGACACCATTGATCGACTGTGCGGGACGCGCCTACCCGGTCGAGACCCACTATCGAGCCCTGACGAGTCGAGAGTCGGAGATCCGCCAGCAGGCCCGAGTGGTGCAAGAGGCTCTGACCAGGCACGACGGCGACCTGCTCGTCTTAGTGCCCGGTGTCGCCGAGATTCGCCGTCTGGCCCGTGCGCTGCAAGGGCTGCCAAGCGAGGTGAAGCTGTTCGAACTGCATGGGCGCCTGCCGCTGGAGGAGCAGCAGCGAGCGCTGCGCGCCAACTCCTCAGGCGGCCGGCGCGTGGTGCTGGCCACGGCAATTGCTGAGTCGAGCGTCACCGTGGACGGTGTGCGGGTGGTCATCGACAGCGGCTTCGAACGGGTGCCCGAGTACCGGGCGCGCTCGGGACTGACGCGGCTGACCACACGGCGTATCAATCGCGCCAGTGCTGACCAGCGACGTGGGCGTGCCGGTCGCCAGGGACCCGGGCACTGTTATCGGTTGTGGCCCGAGGAGCAGCCTCTGCCAGCCCATGGCGAGCCCGAAATCCTGCAGACTGACCTGGCTGGCCTGGCATTCGAGCTGGCACGCTGGGGCGTCAAGGAGCCAGGGCAGCTAGCCTGGGTTACCCCACCGCCAGTCGCGGGCTTCGAGGCAGGGAGTGAGTTGTTGAAGCGCCTGGGGGTGCTGGGCACCGATCATGCTCTCACGCGGCTGGGCGCACGCTGCTCGCGCTGGCCGTCCCATCCGCGCCTGGCGCTGCTGCTCGAACGTGCTGGTGAGTTCGACGCGCTGCCACTTGCCTGCTGGCTGGTGGCGCTGTTGGAGAGCCGGGGAGTAGGGCAGCGAGGTGGTCATGAACGCGATCTGGCCGCGCTCCTGGCAAATCGCCCCCAGGCCCGAGCCCAGGGCGAGGAGGGGCAGTGGTACCGTGATGCTCAGCGCTTGGCGACGCGCGCCGGTTGCCCACTCGATGTGACAAGCCTGGCGCCGCTTGGAGAATTGCTGGCGCTAGCCTATCCGGAGCGAGTGGCATTGCGTCTCGAGCCTGGGCGCTTCAAGCTTGCCGGTGGCGGTCAAGCGGTACTGCCCGAGTCGCATCCGCTGGCGCATGCCGAAGCACTGGTGGCAGTGGAGCTTGATGGTGACGCGACCCAGGCCACTGTCCATCGGGCGGCGCAGTTGCATCTAGCGCGCCTGGCATCGTTACTTCCCGATACCACGCTGTGGCGTGCGCGAATCGAGTGGTCGGAGCGAGAGGGGCGGCTGCAGGGTGAGGAGGTACGCTGCCTGGGTGAGTTGGTGCTGGAGCGGCGCCCACTGGCTCGTCTTCCCGAACAGGCGGTGCGCACCGCACTGCTGGCGGCACTGCGCAAGCGGGGTAGCTTGATATTGGATGAAGAAGCGCAGCAACTGCTGGGGCGCGTGGCGCTGGTGCGAGGTGAGCTTGGCGACAAAGAGGAGCCATGGCCCGACTGGTCGATGAGCGCTCTGCTGAACGACCTGGAGGAGTGGCTCGCTCCGCACCTGGATGGCATCACCCGGCTGGAGGCGATCGATCGACTTCCCCTGACCCGGCCATTACTCGATCGGCTCGCCTGGCCACTGCGCCAACGCCTCGATCTGCTGGCCCCCACCCACCTGGCGGTGCCCAGCGGTGCGCGTATTCGCCTCGACTATCGCAACGGCGAGCCGGTGCTTGCGGTCAAGTTGCAGGAACTCTTTGGTCTGGCGCAAACGCCACGCTTGGTGGAGGGGCGGGTGACGGTGGTCATTCATCTTCTCTCGCCGGCTCGGCGACCGCTACAGGTCACCCGGGATCTGGCGGGCTTCTGGAGCAATGGCTATTTCGAGGTGCGCAAGGAGATGCGTGGCCGCTACCCCAAGCACCCCTGGCCTGAGGATCCGCTAAGCGCCGAGGCGACGGCCCGAACCCGGCAAATAGGCTCGCGCCAACGTTGACGTTTCGTCAACTCGCGGTGCCGCTTTGGGAACTCTCGAGGCGTGCTGACGTTCAAAGCGTTGGTAGCTGGGTATTGCACCCGCCTCTCTCAGGCGGCATTCTTGTCCACTGCACGATAGACAAATACAGGGAGCATCGATCGATGGCTTATCAAGAATCTCATGTCACACATCATCAGGCGAGTGCCGTCAGCACCAATAAGGTCCTGCGCAACACTTACGGCCTGCTGGCGATGACTCTACTGTTCTCCGCGGTGACCGCCGGGGCCTCCATGGCCATGGGCATCGAGCGGCTGAACATCTTCGTCTTCTTCATTGGTGCGTACGGGCTGATGTTCCTGGTCCACAAGACCGCCAACTCGGCTGCAGGCCTGCTGGCGACGTTCGCTTTCACCGGTTTCATGGGCTTCACCCTCGGACCGATCCTCAGCGCCTATCTGACGCTGCCCAACGGCTCGGCACTGATCATGACGGCGCTGGCGATGACCGGTGCGACCTTCATTGGCCTATCCGCCGTGGCGCTGGTGACCAAGAAGGACTTCAGCTTCCTGGGCAACTTCCTGATGGCGGGTGCCATCGTGCTGATCCTGGCCATGGTCGCGGCACTGGTCTTCAACATTCCCACGCTGTCGCTGGCGGTATCGGCTGGCTTCGTGCTGTTCGCCTCCGCGGCGATTCTCTTCCAGACCAGTGAGATCGTTCATCGCGCCGGCGAGACCAACTACATTCTCGCTACCATCACGCTCTACGTCTCGATCTACAACTTGTTCATCAGCCTGCTGTCGCTGCTGGGTATCATGAACAGCGATTGATAGGTAACGCTGGATCGATGGCCCCGCCTCGGCGGGGCCATCGCGTTTGTGGACAGGCCGTCGAGGAATCACCATGCGCTATGCCTTACTGGTCCAAGGGGCACCCTATAGTCACCAGGCGTCGCATTCGGCATTGCGCTTCGCCGATGCCCTAATCGCCCGCGGCCATCGGCTGGAGACGGTTTTCTTCTATCATGATGGTGTCTACAACGCGGCTCGCCTGGCCGCGCCTCCCCAGGACGAGCCGCATCTGGTCGACGGCTGGCGCCGCCTGCACGACAAGCATGGCACGTCACTGCAGGTATGCATTGCCGCCGGCCTGCGCCGCGGCCTTCTCGACGAGCGAGAGGCGGCGCGCCATGGCAAGCAGGGCTTTAGCCTCGAGGCGCCGTTCGAGCTTACTGGCCTTGGGCAGTTGGTGGAGGCGGGCCTGACTCATGACCGCTTGATTACCTTTTCTCCGTGACGATGGTGAGCCATGAGTGACGCGACCGAGCAGGGTGATGCACCAACACTGGCAGGCGATCTGCTGATGATCCTGCGCCATGCGCCGCATGGCAGCAGCTGGTTGAAGGAGGGTCTCGACGTTGCCCTAGTGGCTGCCGCCTTCGGCCGCGACGTCACGCTGCTTTTCAGCGGCGAGGGGGTGTTGTCGCTACTGACGGAACAGGGTGCTGGTGCCCTCGGGCAGAAGGGTACCCATCCGGTGATCGAGATGCTGGGCATGTACGATATCGAGACGCTGCTTGTCGATGCCGATGCGCTGACGGCATACGGACTGGACCGCGAGGATCTGTTCGTGCCGGTGCGGCCGGTATCGTCGGTTGAGATGGCCCAGGCGTTGCGCTGCCACCTGCTGGTACTCAACTTCTAATTGACATGATGGACCTGGACACACGAAGAGGGCGCCCATGATTCTACATACGCTCAACCGCTCGCCGACCTCGAGCCGGGTCTATCAGCAGGTACTTGGCGCCATGGGCCCGCAGGATCGGCTGTTGCTGATCGAAGATGGCGTTCAGGGGGCGCTACCCCAGATGGTACGCCACTTCGAGGAACTCAAGGGGCGTCTGTATGCGCTGCGCGAAGATCTCGCCGCGCGCGGCCTAGAGGGGCGCTGCGATCCCGATGTCATGGTAGTGGATGTCGATGGTTTCGTGACATTGACGGAAGAGGCGGACAAGACGGTGAGTTGGTTCTGATGGCATCGACAGAAATATACCGTTATCTAATTATAGACAATCAAAAGGTGGCTTTGGATACCGAAGGTTACTTGATCGATCTCAGTGACTGGACGCCTCAGGTCGCCAGCCGGCTAGCCGAAGAGGAGTCACGCACTCTGACCGAGGAGCATTGGGAGGTGATCGAGGTGTTGCGCGATTTCTATGCTCGCTATGAGATGGCGCCTGCGATGCGCCCGCTGGTCAAGGCGGTGAGCCAGGCGCTGGGGCCGGAGAAGGGCAAGTCACTTCATCTGATGCGGTTGTTCCCGGAGAGTCCGGCCAAGGTGGCGGCACGGCTGGCTGGGCTTCCCAAACCCGCCAACTGCCTGTGAAGGACAGATGAACTTCCTCGCTCACGCCTGGCTTGCCCATGGTGGCAGTGATGACTTCCTGTACGGCAATCTGATCGCCGATGGAGTGAAGGGGAGCGATCTCTCGGCCTGGGAGGCTGAGATCGCCGACGGCATTCGCCATCACCGCCTGGTGGATGCACGGGTCGATTCACACCCAGTGGTACGCGAGGTGCTGTGTCGCGCGCCTCCCGGGCTGAGGCGCTACGCCCCCATCGCCCTCGATCTGTTGTGGGATCACTTCCTGGCGCGAAAACTGGCCACACACGATGAGCATCACGTCCTGATAGAGCGCTGCTATGCGCTGCTCGGCAAGCGCCGGGCACCATCCCGGCTGGCCGCGATGATGCCGATACTGGTGGAGCAGGACTGGTTGCGCGGCTACGCCGATTTCGCCTTTACTTGCCGAGCCATCAGTGGCATCGGACGACGTCTCTCGGGTCCCAATCGGCTAGCCGAACTCGCCCCCTGGCTGGATCACGACTATCTCGCACTGGAAGCGGCTTTCCAGCGACTCTGGCCCTCGTTGTATGATGAACTGGGCGTCGCCTGACCCGTTAATGCACGATCAATGCTCCACCAGCCATAAACACGCAAGCATGTCGCCTGGCACGATCTCGCTATTGGGAGGTATCACCGCCAGGGCATCGGCCTGAATGCAGGAGGAGAGTACACCAGAGTTCTGGTCGCGAAAGGCGCTGGCTTTCATTCCTGTCTCGTCGAAGCTGAGCGCGACTCGCATGTAGTGCTGTCGAGCCTGGGTCTGGGTGGTAAAGTCGCTGCGCGCCGTGAGGTGCGGCAGTGATGCCATGCTCGGGCAGCCGAGCAGGGCGCCGATCAGCGGACGCAGGAACAGCCAGGCGCCGACATAAGTGGAGACAGGATTGCCTGGCAGGCCGACGAAACGCACCTCGCCACCCTGGGCAGAGATGAGGCGACCAATGGCAAGCGGCTTGCCGGGCCGTATCGCCAGGCGCCACAGGTCGAGGTTTCCCAGTCGCTCGACTGCCGCCTTGACGTGATCCTCCTCGCCGACGCTCACGCCCCCCGTGGAGACCACCACGTCGGCTAGGGAGGCCGCCTGGCGGAAAATCTCGCAGGTGGCGTCGAAATCATCCCTCACGCGTTCGGTCATCACTACCTCGGTGCCGAAGCGTTCGAGCAGCTGCTTGAGCATGGGCCGATTGGAGTTGTAGATCTGGCCCGGGGCGAGGGGCGTGCCGGGATCGACGATCTCGTCGCCGGTGGAGAGCAGGGCGATACGCGGCTTGCGCACGACCGTGACGTCAGTGAATCCCTGGCCTGCGATATGGCCAAGCGCTGCAGCATTGAGCTGCGTGCCGGCGGGGAGCAGCGTCGTTCCGGCGCTCACGTCGCGTCCACGCCGACGCACATTCTCGCCGATGGGGATGCCGGCGGGTATCACTGCTCGGTCTGCCTGGCGCTCGACACGCTCCTGCATCACCACGCAATCCGCCCCAGGGGGGAGTTCGCCACCGGTGAAGATGCGTGCACAAGTCCCAAGGGCGAGTGGAGTGGCCGATTGACCGGCCGCGACGCGTTGCGAGACTGGTAGCGCTTGGCCCGCGTCGGCGGCGCGTAACGCATAGCCATCCATCGCGCTATTGTCGAACGCCGGGACATCGAGCTGCGCGATCAAGGGCTGCGCCAGGATACGCTCGCCGGCCTGGTCGAGGGCTATCGTCTGGCCGGGGAGCGTGGTGAGTCCCGACAGCATGGCGTGAAGCGCCGCGTCGATGGGGCGCAGCTCATGGCCTTTATCATCGCCTATCTCAAGCACTTGTTCAGCCATGCTGCCCCCGCCCGGGAATGACCAGGTTAGCGTAGTTGCAGGGCTTGTGACGGCTGTCGAGCTGTTCGCGCAGGATGCCATCCCAGGCAGTGCGACAGGCGCCGGTGGAGCCGGGCAAACAGAACACCACGGTGGCATTGGCAAAGCCCCCCAGGCAGCGGCTCTGGATGGTCGAGCTACCGATCTCCTGGAAGGAGAGCTGGCGAAACAGCTCACCGAAGCCTTCGATGCGCTTGTCTAGCAGTACCGAGACTGCCTCCGGGGTGGAGTCGCGGCCGGTGAAGCCGGTGCCGCCGGTAGTCAGGATCACCTGAACCGCCGGATCGGCGATCCAGGCCGAGACCTGGGCGCGAATGCGGTAGACGTCATCGATGACGATGCGCTTGTCGGCCAGGCGGTGTCCGGCACTCTCAAGTCTTTCGACGAGCGACTGGCCGCTGCGATCCGTCTCTTCGCTGCGCGTGTCGGAAACCGTCAGCACGGCAATGCTGAGCGGGACGAAGGCGCCGGGATCCGCGCTCATGCCTGCTCCTTCTTGCGTTGCTGGCGAGCGTCGAGGGTGGCGAGCTGTTCGGGAGTCGCCGGCGCTTGGTGGTGAACCTTCCACTCGCTGTAGGGCATGCCATAGACATGTTCGCGTGCTGTCTCGTAGTCGAGTTCGGCGCCACGCTCCTCGGCGGCGGCCACCAGCCACTTCGAGAGGCAGTTGCGGCAGAAGTCGGCCAGGATCATCAGGTCGATGTTCTGCACGTCCTTGTTGGCATCGAGATGTTTGAGCAGGTGGCGAAAGGCGGCCGCTTCCAGTTCGGTACGTGTGGCATCGTCAAGATGTTGCATGAGAATTTCCTCGGAAAGAGCGTCGGCCCAAGCATAACAAAAGACACCGCCCGTGGGCGGTGTCGAAAGGCGTTCGGTGTGCTTAGCCGGGTCGCTGGGCGGCACTATCGTCCAATCCAGATTGCCGGTTCGTCAGTTCGGCCTCGTCGACCGCGCGATCCTTGACCTCCTCATACCATAGGTTGTGATGCTCCTTGGCCCAGGTTTCGTCGACGTAGCCGGTGGCCATTCCCTCGAGCGAGCCTTCGCTGCCGATGGTGCCGATATAAATATGGCCTAGGGCCATGGCGGTCAGACCCAGGGCGCTCACGGCGTGGATCACGTTGGCCCACTGCATGGTGTCGCGGCTTTGGCCGAAATTGGGGAAGTCGAGCACCAGACCGCTTGCGATCACCGCTAGGCCTGCCGTGGCCAGTATCCAGTACCACAGCTTCTCACCGGCGTTGGCGAAGCCGGCATCGACGTGGGCCTTGCCGACCATCCCGCCACCCTTCTTGATCCAAGTGATATCGTGCTTCTTCGGCAGGTTGTGCTTGAAGAACTTGGCGAGCACGATGATCAGCAGGACGCCGAAGAGCGGGCCGAGGTAGTTGTGCGAGACCTTCGACAACGAGATCATCGTGGCCCAGATGGCATCGCCGAACAGCGGCCGGAACACGAACTTGCCGTAGAGCAGGTTCAGGCCCGTCAGCGCCAGGACGATGAATAGCGTGGCCATCGTCCAGTGCAGCGAACGCTCCAGCACCGTCCAGCGCAGCAGCTTGCGGCCGGTGCGCGGTTCGCCGAGCTTCTTGCTGCCGATCACCAGGTAGAAGAGCGTGATGACAGCGATCATGCCGCCCACCGCGATCAGTCCGAAGGGCGAGACCCAGCGGTTGCGGATGATGCGCCAGGTCTGGCCGCTCGTGTTGATCAGGTTGTAGGTGGAGTCATGACGGGAGTCACGAAAGCTCTCGTTGACCTCGCCGCTTCTGACCTGGCGCCAGATATCGGCATTGATTCCAGGCATGGCGGTGCCGATCTCGCGCTCGGGATCGGCAGACTGCGCCTGCGCCTGAGTGCTTGCCCCAAGGGCCAGCACCAAGAGCAGAGCCATGGCTACCAGCCGCCAGAGAGCTGGCGCGGCAAGCCTTGACACACTTGCTAACACGGACATGGAGCCTCCTTACCCTTGGCGGGTGGCATCGTAGGCCAGATTGTCCATGGAATACGCGGCAGTGTCAGGGCCGGGGCGGCTAACCTGGGACCAGGCACCATCCTTGTGGCCACGCTGTACGACGCGCTCGCGGAAGATGTCGGCCACCGTCTGGGCGTCGCCGGCGAGCAGCGCCTTGGTCGAGCACATCTCGGCGCACAGTGGCAACTTGCCTTCGGCGATACGGTTGGAGCCGTACTTCTCGTACTCCTCTTCCTTGGAATCGGCGGGGCCGCCGGCACAGAAGGTGCACTTGTCCATCTTGCCGCGTTCGCCGAAGGCGTTCGTCTTGGGAAACTGCGGCGCGCCGAATGGGCAGGCATACAGGCAGTAACCGCAACCGATGCACAGATCCTTGTCGTGCAGCACGATGCCGTCGTCGGTCTTGTAGAAGCAGTCGGTGGGGCAGACGGCCATGCACGGCGCGTCGTCGCAGTGCATGCAGGCCACCGAGATGGAAACCTCGGTCGGCTCGCCGTCGTTGAGCGTGACGACGCGGCGACGCTGGATGCCCCATTCGACATCATTGGCGTTCTTGCAGGCGGTCACGCAGCCGTTGCACTCGATGCAGCGCTCGGCATCGCACATGAACTTCATTTGGGCCATGGTATTCTCCTCGGCGCGGAGCGGGCGTCACCCGCTCCGTGTCGTATTTTTAGTCTCGTCGGTGTCAGGCGCGCTCGATACGGCAGACGGTGCACTTGGTTTCCTGCATCAAGGTCACCGGGTCGTAGCCGTAGGTGGTGGCGATGTTCACCGATTCGCCCAGTACATAGGGCGCCGTGCCTTCCGGGTAGCGGTCGTGCAGGCTCTCGCCCTGGAAAACGCCGCCGAAGTGGAAAGGCATGAACGCCACGTTGCGATCGACGCGCGGCGTGACCAGCGCCTTGACCAGGACGCGGCCGCCCTCGGGTCCCTCGACCCATACCTGGTCGCCATCGCGAATGCCGATGTCGTTGGCGTTGGCGGGGTTGATCTCGACGAACATCTCCTGCTGCAGCTCGGCCAGCCACGACATGGAACGGGTCTCCTCACCGCCCCCCTCGTACTCGACCAGACGGCCCGAGGTGAGGATGATCGGGAAGTCGCGGGAGGTGTCGCGCTCCTGGATGCTTCTGTAGAGCGTCGGCAGGCGCATGATCGAGGAGAAGTCGTCCCAGGTGGGGTACTTCTCGACCAGATCGCGGCGGGTGGTGTAGAGCGGCTCGCGGTGCTTGGGCACCTCGTCGGGGAAGGTCCACACCACGCAGCGCGCCTTGGCGTTGCCGTGCGGCGTGCAGCCGTGCTCGATGGCCACGCGCTGAATGCCGCCCGACATGTCGGTCTTCCAGTTCTCGCCTTCGGCGGCGGCCTTCTCCTCGTCGGTCAGGTCGTCCCACCAGCCGAGATCCTTGAGCAACTGGTCGGTAAACTCCGGATAACCGTCATCGAGCTCGGACTCGATCGGAGCCGAGCCGTCGGCGAGCAGCGAGACACCGTTACGTTCGATGCCGAAGCGGGCGCGGAAGCCCATGCCGCCATCCTTGACCGGGACGCTGGTGTCGTAGAGGTTGGGCGAGCCGGGGTGACGGATCTCGGGCGTGCCCCAGCACGGCCACGGCAGGCCGTAGTAGTCGCCGTCGGCGGGGCCGCCTTCGGCACGCAGGTGCTCGAAGCTGAAGGTGTGCCAGTTCTTCTGGTGCTCCTTGAGGCGTTCCGGGCTCTGGCCAGTGTAGCCCACCGTCCACATCCCGCGGTTGATCTCGCGCAGGATGTCCTCGATCAGCGGCTCGTTGCCGTCGACCTGGATGTTCTTGACCATCTCGTCGGCGAAGCCGAGCTTCTTGGCGAAGAGATACATGATCTCGTGATCGGGCTTGGACTCGAACATCGGCTCGATGACCTGGTCGCGCCACTGGATCGAGCGGTTGGTGGCGGTGACGCTGCCGGTGGTCTCGAACTGGGTGGCGGCCGGCAGCAGGTAGACGCCGTCGGTACGGTCGTGCATGACGGAGGCGACGGTCGGGTAGGGATCGACGATCACCATCATGTCGAGCTTGCTCATGGCCTTCTTCATTTCCGGGCCGCGAGTCTGGGAGTTGACCGCATGACCCCAGTAGAACATCGCCTTGAGGGCGGTGCGCTGGGAGATGTTCTCGTCCTCCTCGAGCACGCCGTCGACCCAGCGCGACACGGTGATGCCGTTGGTGTACATCGGCTTGCCGTCGGCATATTCGGTATCGTCGAAGCGGTTCTTGATCCACTCGTAGTCGACGTCCCATACCTTGGCCCAGTGTTGCCAGGCGCCCTCGGCGAGGCCGTAGTAGCCGGGCAGGGAGTCGCTGCCCAGACCCAGATCGGTGGCGCCCTGCACGTTGTCGTGGCCGCGGAAGATGTTGGCGCCGCCGCCGGACTTGCCGATGTTGCCCAGCGCCAGCTCGAGGATGCAGTAGGCGCGGGTGTTGTTGTTGCCGGTGGTGTGCTGGGTGCCGCCCATGCACCACACCACGCAGCCGGGGCGGTTGTCGGCCAGGCGCTTGGCGGTGTCGAACATCACGCTTTCCGGCACCCCGGTGATCTCCTCGACCACCTCGGGGGTGAACTGTGCCACCTCGGCCCGGATCTCGTCCATGCCATAGACCCGCTGCTCGATGTATTCGCGGTCTTCCCAGCTATTCTCGAAGATGTGCCACAGCAGGCCCCAGACGTAGGCCACGTCCGAGCCGGGACGGATGCGCACGTATTGGGTGGCCTTGGCGGCGGTGCGGGTGAAGCGGGGATCGACGACGATTATCTCGGCGTTACTGCGCTCCTTGGCGATCAGCACGTGCTGCATCGCCACCGGGTGGGCCTCGGAGGGGTTGGAGCCGATCAGGATGATCGCACGGCTGTTGTGCATGTCGTTGAGCGAGTTGGTCATCGCTCCGTAACCCCAGGTGTTGGCCACGCCGGCAACGGTGGTGGAGTGGCAGATGCGTGCCTGGTGGTCGGTATTGTTGGTGCCCCACAGCGAGGCCAGCTTGCGCATGAAATAGGCCTGTTCGTTGCTGAACTTGGCCGAGCCGAGCCAGTAGACGCTGTCGGGGCCGTGCTGCTCGCGCAGTTCGAGCAGCTTGTCGCCGATCTCGTCGATGGCGTCTTCCCAGCTCATGCGCTGCCACTCACCGGCGACCAGTTTCATCGGGTACTTGAGGCGGCGGGTGGAGTGGCCGTGCTGACGCAGCGAGGCGCCCTTGGCGCAGTGCGCGCCACGGTTGATCGGGTGGTCGAAGGCGGGTTGCTGCTTGGTCCAGACCCCTTCCTGGACCTCGGCATAGACCCCGCAGCCCACCGAGCAGTGCGAGCAGATGGTGCGCTTGGTCTCGATCGGGGCGTCGGAAACCAGTGTTTTACCAGCCGCCTCGACGGGGCGCACCATGGAATTACCCATGAAGCCGACAGCGGCAAGGCCGCCAGTGGCGGCACCGCTGCGCTGCAGGAACTGACGCCGGGAGATGCCCAGGCCGGCCTTCGCGAGCATATCTTGCTTACGAGTTAAACGCATGTATATGTTCCTCTTGACGGGAATCCGCGAAAACGTCAGTCACGCAGGGTGGCGTAGTAGGCTCGGATATGGTCGCTTTCCCGATAGCGCAGCGACTCATCCTGGGGCTCCTGCTGGGGGGCATCGGCCTGGGCCAGGGTGACGTGGCCGATGGCCACGCCTACGCCGGCCGCGGCGGTGCCCATGCCAAGGGCTCGCAGGAAACGGCGGCGTTCGGGGTTGTGCTCTTCTGAGCCGTGTTGTTCGGGATGGTGGTTGTCAGGCATGTCAGGGTCTCCTCTCATGTTCTTCTTTGTTCGTTTCGTTGCTAGCGCTGGACGTGCTTGGAGTGAGGCTCGTAAGCATGCACAGGCGACCGATCGGCAAAACGCTCATGTTCGCTGGCCATGAAGGCCTGACCCAACTGGCCCAGCCGGGCGTAGAAAGGGGTGTCGACTTGTACCAGATCGCCCATCAGGCGTTCGGCCCAAGGGGCAAGGTGGGTGTCGAAGAAATGGGCCTGTTCGTGGGGGCGATGCTCGATCACCCAGCTCATGGTTTCCCACAGGGCGACGATATGGTCTTCGGGGTCCTTGGTCTGCTCGCTGCGCTCGAGCCCCAGCCTGCGCAGATCGCTACGAATCGCGATCAGCGGCTCATCCATCAGCGTTCCTTTGAGGTACCAGGAGGCGTAGGGCACCACGTCGCCCTGGACGACGCCTACCAGATGCTGAAAATGCGCGCGCTCAATTGACTCGAGCCGTGCCTGGCTCGCCGCACTGGCGAGCGCCGACCAGGCGCTCGCCAGGGGGCCTGGCTCCTTATCGGCCACAAGGCCTGCGACGAAAGTCAGCAGTTCTAGGTCGGGTGGCGCGACCAGCAGGCGTGCTAGCAATCGATAGATATCGGCACGCAGGGCGTCGCTGTCGTCATCAATCCGCGATACGAGAGGCTCAGAAGCGAGAGGGTCGGAAGCTTGACTCATACGGCTATACCTTCAGTTGCGCGTCGGGATTGCGAGCCATCTCGTGCCAGACATCCTTGACGCGACAGTCCTCGCACATCTCCAGGCGTGCCATGGCATCGCCAGCGAAGTAGGGGTGTGCGGCCAGCTTGGCCTTGATGCTGGCAATGGTGCTGACGGTGGCGAAGGGCTTGCTGCAGACGATGCACTCGAATGCCGCCTCCTCCTTGCAGATCTGGCGCTCGAGGCGTTGCGGTGCGGCCAGGAAGCCCGGCATGAGTGCGATGGCATCCTCGGGACAGGCACTGGCGCACAGCCCGCACTGCACGCAGTCGGCCTCGAGGAAGCTGAGCAGGGGCTTGTCCTTGCCACCGCCAAGCGCCTTCGTGGGACAGATCGAGACACAGCTCATGCACAGCGTGCAAGCGGCGTTGTCGACGACCACTGCGCCAAACGGCGCACCGTCGGGCATGCCATGGCGTTGGGCATCGAGGTGGCCAGCCGCGGTGAGGCTGGCCAGGGTATCGTTGAGCCGGGCACGCTTGCCGTGCGCCGCCTTGGCGCTGCGCGAGCGTGAGGGCAGCGCGTTGAATGCTGGCAGTTCGTCGCGTCGCTCGCTGTCGCCGGCATCGAGTGTGGTCAAGCGGCCTGCTTCGAGGCCGAGCGCATCGAGAATCGTCCGGGCCTGGGCCAGCTGATCGTCAAGCAGTGCGATCATGCTTCCCGGCAGGTTTGCCCCCCATTGCACGCGCACCTCGCAGGCGCCATCGGCCAGGGCGCCGAGCCAATGGTCGAGCCCGGCCGCGCCAAGCTCCTCGAGCGGGATATCCAGTATATGCCCGGCGGGGGGCGGTAGCTCCTCGTCCAGATAGGCGCGCTCGACGAAGCGCACGACTGGCTGTGTACCGCCCGATTCGCGATAGGCCTCGATCAGGCGTGCCGCGTAATCTTGCTGGGCGTGCGGCTCCGGCAGCCGGTACTGGATGGCGCCGGTAGGGCAGGCAGTAGTACAGCTGCCCGCGCCATGGCAAAGGAACGGGTCAATCTCGATCCACGCTTCGATGCGCTTCTGGCGGCTGGCGATGGCGTCTGCGGGGCACACCTCCAGGCAGCGGGTGCAGCCGCGCTGGCCGCGTCCATCATGCGCGCAGATGTCGTGATCGATATGAAAATACTTGGGCTTGTCGAATTCGCCGATGTGTTCGGGCAGCGCGGCCAGTGCCTCGGTATAGGCCGGTGTGCCGAACTGACAGGCGAAATAACCTGGCGGCGGCAGCTCGAGCGTCAGGCAAGGATGCTTGCCAAGATCCAGGATCAGGTCGAAGTAATCGCGGGAGAGAACTGCCTTGGCCAGATTGACCGGGGCTCCCTCATGGGAGAGCTCGACCTCGAAGCAACCGAGATAACCGCGAATGGCGATGCCTTGGCGGGCCATATCGATGCGATAGCTGGCCACGCCCGGCACGTCCCGATCCTGAGAGCCAACTGACGCTGAGTCGAGCAGCAGCGTGACCGATGTCAGTTCGGTCTCGGCTCCTTGCAGGGCCGCCAGTGCAGTGCGGCACTCGACGTCGCCGCCGATGATCAGCAAATGGCCCAGGCTCTGGTAACTGACCGTAGCGGGGGAGAGATTGACAGGCCAGGAAACCTTGCTAAGAGCAGCCGTCCGGGCGAGTCGATTGTGTTGCGAACCCTGCGAGGGTGACGCGATAGGTTGGTTCATGTCTTCTCATCGGTCAGATCGGTCATGTCGTTGTTATAGGTATGACTCAGTGATGCAGTGTTGGCCGAATGCTGGCTCAGGCAAATGCCCCGTTAGTCTAATCGCCTCTACTGCAACTGATATCGGCCGAAGTTTCAGGTGCTTGAGTCATTCTTGTGTGACTCTTCTCCTGACATCCCGGCCGTGCGGCGCGGGGAGGATACCTTGTCTTCCTCGCTTGTGCCAGATGGCATCGCATCGCATGGGCATTCGTCAGCCGACTGCTCATCGCCTCGGGGCTGGGCGTGCGCCCGCTCCTCGAATGTTTCGAGGGCCTTCTTTCCCCACTGGCGCACGCTTGCACTGGCCGTGACCGAAAGCTTGCCCATCTGGCTGTAGTCAAGGTCGTAGTCGTCAAGCCCATCGCGAACGTTGTAGTTGCCGGTGGTGTAGAGGCGCCTGAGTGCTCGGCGCTTGAGCGCGGCGCTGACGCCCGGCACCAGATATCCCTTGAAATCGGCTCCGGGACCGAGGCTGTCGGGGTCGGGCAGGGTGTGATCGAGGCTCCCCTCGGGGGGAGGCGCGTCGATCTCTTCCGTCCTGCTCCCGGCCTCCCGGATCGGCTCCGGCGCTGATGCCCCATGTTCTTCAGGCAGCTGCTCGGCGGTGTCGTCAGCCATGCCAGCGCGCTCGTGCGAGTCAGGCTTGGCATCCGAGTTGTCGAGCCCGCGCTTGCGCAGCGACCAACGGTTGAAGGGGGTGTCGGCGCGCGTCATGGCTGATCCTCACGCGCGCGTCCGGCGCCCTTGCGCTTCTTCTTGCGGCCAGGGTCGGGGCCTTCGCCGTGATGGGCAAGATAGGCCTCGATCCATACCTGGAGCGCCATCGGCATGGGCGTTTCGAGTACCTGCTGCTCACCATCCATCCACGCGGCGGCCACATCCTGGCTTGCGGTAATGGCGTCCGGCACCGGCGCTCGTCCGGTGAAGCCGCAGCGTACGAACAGGCGCGGACTCGAGGAGTTGAGGTTGAAGCGGTAGGCGGTGCGCTCGGTCATGTAGAGCTGCAGATCGAGCACGTAGGGCCCCTGTTCGCCAGGGGCGAAGTGGGCGATGCGCCACTGCATCAGCGTGAAGCCGTTGACGGTCTTGTTCTCGCCCGCCAGGGTGAGGCTCAAGTGGCGAAGACTGGCACTCGACATGATGGTCCCCGGATGGTCTTGGAAAGGGCAGACAGTAAGCGACAGCGATGGGATGATGGTCAAGCCGTCAAAACCGCGAATAGGGAGTCTTTTACATGTCCGCCATCAGCTTGAGTCGGGCGCGCCTGCCCACCACCCTCGAAATCGAGGTGGTCGATGAGTATGGCGAGACGCGCCGCCAGGCAATTGCCGCCGAACGGGCGCTGACGCTCTATCTCAACAAGCGCGAGATCGTCACCCTGATGACGCTTGGTGCAGAGCCTGAAGCGCTGGTGGTGGGCTACTTGCGCAATCAGGGACTACTTAATGAAAGGGAGGATCTGGTCGCGGTGCAGGTGGACTGGGAGGTGGAAGCCGCTGCGGTGGTGACACGCCGGTTGCCCGCCGATCTCGAGGAGCGACTGGGGAGTCGCACCGTGACCACCGGTTGTGGGCAGGGCACCGTGTTCGGGCGTCTGCTGGAGAGCACCGGGCTTGCGCCGTTGCCCGCGACGCTGCTCAGGCAGTCGGTGCTCTACCGTCTGCTCAATCATCTTGGCAGCTGCAACGAGACCTACCGCAGTGCCGGGGCGGTGCATGGGTGCGCTCTCTGTCGCCAGGATGAAGTGCTCGATTTCGTCGAGGACGTAGGACGCCACAACGCGGTGGACACCCTGGCCGGGCGGCAGTGGCTCGAGCAGAGCGGCACGTCACACGCCGATATCTTCTATACCACCGGTCGCTTGACTTCGGAGATGGTGCTCAAGGTGGCCCAGATGGGCATCGCCGTGCTGATTTCGCGCTCCGGCGTCACCCAGAAAGGGGTGGAGCTCGCCGAACGCTTCGGAGTATTGCTGGTGGCGCGGGCCAAGGGCCGGCATTTCCAGGCCATCGGTGCTCCCCATCGTCTCGAGCTCGATGCGATTCCCGAGCGTCGTCCGGGCGACCGCTGATCTGTCGCTTCAGCTATCGCCGGGAGTGCACACCGAGAGCACCACAGCGTCCTCATCGCTGACCGAAACCAAGGCGTGGCCCATGTCGCTGTCGAAATAGATGCTATCGCCACGACCGAGACGCAATGGCTCGTAGAACTCGGTGTAGAGCAGGATCTCGCCCTCGAGCACGATCAGGAACTCCTCGCCGTCGTGGCGCACCCATTCGCTGAACTCATCGAAGCGGCGCGCCCGAACGATGGTCTTGAAGGGGATCATGCGTTTCTGGGCGAGTTGCCAAGAGAGCAGCTCATGCTCGTAGGTAGGCGTGGGGTGGCGCTTGCCCTCGCCGACCAGCGTCAGGTCGCGACGCCCCAGGGTGCGACTCTGGGCCTTGGGTGCGGTGAGCAGCTGCGGAAGGTCGATACCCAGTCCGCCGATCAGCTTCTGAACGGCTGTGAAGGTGGGAGAAATCTGATCGTTCTCGATCTTGGAGAGCGTGGAGCGTGCAAGGCCGGTGCGCTGGCTGACATCCTCCAGCGTCCAGTGGTTGGCCAGGCGGATCTCCTTGAGGCGCTCGCCAAGACGCAGCGGCTCGACAAAGGGCTTGCGGCCATCGGCGATACGTAGGGCCGTTTCCTGATCGGTTATGCTCATTGCGGTTCACTATAGGAAACATTTCCCGTTAACTTATCATATCCCGCCCGCAGAGTACTTGAAATCGCAAGGGTCTCGACAAGGCGTGGGTAAGGTGATTTTCGCGGCTCAGGAAACGCCATCATCGAACGGCTGACCAAGTAAGGCTCTTACGTGCGCCTCGGCGCAGCGCCCCAGTGCGATGGGGTCATATCCCCCCTCGAGTACCGATACCAAGCGATTGTCGGCATAGAGGGCGGCGATCTCCATGGCCAGACGGGTGACCCAATAGAAGTCCTCATCCTCGAGGCAGAGCTCGGCCATGGGGTCCTCGCGGTGGGCGTCGAAACCCGCCGACACCAGTACCAGGTCCGGCTTGAAGCCGTGCAGGGCGGGGAGCCAATCCTCCTCGATGGCCTGGCGAAAGGTGGCGCTGTCGGTACCCGCCGCAAGCGGCGTATTGATGACGTTATGGCTCTCGCTGCGTAGATAGCGCCAGGGGTAGAAAGGGAATTGATAACTGGTACAGATCAGGATCTCCGGGTCATCCTTGAAGATGTCGACGGTGCCATTGCACTGATGCACATCGAAGTCGAGGATGGCGATGCGGCGGGCACCGTACTGTGCTCGTGCGTGCGCCGCCCCCACGGCGATGTTGTTGTAGAAGCAGAAGCCCATGGCATCGGTGGCTTCGGCATGGTGTCCCGGGGGCCGCACGGCACAGAAGACATTGTCGGCCTGGTGCCGGTAGACCTGGTTCACTCCGCTGATGACGGCGCCCGCGGCGACTTTGGCCGCCTCCAAGCTGTGCGGGTTCATCATGGTGTCCCCCTCGTCGATGGCGACGATGCCCTGCTCGGGCACGCACTTGCCCAGCGACTGGAGATGACGCACGGGATGCACACGCGCCAGCTGCTCGTCGGTGGCGGGCTTCGCCTCGGACTGCATGGTCTGCTGCAGAATGCCGGCCAGCGACAGCCGGGCCCGGATCGCCTCGAGTCGCAGCGGGCTCTCAGGATGCTCGGGCCCCATGTGGTGATCCAGGCATCGTGGATGGGTGATGTAGGAGGTAATCATCGTAGACTCCAGCGAGGATGATTGACCTTAGACTTCTTGCGACCTTGCATGACAGTGTCAATAAGTCGTACACATGGTCACAACCCCTTGTGAGGAGAGACCGGTGGGCACGCGATTTCTACGTCACTTCTTCGAGCCCCGCACCCTGGCGGTGATTGGCGCATCGGAAAAGCCCAACTCCCTGGGCGGGCTGGTACTGCGCAATGTGCAGGAGGCGGGGTTCCCCGGCCAAGTATGGGCGGTCAATCCCAAGGGCTATGCCACGGTATTCGGTCAGACGTGCGTCAGGCGCGTCGACGACCTGCCGGAGGTGCCCGATCTGGCGATCATCTGCTCACCGGTGCGAAGCGTGCCCAGGCTGATCGAGCAGCTTGGCAACCTTGGGGTCAAGGCCACCCTGGTGCTGACCGGAGGCTCCTATCTCGATGATCCCGCGCAGGAGGGGCGCTCGATTCGCGAACGCATGCTTCAGGCCGCAAGGCGCAGCGGCATCCGGGTGCTGGGACCGGAGTGCATGGGCTTGATCGTGCCGGGGCGCAAGCTCAATGCCTCCTATGCAAGTCAGCCCGTCAAGCCAGGCAAGGTGGCCTA
Source organism: Halomonas sp. TA22 (assembly GCF_013009075.1). Lineage (NCBI taxonomy): Bacteria > Pseudomonadati > Pseudomonadota > Gammaproteobacteria > Oceanospirillales > Halomonadaceae > Halomonas > Halomonas sp. TA22. The sequence goes on along the minus strand of NZ_CP053108.1, from coordinate 3,005,157 downwards.
TCTCGGCCAGTCGGGGATGCTCGGCAGTGCCATGATCGACTGGGCAGCGGGCCGGGGCATCGGCTTCTCGCACTTGGTCACGCTGGGCGACAGCGTCGATGTGCTGTTGCCCGACCTGATCGACTATATCAACCAGTACGCGCCGACCCAGGCGATCCTGCTGCACCTCGAACACTCCCACGATGCTCAGCACCTGATGACCGCACTGCGCGAGGCGTCCCGCCATCGCCTGGTGCTGGCGATCAAGAGCGGGCGCACGCCCGAATCGGATATCTCCGGCATTGCGCCCACGCCGGGAATCGCCAATCGCGACGTGATCTTCGATGCGGCGCTGGCTCGCGCCGGAGTGGTACGCGTCGATGACTCGGACGAGCTGTTCGATGCCCTCGAGACGCTGTCGCGGATGAAACCATTGCGCGGCGATCGACTCGCCATCGTCTCCAACGGGCTGGGGCCGGCGATGCTGGCCATCGACAAGCTGATTATCGCGGGGGGCAAGCTTGCCGAGTTTTCCGAGGTGACGCGTCGGGCGCTGCAGCGTCGCGATGTCGACATGACGTTGCCTGGGCGCAATCCCGTCGATCTCAGTGGCAATGCCACGCCGGAGAAGATGGTCGATGTACTGGAGGTGGTGGCCGCGGATCCGGGGGTGGATGCGGTGCTGGTGGTGCATGCACCGACGCGTCAGGCGCCGTCGAAGATCACCGCGGAGGCGATCGTCGCCAATCGCAAGCGCTTCAAGCGCAATCTGCTGACCAGTTGGATGGGGCTGGAGGAGGCGTTGTCGGCACGTCACGAGAGCAACCTGGCCGGTATTCCGACCTACACTTCGCCGGAGAAGGCAGTCAAGGCCTTCATGCACATGGTCAATTACCAGCGCGTGCAGACGCTGCTGCAGGAGACGCCGCCAAGTCTGCCATTTGCCACCTCGGCCGAGATTCGGGCGCGCTGCCATGGTCTGATCGACAAGGCGCGGGAGGCGGGGCGGGAGTCGCTTACCCACTCAGAGATCGCTCAGGTACTGGCAGCATACGGTATCCCCACTGCATCGAGCCAGTACGTGACGACACCCGAGGAGGGGGCCAGCGCAGCGATCGAGTTCAGCGAAGGCATGGCGCTGAAGGTAGTACACGAGAACAATTGCATGCCGTTTCGCTATCGCCGCCACCCTCACCGGCTCTCGGGGGGGCTGATCCAAGATCTCGTCACCCCGCAGCAAGTGGCCGATGCGGTGCGGCGGCTGAGCGAGCAGGTCCACCAAAGGCAGCCGGACATCGTGATCCACGAGTACTGCCTGCAGGGGATGCAGCGCGGCAAGAACTCCATGCAGTTGTGTGCCGGTATCACGCGCGATCCCGTCTTCGGCCCAGTGATCGTGTTCGGTATCGGCGGCTACAAGGTCAACGTACTGGCCGACCGGCACGTCGCACTGCCGCCGCTCAACATGACGCTGGCCAATGACCTGGTGTCGAGTACCCACGCCGCCAAGCTGATACGCGAACACTCCCGCGATCCCGAGCGGGATTTTCAGCGTATCTGTCAGTTGCTGGTCAAGCTTTCCCAGATGGCCTCCGACCTGCCGGCGCTCAAGGGGCTGGAGCTCAATCCGGTGCTGCTCAACCGCGATGGCGTGGTGGCGGTGGACTTCGCCATGGACCTGGGGACGCCTGCCCGTCACGCGATCATGCCCTATCCCGAAGAGCTCAGGGAGTGGATCACGCTCAAGAACGGCATGAACGTCGAGGTACGGCCGATCCGCGCCGAGGACGCGCCGCTGATCACTGCGTTTCATACTCAACTCTCCGAGGAGAGCATTCGATTCAGATACTTTCATCACAAGGCCGATCTCACCAAGCGCGACCTCTCGATGCTGGCGCAGATCAATTACGACCGGCAGATGGCGTTCATTGCCGAGCATGAGCGCGACGATGGCAGCCGACAGATGCTGGGGGTGGTGCGAGTCTGGAATGACCCGGACAATATCCGCACCGAGTTCTCGATCATCATTCGCGACGACATGCAGGGGCAGGGGCTTGGCAGCCTGCTCATGAACAAGATGATCCGCTACTGCAAGGGGGTGGGGACGCTTGAGATGTTCGGCAAGGTAATGGCAGACAATTTCCCCATGCGAAACTTGATGAAACACCTTGGCTTCCGGCTGCGCTACAACATGGAGGAGCAGGTGATGGACGTGACCCTGCCGCTCAACGAGCCGACCAGCGACTGGCAGCGTCTGCGTCTGGAGAGCGCCTTGGACTAGTAGGGATCGGCGCATCATCCGATACAGGCGATGCGACCGATGCCGATGGGAGGGAACTCAGGGAGAGAGGCGAAACTTGGACCACTGCTCGTCGCGCAGCTGGTAGCGGATCCGGTCGTGCAGGCGATCGGGCTGCCCTTGCCAGAACTCGACCATCTCCGGCACTAGGCGATAGCCGCCCCAATGCGCGGGCCGGGTGATATCCTGTTCCGAATAGACCTGCTCATAGCGCTTCTGTCGCTCCTCGAGCCACTGCCGGTCGGGTATCTCCACGCTCTGAGTGGCGATCCAGGCGCCCAGCTGGCTGCCACGCGGGCGGCGAGAGAAGTAACTGTCGGACTCCTGGGCAGGCACCTGTTCGACTCTGCCTTCGATACGTACCTGACGCGATTGCGACGGCCACCAGAAGACCAGGGCGGCATGCGGCACATTGGCCAGTTCGCTCCCCTTGTGGCTGTGATAATTGGTGTAGAACACCATCCCGGTCTCTTCACAGCCCTTGAGCAGAACGATGCGTGCGTGCGGCAGGCCCTGGCTATCGACGGTCGCCAGAGTCATGGCGGTGGCGTCGGCTTCGTCCTGCATCGCAAGCTTCAACCACTCCTGAAACAGGGGAAGCGGCGAAGCGGGGGTGGTGGCCGCGTCGAGACGTCCGCCCTCGTAGTCGCGTCTTATATCAGCGATGTCTCGTACCATGATGACCTCCTGAATTTCTTTACATCTTCGCCGCTACAAGGAGAAGGCTCAACCGCTATCTTCATCGACCTTGATCTCATGCCGGTTTCCCGGTGACGACCGCGCTATTGACGCTGCTGACGACTGCGAAAACGGGCATAGCACGTGCTGCCGGCAAACAGGGTCAGGGAGGCGGCGATCTCGAGCAGGCCGAGCAGTGCCTGTCCCGGGAGTGTGGCGATCATCACCCCCTGCATGAAATAGAGAAGACTGACAAAGGCAAGCCAAGCATGGCCCCGCGGTCGGCGGCCCATAATCGAAGGCAGAAACAGGATCAACGGCAACACCCTTACCAATACGGGAGTGAAGCCTCCCTCCTGAACGCTATGCACGTTGAGCCCACCGTACGTGAGCAGGATCAGCAGTGCGATATAGCCGGCGAGCACTGCCTGTCGTGAGCGCTCGGTGAGCCGATCCAGGCCATGCCGCGTTTCCCACTCTTCGAAGAGCTGGCGCATCAGCGATCCCCACGCAGCGTCGTGAGAGCAAGCGCCAGGCGTGCCAGGCGGCGCCCCTGGGCCTTGCAGAGTCGTCGCTCATGGTCGTCAAGAGGCTGGTCGCTGCGGCTGCCGGCGACATGGCTGGCGCCATAGGGTGTACCGCCGCCGGTAGTGGTGAACAGCTCGGTTTCGCTGTAGGGCAGGCCTGCGTAGAGCATTCCATGGTGCAGCAGAGGAATCAGCATGGAGAGCAGGGTGGCTTCCTGCCCGCCATGCAAGCTGGAGGTTGAGGTGAATGCGCAGGCGGGCTTATCGATCAAGGCGCCGTTCACCCACAACTCGCTGGTACCGTCCAGATAGTGTTTCAGCGGGGCTGCCATATTGCCGAAGCGTGTGGGGCTGCCCAACGCCAGGGCACTGCAGTCGCGCAGATCGTCGAGGCTTGCATAGATCGCCCCTTCGTTAGGAATCTCCGGTTCCACGGCCTGGCTGGTGGCCGAGACCGACGGGACGGTGCGCAGCCGCGCATCGACACCGGAGACGGACTCCACGCCGGCAGCAATCTGCTCGGCCATGGTCTTGGTGGCGCCATGGCGCGAGTAGAACAGGATCAGGACATAAGGAGTGGTCGGGCTCATCGGCGCTCCGCGGCGAAGTTGTGTTAGTCGGAATCGAGCAGGGCGAGCACGGCTTGTGGTGGACGCCCGACAATCGCCCGCTTGCCGTCATCGGCGATCGGGCGTTGCATCAGATTGGGTTCACGGGCAAGGGCGGCAAGCACCGCTGCTTCATCTTCGAAATTCAGTCCGAGGGACTTCCAAGCGCTTTCGCCAACGCGAACGAGGTCACGCAACTCTCCTTCGAGGCGTTGCAACAACGCGCTCAATGCCGTGTAGTCGAGGGGTGCTTCGAGATAGCGATGTACCGTTACCGTGCCGGTTTGCGCTTCGAGCAGTACAAGTGCCTGGCGTGACTTCGAACAGCGAGGGTTGTGATATAGCGTGATGTTCGTCATCGTTGTTGCCTTGATAGTTGCTAAATCAAGCAATTGCGAAGCATTGTAGTAGGTCCTGAGTGGGGGCCACAAGGGCAAATGCCGATACCGCTCTAGAGTTATACCGTTATCTTATTTTGTGCCCAATCGATTACAGCCTGAGATAAACCCACGCCATATTGCCATTTTCAAGCACTAACAACTCGCGTCGATAGCGTATCCCCAGTCGCTCGTAGCGATCCAGACGTGCCAACTCCTGCTCATCCACTTCGAGCAGCAATCCTTCGACATAAGCATTCTCTTCCCTCGCCAGATCGAGTCCTTCACGACGATATCCTGGCAGTCGCGCCTCCTCGGGATCGCCCGCTCGACCATAGACCACCCAACGCACGGATGCATAGCGCAGCGTGCCATAGACGAACACCTCATGCTGACCTTCCGTGATCTCCGCCAGATGATCGGGGCGAGAGTAGGTGAAAGGGCTGAGCATAGTCACCCAAAGATAGCCGGCCAATAGTAGTGCCAGCGCTACCAGTACCCATAACGCACGCCTTGTGCTACGCATCGACGTCTTCCTTGTCTGGCTTCGTGGAGTCGGGAATTCAATCGCTTACTATGCTGTCATAGCTTGGCAAGGGGAAACAGCGAACCCTTGACCGGTTTGCTATCATCAGAGCTTGGAACGCAAGCTAGACAAGTAAGGAGCCGCGTCATGAATCAGGACGAAGTGAGCTTTCGGACACTGGTGGGAGACGTGGAGCCTGTATCGCGCGGCCGCGGCAGGGCAGACACCGGGGCGAGCCGCCGTCGCATGCCAAGCGAGGCTCAGCTGGCCAGGCGCGAACGCGCTCAGGCGATGGCGGGTGAAGACAATTTTCTCTCCGATGATTTCGTCGATCTCATCGGTGCACACGATCCTATCGAGTACCGTCACGATGGCATTCAGACCGGTGTGCTCGAGCGTTTGCGCCATGGCGGTTACCCTCCCGAAGCGCGCCTGCATCTCCTGAAACGGCCACTGCATGAGTGTCGTCGCGAACTGTTTGCCTTTATCCGTGAAGCTCACCAACATGAGCTTCGCAGTTTGTTGATCGTGCATGGCCGAGGCCGTGAAACCGAGAGCCCGGCGAACGTCCTGCGCTCCTACCTTGCCAAGTGGCTCTGTCAATTCGAGGAGGTGCAGGCGTACTCATCGGCACAGCCCGCGCATGGGGGCCTTGGCGCCACCTACGTGATGCTCAGGAAATCGGAGCGGGCGAGGGCGCGCAACCGTGAGCGCCAGCAGAAACGGCGGGGCTGACGAGCAGAGGCTTGGGAGCAGGGGGGCTATCACAATAACGCCCGGCAGACCGGGCGTTTAACTTCTGGCACGACTTGCGAAGATCAGCCTGGGTTGGACTCTCGCAGGCGTCTCTCGAAAAGTGCCTCATTGATATCGACACCCGGTTGATAGCTGACGCTGAAGGCACCCAGGGCGCGCAGGGCATCGTCCAGTCGCTGATCTTCACGAAGCGCCAAGGCATCGAAGCCACAGCGACTCATGTAGTAGAGCTGATCGACCAGCACATCGCCAATGGCACGCACTTCTCCTTGGTACCCAAAACGCTCTCTTAGCAGCCTCGCCAGCGTATAGCCCCGGCCATCGTTGAAGGTGGGGAAGTCGATCGCGATCAGCGGCGCCTTGGCAAGGCGCTCGACGAGCTCTGCTGAGAGTTCGGCGTCGCTTGCAAGCCAAGGCGCAAGCTCACTCTGATCACCGTGCTCAAGCCATAGCGAGACGGGCACGATGGCAGGCCGTTCCTGTGGAAGCGCGTCTTCGCTTCTCGACAGGACCCAGGTGTTCTCCTCGGGCTGCCCCAGCTTGATCAAGGTCTTGGTACGCTCGAGTACGAATTGCGGCTCGGCGTCGATATCATTTGGCATAAACGCGCTCCTTGAAGGGCTTCAGGCCGATGCGGCGGTAGGTGTCGAGGAAGCGCTCATCTTCATGGCGCTGTTCGACATAGACCTTGAGCACCTTGTCGACGACGTCCGGCACGTCTTCGCGGTAGAAGGAGGGGCCGAGAATCTTGCCCAGCGAGGCGTCGTCAGTGGCATTGCCGCCCAACGAGATCTGGTAATACTCTTCACCCTTCTTGTCGACGCCTAGAATGCCGATATGCCCTACGTGATGATGACCGCAGGCGTTCATGCACCCCGAGATGTTGAGGTCGAGTGGCCCCAGGTCGTAGAGGAAATCGAGATCTTCGAAGCGCTCCTGCAGCGCCTGAGCGATGGGAATCGAGACTGCATTGGCGAGGCTGCAGTAGTCGCCTCCCGGACAGCAGATGATGTCGTTGAGCGTACCTACCGTAGGGTTCGCCATGCCGAGCGCTTCGAGTTCCTGCCACAACGCCTCGATCTCATCGACGGCGACATCGGAAAGCACCAGGTTCTGCTCGTGAGTGACACGTAGCTCGCCGAAGCTGTAACGATCGGCAAGCTCGGCCACCGTGTCCATCTGATCGGCAGTGATGTCGCCGGGGGCATGCTCGCGACGCTTGAGCGAGAGAGTGACGGCCTTGTAGCCTGGCACCTTGTGGCCGCTGACGTTATTGGTCACGAAGCGCGAGAAGGCGCGATTCTCGCCGCGCAGGCGTTCGAAGTCGGCAATCGCCTGCTCTGCAATCTCGCGACGTTCAGGCTCGATGAAGTGCGCGCGCGCGGTATCCACGGCAGCCTGGTTGAGGGTCTGCGAGCCATCCTTGAGGTGCGCCCACTCGGCGTCGACGCGTCGACGATACTCCTCGATGCCCAACGCCTTGACCAGAATCTTGATGCGCGCCTTGAACTTGTTGTCACGGCGGCCAAACTGGTTATAGACGCGAACGCACGCTTCCAGATAGGTGAGCAGATGCTGCCAGGGGAGATCCTCGCGCACCACGTCACCGATCATCGGCGTGCGACCAAGTCCACCCCCGGCCAGTACGCGGAAGCGCAGCTCGCCATTCTCGTTGTGCCACAGGCGCAGGCCAATATCATGCACCTGGATGGCGGCGCGATCCTCGGCGGCGCCACTCACTGCGATCTTGAACTTGCGCGGCAGATAGGCGAACTCGGGATGCAGCGTCGACCACTGGCGAATCAGCTCGCACCAAGGGCGGGGATCCTCGACTTCATCCTGGGCGATCCCGGCGAACTGGTCGCTGGTGGTATTACGGATGCAGTTGCCGCTGGTCTGAATGGCGTGCATCTGCACCTGGGCGAGCTCGCCGAGGATGTCGGGGATATCCTCGAGCTTCGGCCAGTTGAGTTGCAGGTTCTGGCGCGTGGTGAAGTGCCCGTAACCCCGGTCGTAGCGACGCGTGATTTCACCCAGTGCTCGCAACTGGCGGCTCGAGAGCATGCCGTAGGGGATGGCGATGCGCAGCATCGGCGCATGCTTCTGGATATAGAGGCCGTTCTGCAGGCGCAGCGGACGGAATTCCTCTTCCGGCAGACGCCCACCCAGATAGCGGTCCATCTGGTCACGGAATTGGGCAACGCGCTCGTCGACGAGCGTCTGATCGTAAGTGTCGTACCGATACATTCAGGAGTGTCCTGCTAGTCGGGGCGAATGAAGGAGTACTGGCTTGGTGAGCAAGATACTCCTCTTCCTATATTCTTTGAAAGAATAAATGATCATAGAAAATTAAGAAACTGTTATGAAGAACGGCCAAGGACAAGCCCCGGCAGGCATTCAATCCGCATCGTAGGAGAGCACCGGCGACAGCCAGCGCTCCAGCTCGCCGAGCGGCATCTGCTTGCGTTCGGCCAGTGCTTCGACCTGGTCCCGGGTGATCTTCCCGGTAGAGAAGTACTTCGATTGCGGATGCGAGAAGTACCAACCCGAGACGGCTGCCGCCGGCCACATGGCGAAGTTCTCGGTCAGGACGAGACCGCTGTTGCGTTCGGCATCGAGCAGGCGGAACAACGTCGCCTTCTCGGTGTGGTCGGGACAGGCCGGATAGCCGGGAGCGGGGCGGATACCCTGATACTTCTCGGCGATCAGGGAATCATTGTCGAGACTCTCCTGTGGAGCATAGCCCCAAAACTCCTTGCGTACACGCTCATGGATGCGTTCGGCGAAGGCCTCGGCAAGCCGGTCGGTCAGGGCCTGTACCATGATGGCATTGTAGTCGTCGCCGGCGGCTTCGTAGCGTTTGGTCAGCTCATCGACCCCGTGCCCGGTCGTCACCGCAAATCCGCCAATCCAGTCTGGCTTACCACTCTCCTTGGGGGCGATGAAATCGGCAAGGCTGTAACAGATGCCGTCGCGATTCTTGGTCATCTGCTGACGGATATGATGAAGTCGATGCACGATATCCTGGCGCGTCTCGTCAGCGTAGACCTCGATGACGTCGTCGTCGACACTGTTCGCCGGCCATAGGCCGATCACGCCGCGCGCCTGGATATGCTTCTCGTCGACCAGCGTCTTGAGCATCGTCTGAGCATCGGCGAACAAATTGCGTGCGGCCTCGCCGACCACCTTATCGTCGAGTATCTTCGGATACTTGCCGGCTAGCTGCCAGCTCATGAAGAAGGGCGTCCAGTCGATGCGCTCGACCAGTTCCTGGATATCGTAGTCGTCGAAGACCTTGAGCCCGGTGAAGGTAGGCTTGGGTGGGGTGTAACTCGCCCAGTCGGTGCGGAAACGGCGCTTGCGCGCCTGTTCGTAGTCGAGATCGGCGGCCTTGGGGCGACGCTTGGCATTGCGCTCGCGTACACCCTGGTACTCCTGGCGAATCTCGGCGACGTAGGCTTCCTTGAGATTGGGGGCGAGCAGCCGGCTAGCCACGCCCACTGCACGGGAGGCGTCGGTGACATAGATGACCGGGTGGTCGTACTGCGGCTCGATCTTGACGGCGGTATGCGCCTTCGAGGTGGTCGCGCCACCGATCAGCAGGGGTAGGTCGAATCCTTGGCGCTGCATCTCCTTGGCGACATGCACCATCTCGTCCAGCGAAGGGGTGATCAAGCCGGAGAGGCCAATGATATCGGCCTTCTCGTCGCGTGCCGTCTGCAGGATCTTCTCGGCCGGCACCATCACACCAAGATCGATCACGTCGTAGTTATTGCACTGAAGAACTACGCCGACGATATTCTTGCCGATGTCGTGGACGTCCCCCTTGACCGTGGCCATGACGATCTTGCCCTTGGCCTGCTGATCTTCTGTAGAGAGCTCGCGCTTCTCCGCCTCGATGTAGGGAATCAGGTAGGCTACGGCCTGCTTCATGACGCGGGCCGACTTGACTACCTGGGGCAGGAACATCTTGCCGGCACCGAACAGATCACCGACCACGTTCATGCCGTCCATCAGCGGTCCTTCGATCACTTCGATGGGGCGAGCAGCCTTGGCGCGCGCCTCCTCGGTATCCGCCTCGATAAAGGCGGTCACGCCCTTGACCAGGGCATGCTCGATGCGCTTTTCGACCTCCCATCCTCGCCACTCGAGATCCTCCTTCTTCTCCGCGCTGCTGCCGTCACCCTTGTACTTGTCGGCGATCTCCAGCAGCCGTTCGGTGCCGTCATCGCGGCGATTGAGCACGACATCCTCGACGGCGTCGCGTAGCTCGGCGGGCAGGTCGTCATAGACAGCGAGCTGGCCGGCATTGACGATCCCCATGGTCAGGCCGGCACGTATCGCATGATAGAGAAAGACCGAGTGAATCGCCTCGCGAACCGGATTGTTGCCACGAAACGAGAACGACACATTGGAGACGCCTCCCGAGAGCATCGCATGGGGCAGGTGCTTGCGAATCCACTGGGTGGCCTCGATGAAGTCGACGGCGTAGTTGTTGTGCTCGTCGATGCCGGTGGCGATGGCGAAGATATTGGGGTCGAAGATGATGTCTTCCGCCGGGAAGCCGATCTCGTCGACCAGCAGCCGGTAGGCGCGCTCGCAGATCTCGGTCTTGCGCGCAAAGGTGTCGGCCTGGCCATCCTCGTCGAAGGCCATGACCACCACGGCGGCGCCGAAGCGCCGACAGGCGGTCGCCTGTTGACGGAAGACGGCTTCACCCTCCTTGAGCGAAATCGAGTTGACCACACATTTGCCCTGTACGCACTTAAGGCCCGCCTCGATGATCTCCCACTTGGAGGAGTCGATCATGATCGGGACCCGCGAGATATCGGGCTCGCCGGCAATCAGGTTGAGGAAGCGCACCATGGCGTCGCGGGATTCGAGCATCCCCTCATCCATGTTGATGTCGATGATCTGGGCACCGCTTTCCACCTGCTCCAGCGCCACCTCCAGCGCAGTCGTGAAATCCTCCTCGACGATCAGCCGTTTGAAGCGCGCCGAACCGGTGACGTTGGTGCGCTCGCCGACATTGACGAACAGCGAGTCGGCCTCGATGTTGAATGGCTCGAGACCCGCGAGTCGGCAGGCCCTGAGGCGCTTGGGAACCGCACGTGGCGGCATCTCTTTTACCGCTTCGGCAATCGCGCGGATATGCTCCGGCGTCGAGCCGCAGCAACCGCCGATGACGTTGACCAGACCACTCGAGGCGAACTCGGCAACGATCGCCGCCATCTCCTCTGGCGTCTGGTCGTACTCGCCGAATTCATTGGGCAGGCCGGCGTTGGGGTGGGCCGAGACGAAGGTATCGACCTTGTTCGAGAGCTCTTCGAGGTAAGGGCGCAGCTCTTCGGCGCCAAGTGCACAATTCAATCCGATGGAGAGCGGCTGGGCATGTCGCACCGAATTCCAGAATGCCTCGGTGGTCTGTCCCGATAGGGTGCGGCCGGAGGCATCGGTGATGGTGCCTGAGATCATCACTGGCAGCCGCTCGCCACGCGCCTCGAACAGCTCCTCGAGGGCATAGATTGCCGCCTTGGCGTTGAGCGTATCGAAGATCGTCTCGATCATGATCAGGTCAGCACCGCCGTCGATCAGCGCCTCGGCGGCTTCGTAATAGTTCTCGCGCAGCTCATCGAAGGTGACGTTGCGCTTGGCCGGATCGTTGACATCGGGCGATAGTGAAGCGGTACGCGAGGTCGGGCCCAACACGCCGGCAACGTAGCGCGGCACGCCGGTCGCCTCACCGACGGCGTCGCATATCTCACGAGCCAGGCGCGCCGACTCACGGTTGAGCTCGACCACCAGCTCCTGCATGCCATAGTCGGATTGAGACAGACGCGTACTGTTGAAGGTGTTGGTCTCGACGATATCGGCACCCGCCTCGAGATAGTCGCGATGAATCTCGCGCACCACGTCCGGTCGAGTCAGTGCCAACAGGTCATTGTTACCCTTCAGCTCCGAAGGCCAGTCGCGGAAGCGCTCGCCGCGGAAGTCCGCTTCGTCGAGGCGAGCGTTTTGCAACATGGTCCCCATCCCGCCATCGAGAATCAGGATCCGATCGGCGAGTCGCTGGGTCAGCGCGGTGGACAGAGGGGAGGGAGCGGCGGCCATTGTCAGGAATGTTCTCCAGCATCAAATATAAGCATCGTCGGCGCGTTTTTTCGCGTTCTCGAAGGGCATCCATGGTATCAGAAAGCGGGCGTTGCGGGGCAGGGAGACAAAACCTAGTATTTCACTCGGGATTGTGCCAGCGGAGACTTTTCCTTACCATGGAGGAAGAATCAACCTTCTTGATGCAGGACTGACGACGCCATGACTCAGAACATTCAAATTACCGATAGCGCACAGGACTATCTCGCCGAACTGCTTGAAAAACAGAATGTCGAGGGGATCGCGGTGCGTATTTTCATCACCCAGCCGGGTACGCCCTATGCCGAGACCTGTCTGGCCTACTGCCGTCCCGGGGAAGAAGAGCCCACCGACGAAAAACTTGAACTCTCCAAGATCAAGGTTTTCCTCGACAAGCACAGCCTAGCGTTCCTGGACGAGGCCGTGGTCGACTTCAATGCCGATCGTATGGGCGGTCAGCTCACGATCAAGGCACCCAACGCCAAGATGCCCAAGGTCAATGCCGATAGCCCTTTGGAGGATCGGGTCAATTATATTCTCTACAGCGAGATCAACCCGGGCCTGGCGGCTCACGGGGGCGAGATCAAACTGATCCAGTTGACCGAGGAGAATGTGGCGGTGTTGCAGTTCGGGGGCGGCTGTCAGGGCTGCGCCGCCGTCGACTTGACGCTCAAGGATGGGGTCGAAAAGACCCTGCTCGAGAGGATTCCGGAGCTTGCCGGGATTCGTGACGTTACCGATCACACCGACACTACCCAGGCTTACTATCGCTGAATCATTGAGCCCTCCAAGATGCCGCTAGGCTTTCTAGTAGACCAGAGGCGGCAGGGGCGTTCTTGCCAGTCGGGCTTCGGCCTCTCGCAGTGCCTCCCGGCACTGCCCGAGTGCGGTTTCCCGCTCCGCCAGGTCACTTTCGATTCGCGACAGATGTTGCTCCAGTTCCCTATTCTTGTCCTGAAATTGCTGGTTGTGCCATGCCGCTTCACGCTGCAGCCGTTCCTGTTCGGCAAGGATGGTTCGCAGCTCCTGTAGTTGTTGATCCCGCTCCGCCAGGCGCGATTCCAGCTGTGACTGGCGGTGAGCGTGTTGCTTTTCGAGGGATTGACGCTCCTGCCGGGCATCGTCGAGCAACTGCATCAGGCGTGACTCGGCTGCCTCGTGACGCTGCTCCTCCTGAGTTAACTGCGCCTGATGTCGCTCGCTCAATTGCGCCTGGGCCTGTTGATGCTCGAGGCTTTGCGCTTCATTGCGCTGCTGGAGCCGAGTCAATTGCTCTTCTAGGCGTGCCACTTTCTGCACATGCCCCTCGTGGCGCTGCTGCAGTGTATCGCGCTCGGCTTCCACTCGGGCCAGGCGCGAACTGCGCTCCTCCAAGGCCGTCTGGATCTGTCGAAGGTGCTCGGTCAGGGCATTTTCCCGTTGTACGGCATGCTCGGCCTGACGCTCGCTTTCCCGCGCCGAGGCTAACGCTGCCTCAACCTGACGGTCGGCATCCTGGCGATAATGCGCAAGGCCTTCTCCCGCCGATTCCTGAGCCTTTCGCCATAGCTCTACGACCATGAGCTGAATGGGCTCCGGCAGCGCCTGAGGCAGAGGTTCGAGCTGGTTCTCCTCACGCTTGAGGCGCCACTGGCGAAGATGCTCGCTGATCGTGGTGAAGCTTCCCGTGCCCAGAAATTCACGCACTTTCTGCACGCCGGGGCTCTCGCCACGCTGCAGCAGGGTATCGATCGCCCTCTGCACATCCTCGTATTGAACGCCACTGCGCGCCATGGACTCCTCCCTTATTCCAAGCCTGGATGATGCCAGAAACGCCCAGCATAACGCATTTGGCTAGAAGATAAATGCTTACGTTATACGTATTACGTAATTTACTTTATCTTATCTTTCAATAACTCATGATTACCCGCATTATCTTGAATAATATTAAGTCGCCACGCACACTACGCCTCATACACTCTTTATAAGCGAGAGAACAGGCCATGCAGGGCGGCAAGCATGTCAATGTCAGTACTATCGGTGACGGTGCGCTCGAGTGGGATGGTGGCGAGGCCGAGCCGCTGCTACCGGCAGGCCATGTGCATATCGTGGCGCGCAGCGATATCGAGGCGGTTGGCGAATGGCTAAGCGAATATCGCCATAGCCCGCAGACGTTTCGCGCCTATCGCAAGGAGGCCGAGCGGCTGTTGCTCTGGTTAGGGGACCATCAGCTGAGCCTGGCCGATCTCAAGCGTGACCGATTGGCGAGTTTCGAGGCGTTCCTGAGCGATCCGCAGCCGGCCAGCCGGTGGATAGGGCCGCCGCAGCCACGCAAGGCAGCCGATTGGAAACCGTTTCGTCAGCCGCTTTCAGATGCTAGCCGACGCCAGAGCTTGGTCATCCTGCAGGGGCTTTACAGCTGGTTGAGCGAGGCGGGTTGGGTGAGCCACAACCCGTTTCGCCTGATGCGCGACAAGCGCCGTCGTCTCGACAACCGCCAGCAGGGCATCGAGCGCTATCTTGAGCGGCCGCTGTGGGAGTGGTTGTGGCAGTGGGTCAACACGCCGGAGCAGGGCTCTTGCCGTCAGGACTTTATTTGGCAACGTCGGCGACTGATCTTCGGTTTCGCCTATCTCTTGGCGCCGCGCATCAGCGAGATAGCGAGCGCTCAGATGGGGGATTTCCTGCTGCGCGAGGGGCGCTGGTGGTGGCGGGTGACGGGGAAGGGCGGCAAGACCGCCACTGTGCCGCTACCCTCCGATATGCTCGCGCTGCTCGAGGGGTGGCGACGCTTTCTGGACCTGCCTGCGCATCCCGACCCGGCCGACACGAGCCCACTGCTGCGCGCACTCGATGGGCGGCGCGGCCTTGGTGACAATCAGCTCTATCGCCTGATAAAGAGGGCGTTTGCCGATGCTGCCGATACGCTGGAGACGCAGGAGGATAACGCCCTACGACCCATGGCGCGCAGGTTGCGCAAGGCCACGCCCCATTGGCTTCGCCATACAGCGATTACCCATCAGGCGCAACACGGGGTGGAGCTGCGTTATCTGGCCATGAGCGCACGCCATTCGCGACTGGATACCACGGCGCGCTATCTGCACGCCGAGGCCGAGGAATGGCATGAACAACTGGCCAGTCACGGCCTCGAGTCGACCCTGGTCGGGGGGGCGAAACGGACCCAGGAAGGGGAGTCGCGTTATACTGGCGGCAACCGTAACGAGGAGTGATCATGAAACCACAGGAAGCGACGCCACAAGCTGCCCAGCAGGAGCTGGTCGATGAATTTGCCATGTTCGACAATTGGATGGATCGCTACCAGTACATTATCGACATGGGCAAACAGCTGCCTGCGTTTCCGCCAGAGTGGAAGAGCGATGAACTGAAGATCCAGGGCTGCCAATCCAATGTGTGGATGCGCCACGAACTGGAAGGGGAGCGGTTACGCTTCGATGCCACCTCCGATGCCGCCATCGTCTCGGGGCTGATCGCGGTATTGCTGCGCATCTACAATCACCGTACTGCCGAGGAGATCGTGGCGACAGAGCCGCGCTTCATCGAGGCGCTGGGGCTCGATCAACACCTCTCGCCGACGCGCAGCAACGGGCTGCACGCGATGCTCAAGCGTATCTACGATGTCGCCGAAAAGAAGGCCGCCTCCGCTTGATGTCCGCAGGCGAGGGGCACGGTGACATGCTGCTGGCGTTCCCGCGAGAATGCGCAAGGCCCAGTCTTGGCTGAAAGATTCCTACAGAGGGGGAGTCATTGCCCCGAGTCGAGTTCATTGGGGCGGCAGCAGTGCTCGTCGAGCTCGGGATCGTCGCGACAGAGCCGTTCGCTGGGGCCACCAGGCACCGGGTCCATGCCACCCGGGTGTCCCGGGTGGCACTTGACAATACGCTTGAGGGCCAGCCAGCCTCCCTTGAACGACCCGTGCACCTGAATCGCTTCAACGGCGTAGTTCGAGCAGCTTGGCCAGAAGCGACAGCGTGGGCCGAGCAGGGGGCTGATGAGATATTGATAAGCTTTCAGCAGCCCGATCATCAGCAGGGAGAGCCCACGGGCACTCAATGAGAGCGGGTAGCGTAGCCACGTCAGCGGGCGAAGCATGGCTAGCGTGAGGACTTGGCGCCATAGAGCGCGTCGGGATCGATCAATGGCTCGCTGATGACGCGCGCCTCTTCGCCCTCCAGGGCAACATAGAAGCAGCTGCGCCGGCCGCTGTGACAGGCAGGCCCCGTCTGGTCGACGAGTAGCAGCAAGGTGTCGCCGTCGCAGTCGATGCGTGCCCCCTTCAAATGCTGCTCCTGTCCCGAAGATTCCCCCTTGCGCCACAGCTTGCCCCGCGAGCGCGACCAGTAGCAGACGCGCCCGGTGCGTAGCGTCTCAAGCAGTGATTCACGATTCATCCAGGCCATCATCAGCACTTCACCGCTATCATGCTGTTGGGCGATGGTCGGCAGCAGCCCATCGCCACTCCACTTGATCGCTTCGATGATCTGCTCGGCAGGATAGCGTGTCTGGGTAGCGGCGCTTTCGAGCGCCTTGAAGAGTTGACTCATGGCGATTCCGACTTGGACGAGGGGAGACGGCTTAGTTTAAGTGAGGCAGCGGTCACATATGCCGAGCAGTTCGATGGTCTGACGTTCGACGCAAAAGCCCAGCTCGCGAGCACGAGCCGAGAGCTGAGCATTGACGTCGTCAAGATGCAGTTCTTCGACGCGGCCGCATTTATGGCAGATCAATAGCTGAAAACCGTGCGTATGCTCGGGGCAGGGGCAGGCGACGTAGGCATTGAGCGATTCGATGCGGTGCACCAAGCCCTGCTCGATCAGAAAATCGAGCGCTCGGTAGACCGTCGGAGGACGTGCGGCGGCATGCTCCAAAGCCAGCTTGTCGAGTAGGTCATAGGCCTTGAGACCGCCGTCGGTACCGGCAATCATCTCCAGCACCCGACGGCGAATCGGCGTGAAGCGCACGCCACGTGCCTGACACTGATTTTCGGCCTGCTGGATCAAGGGACGTGAATCGAACATGGAGCGCCTGATAGCAAGAGTGAGCATAACGTGCGGACATAGTACGCGGCTGGCCGCGGTGCGACCAGATCGTCAAGCCGGACAGGCCTGCACCGCTTCGTGAAGCTCCCCCTTGCGCGCGAAGTGGCGGCGGGCAAAGGCGACGCGTGTCGCGATATCCACGCCCTCAGGCTGTCGCTCGATCAGATCGAGGCGGGGGCGAAGGCCTTCGCCGTTGGCCATCTGGATCGCCAGGCCGGGGCGCGCGTTCAGCTCGAGCAGCATGGGACCATGATCGCGGTCGAGGACCATATCGGTGCCAAGGTAGCCAAGCCCGGTCATCTCATAGCAGCGCGCGGCCAGGGTCAGCAGCGTCTCCCAGTCCGGGATCTTCAGGCTTGAGAGTTCATGCCCGGTATCGGGGTGATCGATACGCGGGCGGTCATGCTGGACGCCGCGCAGGGCGGTGCCGGTGGCGATGTCCAGCCCTACGCCCACCGCTCCCTGGTGAAGGTTGGCCTTGCCATCCGATGCCGCCGTGGAGAGGCGCATCATGGCCATGACCGGATACCCCTTGAAGACGATGACGCGGATGTCCGGCACCCCTTCGTAGGTGTATTCCGCTAGACTGGCATCGAAGTTGATCAGGGCCTCTACCACCGCGACATCGGGCGATCCACCCAAGGAGTAAAGACCGGACAGGATATTGGAGACATGCCGCTCGAGGGATTCGCGCCCCAGATTGGCTCCACTCGGCTTGATGTAGCTGTCACCCTCGACCCGCTCGATCACCAGTATGCCCTTGCCGCCGCTACCCTTGGCTGGCTTGATCACGAACCCGCCATGACCGGCGACCATCTTGGTGACGTGCTTGACGTCGAACTGGGTACTCACGGTGCCGATGAGTGCAGGGGTGGTGATACCGTACTCATGAGCGAGCAACTTGGTCTTGAGCTTGTCGTCCACCAGCGGATAGAGGCGCCGGCTGTTGTAACGCCCAATATAGCGAATGTTGCGGCGATTCATGCCGATGATGCCTTTCGCGCGAAGCTTGCCGGGTGTCGTCCACATGCGCGAGCGCCTCAGTCGTTGGTGACCGGCTTGAAGCGTCGCAGCTCCAGTAGCCGGTAACCGGTGTAATTGCCAAGCAGTAGTATCAGTGCCATCAGAATGAGCTGGACACCTAGGAAGTTGAAGGTGATGTGCCGCACCCAAGGGTTGTTCATGGCCAAATAGGCCAGCACCGCCGTCAACAGGCTGCCGCCGCCCTGGATCAGCACTTGCTTGGGGCCCTCTTCCTCCCACAGGATCGACATTCGCTCGATGGTCCAGGAGAGGATAATCATCGGGAAGAAGGTGATGGTCAGACCCGCATTGAGCCCGATGCGGTAGGAGAGTACCGAAAAGATCGAGATGATGGCGATGACCGTGATGATCACCGCCGACACTCGCGCTACCAGTAGTAGGTTGAGATGAGAGAGATAGCTGCGTATCACTAGCCCCACCGCCACGATCAACAGAAAGCCGATCAAGCCGGTGGCAAGCGTGGTCTGTATGAAGGCCAGCGCGATCAGTACCGGCATGAAGGTGCCGGAGGTCTTGATGCCGACCAGAACACGCAGTAGCACGACCACCAGAGCACCAATGGGAATCAGCAGAATCGTCTGAAACAGTGCCTGCTCCTCAAGAGGTAGGCTATGGATCGAGAAGTTCAGTAGGGTGTCGCTTGAGAGCTGATTGCGTACGGCCGCTGCGGCCGGCTGGTTATGCTGCAGCATCGAGAAGCTGATGCGTGAGTTGGTCCCGCCCTGAACCTCCAGGACCGCCTGACCATTATCCTCCCATAACAGCAGGTTTTCCGGTCGGCCTTGCTCGCCAGTCACCGGGTTGAAGAGCACCCAGCGCTCGTCGTCGAAGACCTGCAGCCAGGAGGTCAGGCTCTGCCGACGCCGGCCATCCTCGAGGAGCAGACCATTGACTTCGCGGGCGTGAATGCCGGCTTCGTTGAGCAGCCTGACCAGCAGCGGGCCCGGGTCATATTGGGTCAGCAGCAAGCGCGAGTTCTCGCCCTGACGATCGCCGACGACATCGCGGATCAACTCACGAGTAAAGGTGAACGGGGTAGCGGAGCGCTGCCACGCACGCTCGATCACCTGGCTGACGACACTGTCGTAGGGACGCTCCCAGGCGATATCGCGTGGCAGCGGTGGACGCTGCGCCAAGGGAGGGCGGGAGTCCGGCGCCACCAGCAGCTGCACGGAGTAGTAGAGCTGTTGGCTACCTTGCGCCTCACGAATCGACCACTGGGCGCGACGTCCACGCTGGTTATCGATGAACGACAGACCATAGCCGGAAGAGGCGGTGTTCTCGGTGAGCACCCGGTACTCCGATTGGTGTGAAGGGAGCGCCATGTCGACGAGCACGGGGCCACCCGTGGCGTTGAAGTTGACCAACGCCTCGATTTCCCATACCTGGCGCTGCTCGCCCGGTGTCCAGGGCACTTCGAACTGCACGTGTCGATGCACGCTCAAGGCAATGCCAGCGATCAGCAAGAAACCGGTAAGAAGATAGAAGGGCAGGCGTGACATGCAGTTTCCTTGTCAAAGTTTCACGCGAAGAGCAGTCGCATTGAAGCGGCAACGGCAGCCTTAGGCCTCTTCGTCATTGTCTTCGGTGTCGACTTCATCCGTGGCGGCCTCTTCGGCGGGACGGCCGCCGGGAAACTCGGGGCGCGGATGAAGGTAGCTCTCGGCGACGTCGATCATGGCGATATCCATCATGAAGCGGCGGCCAAGTAGCACAGGATAGTTGAGGTGGCTACGGTCATTGAGAGTGAATTCGACCTGTTCCCGAATCGGTCCCAGCGTCATCAGCAGGCTCACCACGGGGCGCGTATCGCTTCCCGCCGCCTGGAGTATTCTGACACGCCGAATGACCGGCGCCTCGATCCACTCATCACGCACCTGTTCGACGACCACGTCCTCGTCGCTTAAAGCCAGCTTGAATCGGACCCAGTTCTCGCCGTCACGCTCGAAACGAGTGATCTCGCTTGCTGAAAGCGACGAGGTGTTGGCACCGGAGTCGATACGCGCCTTGAGATAGGTGCCAACGCTTGGCAAACCGATCCACTCACTGCGACCGAGGACCTCCCTGTTATCGAATCGAGTCTCCTGGGAGGCGACGCACTGTGACGGCTCGGTGTTCGAATCAACGTTGAGATTCTCGATATCCGCTCTCAAATGCCTGACCAGGCTGCCGACATCACGAACCTCCATTGACAGGTCGAAGGCCTGTTGCTGTTGCCTTTCGGATAGGGCGTGCTGCTGAACACAGCGTTCGACGAGACGCTGCTCGAGCTCGTCGATGCGCAGATTGAAATCATCGCGCGCCAGGGAAGGCTCGGCTTCGCCCATACTTTCAGTGCGTGTTTCGGACAGGGCGCAGCCGGTAAGCGACAGCGCAGCGGCCAGTAACGCAGCGAATGAAAGAGAGCGGCGAGTCTGCATTCCGATAGACATGGTAATTGTTGATCCTGACGGCTTCGTAACTAGGCAAGCATGATAAGGACAGCGCAATACGGCTGTCCAATCATAACGAGGTGGGCAAGGCGTCGTGGCGTGTCATGAATATTTGATTTAACATAATATACATTATGCGAAGCTTGGATCCCGTGCAGGAGTGATCGACAAGCCCGGAAACTCAAGGCCCCGGCATTTTGCCGAGGCCTTGCCAAGAAAACAGCGATGATCCTGCGCGATCAAGCTTCGCCAGCCGGGGCGTAGGAGCCATCTTCGCGGTGCACTTCCGTGCCGGTGATCGGTGGTGTAAAGACACAAGCCAGGTGCATGGTCTTGGTGGCACGCAGCAGGTGTTCATCATGCTGATCGAGAATATAGATGTCACCCGGCTTGATCGGCCAGATCTTGCCATCGGCCAAGGTTTCCACTTCGCCTTCACCCTCCATGCAATACACCGCCTCGAAGTGATGCTTGTAGTGGATATGGGTCTCGGTACCTTCAAAGATTCGGGTAATGTGGAACGAGCAGTTGCCGCCATCGTCGGCAAGCATCAGACGTGTACTGTCCCACTGACCATGCTCGGCCTGGACGAGACGGCCGGTCTTACGGGCTTCTTCGAGGTTGCGTACGATCATCGCTATTTTCCTTCCATAGACGGGAGTCGGAACGGCCAAGGACGCCGTTCAATAAAATGACCCGAGCGTGTCGGGTCATGGCGAAGGTAACATGTGTTCACGCCATGCCATACCGCATCCAACGGATGGCAGGCAGGCATCAGCCGAATACTGCCTTGGTGCTGGCGTCGAGAATATCCAGCCCTTCGAGCAGGTCGTCGTCGCTGATGGTCAAAGGGCACAGGCATTTGACCACTTGCCCGGCATGACCGCTGGTTTCAATGATCAAGCCTCGCTTGAAGGCTTCGGCGGTGATCTTGTCAGCGTTGACGCCGCTGCCGACATCGAGCCCACGCATCAGGCCACGTCCACGTTCGGACGCGGTGATGCCCTTCTCGCACAGCCAGCTCGCCAGTTGCTGGAAACGCTCCTCGACAATGCGACCCTTGCGAACCACATCGCGCTCGAGCTTGTCGTCGCTCCAGAAGTGGCGCATTGCAGCGGCAGCAGTGACCAGTGCCAGGCTGAAGCCACGGAAGGTGCCGTTGTACTGACCAGGCTTCCACTTGTCGAGTTCCGGGCGCATCAGGACATGGGCAAATGGCATGCCAAGCCCTGAAAGCGATTTGGAGTTGGTGACGATGTCGGGCTTGAGACCTGCATGCTCGAAGCTGAAGAACTTGCCGGTACGGCCGCAGCCTGCCTGAATGTCATCGACGATCAGCAGGATCTCATTGGCCTGGCAAATCTGCTGTAGCCGCTTGAGCCACTCGATCCCCGCAGGATTGATTCCACCCTCCCCCTGCACGGTTTCAACGATCACGGCCGCCGGCTTGTCCAGCCCGCTTGAATTGTCGCCAAGCAGTTTCTCGAAGTAGTCCAGGGTATCGACATTCTCGCCAAGGTAGCCATCGAATGGCAGGAAGGAGGCGCCCTGGGTGGGAATGCCGCCGGTAGCCTCACGGAACTTGCGGTTACCGGTCACCGCGAGCGCCCCCATGGTCACGCCATGGAAACCGTTGGTGAACGACACGATGTTGTGACGGCCAGTGGCAACGCGCGCCAGACGAATCGCAGCTTCAACAGCATTGGTGCCAGTCGGGCCCGCCAGGTGAACCTTGTAGTCCAAGCCGCGTGGCTTGAGGATTACCTCCTCCAGCGTCTCGAGATATTCGCGCTTGGCCTTGGTCCACATGTCCAGGCCATGGATGATGCCGTCGCTTGCGAGATACTCGAGCAATGCCTCCTTGAGCTTGGGATGATTGTGGCCATAGTTGAGTGTGCCGGCACCCGCCAGGAAGTCGATGTATTCCTGGCCGTTTTCAGCTGTCAATCGGGCGCCTCTGGCTTGCGTGAATACCACCGGGAACGAGCGTGAATAGGTACGAACTTCCGATTCCATACGTTCGAGAATCTGGGTCTGCATCGATGACCTCCTGTCTTGGGTCTGCATGAAAGCCGCCTACCGGACGCTTTCGGTAGGCCAAATAGTGATCAGATGCGCTCGGGCTGAAACGGGCCGATACGCACCAGGTTTTCCGGATCGTGCTCACCGCCGAGCTGATCGGTAGAGAAGTACTCCCGGCTATTAAGGGGGGCCTGCCAACGATCGGCAAGGCGCTTGAACAAGCCCCAAGATGCCGTGTTGTCTGGTGTAATGGTAGTTTCCAGATGACGTACCGCCGCCAGCTCAGGACGGCTCATGACCGCTTCCACGAGACGCCGCGCCAATCCCGTTCCACGCGCTTTTTCACCCACTGCTACCTGCCACAGAAAATAGGTATCGCTGGCATTGCTCTTCACGTAGCCGGAGACGAAGCCAACGACCTCCCCCTCTTCATTGGTAGCAACAGCGCAACTGTCGCGGAACTGAGTGGCCAGCAGCAGGTAAGCATAAGCCGAATTGACATCCAGCGGCGGGCATGACTTGACCAATTCATAGATACCCCAACCGTCATCGGGATTGGGTTTACGGATATATAACTGTGACGTATTGCCGACTACGGCATCCGCCACGCTGGGGCGGGCCAGATCAGCAGAGGTAGTAAAGGGCTGCATGGATACGTTCATCTCTTATGCTTCGCTGTTGGCGAATTTGCACATCATGATAACAAGCGCTTATGCACAAATCAAAGAGCCGGGTTATCAAGATGCGCGCAATCCATAACCTTGAGTTATTTGCATGGTCATGTCGACCAAGCTCCAAGAGCCGAAGAAAATCCGTCCCGTCGCCTTCCAGTTTAGCAGCGCGCTGAAAACAGGCATGAAAAAAGCCACTGCTCAAGTGGCTTTGAGATTGGCTGGCCGAGGCGGCCGTAATCAGCGTCGGGTCACGCTGCGCATGGTCACGAACTCCTCGGCCGCGGTGGGATGAATCCCCACGGTGGCGTCGAAATCCTCTTTCGTCAGGCCGGCGCGCGCAGCAATGGCAATACCTTGGATCAGCTCGCCCGCCTCTTCGCCCACCATATGAGCGCCGACGATGCGATCGCTGCGATCGTCGACGATCAGTTTCATCAAGCAGCGCTCATCACTGCCGGACAGGGTATGCTTCATGGGGCGAAAGTCGGTGGTATAGATACGGATCTCGCCGCACTGATCCCGAGCCTCCTCCTCCGATAGCCCAACGGTACCGATGTTGGGATGGCAGAACACTGCAGTAGCAATGTTTTGATAGTCGAGGGGAGCGGGAGGCGTGTCGGAGAAGTGGTGCTTGGCCATGTGCATGGCTTCGGCAAGCGCGATGGGCGTCAGCTCCGGTCCGCCCGTCACATCGCCCAGCGCCAGGATCGAGGGAATGGAAGTTTCGTAGCGCTCGTTGACGCTGATGCTGCCATCGGCGTTGAGTTCGATGCCCAGTTCATCCAGCCCAAGTCCCAGTAGATGCGGCTTGCGGCCGGTGGCCGCGAGAATGGCATCAACGTCGATCTGCTCACCATTGGTCAGGCTGACCCGGTAGCCAACCTCGATCTTGTCGACCTGCTCGATGTTGGCTTCGAAATGCAGATTGACGCCTTTCTTGGCCATCTCGTCGCGAGCGAACTCCCTCACCTCGCGATCGAAGCCGCGCAGGAACAGCTCGCCTCGATAGACTAGGTGCGCCTCGCTCCCCAGCCCATTGAAGATACTGGCGAACTCGACGGCAATGTAGCCTCCGCCCAGTACCAGGAAGCGCTTGGGGAAGCTCTCCAGGTCGAACAGGTGATTGGAGTCGATGGCATATTGATTGCCGGGGAAGTCGGGAATCCAGGGCCAGCCGCCTGTCGCGACCAGCATCTTTTCGGCACTGATGCGCTCGCCTGCCACCTCGATGGTGTGAGCATCGACGATCTTGGCTCGGCCATTGATCAAGGTGACGCCCGCACCTTCCAACAGTCGGCCGTAGATGCCATTGAGTCGCTTGATCTCCTCGCTCTTGTTGTCACGCAGCGTCGCCCAGTCGAAGCGCGGCGCGCCGGGCAGGCTCCAGCCAAACCCGCGACTCTCCTCGAAGGTGTCGCGAAAGTGTGCCGCATAGGAGTAGAGTTTCTTGGGTACACAACCGACATTGACGCAGGTTCCCCCCAGGTAACGATCCTCGGCCACGGCCACTCGGGCGCCAGTGGCTGCCGCGGTGCGCGCCGCACGTACACCGCCGGAGCCAGCACCGATGACAAACAGGTCGTAGTCATAGTCGGACACGTTGCTCTCCTGAATCATGAAAAGGGCAGATGGATGGCATGATAACAGTCAAACGGCAATGTCGGGAGGACGCGGCAGACGTTGACCGGCATGGTGGAGAGCGGTAAAAGAAGCGATCCCCGCCTCGGGTATCAGCCGTGGCTCATGCACGACTTTAGGACAGCATCATGAAAGAACGCATGCAGGAACTTCTCGAGCGCAATCGCCTATGGGCGGAGACCATTTGTCAGCAGGAGCCCAACTTCTTCTCGCGACTGTCGCAGCAGCAGCAGCCCGACTACCTGTGGATCGGCTGCTCCGACAGCCGGGTACCGGCCAACCAGATCATCGATCTGCCGCCCGGCGAGGTCTTCGTTCACCGTAACGTAGCCAACCTGCTCTACCATAACGACATGAATGCGTTGTCGGTCGTGCAATATGCCGTGGATGTGCTCAAGGTCAAACACATCCTCATCGTTGGCCACTACGGTTGTGGCGGGGTGCGCGCCGCAATGACCGGAGGGGAGCATGGCATCGTCGATTTCTGGCTGCACTCGGTACGCGAGCTCTACAGTCGGCACCGCAAGGAGCTCTGCGAACTGGAAACCGAGGAGCAGGTCGATCGTCTCTGTGAGCTCAACGTCAAGGCGCAGGTCGATAACCTGTGTCGAACCAAGATCATCCAGAGCGCGTGGCAGCGCGGCCAGCCGCTGGCTGTCCATGGGTGGGTCTATGGGCTTGGCGATGGCCGCGTCAAGGATCTCGACTGCACCATGGAGGGGCTCGATCAGGTGCCGCAGCTCTATCGAGTGAATCGTCTTACACCTGACGAGAACGATGCTTAGCCGTTGCTGCCCCAACCTGGAGTGTCCATGAACGATACCCTTTCCCTTCAGCTCGACCATCTGCGCTGGCTGGAATCCGCCTATGGCGAGGTAATGGACAACGTCGGCTACGATGCGGTGCTGATTTTCAGCGGTCGGTCGCATGCCCATTTCGGCGATGACCAGCACCCTGCCTTTACTGCCTTTGGCCATTTCCTGCACTGGGTGCCGCTTCCCGACATGCAGTCCAGTTGGCTGGTCGTTCAGCCAGGCCTCTCACTCCGGCTGCAGGTTCATGCTCCAGCCGATTTCTGGCACCTCCCCTTGCGCCTTCCCGAGGAGCCTTGGGCCGAATGCTTCCACGTCGAGTACGTGTGCGATGATAGGCCACCAAGGCTGCCCGAGGGCCGCGTGGCGGTAATCGGCGAGGTGTCTGCCGAGCTCGCCGCAACGCTGGCGGCAGATCTCAATCCCGACCCGCTCTGCCTGGCGTTGGATGAGCTTCGGGTATGCAAGAGCGCCTATGAAATCGCCTGCCTGAGGCATGCCAATCGGCAGGCGCTGCGGGGTCACGACGCGGCCCGTCTTGCCTTTCTCGACGGGGACGATGAGCTTTCGATCCACCTCGCCTATCTCGTCGCCGTCAGACAGCGAGAGGCCACGCTGCCCTATCAGAGCATCGTCGGTATCAATGAGCATGCCGGAGTGCTTCATTATCAGCACTACGCGAGCGAGGCAGCCGCAAAGCGCCACGCCATGTTGATCGACGCCGGCTATCGCTTTCGCGGCTATGGTGCCGATATCAGCCGAACCTGGACGGGGCCGGACGCCGTCGCGCCTTTTGCAGTACTCGTCGAAGAGCTGGAGCGGATCAAGTACCGGCTGATTGCCCTGCTACGGCCAGGGCTTTCGTTCGTCGAGGTGCACGACAGGATGCACGCGATGCTCGGGGAATTACTTGTTGATCAGGGTCTCGTTCACTGCTCCGCCGAGGCGGCCGTGTCGCAGGGCATCACCCGTGCCTTCTGCCCCCATGGAGTAGGTCACCTGTTGGGTCTGCAGGTCCACGACGTTGCGGGTCGTCGCCACGCCAACGGCACTCCTCTGCCGCCACCCTCCCTGTCGCCGGCGCTACGACTGACACGAGAGCTCGACGCGGAGATGGTGGTAACCGTGGAGCCCGGACTCTACTTCATCCCCATGCTGCTCGAGCCCTTGCGTGATGGCAATGCCGGCAAGTCGATCGACTGGACGCTGGTGGAAAGATTGATTCCCCATGGAGGGATTCGCACTGAGGACAATATCAGGATCACGCCGCAACGGCCTGACAACCTGACCGCGCTGCCCGGCGATGGCTGAGGATATGACTGCCAGCCAATGAGAATTGTCGCCTACGACGATTGGTCAGCGTTCACAGCTTTGCCTGTCTCGATTCTCGCGTTAAGCTGAAATGACTTACTGAATCGAGGCCGGCATGTCGCGCATTATCGTTTCGGCAGACTTCGTCGCTCCTAGAGGCCTGGGCAACCGACACATCCAGACCCTGCTGCCAAGGCTGCTGCCAAGGCGGCGTCTTGCGCGATGCACCGAGATTCTCAATCTGCCCGATGGCGATTTCGTCGAGCTTTCATGGGTACGCGACGCACCGGCAAGCGCCGATGCCCCGCTGTTCATCCTCTTCCATGGGCTAGAAGGCTCGTTCGACTCACCTTATGCCCGTGAGCTTCTCGCGGTTGCCGCGGCGTCGGGCTGGCGCGCGGTGATGATGCACTTTCGCGGCTGTGGTCAGGCGCCCAACCGGCTGCCACGCGCCTACCACAGTGGCGATACCGCCGATGCCTACTGGGTCATCGGCCAGCTCGCCCAGCGCTATCCGCATGCCATCAAGGTGGCCTCCGGCATTTCACTAGGCGCCAACGTACTGGTCAAGCTGGTGGCTGAACAGGGCGGCGACGGTCTCGATCTGGCTGGTGCGATTGCCATCTGCCCGCCGCTCGACCTGGCCGCTTCGGCCGATGCTCTCAACATTGGCTTTGCACGCGTCTACCAGCGCCATCTTCTCAAGGCACTCAAGCGCAAGATATCCGCGAAGATGGCGATGGGGGGATTGCCAATTGCGCTCACCCACTATCAGCTCAAGGAGCTCGACAGCTTCTGGGCGTACGACAATGAAGTAACGGCACCACTGCATGGATTCAGCTCCGCCAGCGACTACTACCGGCGCGCCTCGGCTGGCCCGCTGCTTGGCGATATCGAGCTGCCGACCTTGATTATCCATGCCGATGACGACCCATTCATGCCCGCTGATCTGTTCGAGCGACTGCCTCTCCCCTCCGAGGCGGTTCGCGTAGAGATCGCACGGCAAGGTGGGCATGTGGGGTTTATGGAGCGTCGCGGAGGGCGTCTGACCTCATGGCTTGCCAGGCGCGTGGAGCGCCAACTGCAGGACTGGGCTTCGCTTCGCGACGTTTTCACCAATCCAGCTTACTCATCGGCTAGTCGATTGGACAGCTGACGCCAGTGCCCCTCAATCCGCAATAACCGCCAGGATTCTTGGCCAGATACTGCTGGTGATGCTCCTCGGCCACATAAAAGGTCTCAAGGCGCGCGATCTGCGTCGTGATGTCGCCTTGCCCTGCAGCACTCAGCGCCCGCTGATAACGTTCGCGGCTACGCTCGATCACTTCCTGTTGTTGATCGTCGTGGTAGTAGATGGCGGAACGGTACTGGCTGCCCACATCGTTACCCTGTCGCAACCCCTGAGTGGGGTCGTGGGACTCCCAGAACACCTCCAGCAGACGTTCAAGCGACGCCTGCTCGGGATCGTAGACCACTCGCACCACTTCGGCGTGGCCGGTCAGGCCGCTGCAGGTCTCGTCGTAGGTAGGATTGGGCGTGAAGCCTCCAGCATAACCAACCAGCGTGACATGGACGCCAGGCAACTCCCAGAACAACCTCTCGGCACCCCAGAAACAACCAAGCCCGAGCACGATGTCGCGCATCCCCGCCGGGTACGGCGGCAACATGGGGCGGTCGCTGACGTAGTGAATGCCACTGATCTCAAGTGGCGTGTCGCGCCCTTCCAGTGCCTGATCGGCGGTAATCATGCGTGGCTTCTCTCGTATCCACATGGCGTCACTCTCCTGACATTGTCGAGTACTCAGGGGACGTTTCGGCGCGCCCCAGGCTGAAACCATACACCAGATCGACTGCCTGCGCGGCGCCCGAGACGGCTTGCAAGTAGAGATTTCGCCATAACGTGTAACGCAGCGTCAGCTCGGCGATGGGAGAGAAAATGCCCATGCCGTAGCTGATGCGCAGATCCTCGGTCAGTTGACCGCTGACCACCACCTGGCTCTCCTCGCCGGTACCTGCGGTTTCGAGTGCCAGGTCGTCGATGCCAAATGCCTGGCCCAGCTGACCCACCGCGCCACCGGTACGCGACAGTGACAAGCCAATCAGTGCCGAGGCCAGGGCACCGTCGGCATCACCGTCGCCTGGCGCACGACCACGCAGCAGATAGGAGAGCGCACGCCCTTCATCCATCGCGGGCTCGGAGAAAACCTCGAGATTGGGTGCCTCGGCCGAACCCGTCACACGCAGGCCGGCGACCACATCATCTTCTGTGACTGCGGGATTGCGGATCGCCTCGAACTGCAGCAAGGGCTGGTCGGCGGGGCCACTGAAGAGCAGCTGGCCGCGACGAATCAGCAGATCCTGGCCGAAGGCACGGAAACGGCCGTCGGTCATGTTGACGTCACCGAACAGCTGGACAGGGCCCTCCTGCTGGCGGACCTCGAGGTTGCCGTTCAATCCGGCTTCCAGACCATAGGCTTCGAGCAGCATGTCCGGACCCAGCACGAGATCGATCATCACGTCGATCGCCATGCCCGACTCCGCCAGCACACTTGCGGCACTCTCGTCGAAGCCCTCCTCAGCGGCTTCGGCAGCGGCACGTTCGGTCTCGCGCTGGGCACGCATCTCGTCGCGGCGCGTGATGATGATCTCGTCACTGCTTGGGGTAATCGCCGCGGCTGGTATCTGGCCGATGACAAGGCGGGCCCAGGGCACATCGACGCGGCCACGCACCTGAAGCAACGAGGGGATGATATCGATCTCCAGATAGGGTGCGATGCGCAGCCGCCCGAAATCCGGCAGCTCCGCCAGCAGCGGTGCGCTGCGGCCATCCAGGGTGATGGCTGCCCGCCAGTCGTCGGGGCTTGGCCAGGCCGCATCACCCCGTATTTCCAGGCGGCCCTCCTCGGCGGTCATGAAGCCCTGAATATCGGCACGGTCGTCATTGAGGGCCACGTGCAGCTCGCCGTCACGTACTTGAACTGGTACATCGGCGCCGATCACCTGCAAGCCCTGCAATCGAATGTCCCCTGACAGGCTTGGCGCTGTCAGGCTGCCTGCAATGGCGACATCGCCATTCAGGCTCCCCTCGAGCTGCTGGATGGCGGCACCAAGTGCCTGATAGGGCGACAGCTGAATCGCGTTGAGACGCAGCCTGCCCTGCATCGCTCCTTGGTTGACGGGGTCGTCGATGCTCACGTCCAGATGCAGGTCTCCCGCTTCGGACAGGTCGAGCCCCAGGGAGGCACTCGCACGCGCCTGGTTGGCATCGACATCGAGGTGAAGACGTGAGGCGGGAAGCGTCCATGGCTGGCCATAGACGTCGAGCCCCTGCAGGGCCAAATCGCTTGCCAGCTCCATCTGCATGGCCCACTGCGCACCGCCACGCCCCCAACTGAACTGCATGTCGGCGCCCGTCTCGCCCCCCAGCTGCCACCCCTCCGGCATCATCTCCTCGAGCAGTACCATCGGCAGTGCCTCGAGCGATACGCTACCACTGCCCTGGTTGGCCGAGGCGTTGAGCGGTTCCGAGACGCAGAGTCGTCCGCCCTGCTCGATACCCAGGCAGAAAGGTTGCGCCTGCACGCTCCCCGCCTCGAGATTGACGATGAACAGGAGGGGGTCGAGCAGCCGGATGTCGGCGAGCTCGGCATCTATCTCAAGTGGGGTCAAGGTGCCACGATAGCGGGTACGGGCAGCATTCATGCCCCCCTCCAGCGTGAGTGCCGCTCGTGACAGCGGCATGCCGCGCCCTGCTAGCGCTTCAAACGACAGCTGATGGGAGGAGAGTCGTCCCTCAAGATTCATCTCGACGCTGGAAAAGCGCTGTCCGGTGGCAAGCAGCCGAACGATGTCGAGCTGGATATCCAGTCTGGGGTCATCCAGCCCCTGCACCCGTGCCTGCAGCGTCAATTCATCAAGACGGTTGTCGGCGAGACGGAGGGATTCACCGATGAGATCTAGGCGTAGCTGGGGCGCCTCAAACGTACCGGAGACATCGAAATCGCCACGCAGGCTGCCTTCAAGTTCCGGTGATAGGGCGGCGAGTGCCGGTGCGTTCACGGCGCCACTCAGCGAGAGACGCTCATCAATGCGCCCCTCAGCAGTCAGGCGATTGTCGCCCTGTCGGAAGTCGAGCTGCTGGATATGCCACTGCATCTCGCTATTGCCGCTGAGTCGTGCATCGAGCGCCAGAGGCAGCTCCTGCAATTCGCCGCGGATCGCAAGCGAGGGAATGTCAAGCTGCCAGCGCTCCAGCGCCTGGGCGAAGGCGATCTCGGCGGTACCGCTCAAGCGCCCTTCGACCGCTTCGGTAAAAAGTCCCGGATCGAGATTGTTGAGGCGCAGATGTGTCGTCGCCTGCAGCCCTTCCGTCCAGCTCGCCTCACCATGACTGATCAGTGTACCGCCCTGCTGGAGGGCTATCGATAGCGGTGTCCAGGCGAAGCGCTGCAGGTCGCCACGCCCATTGAGGGCCAGGCGAGCCGTGGGTACTTCGGGGCCAGAAGCGAGCACCGACAGCGCCGCCTGGTATTCGAGCAGATTTCCCTCTACCCGCGCCACCAGCTGCTCGGCACGATATGGCGAAACGTCCGCTTCATCCTCCTGGGGTGCTACCGCGCCAGGCAAGGGCCACTGCACCTCGTCGGCGCGCAGCGTCACCAGAAAGGGCAGCGTGGGATCGAGCACATTCAGCCGGGCGGTTGCCTCGGCAGCCACGGGGCCCTGGGCATCGAGCTGTAGATCGAGCTCGGCAAGGCTGCCGGCGAAGTGTAGATCGAGTCGTTCCCCGGCAAGCTCGGGCATCAGTTCGGGCAGGAAGAGCTCGGTCAGCAGGCGCCCTTCTAGCGGGTAGCCGTCGCGCAGCTCGACCCTTGCCCGCAAACGGATACGGGCATCCTTGGAGCGAAGATCGAACGTGTTGAGTCGCACCGAGTGGCCGCGCGCCGCCACGGCCAATGCAAGGCGCTCGATGCGGTAGTCGATGGGCCCGAAAAGCTCGACATTCTCGACTACCAGCTGAGGCACCACGATCTCCAGAGGTAAATCGATCTCGGGCAGCGCAAGACGATCACGTGCCTCGAGTGGCACGCTGGCGATCGCCTCCAGCTGCTGCGCGGCGACGGCGGGCAGTGGCGACTGTGCGGCGATGCTTGCGTCAATGGCATCGGCAGAGAGCGTGGCATGCCGGGTGCCATCTGCCTCATCCACCGATAGCGCCAGGGCCGAGCCAGGCGATACCGGCAGTGAGACGCGAACATCGGTCAGGTAGGTCGGGCGCAGTACTACGCTGTCGCCCTGGGTACTGAGGCCCGAGGTGAAACGATTCCACTCGACATGCGTACCGTCGGCCAGTCTCAGATCGACATCAACAAG
Source organism: Halomonas sp. TA22 (assembly GCF_013009075.1). Taxonomy (NCBI): domain Bacteria; kingdom Pseudomonadati; phylum Pseudomonadota; class Gammaproteobacteria; order Oceanospirillales; family Halomonadaceae; genus Halomonas; species Halomonas sp. TA22. The sequence goes on along the minus strand of NZ_CP053108.1, from coordinate 2,972,936 downwards.
CGACAGCGTGCGGATCACGAGCGGGAATGGCAGGTGGATATCCCCCATGCCATCGCCCTGTTGTGTCGTCGCTGGCTCGTCTGGCTCTGTCCCGTCGGGCGCCGAGAGCGTGATGCGGGCCCCCTCGACGGCGAGGTTGTCGATGCACAGCCGACCGCGGAGCAGGCAGTCATCGGCCCAGCGCAGCTCGAGACGCTCGATCGCCACATTGGCAGGGCCGGCATCGAGACGCAGCCCTTCGATCATCAGGTGGTCAAGGGGGGCGCCCTGCGCCTGACGATACTCAAGCCAGCCACGCTGCTGCGCCTGGTCGAGCAGCACACCAGTCCCCCACGGAGAGAGGATCAGGCCAAGGACGAATATCATCAGGCCCAACAGCCACAATGGTAACCACAACAACAGACGAAGTAGCGCCCATATCAGCGCCCTACCCCTCAAAACTCCGGCCCGATGGCGAAATGAATGCGCCACGAATCCTCCTCATCATCGAAGGGATGGGCGATATCGAAGCGAATCGGCCCGACAGGGGAAATCCAGCGCACGCCCAGGCCCGCGCCGGTATTGAGCTCTTCAGGCCACCACTCGTTGAAGGCGTTGCCGGTATCGATAAAAGCCGCGCCCCACCAGTCGCCGGTGATGCGACGCTGGACCTCGAGGCTGGCTGTCAACACGTGCTGGCCACCGAGCAGGCGCCCCTGCTCATCGCGGGGGCCGAGATTCTCGAAGGCGTAGCCTCGCACCGAGCGATCCCCCCCGGCAAAGAAGCGCAGCGAGGGAGGAATACTCTCGAAATCGTCGGTTTCCATCGCCCCGACCCCCACCCGCCCAACGAAGCGGTTGTTCTCTCCCAGCATGCGAATCCATTGCGAATCCGCCGTGATACGCAGGAAATCAGCCCCGGAACCCCAGGCGGAGTCGGAGTATTCAAGCGTAAGGCCCTGACGGTCACCCCAGGTGGGGAAGCGTGGGTTGCGGGTACGGGTACGCGACCAGTTGATGCCGGGATAGAGCAGGTAGACCGCATCGTCGATACCGGCCTGGGTGTAGTCCTCATAAGTAGTACGCACAAAGGCGCTCTGTACCCAACCATTGTCGAACTCCCAACGTCTGGCTACTTCCAGCGAGGCCTCAAGGCTGCGCGTGTCTTCATGGTCGCGGTGACGAAACCCATATTGCATGCGATAGCTGTCACGCAGCGGGTTGTCGAGTGGCATGACGTACTGGCCGGTGAGCTGCTGCTCGGGACCCGACAGAAAGAGCTCGTGGCTGAGGCTGTGTCCGGCGCTATTGAGCCAGGGCCGGTTCCAGGACAGGCTGGTACGAGGCCCGACATCGGTGGCGTAGCCTACCGCGACCTCGAATTGGTGGCGATCGGCTGGCGTGACGGTGACATCGACGGGGACTTCACGATTGCGGGGCTGCAGCGACTGTACGGCCGCCAATGCGGCAGGCGACAGGCGCGGGCCTGGCAGCGCGGGAGTCTGCTGCTCGAGACCCACCAGCTCGGTCTGTTGCCACCAGCCGCCCGGCTCTGCCGTCATCGCCAGCACGTCATCGCCATCGAGGCGCGGACGCACGGTGATCGAACTGAACCAGTTGCTCTGCCCCAGGCGCTGATTGTAAAGCGCCAGTTCGCCCGCCAGGTAGGGATCGCCAGGGTTGAAGGGCAGCATGCGACGCAGTCGATCCTCGTCGATCTGGCTTCCCCGGAAGGTAACCTCGCCAAAGCGATAGCGCGGGCCACTATCCAGCGTCAGGTAGAGGCGAGCGCTCTCCTCCCAGGGACGCACCTCCATGCGGCGGTCGCTGAAGCGCGAATCGAAGTAGCCGCGCTCAAGCGACAGCGCCGAGAGGCGGTTGCGCAGGCTATCGTAGGGCGCATGGCGCAGAGGGTCGCCTTCACTCAACGGAAAGGCATCGAGCAGCGCCTGAAAGGGGGGATCCTGCTCTGCCTCTCCGGCGACCTCCACGTCGAGTACCGTGATCACCACCTGCGGACCGGGTTCCAGCATGATCGTGACGCGCCGGGGCGGTTCGCCATCGAAAGCCAGATGAATCTGGGGCTCGTAGTAGCCGAAGGCGCGCAGCGCTTCCTGAGTACGCCGGCGAACTTCGCCCTCGAGTCTGGTTCTGGTGTACTGCTGCGCCTCTACCCCTTGCAGGTAGTTGACGATATTGCCAGCTGCGGCGCCTTCCAGGCCTTCCACACGGGCATCCAATGCCATGGCGCTCTTGGGAAGCAGCAAGCAAAGCGCTACCGCCCCCAGGCGCCAGACCGCACGATAGTCCATATCAATTCCCAAGCTGGCTCTGCAGGGCTTCCAATTGTGCGCTGTTGGCAAGCAGCGACTGTCTCATTTCGGTGAGCTCGGCCTGAGCGGAACCTAGCCGCCCACGCATCGACGTCAGCGCCTCATCGTCACTCTCGCGCTGGGAGACGAGGGCCTCTATCGTCGAAGCGAGTTGCTCCAACTCCTCTTCCAGCGCCTGGACCGTCTCAGGTGAGAAACGCGGTCTCTCGTCAAGACTCGCCTCCAAGGCCTGCTGGCGTTCACGCAGCGCGGCAACCTCCTCCCAGTGTGTTTCCTGGCGGCTCAGTGCTTCATCCAAGCTGCCCAGGCGCGCCGCCAGCGCGGCACGCCCATCATCACCGGCCTGCTCCAGGGAGTCGAGGGATACTCGCACCGATGACACGACCGCTTCTAGATTGGCAAGTTCCTCACCCAGGGAATCGACGCGGCCGGCAAGCGATGCAACGGCCTGTTCATCCACGCTCGCGACACGTATCGAATCGAGCAGCTCCTCCTGCTCCTCGAGACGTTCACGCATGGCCTGCTGGGCACTGCTCAGCGTGGCCATCTCATCGCTGAGGTCATCGAGATCACCCTCCTCGACGCTTGAAAAGCCATCGAGTCGGGCATGCACGTTGGAGAGCTGGCCCTCGAGGCGGCTGAGCTCCTGTTGCATGGCGAGGCGCTCCTCCCATATCCAATAGGCCATGACACCGATTCCCGCCATGAGCAGCAGAATCAGGCACCACAGGGGCCACACCGCCGCCTGCCGATGGTGATGGCGAAGATGTTGAGCAGTCAGGCTGGCATCGACATCGGGCACGATCGGTGACGAGAAGCGCTTTTCCTCAGGGCGCTCGGCCATAGGGACTCCTTGTCATGGAAGGATCTGATGACTGCAGTACAGTCTGGGTGTATCTATCAGGCGTAACGCCTCGCGACGTTGAGCATACCGCAGGAGCGGAAAGGTAGCGACACTACTGACGCAGGCGACTGGTATCATGAGGTTTTCTGCGCGCACAAGAGAAGCTCACCATGGCCTTTGAACTACCCGCACTGCCCTATGAGAAACATGCCCTGGAGCCGCTTCTCTCCAGCGAAACGCTGGAGTATCACCATGGCAAGCATCACCAGGAGAGTATCGCCACGCTCAACAGGTTGATTGCCGGAACGCCTGACGATAACAAATCGCTGGAGGCACTGATCGCCAGCAGTTCCGGTGCGCTCTTCGACCATGCCGCCGAGGCCTGGAACCACACCTTCTACTGGCACTGTCTTTCTCCCCAGGGCGAAGGCGCGCCAGGCGGCGATCTTGCCGTGGCCATCGAGACGGCATTTGGCTCCTTCGATGGCTTCAAGGAGCGCTTTACCACCCAAGCGATGCAGCATTTCGGGGCCGGCTGGGTCTGGCTGATCAAGTCCCTAGACGGGAAGCTTGAGATCGTCACTACGACAAATGCCGATACGCCGATTGCGCATCGGCAGATTCCGCTGCTGGGCATCGATCTGTGGGAGCACGCCTACTATATCGACTACCGTCACTTCCGAGACAAGTATCTGGAAAGTCTCTGGAGGCTGATCAACTGGGACTTCGTGGCGTTGAACCATGCCTAAAGATGGCCTGACGCGCGACAAGAGGTGAAGAGCTGTTTCAAGGAAAAGCCCCTAGAAAGGGGCTTCGATGGAGGGTGAGCTGAGCCTAGCGCTCGGGCAAGTCGAGGGGATCGGCACGCCGACCGATTCCGCGATAGGTCAGGCCACGCGCGGCGACATAGGCGGGATCGAAGATGTTTCGCCCATCCAGCACCAGGCGCTCGCTCAATAGCTGCCTGAGGCGATTCCAGTCCGGATTCCAGTAGACCTTCCACTCGGTGATCAGCATCAATGCATCCGCCCCTTCACAGGCGCTGTACGGATCGCCATCGCACAGCGTCAGCAAGGGTTGTTCGCCCACCTCCTCGCGCAGTGCTGCCAAAGCAGCGGGATCGTGCAGACGGACATGGACGCCCTGAGCCCAGAGCGCGCGAAGCAGCGTGAGTACGGGTGCGTGATCGATGCGCGCCGTACCCGGTTTGAAAGCCGCCCCCCAGATCGCCACTGTGCGCCCTTCCAACTGGCCGTGAAAATGAGCCCACAGCTTGCGAAACAGCGTCTCCTTCTTCTGCTCGTTGATATCGAGCACCTGTTCAAGCAGTGCCGACTGACGGCCACTGGCGGACTGTACGTCAGCCAGACGCATCAGGTCGCGGGAGAAGTTGGGACCGCCGAAGCCGCAGCCGGGATAGAGATACTGGTAACCGATACGCGGATCGGCGCCCATCCCACGTCGCACGTACTCGACATCGACGCCAAGCGAGTCGGCCAGTCCCGCAACCTCGTTCATGTAGCTGATGCGAGTCGCGAGCATACCGTTGATGGCGAGCTTGGTCAGCTCGGCGGCTCGCCGCGGCATGCGCTGGAAAGAGTCGGTACGACGATTGAAGGCGCGCAGCAGCTCATGCACTTGCACCATGGCTTGGTCATCCTCACAGCCCAGCAACCAGCGTGCCGGACGGGTGAAGGCGTGCCAGGCGCGCCCCTCCTCGAGCATGTCGGGAAGTGCCACCACACTCTGGCCGGCGCTCAGTAATCCCTCGAGCTGCTCGGTTTCGCCTACCGGGAAGGTGGAGTTGTTGATCACCACCACCGGGGAGGACTGCTCGGCGGCGAGTTTCTCGACATAGGCTTCGGCGTCGCTGCGCTGATCCGGCGAAAGCGCCAACCACAGGATGTCGAGGTCATTGCCGTCGAACTTCTCGCAAAAATGGGTCAACTGGTCATGAATGACCAGCGAGCCGCCCCGCTGTGTCGATTCCAGATAGCTCTTGAGCTCCGGCTCCCGGCCAAGCCACTCCTCGCTCTGGAGTGACGACCAGGGGTTCTGGGGATGGGGAATCCAGCCAACACGGTGCCCCACGCTTGCCAGCGCGGCGGCCGCTGTGGCTGCTGCCAGTTCACTGCCTAGCACTATGACTCGCATCGATGATCACTCCTCGGCAGCGTAGCGCTTGAGCAGCTTGCCGAAGCCCTCCGCATACTTGGGATTTTTCTTGGCCAGGGCCAGGGTGGCCTCGAGATAACCCAGCTGATGACCGCAATCGTAGGTGGCACCCTGCATGCGATAAGCTGCAACGCCATCCGTTTCACGCAGCGTATCGATGGCATCGGTAAGCTGGATTTCATTACCGGCGCCAGGCGCGGTCTTGGCCAGCAGTGGGAATATGCTACCAGGCAGTAGATAGCGACCGATGACGGCCAGGGTCGAGGGCGCCTCCTCTACCGATGGCTTCTCGACCACGCTTGAGATTTTCGCCGACTGGCCCGCCGCCGGCACTTCGCCCGCGATGTCGACGATGCCGTACTTGTAGACCACGTCCTGCGGCACGTTTTCTACCATGATCTGCGCCAGGCCACTGCTCTCGAAGGCATCGACCATGCCGGCCAGATCGTTGCGCAAACGGCCGTCGTCGTCGACTACCACGTCGGGCAGCAGCACCGCGAACGGCTCATCATCGCCGATGATCGGGCGAGCGCAGAGTACGGCGTGGCCCAGGCCCAGCGCCTCGGGCTGACGCACGCTGATGATATTGACGTCGTCGGGAATGATATTGCGAAGTTCATCGAGCAGCTCTTGCTTGCCCTTGGCCTCGAGCATGGCTTCCAGTTCGAAATGCTTGTCGAAATGGTTTTCGATGGCACTCTTGCTGGAGTGCGTCACCAGCACAATCTCCTTGATTCCCGCCGCTATCGCCTCCTCGACCACGTACTGGATGACCGGCTTGTCGACGATGGTGATCATTTCCTTGGGGATAGCCTTGGAGGCTGGTAGGCAACGTGTACCGAGTCCTGCCACAGGGAGTACGGCCTTGCGTATCATGTCGGATCCTTCCTGATTGTGTGAGTGACGACTTAAGTATGCCACAACGTTAGTCTGACGTGGACCGGCGGAAACAATGCCAATACGCTCCCGGTTCAGCGCGCGACGAGTCTCTTGCGACCGATAGTGCGTTATAAGTCTCGTCGCCCTTCAGCGCAACTGATTGTTCTCATTATGAAACAATATGTATCCATTTGTCTGTCTGGCCGCACTTCTGCCTGGCATCCATGAGCGGACAAGGCGTGATAGGAGCGGTTAGAATGTGACCCAGATGTCCTGATGGGCCAAGCGGCAACAACTGAAGGAGAGGCAAGGCATGAGTGATCCGCATGTGACAGCGCGGCGTGTCAACGTCGACCAGGCCGAAGTCGCCAAGTTCGAGGCGCTCGCCAGCCGCTGGTGGGACAAGCAGAGTGAATTCAAGCCACTGCACGACATCAACCCACTACGTCTCGACTTCATCGATGCGCGGGTCGGCCTGGCCGGAAAGAGAGTGATCGACGTGGGTTGCGGCGGCGGCATCCTGGCCGAGGCCATGGCGCATCGGGGCGCTCATGTGACCGGGATCGACATGGGCGAAGCACCCTTGTCGGTGGCGCGACTGCACCTGCTCGAGAGCGGCCTTGTGGTAAATTATCGCCAGGCCAGTGCCGAGGAGATGGCCGCCGAGCATCCCGGTGAGTTCGATGTCGTTACCTGCATGGAGATGCTCGAGCACGTGCCAGACCCGGAGTCGGTGGTGCGCGCCTGCGCAAGCCTGCTCAAGCCGGGCGGGCAGCTATTCTTCTCGACCATCAACCGCAATCCCAAGTCCTACGCCTTCGCGATTCTCGGCGCCGAGTACGTGCTGCGGCTGCTGCCGCGTGGCACCCACGATTACCGCAAGTTCATTCGCCCGGCGGAGCTCTCCGGCTGGTGTCGTGCCACAGGCCTCAAGCTGCGCGAACAGAGTGGACTTGTCTACAACCCGATCACGCGTCGCTACAGGCTGTCGCCCCGGGATGTCTCGGTCAACTACATGATCCACTGCAGCCTGGATATGCCATGACTGCCGCCCCCCGCGCCCTGCTGTTCGATCTCGATGGGACCCTGGTCGATACCGCGCTGGATCTAGCGCGTGCCACCAATGCGCTGCGTGCCCACCATGGGCTTCCGCCGATGCCCTTCGAACGTATTCGCGGCCAGGTCTCCAATGGCGGTAGTGCCTTGGTGAGCCTGGCGCTGGGGCTTACCAGCGATGCCGAGGGACATGCCGAGGCGCGCCGCTTTCTGCTCGAGGCCTACGGTCGCGACGTGGCGGTGGAAAGTCGCGTCTTTGCGGGGCTCGAGGCGCTGCTGGAGCGCTGGTCGCAACCGCCACGGGCGTGGGGCATCGTCACCAACAAGCCACGCCTTTATACCGAGCCGCTGCTCGAGGCGCTCGGCCTTGAGCCAGGCGTGCTGCTATGTGCCGATGACTTGCCGGTGAAGAAACCTTCGCCGGAGCCGTTATGGGAAGCCGCTCGTCGGCTTGAGAGGGGCGTCGAGGAGTGTTGGTATATCGGCGATCATCTGCGCGACATGCAGGCGGCGCGCAATGCGGGCATGACGGCGGTTGCGGTGGGTTATGGTTATGTGGAGGAGAGCGAGGACATCCACGCATGGCCCGCTGATCTATGGTTCAAGACTCCTGCAGCACTGGTGGCGGCACTGCAGGAGCGTTGATTCCATAACTACTGCTTCGTCGGCTGAGCATCGAAGCGTTGGCCATTGTGGCCGCGACTGTCCGGCCCCATCAGCCACAGGTAGGTCGGCATGATGCCATCGGGGGTGCGTAGCACGTTGGGATCCTCACCAGGATAGGCATTCTTGCGCATCTGAGTGTGCGTCGCGCCGGGATTGAGGCTATTGACACGAATCGAGGTCAGGTTCTCGAGCTCGTCGGCGAGCACTTCCATGAAGCCCTCGGTGGCGAACTTGGAGACCGAATAGGCCCCCCAATATGCTCTCCCCTTGCGGCCCACGCCGGAGCTGGTGAATATCACCGAGGCATCCTCCGAAGCTTGAAGCAAGGGTAGCAGCGCCTGGGTCATCCATACCGGGCCATTGACATTGACCTGCATGACCTGCTCCCACAGTGCCGGATTGGCCTGTTCGAACGGTGTCAGCCGCCCGAGCAGCCCCGCATTGTGCAAAAGCCCGTCGAGACGGCCGAACTCACGATCCAGAGTCTCGGCCATCTCCTGGTAATCCTTGAGGGTGGCCCCTTCGAAATTCAGTGGGAAGATGGCTGGCTGGGCCCCTCCGGCGGCCTCTATCTCGTCGTAGACCTTCTCTAGCTTGGCGATGGTCCTGCCCAGCAGGATGACCGTCGCGCCATGGGCAGCGTAGGCCTTGGCTGCCACGCGGCCGATGCCGTCTCCGGCACCGGTGACCAGAATCACACGCTCCTTGAGCAGGTCCGGGGCGGGACGATAGTCGATCATGCAACTCATCGGGACTCCTATCGATCAGGCAGCGACGTCACACGCCGGACTGGTTGAGGAAGTTGTTGGCAAGTTCGGCCGCGTTGCTGTCGGGGAACTCGTCGCGAACGCGTGTCAGAAGTGCACGGCTGGCATCCGGCTGACCCTGACGTGCTCGCATCAGCCCTAACTTGTAGAGCGCGTCCGGCACTTTGTTGCTGTCGGCGTAGTCGTCGATTACCGTCTGGAAGGCGGCCGCTGCCTGCTCCAGATTGGACTCGGCGGAGTGCAGCTCGCCCAGCCAATAATAGCCATTGGCGGTCAGGTTGCTGTCGGGATGCTCCTCGACAAAGCGCTCGAAGGCGGCAATGGCGGCGGGAAAGTCGCGTGCCTGGACCTGCTGGAAGGCTTGCTGGTATGCCACCTGCGCATCTCTGCTGGCACCACCGGCGGACGCACCGCCACTAGCCGCCACCTGCTGCGCCGCCGACTGGTCGACGCGGCTAGAGCTACCCGCTCCAGCCCCTCCTGCAGTGATACGCTGCTCAAGATCCAGATAGCGCTCCTGGTTGAGCTGACGAATTTGTTCGAGCTGGTGACGAAGCTCCTCCAGCTGACCACGCAGCTGCTGGATCTCCTGTTGATTCTCTTGAAGCTGGTTGAGCAGCATGAGGCTGCCGCCGCCAGGTTCGCGTACTTCGGCTTGCTCATAGAAGCTGCGCGGCTGGGCCGAGAGGTCCTCCACGATGGGAGCCCCCCAAACGGACAGCGGGAGCACCAGGGCTCCCGCGCCGCACAGCCTTTTCAGGCTGTGTTTCATTTATCACTCCACTGAAGCCAGAGGCATCTATCAGTAAGAGAAAACCACACGGCGGTTCTGGGCATAGGACTCTTCGTTGGTGCTTCGCACGGCCGGACGCTCTTCGCCGTAGCTGACCACTTCCAGCTGCGACGGGGAGACACCCTGGACGCTCATGTAACGAAGCACGGAATTCGCGCGACGCTCGCCGAGGGCCATGTTGTATTCACGAGTACCACGCTCGTCGGTATGGCCTTCCAGCACAACGCGCGCATTGGGATTGGCGCGCAGGTACTGGGCATGAGCCCTCAGGACCGACTCGAATTCGCTGCGAATGGTATCGCGATCGAAATCGAAGTAGATAGTGCGTACATTGGGGATACCGTTCTGCTGACCAGCCTGGCCGGACTGACCACCGAGACCGGTTCCACCCGCCTGACCGGTACCCACTCCCTGACCAGTCGCAGCGCCACCTATGGTGCCATCCATGGACCCATCCTGAGTTCCGCCAGTGCTGGAGCAGCCAGCTACGAAAGCGAGTGAAACCGCGACGACCAGCCCCTTGGCGTAAGATGAGAATTGCATTTACCACTCCTTGCTAGGATTGAATGACACACTATTAGTTCAAGAAAGGTGACCAAGCGGGTTCGCGTACGTCACCCTGTGCCGCTGGCAGTCGGAACGAGGCTCTGCCATCGGACGAGACTGCTGCCAACACACCGTTGTTACCCTGTTGGGTGGCGAAGATTACCATGGTCCCATTGGGTGCAACACTAGGAGATTCATCTGCGCGCGTATCGGTCAGTGTTACCAGGCGATTGCTGGCCAGATCCTGGCGAGCGACCTGATAGCCATTGTTGCCGCGATGAATCATGAATAGCGCCTCACCGTCGGGAGAATAACGGCCGCGAGCGTTGTAGTTACCGGTAAAAGTCATGCGCTCGACCTGCTTGCTGCCCACGTCGAGCCGATAAAGCTGCGGGCCGCCGCTACGATCGGAAGTAAAGATAATGTGTCTGCCATCCGGTGACCAGCTCGGTTCGGTATCGATGGAAGTGCTGTTGGTCATGCGCTCGAAGCTGCGCCCAGCGATATCCATGACGTAGATCTCGGGCTGGCCATCCTTGGAGAGCGACATAGCCAGACGACGGCCATCCGGCGACCAGGCCGGCGCGCCGTTGATACCGCTGAAGGAGGTCGCGCGCACGCGCTGGCTCGAGGCGAGATCCTGAATGTAGATTGCCGGGCGCTCGGTCTCGAAGGAGACGTAGGCAAGCTTTCTGCCATCCGGCGACCAGGCCGGAGAGAGAATCGGCTCGCTGGAGGTCAGTATCTCCTGACTATTGCGACCATCGGCATCGGCGACGTAGAGCCCGAAGCGAATATTGTCGCCGACTCCCTGAGCGGTAACATAGGCGATACGCGTCGAGAAAGCGCCACGAATGCCGGTAATCGCCTCGAAGATCTGGTCGCTGATGTAGTGAGCTGCGCTGCGTAGCTCGCCGCTACCGCTGGTCACCTCCTCACCGATCATGCGCCGAGCGCCGTAGATATCCATCAGCTCGAAGCGTATGCGATAGCCGCTACCCTCGCGTGAGACGCGTCCCACCACGAGATAGTTCGCATCCACTGCTCGCCACTCTCCATAGCGCACCTCGTCGCTCGAGGTGGGCGACGCGATGAGAGAGCTGCGCGACAGAGGTTCGAACTGGCCGCTGCGCTCCAGGTTATCGCTGATGATGCGAGCGATATCCTCAGGAAGCGTCCCGCCATCCTCGGCAAACGGGACGATGGCAATGGGCACGGCCCGGTCGCTGCCACGGGTAATTTCAATGGTCAGGTTGGCCTGAGCCTGCACCTGGAATGCCACGAGCAACAGCATGCTGGCCAGCCATACTTTTAGAAAAGATTTCATCAGCGTACGTCCCCGGGTCGGAATCTCAAGTTGAACTGTCTGAATTGGCTCTGAGCGGCCGGCGGTAGATCCCGCATCTCGCGGAACGGCGCGGCGCGCTGCACGGCCTGGATAGCCGAATTATCGAAAGCACTATCTCCACTGCTTTGGACAATGTTAGCCCCGATCAACTCCCCTGTCGGCAGCAATGAAATGCTGATCGTGGCGGCAAGCCCCGAGGCTGAGCCTGCCGGAATCGTCCAGGCTTGCTCCACCGCACGGCGTACCAGATTCTGGAAGCTATTGGCCGCCTGCTCGGCCTGACGCGCGTTGGCGATCGACTCCTGCTCACCGGCAATCAGGCTGTCGATGTCGCTGGCTGCCTCTGCAGCTCGGCGTGCGGCTTCCTGGCGTTCCCGCTCAGCTTCTGCCTGACGCTCCCGCTCGGCCTCTGCCTGGCGTTGGCGCTCTGCCTCCGCTTGTCGCTCTCGTTCGGCGTCAGCCTGTCGTTGGCGCTCTGCCTCTGCCTGGCGTTGACGCTCAGCTTCCGCTTGTCGCTCCCGTTCGGCTTCAGCCTGGCGTTGGCGCTCTGCCTCCGCTTGTCGCTCCCGTTCGGCTTCAGCCTGGCGCTGACGCTCTGCCTCCTCGGCGAGACGCTGCTGCTCCGCCTGGCGCTGGCGCTCGGCGGCGGCTGCCTCCTGCTCCTCGCGTTGACGCGCCTGTTGTTCGGCTTCCTGGGCTCGCCGCTGGGCTTCGGCTTCGGCCTGCTGACGCTCTGCTTCGCGGGCCTCGGCGACGGCCTGGCGCTCAGCCTCCTGCTCGGCCTGCTGCGCCTGACGTGCCGCCGACTCGGCTTCGGCCTGCTGGCGTTCGGCTTCGGCGGCGGCCTGCTCTTCGGCCTGACGCTGAGACTCCTCCTCGGCCTGGCGCTGAGCGGCGCGCGCGCGCGCCTCCTCCGCCCGCTGCGCCTGATCGGTCGTCGTCTCGGTGCTGATCAGGGTCGCCTGCACCACCGACGATGACGTCGGCTCAGGATCGCTCGACGGTAAACTGATCACGCTGAAGAGCACCACCAGCACATGCAGGCCGATGGCGAGCAGCGTGGGCAGGCCATAGCCTACACGTGCCTCGTGTCTGGCCATGTTTCCTCAATTCTCCCCGGATGGCGGCTCAGAGATCAGACCGACATTGGCCACCCCGGCTACCTGCAACGTGCTCATCAAGGTGACGACCTGGCCATAAGGAACGCTGCGGTCGCCCCGCACCATCACCGGCGTATCGGGGCGGCGATCGAGAATGATGATCACGCGATCGGCAAGCTCATCGAGCGATACGGATGTCTCGTCGTCACCCAGCGAAATGTAATACTGCCCTTCACGATCGACGGAGACGATGATCGGATCGCGGTCCTCCATATCCTCGATCGGCTCGGAGGTCACCTGAGGCAGATCCACCTGAACGCCCTGGGTCAGCATCGGCGCAGTGATCATGAAGATCACTAGCAGCACCAGCATGACGTCGATGAACGGGACCACATTGATCTCGCCCATCGGCTTGCGGCTACCGCCGCGGTTGAATGGTCCATTCATGAGTCGGCTCCCTCAGGCGGCGTCGTTGTCGGCGCGGCCCTGCAGGTTGCGGTGCAGGATGGAGTGAAACTCCTCGGCGAAATCCTCGTACTTGCCGAGCAGCTTGCCCGACTCCGACGAGAGGCGGTTGTAGAAGATGACCGCCGGAATCGCTGCGAACAGACCCATGGCCGTGGCGATCAGCGCCTCGGCGATCCAGGGTGCCACGGTGGCGAGCGTTGCCTGCTGCGTCATCGAGAGACTTTGGAAGGAGCCCATGATGCCCCACACGGTTCCGAACAGGCCGATATAGGGGCTGGCCGACGCGACCGTAGCCAGGAATATTAGATGCAGGCTAAGACGCTCCTCCTCGCGCGACCAGGCGACACGCATGCTGCGCTGGACGCCTTCGAGAATGGCCTGAGGGCTACGTGTCTTGGAGGCCAGGCGATTGAACTCACGAAAACCGGCACGGAAGATATGCTCGGAGCCGACGGTCTCCTGCTCGGCGGGAGTTTCGCGATAGAGCTCGTTGAGATCCACCCCCGACCAGAAGCGCTCCTCGAAAGCCTGGTGCGCCTTGCGGGCTCGGCTGATCACGAAGCTGCGTTGGAAGATCACCACCCAGGAGGCGATAGAGCCTACCGTCAACAGCAGCATGACCAGTTGCACGACCGTACTGGCACTCATGATCAGGTGGGGAATGGACATGGAGTCGTTCACAGGTATCCTCGTCAGTCTTGCCAGGTTATTTGGTTAGGGCCGCGGCGATTGCCGCTGGCCAGCGTGTCGGTTTGAGGCGAACGGCATCGATGCAGGCGATATCGACCTGCGCGTCACACAACGGTTCCTCGTTGCGCATCACCCGCTGGCGAAAACTCAGGCGGCAGGCGCTGTGCGTCTCAACATCGGCACTCACATGCAGGGTGTCGTCGAGGCGCGCCGGCGTCGTGTAACGGCACTCCAGGCGATGCACCACCAGTTGGATGCCGGCCTCGAGCAGCTCCCGCTGGGTGAATCCCAGCTGCCTGAGCCATTCGCTGCGCGCTCGCTCCATGAATTTCAGGTAATTGACGTAATAGACGATGCCACCGGCATCGGTATCCTCGATATAAACCCGCATCGGCATACTGAAACCGCTCATGCCGAGCCCTCTTCGCCGGCCAGCGGCTCGCGCTCATCGATGCTGAAGCCGAAGTGTTGGTAGGCCAGGCGCGTCACGACACGGCCTCGTGCGGTGCGCATCATGAATCCCTGCTGGATCAGATAGGGCTCGATGACATCTTCGATGGTATCGCGCTCCTCGCTGATTGCCGCCGCGAGTGAATCGACGCCCACCGGCCCTCCATCGAACTTCTCGATCATCGCCAGGAGCAGCCGGCGATCCATATGGTCCAGACCATGCCGATCGACATGAAGCATGTTGAGTGCCTGATCGGCGATGGCGGCATCGAGACGGCCATTGCCGCGGACTTCCGCGAAATCGCGCACGCGGCGCAGCAGCCGGTTGGCGATACGCGGCGTGCCGCGGGCGCGTCGCGCGATCTCGGCGGCCCCCTCACGATCCGCCACGACCCCAAGCAGGCGCGCCGAGCGCGCGACGATCTCGGTCAGCTCAGCGATGTTGTAGAACTCGAGACGCTGCACGATACCGAAGCGGTCACGTAGCGGCGAGGTCAATAACCCCGCCCGTGTCGTGGCGCCGACCAGCGTGAAACGCGGCAAATCGAGCTTGATCGAGCGCGCGGCGGGCCCGTCGCCAATCATGATGTCGAGCTGAAAATCCTCCATCGCGGGATAGAGGATCTCCTCGACCACAGGCGAAAGTCGATGGATCTCATCGATGAACAGTACGTCGCCCGGCTGCAGATTGGTGAGCATGGCGGCAAGATCACCCGCCCGCTCGAGCACAGGGCCTGAGGTCGACTTGATGTCGACTCCCATCTCCGCGGCGATGATATTGGCAAGCGTGGTCTTGCCAAGCCCCGGCGGGCCGAAGACCAGCGTATGGTCGAGACTCTCGTCACGCCCGCGAGCCGCGCTGATGAAAATATCGAGCTGCTCGCGTACTACGGGCTGACCGATGTAGTCGGCTAGACGACGCGGCCGGATGGCATGATCGACACGCCCCTCTCCAGGTTGCGACTGGGCAGCGATCAAGCGATCGCTGTCAAGCATGGTATTCACTCATCGTTAATAGGATATCCCCATACGTCAGCCTGCCAGCTTGCGGGTCAAGGCGGCCTTGATCAAGCCCTCCGTGGAGAGCTCGGCATCCAGCCCGCTCAGCATGCGAGTGGCTTCCGTTGGCTTGTAGCCCAGCGCCACCAGCGCCGCTTCGGCATCCTGCAGGGGATCCGCCGGGGCTGCGCGGGCTGCCGAAGCGCTTGCGTCACCGATCAGGTCATCGCCGCTCCAGTGCGGGAAGCGATCGCGCATCTCGATGATCAGGCGCTCGGCGGTCTTCTTGCCGACCCCGGGCAGGTGGGTCAGGGACTTGGCGTCGTCATCCATCACGCAGCGCATGAACTGGGCTTCCTCCATTCCCGAGAGAATCGCCAGAGCCAGCTTGGGGCCGACGCCATTGACCTTGATCAAGGCACGAAACAGCGCACGCTCCTGCTCGCGGGCAAAACCATAGAGCAGGTGGGCATCTTCGCGAACCGTCAGATGGGTATAAAGACGCACGGCGTCGCCCACCCCCGGCAGGGCCAGCAGCGTATTCATCGAGGCCTCGAGCTCATAGCCGATGCCGGCGACGTCCACGACCAGCCACGGGGGCTGTTTTTCCAGCAGAGTGCCATGCAGGCGTCCGATCATGCCTATCCATTCCTAGGGTAACTGCTGGCCCACTATACTGTTCGCCAAGTCGACTTGCTAGCGCTTTCAAACAGCGTTTCTTAACGATTTGGGCCGTCATTCCGGCTGGTAGTCACGCCAGCGCTTGCCACGAGTCTGGCGGCTCTGTCGGCCACCATAACTACCCTTGGTCACCAGCCCGAGCCGGGCGTGGGCATGGGTCAAGGCAATGGCCAGAGCATCGGCGGCATCAGCCTGCGGGGTGGCGGAGAGGCCGAGGATGGCGGTCACCATGTGCTGCACCTGGACCTTGTCGGCGCTCCCTGTTCCCGTCACCGCCTGCTTGATCTGGCGCGGCCCATATTCGCTTACCGCCAGCCCATGATTGGCGGCGCATACGATTGCCGTACCGCGGGCCTGGCCGAGCTTGAGTGCCGAATCGGGATTGCTGGCCATGAATACCTGCTCGATGGCAAATTCACCGGGGCGATGCACGGCGATCAGCTCACTGACACCGGCATAGACCTGAGCCAGCTTCTGGGCAAGGTCGTCAGCCTTGATACGAATGCAGCCACTGGCGACATAGATCGGCGTCGACGTGCTCACGTCGAGCACGCCATAGCCGGTGATTCGCGAGCCGGGATCGATCCCCAGAATCAACATGTGACGCTCTCCGGGTGACGGATACGAGATCGGCGCCCGCCGGGCGCCGATCTCGTGATCATACTAGGAATAATAGCCAAGGCTGGCCAAACGCCAGCAGTGGGTGCCGATTTCACTCGCTGGTGGCGTCCGGCTTGGCCTTCTGACGCAGGCGGATATTGAGATCCTTGAGCTGATCTGCGCTCACTTCGCCCGGCGCGTCGGTCATGAGATCCGCCGCACTCTGTGTCTTGGGGAAGGCGATCACTTCGCGGATGGTGCGCGCGCCGGTCATCAGCATCACCAGACGGTCGAGGCCGAAGGCCAGACCGCCATGCGGCGGTGCGCCGAACTTGAGTGCGTCGAGCAGGAAGCCGAACTTCTCCTCGGCCTCCTCCTGGCCGATGCCGAGCACCTCGAAGACCACGCGCTGCATAGCCTGGTCGTGGATACGGATCGAGCCGCCACCCAGTTCGGTACCGTTGAGTACCATGTCGTAGGCACGCGAGAGCGCCGTCGCCGGGTTGGCCTTGAGCTCTTCCGGGGTGCACGAGGGGGCGGTGAACGGGTGGTGGAGTGCCGAGAGACGACCGTTGTCGTCGGCCTCGAACATCGGGAAGTCGACCACCCACAGCGGTGCCCAGGCCTGAGTGTAGAGGTTCAGGTCCTCACCCAGCTTGACGCGCAGCGCGCCCAGCGCCTCGTTGACGATACGCGTCTTGTCGGCACCGAAGAAGATGATGTCGCCATCCTTCGCCTCGACCCGATCGAGCAGCGCTTCGACCACGTTCTCCATGAACTTGACGATCGGCGACTGCAGCCCTTCGAGCCCCTTGGCGCGTTCGTTGACCTTGATCCAGGCCAACCCCTTGGCACCGTAGATGCCGACGAACTTGGTGTAGTCGTCGATCTCCTTGCGCGACAGCTTGGCGCCACCGCTCACCTTGAGCGCGGCAACGCGGCCGTCGTCAGCCTTGGCGGGACCGGAAAAGACCTTGAAGTCGACCTGCTGCATCAAATCATCGACATCGGTGAGCTCCAGCGGGATACGCAGGTCCGGTTTGTCGGAGCCAAAGCGCGTCATCGCCTCGCTGTAGGGCATGCGCGGGAACTCGGGCAGCTCGACCGAGAGAACCTCCTTGAACAAGCCGCGAATCATCGTCTCGGTGATGCCCATGATGTCGTCTTCGTCGACGAACGAGGCTTCGAGGTCGATCTGGGTGAATTCGGGCTGACGGTCGGCGCGCAGGTCCTCGTCGCGGAAGCACTTGGCGATCTGGTAGTAGCGGTCGAAGCCGGAGACCATCAGCAGCTGCTTGAACAGCTGCGGCGACTGCGGCAACGCAAAGAAGCTGCCGGCGTGGGTGCGACTCGGCACCAGGTAGTCGCGCGCCCCTTCCGGGGTGGCCCGGGTCAGAATCGGGGTCTCGATATCCAGGAAGCCCTGCCCCTCGAGATAGGCACGCACATTGTGCGAAATGCGCGAGCGCAGGCGCAGCTTTTCGATCATCTCTGGACGACGCAGATCGATGTAGCGGTGCTTGAGGCGCACTTCCTCGCCTACCTTGCCATGTTCGTCGAGCTGGAACGGCGGCGTGGCGGCGGTGTTGAGCACCTCCACCTTCTTGGCCAGTACTTCGATCATGCCGGTCGGCATGTTGGGATTCTGGGTGCCTTCCGGGCGTACGCGCACGCGTCCGGTGATGCGCAGCACATACTCATTGCGGGCGCGGTCGGCGGTGGCGAAGGCCTCCTGGGTGTCCGGATCGACCACGACCTGGGCGACGCCATCGCGATCGCGCATGTCGAGGAAAATCACCCCACCGTGATCTCGGCGACGGTGCACCCATCCACACAAGGTGACCTGCTCGTCCACCTGGGTCTCGTTCAGCTGGCCGCAATAATGGCTGCGCATGTCAAATCCTGTTCTGTAGCGTTAACAAATGAAATCGTGGTCAGGCCGGCATTGTGCCGGCCTGCTTGCCCTGCTCAGGCGGCGGCACCGCCTTTTGGGCTCTCCGTGGCTGCCGGCTTGGCGGCACTCGAATCGCTCGAGGTGCCTTCGCCGGCGATATTCTTCTTCGAACCGGATTTGAAATCGGTTTCGTACCAGCCGCCCCCGGCCAGCCGGAAACCGGCGGCGGAGACCAGCCGGTTGAGTTCGGGTGCCTGGCAGGCCGGACACTCCCTCAGCGGATCAGCACTGATCTTCTGCAGCTTCTCCATGCGGTGGCCGCAGGCCTTGCACTCATATTCATAGATGGGCATCGTTCTCATCACTCCTGATTCGACAGCGCATGGGCTTGATGGCGTTTGCCACGGCCCACCGCCCAGCGATATAAGGCCGCCAATCGCACTTTCCAAGCCTGCCTGGCAAGCCCGGCATTATAGCGTGTTGCGCCCCCTACCGGGCAAGGCGGCATAATGCCGGAACGCCGACAAGACAACCAGAAGGATGACGCCAATGAAAGCCGTGATTCTCGATGCCGCCACTCTTGGCGATGATATCGACCTGAGCCCCCTGCGCAATCAGGTCGATGCGCTTGATATTCATGCCCTGACCCGCGATGACCAGCGCGTGGCGCGTCTCCAGGGGGCCACAGTGGCCATTGTCAACAAGGTGGTTCTCGATGCCGAGGTGCTCGAGGCGCTGCCAGAACTGAAGCTGATCTGCGTGCTGGCCACGGGTCTCAACAATATCGACACCGAGACTGCCAGGCAACGCGGTATCGCAGTGCGCAACGTGACCGCCTACGGCACTGCAAGCGTAGCTCAGCATACGCTAATGCTGATGTTGGCCCTGGCCAACCGTTTGCCGCTATATCAGCGCGAGGTGGTCGATGGTGGCTGGGGCGAGAGCCCTTTCTTCTGTTTGATGGGACATACTACTTTGCAGCTGGCCGGCAAGCGGCTGGTGATCGTCGGGCAGGGCGAGCTTGGCAGCCGTGTAGCACAGCTCGCCAGCGCTTTCGATATGCAGGTCACCTTCGCGGCCCGCCCGGGCAACGAGGCCAACGATGCTCGGCCGGCGCTGGCCGATTTGCTGGCCGATGCCGATATCGTCAGCTTGCACTGTCCGCTGAGCGATGCCACCCACCATCTGTTCGATGCTCAGCGCCTTGCCTGCATGAAAGCCGGTGCCCTGTTGGTCAACTGCGCGCGGGGCGGCATCATCGACGAGCACGCTGCGCTGGATTCCCTGCGTGCCGGTCATCTGGGGGGGCTCAGTGTCGATTCCCTGCCCGCAGAGCCGCCGCGTGACGGGCATGCACTGATCGCGGCACTTCGGGAGCCGCTGAATCTCATCGTCACCCCCCATAATGCCTGGATCACGCCGGAAGCTCGCGCCAATATCGTGTACCTGACGGTGGAGAACCTCCAGCAGTGGCGTGAAATTGGCGCCTCTTGAATTAACGCGACAGGGCCAGGCCAGGACATCACATGCAAGAGAAGCAAGTGAATAGTTTTCTATACAACTACGGCTCGATCAATATCGACCACGTCTATCAAGTGCCCCACCTGGTAAGACCCGGCGAGACGCTGACCAGCAGCAGCTACCGACAGGTGCTGGGCGGCAAGGGCGCCAATCAGTCGCTAGCCATGGCGCGTGCCGGCGGCAAGCTGGGCCACTGGGGGCGACTGAGCGCTCAGGACCGCTGGGCGCTCGAGCCATTGGTCGAAGCCGGCGTGGATGTCGAGGGTGTCGAGCTCTGCGATGAATCCAGCGGCCATGCGCTGATTCAAGTCGACGCCGCGGCCGAGAACGCGATCATCCTTTATCCGGGCGCCAATCATGGCTTCAGTGACCGACGCATCGATACGCTGATTGCCCAGGCGCAGCCCGGCGACGGGTTGTTGCTGCAGAATGAGTGCAATGGCTTGGCACGAGTCATGCTCAGGGCACGGGAGGCAGGGATGGTGATCGCCTTCAATCCCGCCCCGATGACCGCGGATGTAATTCAGCTCCCCTTGGCTGACTGCCAGTGCCTGTTCGTCAATCGGGTCGAAGCAGCCGACCTGGCGGGCCTGCCAGCCGACAGCGACGCCCAGCAGCTGCTTGATGCGCTCTCTCGACAACTGCCGGATGGCGAGCTGGTCCTGACGCTGGGCAGCGAAGGCGTCTGCTATCAGGGCGGTGGCAAACGCCTCTCGCTACCCTCCCACCGTGTCACGGCGGTCGACACCACTGCTGCTGGCGATACCTTCATCGGCTATTTTCTTGCCGCGCGTCAAGCCGGTGAATCGGCCGAGCACTGCCTGCGACTGGCCAGTGCCGCATCGGCGCTCTGCGTCCAGCGGCCGGGTGCGGCACCCAGCATCCCGACTATCGACGAGGTCAAGAGCGCCATGGACAGCTGGGCCCCATTGCAGTCGACACCTCTCGCTTAATTGCTTCCAAAGGAGTCTTCATGTCCTATCCCATCATCTTCGATACCGACCCGGGCATCGATGACGCCCAGGCCATCGCCATTGCCCTGGCCCACCCCGAGATCGAACTGCTCGGCCTGACCACCACTTTCGGCAATGTCGAAATCGATACCGCGACCCGCAATGCCCTGCTGCTGTGCGAACTGGCGGGTCAGACCATTCCTGTTGCCCAGGGAGCCGCCGCGCCATTGGTCAACGCCAAGCACCTTGCCCCGGCATTCATCCATGGCGCCAATGGACTGGGTAACATCCCGCTTCCCGAGGTTCAGGGCAAGGCGCTGGAGGTCAGTGCCCCTCAGTTCATCGTCGACACCGTCAATGCCCGCCCGGGCGAGGTGACGCTGGTGGCCGTGGGCCCGCTCGGCAACCTGGCAACCGCCCTGCTGCTCGACCCCAGCATCGTCGATCGGGTGAAACAGGTAGTGGTCATGGGCGGTTCGATCAGGGAAGGCGGCAATGTCACGCCGGTTGCCGAAGCCAATATCTTCAACGATCCGCACGCCGCCTCGCGGGTGCTGACCGCCGGCTGGCCGCTGACCATGGTGGGGCTGGATGCCACGCACCGCTGCGTGCTGGCCCCTGATGCCATGGAGAAGATCGCCGCCGGCCGAGGGGAACTGGGGAGAGTGCTGGCCGACAGCTATGCCTTCTACAGCGATTTCTACCGTGGCGCGCTTGGTATCGACGGCTGCTGTCCCCACGACAGCTGTGCACTGGCCTGGCTCATCAGGCCGGAGCTCTTCACCACCGTGCATGGCCACCTCTCGGTAGTCACGGAGGGCCCCGCCGAGGGACAGACGGTGTTCGCGCCGCAGGGCCGCGACTTCATCGTCGAGCGCTGGTCACGCACGCCACTGGTGGAGGTGTGCCTGGGCGCCAATGGCGATGCAGTGATCGAGTGGATCGTCGACACCCTGTCGTAGTCTCGCCGCGACAGCGCTAGAGCGTACGGAAGGTATTGGTGTCGTGCCACTCGATACCTTCCATTTCGACATGCGTGACTCGAGCGCCAGTGGGTCCCTGCCATAGCCATTGCGTGACGGCGTTTACCGCGCTCGAGGCACCACATAGCACCACCTCGACGCGACCGTCGGGCAGATTCCTGGCATGACCGGTCACGCCATGCTGGAGCGCCTGCTCCTGTGTGGCACGGCGAAACCACACCCCCTGCACCTTGCCCACCACGATGGCCTTGATACAGCACTTGTCCATTTCTCACTCCCTATTCTTGCAGTGAGTCAGTAGCCTTGCAGCTCATGCTTGACCACCACTGCCGAATTGCGTGGTATCACCGGCTTGCCCCGGGCCTCGAGATGGCAACGCGTGAAGGCTGCCCCGAACAGTAGTATCAACGAGGAGTAGTAGACCCACAGCAGGATGACCACCACCGACCCGGCGGCACCATACGTCGACGCCGTTGCCGTATAGGCGAGATAGGTGGCAATCGCCGAACGGCCGATGGCGAACAGCACTGCAGTGACGATGGCACCGATCAGGACATCTTTCCAGCGCAACACCACATCGGGCAATACCTTGAAGATCGTGGCAAACAGCAGCGCCACCATGGCCAGCGAGACCAGAAATTCGGCGCTGCTGGCAAGCAATCCTACAAACGGCAGATAGTCGTCCCCGTATTGCAGTGCGGCACGAAGCGCCACACCAAAGACCAGGGACACCAGCAGGATGAAACCGATCGAGAGGACGATCGTCAGCGACAACAAGCGGTTCTTGAGAAAGATCAATACCGAGTTGCCGCTAGGTTTGGGCGCCACGTCCCAGATGGTATTGAGCGAGAACTGCATTTGGGCGAACACAGTGGTCGCGCCCACCATCAAGGCGCCAATCCCTATCAGAGTAGGCATGATACCGGCCTGCTCGATACGCGACTGGGCGACGGCCTGTTCGACGGCGGTCGCCGCCTCCTCGCCCATGGTCCCCTGCAGCTGGGCCACGATCTGCCCCTGGGCTGCATCTTCGCCAAGTACCACCCCAATGACGGTGACGGCAATGATGATGGTCGGCGCCAAGGAGAAAAGCGTATAGAACGCCAGGGAGCCGGCATAACTGAAGGCGTTGCGTTCCAGCCATAGACTTACGGCGTTACGCAAGATTTGCCACCAGAAAAGAGCGATATGCTTGAACATGCCAGTTCCTTGAGTTCAGAGTCTTTTCATAGCATACGTTACCGTGAATGATCTTGCAGAATCAGCGGTTTGGATGACGCATTGCAGCAATGGACGCAAGAAAAGATAATCAATTACGCCTTGTCGACAGGCAGCGAATCTTTACTCAGGAGTTTGCATGGCACGACCGATACCGCCGCGCCCCGCTTCGACGGAAATCGTCCAGGATTTCGATTGCCTGGTATTCATCGGGCGATTTCAGCCGCCGCATCTGGGCCACATTGCGGTCATCCACGAGGCCCTCAAACGATCGCGCCAGGTGATCGTACTGGTCGGTTCGGCCTGGCAGGCGAGCTCGCTGCGTAACCCCTGGCGCTTCGAGGAGCGTCAGCAGATGCTGCGGGGCTGCTTCGATGATGATGACAACGAGCGGCTGGAGGTGGAGCCGCTGCTCGATGCGCTCTACAACGACGATGTCTGGGTACGCGACGTACAGCGCAAGGTGCGCGATATCGCGAGCCCTCGTCATGGACGCCTGCCCCGCATTGGCTTGATTGGGGCAAGCCGAGGCCAATCGAGCTACTATCTGACGCTCTTCCCGCAGTGGGAGTCGGTCAGCGTACCGCTGGTCGAGGGGATTTCGGCCAGCCAGATACGCGAGAGGCTGCTTCGCTCCGTCTCGTCTGCAAGCGATTATCTCTCTACCGGGGCGGCCCATGACTTGCCTCCCAGTGTGCATGGCACCCTGCGCGATTTCGCCGACACGCAGCCCTTTCTGCAGCTCATCGAAGAGCAGCGTCTGCTCGATCAATATCGCAGTGCCTGGGTCGATGCGCCCTACCCGCCGATCTTCGTGACGGTCAATGCCGTCGTCGTTCAGTCTGGCCATGTGCTGTTGGTCAAGCGCACCGCTGCACCGGGCAAGGGCCTGCTCGCCCTTCCCGGCGGCTTCGTCAACTCCCATGAACGCCTGCTCGATGCCTGTCTGCGCGAACTGCGTGAACGGCTACGGCTCAAGGTGCCGGAGCCGGTGCTGAAAGGCTCGCTGCGCGGGCAGCGCCTGTTCGACGAGCCGCATCGCAGCTGGCGTGGGCGTACCCTTGCGGAGGCCTTCTATTTCGCGCTTCGCCCCGAGCAGCAGTTGCCTCAGCTGAAGCCGGTCAAGGGCGGCGATCACGCCCGCTGGGTGGCACTGGCCGATCTTGAGCCCGAGACGCTATTCGAGGATCACTTCTTCATCATCCAGAACTTTCTGGGGCTACCGGCGGACTTCAGCGGCTAGGCCTGAAGGAAATCGCGGGGCAGCTTCATCATCTGCCGCCAGAGCTTCTCGACACCGGGCTTGTGCACCAGCGAGCAACGATAGAGGCGGATCTCCAGTGCCACGTCCCACTCGCTGCCGGCCGCGCGTACCAGCCGGCCGCTGGAAAGCTCCTCGCGGATGCAGAAATCGGGTATCCAGGCCATGCCCACCCCCTGCATCATCATCCCCTTCAAGCCTTCAGCCATGGCGGTTTCATACACGGTCCGCAGCCGCAAACGGATCGGGTCGTTCTTCAACAGCATGCGTACGCTGCTGCCGAGAAATGCGCCTTGGGTATAGGCCAGAAAAGGTATGGAACCCTCTCCGGCGAGCGGGAAGCGCGGCTCCCCCTTCTCATTAGGGAGGCATACCGGGATCATCTTGACTTGCCCGATGGAGAACGAGGGAAAGACCTCCGCGTCAAGCTGCATGCTGGCATAGGGATCGTAGTAGCCCAGCATCAGGTCGCAATTGCCCTCACGCAGCACATGGATCGCATCGCCCACGTTCATCGCCACCAGGCGGGTGGGAAGCTCACCGAGCCCCTGCTGCAGACGCGAGATCCATTGTGGATAGAACGCCAGCGCCAGTGAGTGAGCAGCGACGATATCAAGTGCCTCATTGGCCATCGATACACCTCGCAGGCGCCCCAGGCACTCGTTGAGCTGTTCGACCAGGTTGCGAGCCGTCACCAAGAAGAGCTGTCCTTCCGGCGTCAAGCCAACCGGTGTGGTGGAGCGATCGACCAGAGTGACGCCCACCGCCTGCTCCAGCGAGCGAATCCGGCGACTGAAGGCCGGCTGGGTCACGTGGCGCTGACGTGCCGAAGCGGAAAAGCTTCGCGTGTTGGCCAGGGCCACGAAGTCTTCCAGCCATTTGGTCTCGAGGTTCACCATCCCTCCCTAGGAATCCGAAGCTATTGAACGGGCGACAGCAGATAGGCCGCGCGTGATACGACTTTCTTCCACAACGGACGCTCATGTATCTCCTCGTAGGAAATGCGCCGACACTGGGTGAAGTCCTTCTCCAGCATCAGTCTGACCTGCGCGGCAAAGCGCCGATCGGGAATATAGGCGGTGATCTCGAAATTGAGACGAAACGAGCGATTGTCGAGATTGACCGTCCCTACCGTGGCGGTGTGATCGTCGATCAGCATCACCTTCTGATGCAGGAAGCCGGGCTGGTAGCGGAATACCTTGACGCCGGCGCGCAGCATGTCGGGCAGAAAGGAGAAGGCCGACAGAAAAACCAGCAGGTGATCGGGGCGCTCGGGAATCATGATGCGCACGTCCACATCGCGCATCGCCGCCAGGCGCAGGGCGTCGAGGACCCCCTGATCGGGCACGAAATAGGGGCTGGTTACCCAGAGCAGCTTCCTGGCGCTATGGATGGCATGCTGCACCATCAGGCTGGCGGTCTCCTGACGATCGGCAGGGCCCGAGGGCACAATCACGACATTCTGGCACTCTTCGCTTGCCACATGCGGCTCCCAGGAGAGTCCAAGCACATCGCCAGTGGCCCAGTGCCAATCCTCCCAGAACGCCTCCTGCAGGCCCAATACGCTTGGGCCGGTGAGTTTCAGGTGAGTGTCCCGCCAGGGACCGTGACGGCGGTGCTGGCCAAGATATTCGACGCCGACATTGAATCCCCCAAGCCACCCTTCGCGGCCATCCACCACCAGTACCTTGCGGTGATTGCGGAAGTTCAACTGATAACGGTGGCGTACCCCCATGCTGGAGTTGTTGAACGCACTGACCGCGACCCCGGCATCGATCAGGTCGACCAGATAGCCTTCGTTGAGCTTGTGGCAGCCGATCTCGTCATATAGGAAATAGACCCTGACGCCGCGCTCCGCGGCACTCTCGAGGCGGTGCTTGAGTTCGAGCCCCAGTGCATCGTGCCGGATGATGAAGAACTGAATGAGCAGGTACTCCTCAGCGGCATCGATACCCGCAAAGAGACTCTCGAAGGTTGCCTCGCCGTCGATCAATAGCTCGGCATGGTTGCCGCTGGTCAGAGGCATCTTGGCAAGGTGCTCCACGGCACGCACCTCGGCGAGGTTCGAGTCGGCCAGGTAGGGTTCCACCTGCTCGCGGTAGCGCATCAACACCCGACGCAACACGGTGTCGCGCTCGCCACGCGCCGAGACGTACCCATAGAAACGTGGCCGGCCGAATATCCAATAGGCTGGCAGGGCAACATAGGGAAAGGTGACCAGCGAAATGATCCAGGCGATCGCCCCTTGCGAGGTACGGCTCGACAGCAGGGCCAGCACGGCCGACAGCAGTCCCAGCAAGTGGACCATGAAAATGGCCATGCCGATCAACCAGGAAGTCATCGCCTCTCCTTCAGGCAGGTCATCGAAGCAAAGCGGCCCCGGCTATCTGCAGGGGCCGCCGTTCAGACTAATGGCTGGCAAAGCGATACCAGCCGATATCGTCAAGCGCTCTCGGCGATGATCTCCTTCCACTTGGCAGGACCGGTGCGATGTACCGATTCGCCCAGGCTATCGACCGCCACGGTCACCGGCATGTCCTCCACCTCGAATTCGTAGATCGCCTCCATGCCGAGATCTTCGAAGCCTACCACACGTGACTTCTTGATCGCTTGGGAGACCAAGTAGGCAGCGCCACCAGTCGCCATCAAGTAGCAGGCCTTGTTGTCGCGGATCGCATCGATGGCCTGCTGGCCTCGCTCGGCCTTGCCCACCATACCGAGCAGGCCAGCGTCCTCGAGCATGGCGCGGGTGAACTTGTCCATACGAGTCGCGGTCGTGGGTCCTGCGGGCCCCACGACCTCGTCACCCACCGGATCAACCGGGCCGACGTAGTAGATGAAGCGCCCTTTGAGATCGACCGGCAACGGCTCGCCTCGTCCCATCATATCGATGATGCGCTTGTGGGCGGCGTCGCGACCCGTCAATAGCTTGCCGTTGAGCAGCAGCACGTCGCCCGGCAGCCAGCTTTGCACTTCCTCGGAGGTGATGGTGTCGAGGTTGACGCGCTTGACATTGCCCCCTACTTCGCGCGTGATCTCGGGCCAATCCTCGATCTTGGGAACCGGTAGCACCGCCTGGCCGGCGCCATCCAGCGTGAAGTGGACATGGCGTGTGGCCGCGCAGTTGGGAATGATCGCCACTGCCTTGTTGACGGCGTGGGTCGGATAATCCATCACCTTGATATCGAGCACCGTGGTCAGGCCACCCAGGCCCTGGGCACCGATGCCGCTACGATTGACCTTGTCGTAGAGCTCCAAGCGAAGCTCCTCGGCACGGTTGGAGGCGCCACGCTGCTGAAGGTCCTGGATGTCGATGGGCTCGAGTAGCGACTCCTTGGCGAGAAGCATGGCTTTTTCGGCGGTCCCGCCGATGCCGATGCCCAGCATGCCAGGAGGGCACCACCCGGCGCCCATCTTGGGCAACTGCTCCAGTACGAAGTCGACCACGCTGTCGGAGGGATTGAGCATGGCGAACTTGGACTTCGCCTCGCTGCCGCCACCCTTGGCCGCCACATGGATCTCGACCGTATTGCCGGGCACGATCTTGTGATGAATGATCGCCGGGGTATTGTCCTTGGTATTGGTCCGCTTGCCATCCGGATCGGCCAGCACCGAGGCGCGCAATATATTGTCGGGATGGGTATAAGCGCGACGCACCCCTTCGTTGACCATGTCATCGACGCTCATCTGCGCGTCCCAGCGCACGTCCATGCCGACATTCACGAAGACCGTGACGATACCGGTGTCCTGGCAGATGGGCCGATGCCCTATGGCGCACATGCGCGAATTGATCAGGATCTGGGCGATGGCATCCTTGGCGGCCGGATTCTTCTCACGCTCGTAGGCCGCATGCATGGCATCGATGAAATCCTTGGAGTGGTAGTAGGAGATATACTGCAGGGCATCGGCCACGCTCTGGATAAGGTCATCCTGGCGGATCACGGTCATGATCGAAAACTCCTTGATTATAATGAACGATTCACCGGACCAGGCAGAGCGCCGGCGAACCTTGAGCGGCTGGATTATACCCCATCGCGTGAGGAACGGCAGGCGCGATGCCCAACGTCACTTGAGTTCGATCAAGCGTGCCTTGAGTTTTTGAACACGGTCGCGTTGGCGCGCTGCTTCTTCGAATTCGAGGTTCTGGGCCGCCTCGAACATCGCGTCTTCGATCTTTGAGATTTCCTGGGTCAGCTCCACCACCGACATCGCCTTGAGCTCGCGCATGGTGTAGTCGGCAGCCTCTTCGGCCACCTGGCGTTCGCCTCGCTTGCGGCTGTTCTTTCTACCAGGTGCCTGGGCGGCCTCGAGGATATCGGCTACCGAGCGAGTCACGGTGGTAGGCGTGATGCCATGTTTCTCGTTGTGTGCAATCTGTTTCTCGCGACGCCGCTCGGTCTCGTCGATGGCACGGCGCATCGAGGCGGTGACACGGTCGCCGTAGAGAATTGCCTTGCCCTGCGCATTGCGCGCGGCACGACCGATGGTCTGGATCAGCGAGCGCTCGTTGCGCAGGAAGCCCTCCTTGTCGGCATCGAGGATCGCTACCAGCGACACTTCGGGAATATCCAGCCCCTCGCGCAGCAGATTGATCCCCACCAGGACATCGAACTTGCCCAGGCGCAGGTCGCGGATGATCTCGACTCGCTCGACGGTGTCGATATCGGAGTGCAGGTAGCGCACCCGCACGTCATGTTCGTCGAGATACTCGGTGAGATCCTCGGCCATGCGCTTGGTCAGCGTGGTGACCAGCACCCGCTCCCCCACCTCGGTGCGTAGATGTATCTCCGACAGCAGGTCATCGACCTGGGTGCTGGCGGGACGCACTTCGATCTCGGGATCGATCAACCCGGTGGGTCTTACCACCTGCTCCACGATCTGCCCGGCATGCGCGGCTTCATAAGG
This sequence comes from Halomonas sp. TA22, assembly GCF_013009075.1. Classification (NCBI taxonomy): domain Bacteria; kingdom Pseudomonadati; phylum Pseudomonadota; class Gammaproteobacteria; order Oceanospirillales; family Halomonadaceae; genus Halomonas; species Halomonas sp. TA22. Next base: position 2,943,827 of record NZ_CP053108.1, on the reverse strand, counting down.
ACCGGGGGTGGCCGAGACGAAGATCGTCTGCGGGCAGATGCGCTCCCACTCCTCGAAGGTCATCGGCCGGTTGTCGAGGGCCGAGGGCAGGCGGAAGCCATACTCCACCAGCGTCTCCTTGCGCGAACGGTCGCCCTTGTACATGCCGCCCACCTGGGGAACGCTGACGTGGGATTCGTCGATGAACAGCAGTGCATCGGCCGGCAGGTAGTCGAAGAAGGTCGGGGGCGGCTCGCCGGGGGCGCGACCGGAGAGATAGCGCGAGTAGTTCTCGATGCCATTACAGTAGCCAAGCTCGTGCATCATCTCGAGGTCATAGAGAGTGCGCTGCTCGAGGCGCTGAGCCTCGACCAGCTTATCGTGCTTGCGCATCCAGTCGAGCCGCTCGATCAGCTCGCTCTTGATGTGTTCGGCGGCGGCCAGGATCGTCTCGCGGGGCGTCACGTAGTGGCTCTTGGGGTAGATGGTCATACGCGGCGGCTTGCTGCGCACCTCCCCCGTCAGCGGGTCGAACAGGCTTATCGAGTCGATCTCGTCATCGAACAGTTCCACACGCACCGCCTCCTCGTCGGAGTCGGCCGGGTAGATGTCGATCACGTCACCGCGTACTCGATAGGTGCCACGCCGGAAATCCATGTCGTTGCGGGTGTATTGCAACTCGGCCAGGCGGCGCAGGAAAGCGCGCTGGTCGATGAGTTCACCACGTGTGAAGTGCAGGCGCATCTTGAGATATTGGTCGGGATCGCCAAGGCCGTAGATCGCCGATACCGAGACCACGATCAACGCATCGCGCCGCTCTAGCAGCGCCTTGGTTGCCGACAATCGCATCTGCTCGATGTGGTCGTTGATCGAGGCATCCTTCTCGATGAAGGTATCCGACGAGGGAACATAGGCTTCTGGCTGATAGTAGTCGTAATAGGAAACGAAATACTCGACCGCGTTATCGGGGAAGAATGCCTTGAATTCACCATAGAGCTGGGCGGCAAGCGTCTTGTTGGGCGCCATGACGATGGTCGGCCGCTGCAAGCGCTCGACGATATTGGCCATGGTAAAGGTTTTACCCGATCCCGTAACGCCAAGCAGCGTCTGGTGCGCGAGCCCTGCGTCCAGCCCTTTGATCAACCCATCGATGGCAGCGGGTTGATCTCCTGCAGGTTGAAATTTGGATTGCAGACGAAACGGTTTGCTCATGGCAGAATCCAAGATGTCGAAATATAAAAGATAACGGTATAAGTGCTACGCTTGATTTCCCAAGGTGGTGATCTCCACTGTCGCCGATGTCATCAGCCGGTGGATGGGGCAGTGGTCGGATATTTCGGTCAACCGCGTCAATTGGTCGGGATCAGCGATGCCATGGAACTGCATGCTCACCTCGAGGCGGTAGACACCGCGTCGCTCGTCACGGGTCACGGTTACCGTCACCCCCTCCAGCGGCCAGCCCTTGCGATAGGCATACATCTGGGCAGTAATCGCCTTGCAGGCGCCAAGCGACAGATCGAAGTAGTCGTGGGGATCCGGTGCACTCTCCCCTCCCCCGACGATGGCTGGCGCATCGACAAAGAGCGCCTCGAAACCGGTCACTTCGACACGCTGGCGAAACTTGCCGTCACGCTGGCTGACTATGAAAATCGCCATCACTTTACCTTGACGCCAAGGCGCTCCACCGTTCTGATCAACTCCTCCCGGCGTACTCGCCCGTCCACTTCGGCGCCATGTCTTCCCACTTCGGCGCTCTCCACACCATCGACCATCATCAACGCCGTGGTAATACGATTGATGAGATCGGCATTGTCGACACCCTCGAACGACAACGAAACGTAAGCCATCTATCTCTCCTGCCTGCAGGCCCCAACAAGGAAATCCTTCGATGAGAGTCTAGCATGGCCTGAGCAGGCACTCCGGCGTACTTGAAACCTCTCGCCGCACCCCCATTGCGTTATGATGAGAGCCGATGCCCAAATCTGTAAGGAGTGACCGCATGACCGACTGGAGCGCCCGACTTGGGGCAATGACGCGTGATGAGGGCGGCAGCAGCCAACGCGTGGATTTCCCGACCGAGAATCAGGCTCGTCAGGCATTGGATACCACGGTCATTTCGCCGCTGGTGCACCTGGGTATACTGGAAGTCGCAGGTGGCGATGCGGAGCGCTTTCTTCAAGGCCAGACCAGTGCTCAGGTCAGCCTTGCCGACACTCGGTTCGCCCCCTTGACCGCCTTCTGCACGCCAAAGGGGCGCATGCTGGCCAACGCGCAACTGCTGCGAGTCGATGAGCAGCGCTTCTGGCTGGTGATGGCGGCTGACCGTATCGTTCCCCTGAAAACTCACCTCGACAAGTTTGCGGTCTTCTACAAGATCGAGATGCAACCGCGCGACGATCTGGCACTACTGGGGATGATCGGTCAGGAGAGTCGCGCCCTGCTCGAGGCGCGGCTCGATATCGTGCCACCAGCGATCTGGCATCAGGCCAAGCAGCACCCCATCCTGGCGTTGGCCCACCCCGGCACTCGTCCACGGTTGATGATCATCGCCCCCGTCGATGAAGTCGAGCGAGTATGGCAGGCGCTTACCCCCCAGGCCACCCCTGTCAGCAATGCGATCTGGGGGTTGCATGATATCCAGGCAGGAATTGCGTGGGTCACTCAGCAGACGCAGGATGCCTATCTTCCTCAAATGTTCAACTGGGAAGCACTAGGTGGCATCAGCTTCAAGAAGGGCTGCTATACCGGCCAGGAGGTGGTGGCGCGTGCGCACTTCCGCGGTCAGGTAAAGAAGCGCTTGATGCGTGCCCAACTCGAAGGAGCGGAACTTCCTCCCACCAGCACCCCGATAGTCGATGCTGAAGGCAAGTCGTATGGCGAGACCATTGCGGCAGAACTCGATGCCTACGGTCAGGCGGAGATCCTTGCGGTCATGAGTACCAAGGAGATTACGGAGCCACTCGCGGTCCTTGGGCAGCGTTACAAGTGCCTCAAACTACCCTATCCCCTCGAGCGGCTCGATCCGGAACAGCTGGCAAATTCTTGACGACCCGCTGACCAATCCCCGACCTGACGGGCCAGTTCTCGTGCAAGAAGCTATTCGAACGAGAACATCTGCCGAGCATTTTGCGCGGCAAGCTCGGCGATACGTGCAGAACTCTGGCACCGCAGTTCGGCCACCGTATCGCAGATCAGCGGGAGTCGCGCTGGCTCATTGCGCTGCCCTTGATAGCCCGCCAAGGGCATGTCGGGGGCATCCGACTCGAGCACGAAGCCATCATCCGGCAAGCTCTTGACCGCCCGGTGCAATCGCTGGGCACGTTCATAGGTGACTCCGCCACCAAGCCCTACCAAATAGCCCAGGTCGAGGAAGCGCGCCGCCTGCTGTGGGCTACCGGCGAAGGCGTGAATCAAGCCGCCAGCGGGCAGGTCGATCTGCTTGAGGCGCTTGGCAACCTTGTCATTGGCATGCACGCAGTGCACCACGACCGGTAACTGGTGTTTCTTGGCCAACCGCAGCTGAGCGTCGAACAGCTTCCACTGCGCATCGAGGGTAGTTTCGAAGCGCGCATCGATACCGCACTCACCGATGGCGACTACGCTCGAATGGTGCTCCAACGCCTCCTCAAGCGCCGTCAGCCCCGCCTCGTCATGCTCGTCCATGAAATAGGGATGCATGCCGAGACATACGCTGACATCGTCTCGATTGCCAAGTTCGAGCACCGCGGGCCACCGCTCGCGAGTGGTCCCGGGAACCACAAAGTGGCTTACCCCTTCGGCATGGGCGCGGGCGAACATCGACTCGCGATCGTCGTCGAAGTCGGAGAAGTCGAGATGGCAGTGGGTATCGATCAGCATGAGAATTAGGACAACCTTTCCTGTTCGCCCTCGGAAAGCGCCGACGTGCAGTGAGCGCAGCGTGTCGCCTTGATCGGAATCGCCGACAGGCAAAAGGGACAAGCCTTGTCCGTCGGCGCCTGCGGCTCGGTGGACTCCTCCCGACGCAGGCGATTAATGGTACGAATCAGCAGGAACACCGCGAAGGAGACGATAATGAAACTGATGACCGCGTTCAGGAACAGCCCGTAGTCCAACGTCACGGCGCCGACCTCCTGCGCCATCTGCAGGGTGGCGTAGGGCCCGGCGGTCTCGCCCTCCTTGAGCACGATGAAGAAGTTCGAGAAATCCACTCCCCCGATCAGCAAGCCCAGCAGGGGATTCATGACGTTACTGACCAGACTCTGCACTATCAGCGTGAAGGCCCCACCGATGATGATGCCCACCGCCATGTCGACGACGTTGCCCTTGACCGCGAACTCGCGGAACTCCTTTAAAAACTTGGAAGCCATCGGCATTTCTCCCTGTATTCAGCCGATTGGAACGCGTCTGGGCGGTTCCATGCGGCAGCCGTCCGGTTAGATCATGGTCCAGCCCGCTGCACCCGGCAAGCCTTCAATGCTCGCGGGTGGCGTTGAAACGGATCTCCGGCCAGCGCTCCTGAGTCATCTGCAGATTGACCCGGGTCGGCGCAATATAGGTAAGATAACCGCCGCCATCCAGCGCCAGGTTGCTGCTCGCCTTGCGCCTGAACTCATCGAGCTTCTTGGCGTCATCGCAGTAGATCCAGCGCGCCGTCTGCACGTTGATCCCCTCATAGAGGCAGTCGACCTTGTACTCCTCCTTGAGACGATGGGCCACCACGTCGAACTGCAGCGAACCGACCGCTCCCAGGATCAGATCGTTGTTGTCCAACGGCATGAAGACTTGGGTCGCACCCTCCTCCGACAGCTGCTGCAAGCCCTTCTGCAGCGCCTTCATCTTCAACGGATCCTTGAGCCGCACACGCTTGAATAGCTCCGGGGCGAAGTGGGGAATGCCGGTAAAGCGCATGTCCTCGCCGATCGTGAAGGTATCGCCGATCTGGATGGTGCCGTGGTTATGCAGGCCGATGATGTCGCCCGGCCACGCCTCCTCGACCTGGCTACGGTCGGCGGCCATGAAGGTCAGGGCGTCGGCAATCTTGACGTCCTTACCGATGCGCACGTGACGCATCTTCATGTTCTTTTCGTACTTGCCCGAGCAGACACGCAGGAAGGCCACACGGTCGCGGTGATTGGGGTCCATGTTGGCCTGGATCTTGAACACGAATCCGCTGAAGCGTTCGTCGGTCGCCTCGACCTGACGAGCATCGGTCTCGCGGGGCTGCGGCGGCGGCGCATACTCGACGAAGCCGTCGAGCATCTCGCGCACGCCGAAGTTGCCCATGGCGGTACCGAAGTAGACCGGTGTCAATTCGCCTCTGCGGTAAGCCTCGAGATCAAACTCGTGGGACGCCCCGCGCACTAGATCGACCTCCATGCGCAGCTCCTCGGCCTGTTCGGCGCCGAGCACCTCATCGACTTCAGGGTTATCGAGCCCCTCGATACGCTTGTCGTCGGGAATGCGGCTCCCCTGCCCCTGGGTATAGAGATGGATCACGTCATTGTAGAGGTGGTAGACGCCCTTGAAGTGGCGCCCCATGCCGATCGGCCAGGTCATCGGCGCGCACTGGATATCGAGCACCGTCTCGACCTCGTCCATCACTTCGATAGGGTCGCGGGTATCGCGATCGAGCTTGTTGATGAAGGTGAGAATGGGCGTAGTACGAAGCCGGCACACCTCCATCAGCTTGATGGTACGCTCCTCGACGCCCTTGGCCGCGTCGATGATCATCAGTGCGGAATCGACCGCCGTCAGGGTCCGGTAGGTATCTTCGGAGAAGTCCGCGTGGCCGGGAGTGTCGAGCAGGTTGACGATGCGCCCCTTGTAGGGGAATTGCATCACCGAGGTGGTCACCGAGATGCCCCGCTCCTGCTCCATCTTCATCCAGTCGGAAGTGGCATGGCGATCGGCACGCTTGCTCTTTACCGACCCGGCCAGCTGGATGGCATTGCCGAACAGCAGCATCTTCTCGGTTATAGTGGTCTTGCCCGCATCGGGGTGGGAGATGATGGCGAAGGTACGTCTGAGATCGACTTCGTGGGCCAGGGCATGATCGGACATTGGAGTAGGTGTCACCAACAACAAGGCACCAAGCCATGGCCTGGCGCGAATGGATTTGCGTGGCGACAATTCTACGGGGTTGCGGCCGCGTCGTGTAGGCCCTTGTGACGAGGCGGATCAAAGACGGTAATGGACATCCTTGAATTCGAGCTCCACAACCGAGTCGTAGGCGACATGATGCCCCTGCACGTCGCCGGGATCGCCGTGGCTATGATCCAGTGCCATCTCGGGGATCACCTTGAGCCCGGTCATGCCGACATGTTGGATACGTGCGGAATAGCGCTTGCCATCACTCTCGATCACCACCCGCTCTCCGGCCATGCACTGGTGCAGCCGCTCGATCAGCTCGGACTCGGGTACGCGTTTCTCCTGCATGAGACTCTCCTTAAGCAGTTAACATGCTGATTACTTGAGTCTAGCAGGCAACCCGGCGGAGTGCCGGCAGGAAGGAGCCATGCCGACCGAAGGTATCGATGGGCTGAGCGTTCCTGCGCGATAGCGTATGATGGCTGCAGTCCAACATGGAGTGCTCATGTACCCAGCCCAGCCCCTGCCGCTCTCGACACCCAACCGCAACTTGGTGCGTCTGACCTTCGTGCGCGGCATCACCTGGACCGGCTTTCTCGCCGCGATCATGTTCGGCATCGAGGTGTTGGGGTTCCAGCTTCGCGTGATGCCGGTGATCAGCGTCATCGTCGCCATGGGCCTGATCAACGTCGCCACTTGGTGGCGCTTGGGGCGACCCCGCGCGGTGACCGATACCGAATACCTGCTGCATCTGTTGGCCGATATTGCGGGGCTGACTTTGCTGTTCTACTTCACCGGTGGCTCCACCAATCCGTTTATCAACTACTATCTGGTACCGCTCACCATCGCCGCGGCCACGCTGCCCTGGCTCTATGCCTGGATCATCGCCTGCGGTGGCATGGCCGGCTACACCTTCTTGATGCTGTTTTTCGAGCCGGTGCCGCAGTTCAGCCACGGCATGATCGCTGGCAACATCAGCCTGCATGTGCTTGGCATGTGGCTCAATTTTGGCCTCTCGGCAGGGCTGGTGACGTTCTTCATCTTCAAGATGGCGCATGCCTTGCGGCGCCGCGATCAGACGCTGTCGCGCACACGCGAGGCGGCGCTGCGCAACGAGCAGGTGCTGGCGGTGGCGACCCAGGCCGCGGGCACTGCCCATGAGCTTGGCACCCCGCTCTCGACCATGGCGGTGCTACTCAGCGAGATGCGCCAGGATGCACGGGACAATGCGGCACTGCGCGAGGACATCGACCTGCTGCGCACCCAGGTCGATACCTGCAAGCTACGCCTGCAGCAACTGGTCGCCAATGCCGACCGCCGCCGCCTGGCCGAGCCGGAGCGCCAGATGGCCAGCGAGTGGCTATCCCAGGTCGTGCAGCGCTGGCTGGTGCTGCGTCCGGATGTCAGCCATCGCCTGGAGATTGCCGACAAGCGCGGCCCCCCTTATCTCGCCGTCGACACCACACTTGAACAGGCGCTCACCAACCTGCTCAACAACGCGGCAGACGCCAATCCAGAGAACGTGGCGATCAGCCTGGACTGGAGCGCCGATGAAGTGATCATCGATATTCGCGATCACGGCCCCGGAATCGCGATGTCGATTGCCGACCAGCTGGGGGATACCTTCATTTCCACCAAGAGCAAGGGCATGGGAATAGGGCTGTTCCTGACGCACGCCACCATCAACCGCTTTGGCGGGGGCGTCAGCCTGTACAATCATCAGGAAGGCGGGACGCTCACCGAGGTGAAGCTGCCGCGCCTGAATGCCGGCCAGGGCTAGGGATGCACTGGCTGGATTATCTCATGAGGACACCATGCAAGAGCTCGCACAACGCCTGTTGATCGTCGATGACGATGAAATGTTCTGCCATGTGATGCAACGCGCCATGGCCCGGCGCGGCTTTGATGTGGCGGTTGCCACCAATGCAGAGGAAGCACTGCTTCTGGCAGGCCAGACACGTCCGGATATCGCCACGCTGGACTTGAAGCTCGAGCACAGCTCGGGGCTGAAACTCCTGCCGGAACTGCTTGAGGTAGTACCGCAGTGTCGCATCGTGGTGCTGACCGGCTACTCGAGCATCGCTACCGCCGTGGAGGCGATCAAGCTCGGCGCGGTGAATTACCTCTGCAAGCCGGCCGATGCGGACGAGATTCTCGCCGCTCTCGACAAGCAGAGCGGCGATCCGGATGCCGAAGTCGCCGACAATCCCCCTTCGATCAACCGCGTCACCTGGGAGCACATCCAGAAGGTCCTTCAAGAGCATGATGGCAATATCTCCGCCACCGCCAGGGCCTTGGGCATGCACCGCCGAACGCTTCAGCGAAAGTTGCAGAAGCGACCGGTACGGCGCTAGCCTGACGGGGCTAGCACCACGCTTGGGCAAAACGCCATAGAGCGACTTACTGAGCCGTCCAGCCGAGATCGATGTTCCAACTCGAGCCCGTCACCGCACCTGCGGCATCGGATGCCATGTAGCAGACAAGAGAGGCAACCTCATCGGGCTCGATGAGTCGCTTGATCGCGGCATTCTTGAGCATGATCTGCTCGATCACCTCCTGCTCGCCCATGCCGTGCAGTTTGGCTTGGTCGGCAATCTGGTTCTCCACCAGCGGCGTCTTCACGTAGGCCGGACAGATGGCATTGGCGGTAATGCCGTGGGCGGCTCCCTCCAGCCCCGCCGTCTTGGTCAGGCCGATCATGCCGTGCTTGGCACTGATATAGGCCGACTTGCCGGGTGAAGCGACCTGGGCGTGAACCGAGGCGATATTGATGATCCTTCCCCATCCTGCCTTGCGCATGTAGGGCCAAGCTGCCTGGGTCAGCAGGAAGGGCGCCACCAGCATCAGATCGATGATCTGGCGCCACTTGGCTTCAGGAAAATCCTCGATATTGGCTACATGCTGGATGCCCGCATTGTTGACCACGATGTCGATATGCCCGAAGCGCTTGACCGCATCGGCAACTGCACCGCGACACACCTCGGGATCGGTCAGATCGCCTTGAAAGAAGGCCGCTCCCGCCTCATCGGCCACACGCTGACCATCCGGGTTGAAATCCACCGCCAGCACTTGAAAGCCCTGGTTACAAAATGCCTTTACCACCGCGGCACCGATACCGGTAGTGGTACCGGTCACCAGGGCGACACGAGGTGTCGTTGCATGCGTCGTGGTTGGGTTCATCAAGCTCTCCTGTCCATGAGATGGTTACGCCGTAGCAACGAGTGCGTCCGGTGTGAGCGTTAATCAGACGCTTAAGCATAGGCCCTTACGCACTGGCTCGGCCAGCAGTGCCCTAGCGACCGGTCGAGGACTGGGTCGGTGACGGGCCAGGCTCGCTCATGACACGCTCGATCAATTGCTGGGCGAGGCGATTGGCCTCCTGAAGCGTGTCGATATCGCTCACATCGTCGAGCAGCGAGCAGTGCCATAGCCACTCGCTCTCACCGAGGGTTTCCAGAATGAAAGGGTAACGGCCATTGGCAAGCCCGACCAGCCACTCGCTCCCTTCATGCTCTGGGAAGGGGATCGGCCTGGGCTGGGCCGTCACCACCGCAAGCGACAGCGATACCGGGGTCAGCAAGGCCCCCACCAGCTCGCCCTTTTCGGGCCGGCCATCGGGCAGCGGCTGAAAGCAGAGCATATCGACCGTCAGATGGGGATTGCGGCGCGGATGGCGCTTGATCTCCTTGGCATGGCGCTGCTGGTAGAGGCGCGCCAGCCGTTGAAGGCGGGCGTAGTGCTCGGCGCTCAAGACCTGCATGGCGTGGTTATCCTATGGTGGGTGAAGGGGGAGTATACGAATCTCGCCGCGGGACGTCAGTTACCGTATGGCCTGTTAGACTGATGCTTATTGCGAAGCAACATGACCCGCGTGATGAACGACAAGGAGAGGCAATGCAACTCACCCATCGTCTTGAGATAGCCGTGCGTATCGCCCAGCAGGCCGGCCAACATATCGTCGAAGCGCGACAGGACCGACGCTTTTCACAGCGCTACAAGCATGGCAGTGAGCTCGTCACCGATGTCGATGTCGCCGTCGACACCATGATTGCCGAGCAACTGGATGAGCATTTTGCTGGCGAGGCGCGCTTGACCGAGGAGCTCTCCCCCGAGCGCGAGGTTCTCGACCAGCCAGGACCGCTCTGGGTAATCGACCCCATCGACGGTACCGTCAACTTCGCCCACGGTCTGCCGCATGTTGCCGTCTCGATCGCCTGGGTCGAGAACGGCAAAACGCAACTTGGCGTGGTGCATGCCCCTTTCCTGAACGAAACCTTTACCGCGATTCGCGGCGAAGGGGCCTATCTCAATGGCGAGCGAATTCGCGTCGCTCAGGCGGAGAGCCTGGCGCGTAGCCTGGTTGCGACTGGTTTCCCTTATCGCCGCGATGGGCGCGCCCCATTGATGCGCCGCGTGGCAGCGGTACTGGCGCACTGTCAGGATATCCGCCGCAACGGTTCGGCGGCGCTGGATCTATGCAACGTCGCCTGTGGGCGTCTCGATGCCTACTACGAAAGCGTCTCGCCCTGGGATTTCGCCGCTGGGTTGCTGATCGCCCGCGAAGCCGGTGCCCGGACCGGACATCTTTACCCCTGCCCCAAGGGCATTCCGGTTGACCTTTATGGCGAGAACATCATTGCCAGCGCTCCTGACATCCATGGTGAGCTCGCCTCCCTGCTCAAGCGTGCCGACGAGGACCGTCACTGGACGCCAATGTGACACTACCTTGAGCTAGCGTCACAAGCGTTCCTCTGGCGTTGAAAGCTCTCCTGCACGACTCATTTCCTCGCACTACGCTTGCAGTAGATAGCGAGGGGAGCACGCTCATGCAACGCCAGGAATTTCTCCAGCAGTTATGGCTCGACTATATTCATCTGCATCCCGAATTGGGTGCCTTGCGGGTTTGGCCCGTAGAGAGCACACCCGAGTATCTTGCCCTGCTGACACTCAACCACGAGCGATTCTCCACATCGGCCCTGCTGCCAGCACTGCAGCACTTCGGCTACCGCTGTGTGGACCGCCATGCCATGGCCGACCGCGGCCTGCTGATCACACTTCTCTCCCCTCCCGACGATGGCAGTTGGCTGGTGCTCTGTGAACTGCAACTCGGCACCCTGACCCGTACGCCTCTCGAGCGTCTCACGGCGCTGGTGAACCAGGCACATCCCGAGGATTGTCGCGGGCAGAATTTGCTGTGTCGCGGTCGCCCCTGGCCAATGCCCGATTGGGAGACCTATCGATTGCTTGAGCGTGCCCACCCGTTGGCCGCTTGGCTTGCCGTTGCGGGGCCACGGCTGCACCATGCCGGCTTCGATTGCATGGGGCTGGGACATGCAATGGCCGAGCTCGACGAACGACTGCAGCAAGCCGGCTTGTTTAGCAACAATATGCGTCAGCAGGGCATCTTTCCCATATCGCATCTACTCGACTATCGTTACTACCCCACCTGCCCCCAGCGCCATGTCTTTGCCGATGGCGATGAGCACCGCATCGACCTGGGCGGTCTGGCCTTGATTCAACGCTGCCTGCCGGGAAGCCAGGAGCGCGCCGCCGAGTTGCTGCTGCCTCAGCACACACGCTGCAAGATCGCATGAACGAGCCCGTTCGGGTCGAATGGTTAGCGCGAAGCTCATGCTTCGCTATCGATATAAGCCAACGGCTCGAGCTGCAGGTCGAGCTCATACTGTTGCGGTTCATGGCGCGGGTCGAGTTCGCTGAGATAGTGCGGCGTCTCCATTACCGGTACCGCCACGAACGGCTCCTGCTCTATCTCATCGGGCACCTCGTAATGCCCACGCAAGCGAATCAGCACGAAGATCGCCAACATCAAGGCCGCCGCACCGAGGAATAGCCACAGGCCATCAGGCCCAACCATCTGCATCACCAGCGAGGCGCTGAAGGGGCCGATGATCGAGCCGATACCGTACCAGATCATCAATTTGGCGTTAGCGGCGACGATTTCGCCGGGCGCCAGCCAGTCATTGGTATGCGCAAGGCTCAGCGAGTAGAGCGTATGCAGCATGGCGGTATGAAAGCAGGCCACGACGATCAGCATCGTGAAGTCGACCCGCGCCGCCACCGAGATAAATGCACCTGAAATTGCCATGGTAGCAGCCATGCATAGGATCACCTTACGCCGATCGAAGTGATCGGAAAGCCGCCCCAGCCCCCACTGCGCGGCCAAGGCCACCAGCGTGGTAATGGCCATGAACTGCGCGGTCTGAGCGGTGCTCAGGCCGATCTCCTGGCCGTAGAAAGGCGTCATGGCGAAAAACGACTGCACCATCAGGCCAGCGGTGAACGCCCCCACCAACCCCACCGGGGCACGCTTGAAGAGTTCACCCAGCTTGATCTTCTGCGGCGTGACATCGCTTGCCCGGCTGGGGCCATGGATGCGATGAATCGAAAGTGGCACCAACGACAACGCAAACAGGATACCCGCCACCGAAAAGAGCACGGCGGTGCCGGGGTCGGCAAGATTGAGCATCCACTGCCCGCCGGCCAGCGATAGCGTCGAGATCACCATGTACCAGGCGAGCACCCGACCACGATTGTCGTTAGTTGACTCCCCCGATACCCACGACTCCATCACCATCAGTAGGCCAGCCGTCGCGACCCCGCCAAAAAGTCGCCATATCAGCCAGGCCCAGGGGTTGACCCATAACCCATGCAGCATGGCGGTAACCGCAAGCAGCGCCGCACAGGCGGCAAAGACACGGATATGACCCACCGCACGGATATGCTTCTCGAGCAGATAGCTGCCCAGCACGAACCCCAGCGAGAAGCTCGACATCAACAGGCCCGCCATCTGAGAGGGGAAGCCCTCCAGCGACATGCGCACACCAAGCAGGGTCATGATCAGGCCATGCCCAAGCAGAAAGCTGATTTCGCAGAGAAAAAGTATGGGAAGAGTCGCCGGCAAGCTGCGCACGAAGTCTCCTTTTTGGTGGCATCGGAGCATCTCCCTGGCCCGAATGATGCGTCATGAGTCTAGCCGGCACACTAGCTGACCGATGAGAGATTTACAGTCATTCAAGAGGCTCCAAGTTATTCACAAATCTTGTGGATAATCCTGTGCAAAGCGCCTGCACAACCTCGCCCTTGCCTGAGAAGCACAAGTGACTTCTCACAATGGTCAGTTTTTCATCAATCGCGGGAATTCAGATGCTACTAAAAGGGCCTCTCTCATTTGAGCGAGACCCTTGGGTCGATCGTCAATTTCAGAAGACGATTTCGGGGACATGGTTCGGGACGATCAACTTTCCCGCCGTCTTGGCGATGATCTCGTCGACACTGACTCCCGGCGCACGCTCCTTGAGCACGAAGGCGCCATTCTCGATCTCGAGATAGGCAAGATCGGTCAATACACGATTGATGCACCCCGCACCGGTCAATGGCAGCGTGCACTTCTCCAGCAGCTTCGACTCACCATGCTTGGAGGCATGGGTCATGGTGCAGATGATATTGTCGGCGCCTGCCACCAGGTCCATGGCGCCGCCCATGCCCTTGATCAGCTTGCCCGGTACCATCCAGGACGCGATGTTGCCCTGCTGATCGACTTCGAAGGCGCCAAGCACGGTCAGGTCCACATGACCGCCTCGGATCATCGCGAAGGACTCCGCGGAGGAGAAGATCGCTGCACCGGGTCGCGCCGTCACGGTCTGCTTGCCGGCGTTGATCATGTCCGCATCGACCTCCTCCTCGGTCGGAAAGCGCCCCATCCCAAGCAGGCCATTCTCGGACTGGAGCATCACATCTATCCCATCGGGCACGTAGTTGGCCACCAGTGTGGGAATACCGATGCCCAAGTTGACGTAGAAACCATCCTTCAGCTCGCGCGCGACGCGCTGAGCCATCTGTTCGCGGGAAAGTGCCATTATCGATTGCCTCTTGTCATCGGTGTCTTTCAGCTGTGAACCGTGCGCTTTTCGATACGCTTCTCGAAATTGCCCTGGATGATGCGATCGACATAGATGCCGGGCGTATGGATTTGGCTCGGTTCGAGTTCGCCCGGCTCGACGATCTCTTCCACCTCGACCACCGTGATACGCCCCGCCGTGGCGACGATGGGGTTGAAGTTCTGGGCGGTATGGCGATAGACCACATTGCCGTAGCGGTCGGCTTTCCACCCCTTGACGATGGCGAAGTCCCCGGTGATCGCCTCTTCCAGGATATAATGGCGGCCATTGAACTCACGCACCTCCTTGCCCTCTCCAATCGGCGTGCCGTAGCCGGTGGCGGTGTAGAAGGCCGGGATGCCAGCGCCGCCAGCACGCATCTTCTCGGCCAGGGTACCCTGTGGCGTCAGTACCACTTCGATTTCGTCATCCAGCATCTGACGCTCGAACAGGGCGTTTTCGCCAACGTAGGAGGCCAGGATCTTCTTGATCTGGCGATCCTCCAGCAGCAGTCCCAGACCGAAGCCATCGACGCCACAGTTGTTGGAGACCACGGTGAGGTCCTTGACCCCGCGCCGCTTGATCTCGGCAATCAAGTTTTCAGGGATACCGCACAGGCCGAACCCGCCGGCAAGAACGGTCATACCGCTCTCGATTCCCTCCATGGCCTCTTCGTAGGTACTCACTCGCTTATCGAATCCCGACATGTCATCCGCCTCGACGTGTTGTGAATGGCTTGTGTGATGCGTGTGTGGTCATCGTCCAGTCTTGTTCGTCTTAATCTATTTGTTAAGTTTGTTATTCTTATCAATTAATTATAATGACAAATAAAAGATTTCCATGCTTGGAGGCAACCGTCTTGACTGTCAAACAGCTTAGAGCCTTTCTCGCCGTGGCGCAGACCTTGAGTTTCACACAGGCGTGCGAACGCCTGCATCTCTCCCAACCGGCACTGAGCCTGGCCATCAAGGGTCTGGAGGAGTCGCTGGGAGGGCGTCTGCTGATGCGCACCACGCGCAGCGTGAACCTGACGCCCGAGGGTGAGTCCTTATTGCCCCTCGCCAAACGCCTGCTGGCCGACTGGGAAGACACCGAGGAGGCGATGCGTCAACGTTTCACACTGCAGCTGGGTCGCGTAGCGATAGCCGCCATGCCCTCCTTTGCCTGCAATCTTCTTCCCGGTGTGTTGATGGCATTCCGAGAACGCTATCCGCGCATCAATGTGACCGTTCACGATGTCATCAACGAACACGTCATCGACATGGTGCATCGCCAGCAGGTGGAGCTCGGCATCGCCTTCGAACCTGACGAGGAGAGCGGGCTGCACTTCACCCCACTGTTCACCGAGCGCTTCGTCGCGCTGGTCGCGAAGGATTCCCCCCTGGCGGAGTGCAAGCGCATCGCCTGGTCGACGTTGCTCGAGCATGACTTCATCACCCTGCAGCGCCCCTCGATGGTACGACATCTGCTGGAGCAGCAGCTGGCGGCCCAGGGAGATCCCCTACCGGTAGCATTCGAGAGCCACCAGCTGGTCACCGTGGGCAACATGGTGGCAAGCGGACTTGGCGTGAGTGCGGTGCCGGCCCTGTGCGCTGCCCAGATGATGCAGCTGGGCGCTCGGTGCGTGGCGCTGGAGCAGCCCATCGTAGAGTGTCCGATAGGGGTGGTGACGCCATGGCATCACAAACTATCCGTCGCTGCCCAGGCGCTGCAGGAAGTGCTGAGCGATACGGCAGCTGGGGCTGGGGAAACGGCACGGCGTCGGCCAAGCACTGCTACTCTCTAGAGACCGCTTGGCATGAATCAAGGCAAGACACACCAGGGAGGAGACGGTATGCCCGAGGCACTCTGGCATCCCAGCCAAACCGCCATCGAGTCGAGCCAGATGAATGCGTTGATGCAACGTGTCAATGAGCGATACGCGCTGTCGCTTGAGCACTACTCGGAACTTCATGAGTGGAGTGTGGCGAACCTGGAACGTTTCTGGTCGCTATTCTGGGATGAGGCCAATATCATCGCCGAGGCCAAGGGCGAGACGATCCTCGAGCACCCCGACGACATGCCCGGTGCACGCTGGCTCCCCCAGGCACGTCTCAACATGACGGCCAATCTACTATGGCGATGCGATGAGCATCCCGCGTTGATCCTCTACGACCACAGATTGAACCGGTACCAGATCAGCTATGCCGAGCTCTATTCACAGGTAGCTCGCGCCGCTCACTCCCTGCTGCAAGGGGGCGTGGAGCCTGGCGATCGTGTGGTCGGCATGACGCCCACGAGCGAACACGCAGTCATTGGGCTACTCGCCACAGCGAGCATCGGCGCCATCTGGTGCTCCTGCCCACTAGATCTTCATACGGAGCCGCTCATCGAGTGGCTCAACGAGATCGAGCCCAAGGTCCTGTTCGCAAGCGATGGTCAGTCTCCAGGTAACGAGACCCACACTGCTTGGTCGCAGCTGCTGTCAATCTGCGAGCATGTCGAATCGCTCAATCAGATGGTGCTTTTTTCTCGTTCAGGTAGCGAACCCGACACGCATGGCATCGCAAAGGCAGTGGCTTGGATCGACTATCTCAACAATCCCGCGGAGGAGCTCTCCTTCGCCCCCCACCCTTTCGATCATCCTTACCGCCTCGAGTGCCTTACCGACAGCACGGGCATAAACCGTACCCTGATTCACAGCGCCGGGGGCACCTTGCTGCAACACCTCAAGGAGCAACGACTTCATCACGACCTTCAGCAACGGGACAGACTATTCGCTTACACCCCCTGCGGCTCGATGACATGGCATTGGCAGCTCTCCGCCCTGGCGAGTGGTGCAAGTCTGGTGCTTTTCGACTCCTTCGAAGATGGTACAACGTCAAGCGCACGGCATGCCGTGTGGGATATCGTCGCTAACGAAGGGGTCACGGTTCTCGCCATCGAAGCTTGCCAGCTCATCGAGTGGGAAGAGGCGAAGCTGCATCCATGTCATGAACGCGACCTCTCCCCGCTACGGCTTCTGCTCGCGACGGGGCCGTATTCTGCCGACTCCTTCGACTATGTCTATCGCAATATCAAGAAAGAGCTGCACTTCGCCACTTTGTCGGCCGATAGTGCTGCTGGCGCGAGCCTTGCGCTGGGCTGCCCGATGCGACCGGTTCATCGTGGCGAAATTCAGGGCCGGGGACTAGGGATGGCCGTGGAGGTATTCGATGACGCGGGCCATCCCCTGCGGGGTGAGCCGGGCGAATTGGTTTGCACGCGGCCCTTCCCATCGATGCCCACCGGCTATTGGGGCGACCCGCAGGGCGAACAGTTCGTCAGGGCTTTTTTCGAGCGCTTTCCAGGGACCTGGTCTCAGGGCACCCAGGCTGAGATCACCCCGCAGGATGGCGTGATCCTTCATTCGCAGCCATGAGTGCAACACAGGCTGCTCAGCCACGCTGGGCAGCTTGGCAAACTTGCAGTAGCATTAGCTTTTTTGCATCACCGAGGAGAGGGCATGTCGACCCTGAAGGGGCTCGTCAGCGCAGTATTGCTGGTACTCTGTACGTTGATTTGGACGATACCGCTCTTCGTTCTGATCTTGTTCAAGCTGATCGCGCCGACCCGTCGGTTGAGCCTGTGGGTGCTCAAAGGGCTCAATGCCGTGGCGCTCAACTGGATCGGCGCCAATTTATGGTGGATGCGCCACTGGCTCAAACCCCAGCTCGAGCTGAGTCTGCCCGAAGGGCTCTCACCTCAGCAATGGTGGCTGGTGATCTCCAATCACCGCAGCTGGACCGATATCTTCGTGCTACAGATGGCACTGCATCGGCGCATTCCCATGCCACGCTTCTTTCTCAAGCGAGAGCTGATCTGGGTCCCTGTGGTCGGCCTGGCCTGGTGGGCACTGGAATTCCCGTTCATGGGCCGCTACAGCCGTAAACAGATGGCGCGCAACCCCGCTCTCGCCAAGCGAGACAGGGAAGCGACCGAGCGTATGTGCAAGCGTGCCCAGGAAATGCCTACCGCGGTTTACAATTTCGTCGAGGGCACCCGCTTCACACCAGCAAAGCGCGAAACGCAGGAGAGCCCCTATCGCCACCTGCTACGCCCGCGTGCTGGCGGAACGGCACAGGTAGTAAGCCTAATGGGAGATCGGCTTAGCGGCATTCTCGATGCCACGCTCAGCTATACCAACCCGCGCCCCACTTTCTGGGGTTATCTGTGCGGCAAGGAACGCCTGATACGCTGCCATATTCGCTGCCTCGATGTCCCCGGCTGGATGCCTGGGGGCGACTACCATCAGGATCCGCATTATAAGGAACGCTTTCAGAAATGGCTCAACGCCCTGTGGCTGGAGAAGGACCGCACGCTGGACACCTATTCCTGATCGTGCTGTTGATGCTGCTTTCCGGTTGCTCCAGCGCGCCCTCCGCCCCTCAGCGGCTCGAAGGCATCAGTGGCGATTGGGTTACCGTCCAGCGTGGCGACACACTGGGCGCCATTGCGACACGCGCCAACGTACCGCTCGAGCGCTTGACGCGCTTCAATCCCGGGGTCGACCCACAACGCCTTGCCGTGGGCCAGCGCCTGCTGGTGCCCACTCAGCAGGAGCGGGCACCAGCAGGCGGTCCTTACCGCTATCAGATTCGTCCTGGGGACACCTACTCGGCCATTGCCCGACGTTTCGGCACCACCCCACAGCGCATCCAGTCCGCCAATCCGGGACAGTCGCCTGACCGCCTGCGTGTTGGCCAGGTCGTCTCGGTGCCGCTCGGGGGTAGCGCCGTCGCTGCCAGCAGTGGTTCGAGCAGCTCAGGTACAAGCCGCCCCGCTCAAGCCTCGGCTCCTCGCCCGGCGCCAGCACCGGCCAATCTGCCAAGCAGTGCTCGCAACTGGCCCTGGCCGCTGGACGATTATCGTGTGACGCGCCAGTTCGGTCCCGACAGTCGAGGTACGCTTCAGCCAATGCTTCTAACCACCGGTAGCGGACAGCAGGCCAAGGCCGTCGCCGAGGGCGAGGTGCGCTTCGCCGGCAGCATGCGCCAACTCGGTGAGGTGGTGATCATCCATCATGAGGGCGATCTGCAAAGCGTCTATGCGCTTTGCGACAACGTGATGGTCGAGGCGGGACAGCGCATCCGCCAGGGTACGGCGCTGTGCAGGGTGGCCTTGAGCAATGCAACGGAGCGCCACGACCTGCTGTTCGATCTACGCCAGGGTGGAAAGCCCATCGACCCGCGCCGGGTGCTGCGATAGCCGATGCGCCCTTTCGCTCTAAGCGTCATGCAAACGTCACGCAGCATTAAGCGCGTTGTCATCTTGAGAACCGACACTGACTCAAATCGCACAAGGAGAGCGCCATGCGCCTCTGCCTGGTCAGTGAAACATGGTCGCCGGATATCAATGGTGTAGCCCATACCCTGGGACATTTGAGCCGGGAGTTGCGCCACCGACAGGTGGAGCTGCTGCTGGTGCGGCCACGTCCCGAGAATGACA
Organism: Halomonas sp. TA22; assembly: GCF_013009075.1. NCBI lineage: Bacteria > Pseudomonadati > Pseudomonadota > Gammaproteobacteria > Oceanospirillales > Halomonadaceae > Halomonas > Halomonas sp. TA22. The sequence continues at coordinate 2,924,415 of NZ_CP053108.1, read as the reverse complement.
CCAAGGCCCCAGGAGTCGACGCTGAGTTGCAGGTGCGCGGCTTTCACCTGCCGCGCTACTCCGCCGTTCAGTTCGGCTATCCCAGCACCTCGGCACTGATCACGTTCTGCCACGAACAGCGCCCCGATGTGATCTACATCGCGACCGAAGGACCACTGGGCTGGTCGGCATTGAAAGTGGCCAAACAGTTGTCGATTCCCGTGGTAAGCGGTTTTCACACCAACTTCGACCATTACATGGGCGACTACGGCCTTGGTTGGCTAAAGGGTCCGGTACGGCGTGCGTTACGTCATTTTCATAACCGCACCCACGCGACGCTGGTGCCTACCCTTGCCCAATCAGAAGCGATGGCCAAGCAGGGTTTCGACAATGTTCAGGTGATGGGACGCGGCATCGATGGCGATCACTTCACCCCCGCCAAACGCGAACAGGCGTTGCGAAAAAGCTGGGGGGCAAGTGAGCATCAGCCCGTCGTGCTGCATGTGGGCCGCCTGGCCAAAGAGAAGAATCTCGATCTGCTGGTCGACACCCTGCTGGTGATGCATCTCGCCCGGCCGGATATGGTCAGCGTCGTGGTGGGCGATGGTCCCCTGCGTGCTTCACTGCAGCGGCGGCTTCCCAATACACATTTCACCGGTTTCATAGACAACGATACACTGGCGCGCCACTACGCCAGTGCCGACATGTTCCTGTTCCCCTCCTGCTCCGAAACCTATGGCAATGTCGTCGCCGAAGCCATGGCCAGCGGGCTTGGGGTCGTCGCCTTCAAGCATGCCGCGGCCGCCGAACTGATCGAGTCCAATCGCCACGGCATTACAGTGCCACTAGGTGACGATGCTGCCTTCATCGTATCCGCCGTCACGCTCTGCCAATCCCCGGCTCAGTATGGCCAACTAGGTCGCTCGGCACGTCTTCGCGCCACCAGCAGGCGCTGGGAAAAGGTTGCCGACGGATTCCTCGATGTACTGAACGCAGCTCAGGAGAGCCAACATGAGAGTGTCACGAACGCCTGCCGTCTTTGAGCACCTCGACCTGCTGGAGTGGCCTCTGTGCCAGCGTTTCGATTGGGAAATCTTGCTCGACATACCACCGCTACATCTACGCCAGTGGTGGCTGCTACAAGATAACGGTATAAAAGAGAGATACCACTCTCAACCGCGGTAATAACCGGGAGTAACAAAGGGCATCTTGCTTACCACCATCGCCAGGCGTTTGCCACGCACCTCGGCATAGATCACATTGCCGGGTTCTGCATGTGTCAACTCAACGTAACCCATCGCCACTGGCTTGCCGACGCTTGGGCCAAAGCCGCCTGACGTCACCTCACCGATACGCTGACCATCGCCGTCGAACAGCTCGGCGCCCTCACGTACCGGCGCGCGCCCCTCTCCTAAAAGCCCCACTCGCTTGCGCTGATGGCTCTTGGCATCCACCTGGTGAAGTATGATGTCGGCACCCGGGAAACCGGCGGGACGCTCGCCGCCGTGACGCCTAGGCTTACCGATGGCCCAGATCAGACCCGCCTCTACCGGCGTGGTAGTGGCATCGATATCATGCCCATAGAGGCATAGACCCGCCTCGAGGCGCAGTGAGTCGCGCGCACCCAGACCGATCGCTTCGACCTCGGGCTCGGCAAGCATACGGCGCGCCACCGCTTCGGTCTGCTCCGCGGCAATCGATATCTCGAAACCATCCTCGCCGGTATAGCCGCTGCGGCTGATCCACACAGGGATGCCATCGATCTTGAAACGTCCATGCTGCATGAATCGCATCTCACAGGCGGCCGGGCAGAGGCGCTGCATCACCTTGGCCGCGTCAGGTCCCTGCAGGGCCAGCAAGCCCCTCTCCAGCACTTCCAGCTCATGGTTATGTCCCAAGCCAATGCGCAAGTGCGCAATATCCTGATCCTTGCAAGCGGCATTGACCACCAGGTAGAGATGGTCACCCGCATTGACCACCATCAGATCGTCTAGTATCCCGCCCTCCTCGCCGGTGAACAGCGCATAGCGCTGCATTCCCTCGGGCAGCCCGAGAATATCCGCCGGCACCAGGGTCTCCAGCGCCTCGGCAGGTGACGGGCCATGAATCAATAGCTGCCCCATGTGGGAAACATCGAATAGGCCACACGCCTGGCGGGTGTGCTCATGCTCCTTCTTGACACCCAATGGATACTGTACCGGCATCTCATGCCCGGCAAAGGGCACCATCTTGCCGCCCAGCTCCTGGTGAAGGTCATGAAGCGGCGTCTTGTTGAGTTGTGTCATGGCATCGGTCCATTACGCGGTTACAAGAAGCGTGCTGCCCGTAGAGAAACGCGAGCAGCACGGGCTGGCTAGTGCTTGAGTTCTTCGCCCGGCAGAATCGTCTTGCCGTCGAGGAAGTCGCGAGTGAGCTTGAAGACCACTGGCGAGAGCAAGGCCAGAGCGATCAAATTGGGGATTGCCATCAGAGCATTGAAGGTATCGGCCATCAGCCAGATGAAGCCAAGCTGCGCCATGGCACCCAACGGAATCGCCAGCACGAACAATACACGATAGAGCATGATCGAGCGGGTGCCGAACAGGAACTGGAAGCACTTTTCGCCATAGAAGGACCAGCCCAGAATCGTCGTGAAGGCAAATACGGCCAAGGCGATCGCCACGATATGGTTGCCGACTCCCGGCAGTGCCGCCTCGAAGGAGAGCGCCGTCAGCGAGGCCCCCTCTTCACCGGCGATCCATGCAGTCGAGGTGAGAATGACAAGCGCAGTGATGGTGCAGACGATGATCGTATCGATGAAGGTGCCGAGCATCGCGATCAGCCCCTGGCGCACCGGATTGCGTGTCCGCGCTGCGGCATGCGCAATGGGGGCGCTACCAAGCCCCGCTTCGTTGGAAAATATCCCGCGGGCAACGCCGAACCGAATCGCTGCCATCACCGCGGCCCCTGCGAAACCGCCGGCGGCCGCAATAGGGTTGAAGGCGTAATAGAAGATCAGGCGGAACGCCTCGCCGATCTGCCCGGCATTGATGATCAGCACCACGAGCCCTGCGGCAATGTAAGCGAAGGCCATCAACGGCACCAGCTTTCCCGCCACCTTGGCGATGCGCTTGATCCCTCCCAAAATGACCGCCCCTGCCAAGACCATGATCACGACACCAGTTAGCCAGTGTGGAATGCCGAAGCTCGAGTCCAGCGCATCGGCCACGGAGTTGGACTGCACGGTATTGCCGATGCCGAACGCCGCCACTGCGCCGAAAAAGGCAAAGGCGCTACCCAACCACATCCATTTATGGCCCAGACCATTCTTGATGTAGAACATCGGGCCACCGACGTGGTTGCCGGTATCGTCCGTTTCGCGGTAACGCACCGCCAGCACCGCCTCGGCGAATTTAGTGGCCATGCCGACCAGCGCGGTAATCCACATCCAGAACACTGCACCAGGGCCACCCAGTGCAATGGCGGTTGCGACACCGGCGATATTCCCCGTGCCGATGGTGGCAGAGAGTGCCGTCATCAACGCGTTGAAGGGGGATATCTCTCCATCCTGATCAGACTTGCCGCCGGCCTGAGCCTTGCTGTCTCGCCCCTGCCACAGCAATCTGAACCCCATGCCCAACTTACGAATGGGCAACAGTTTCAGGCCTAGCTGGAGGTAAACCCCCACGCCAAGCAGCAATACCAGCATCAGTGGTCCCCACACCACGGCATTGACCGCGCTGAAGAGACTGGTCAAGGTTTCCATTGTTCTTTACTCCTGTCTTGATTGTTTTTGCCACCGACATCTCTACATGGCGCTTGCCGGCGTGCCGAACCGAACCCGCCTACCATAGCGGAATGCTCCGCAAGCGCTCTAGTAGTCGATAATAAAAACTGCACATAACGGATAACTATCCAACCACACTCCACCGATTGGAATTCTTGGCTAAGGTTTTTCTCAAGACAAAATAAGAAAAAATTATCTTATAGGAAACTCAGCAAGAATAAAGCACGCCTTTCGCTTATATCTGGCATAGCGAAGACAAGTCAAAAGCGTGTGGTAGACGCGTTTTCGAGGCTTGGATCGCGATAAGCCTAGCTGCCATGCGACATCGACAAGAAGTATCGACAAGCGGTCATGTAAAAAAGGCCATGCCGATAGACCAAGGGCTGGACGATGTTCCAAAAGATAGCCAACCTTAGGCGGGTGGTCATTGTTGGCGATCTTGTAGTGCGTGCGACAACTCGCCAAACAACGAGAATCCGGGTACGATTCCCCAATACAGAAAATCTTTTCGCATAGGAAAACATCATGAGCTCCATCCCTTCGAACCTACGCTATACCGATAGCCACGAGTGGGTACTGGATAACGGTGACGGCACCGTGACCCTGGGCATTACCGACCATGCGCAGCAAGCGCTGGGCGATGTGGTGTTCGTGGAACTTCCCGAGGTCGGCCAGTCCCTTGCGGGAGGTGATGAATTTGGTGTGATCGAGTCGGTCAAGGCCGCCTCGGATCTCTACTCCCCAGTGACCGGCGACGTCGTCGAAGTCAACAAATCACTGGAAGAGGCCCCCGAGACAGTCAATGAATCACCCTATGAGGATGGCTGGATCGTCAAGGTGCGCATCAGCGATAGCAGTGAACTCGATGCCCTGCTTGATGCCGAGACCTACACTTCGCTCGTCGAAGCCGAAGAGTGATGCTCTGCGACGAGCGATCCTCTCGCTCGTCGTCTCTTTTACTACCTGGGGATGACCGCCCCTCTATACCACAGGTGCTTCATGGCTTATGACACTCGACGCCTGGCCGAACTGGCCGGACACGACGCCTTTATCCATCGCCACAACGGGCCTGGCGCCGATGATGTCGCGCCCATGCTGGCCGAGTTGAATATCGACAGTCTCGCCTCACTGATCGAGCAGACCATACCCCGCAGCATCCGCCTGGGGCGCGAGCTCAACCTAGACGGACCCCGCACCGAAGCCGAGGCGCTGGACTACCTCAAGCGATTGGCACGGCAGAACAAGGTCTTCAAGACATACATCGGTCAAGGCTACTACAACACTCATCTGCCAGCGGTCATCCAGCGAAACGTGTTGGAAAATCCCGGTTGGTATACCGCTTACACTCCCTACCAGCCTGAGATCGCCCAGGGGCGTCTGGAGGGTCTGCTCAATTTCCAGCAGATGGTAATGGATCTCACCGGCATGGAGCTTGCCAATGCGTCGCTGCTCGACGAAGCCACCGCCGCCGCGGAGGCCATGGCGCTGTGCAAGCGGGCCAACAAGAAGTCGAAGAGCGACGCCTTCTTCGTCGCCGACGACGTGCTGCCGCAGACGCTCGACGTGGTACGCACCCGAGCACACTACTTCGGTTTCGAGCTGATCGTCGCGCCAATGGCAAGCCTCGGTGAGCAGGAAGTGTTCGGCGCACTGCTACAGTATCCGGGCGCAAGCGGCCAGGTACACGATCTCGCACCGCTGCTCGCTAAGGCGCGCGATAACGGCATCATGACATGCGTGGCCGCCGACATCATGGCCCTGGTAATGCTCCGTGAGCCCGGTTCCATGGGTGCCGACATCGTCGTCGGCAATAGCCAGCGCTTCGGCGTACCGATGGGGTACGGCGGCCCGCACGCGGCCTTCTTCGCCACCACCGACTCCCTCAAGCGCTCGATTCCGGGCAGGATCATCGGTGTCTCCAAGGATGCCCGAGGCAACCAGGCGCTGCGCATGGCCATGCAGACCCGCGAACAGCACATTCGCCGTGAGAAGGCCACCTCCAACATCTGTACCGCTCAGGCATTGCTGGCCAACATCGCCGGCTTCTATGCCGTCTACCATGGCGCCGAAGGGCTGCGTATCATCGCCTCGCGCATCCATCGCCTGACGACGCTTCTTGCCGAAGGCCTCAAGCGTAAAGGCGTCCCGCTCGCCTTCGACAGCTGGTTCGATACCCTTCGTCTGACCGGCGTCGATGCCGGCAAGATTCATGGTCGAGCCATGACCCGGGAGATCAACCTGCACTACTTTGAGGGCGGCGATATCGGCGTGAGCCTCGACGAGACCACCACCTCCCACGATCTCGATGCGCTGTTCGACGTGCTGCTCGGTGAGGAGCACGGGCTTTCGGTCGCGACGCTTGACGAAGAGATTCTCGCCGGTGCCATTAGCGGCATTCCCGGCCCATGCCGCCGCGAATCGGATTTCCTGACACATCCCACCTTCCGGCGCTACCGCAGCGAAACCGAAATGCTGCGCTACCTCAAGCGGCTCGAGAACAAGGATCTGTCACTGACCCAGGCGATGATTCCGCTCGGCTCATGCACCATGAAGCTCAACGCCACCAGTGAGATGGTGCCGATCACCTGGCCTGAGTTCGCCCAAATCCACCCATTCGCTCCCCAGGAACAGGTCGCCGGCTATCGGCAGATGATCGATGAACTGGCGGCATTTTTGGTCGAGATAACAGGCTACGACCATATCTCGATGCAGCCCAATTCCGGCGCTCAGGGCGAATACGCCGGCCTGGTTGCCATTCGTCGATTCCAGGCAGCCGAGGGACAGGGCCATCGCGACATCTGCCTGATCCCCAGTTCCGCACATGGCACCAACCCGGCTTCCGCGGCAATGGCGCAGATGAAGGTAGTGGTGGTCGAGTGCGACGATAACGGCAACATCGATCTGAATGATCTGCGGGCCAAGGCACAGCAGTACAGCTCCCAGCTCACGGCGATCATGCTCACCTACCCCTCCACCCATGGGGTGTTCGAAGAGGAAGTGCGCGAGGCGTGCGAGATCGTTCATGAGCATGGCGGCCAAGTCTACATCGATGGAGCCAATATGAATGCCCAGGTCGGCCTATGCCGCCCCGGTGACTTCGGCGGCGACGTTTCCCACCTCAACCTGCATAAGACTTTCTGCATTCCCCATGGCGGCGGCGGGCCAGGCATGGGCCCGATCGGCGTCAAGGCGCATCTGGCGCCCTACGTCTCCAACCACGTGGTGACACCGATTGCCGGCGTCAACGAAGAGTGCGGCGCGGTCTCGGCGGCGGCCTTTGGCAGCGCCTCGATCCTGCCGATCTCCTGGGCCTACATCAAGATGATGGGGGCACGCGGTTTGCGCGAAGCAACCGAGCTTGCGATCCTCAACGCCAACTACATCGCACGTCGCCTCGAGTCTCACTTTCCGGTGCTCTACCGCGGCATCAACGGCACCGTCGCCCATGAATGCATCATCGACATCCGTCCTCTCAAGGCTGCTTCCGGGATCAGCGAGGAGGATATCGCCAAGCGTCTGATGGACTATGGCTTCCATGCGCCTACCATGTCCTTCCCGGTACCCGGCACGTTGATGGTGGAACCGACCGAGTCGGAGTCCCGTTACGAGATCGACCGCTTCTGCGATGCCATGATCAGCATTCGCGAGGAGATTGCCCGGGTGGAGCGCGGCGACTGGCCAGCGGACAACAACCCGCTGATTCATGCCCCTCACACCATGGCCGACCTGATGGATGAGCCGTGGAAGCGCCCCTATTCCCGCGAAACCGGCGTCTTTCCCTCGGACGCCGTCAAGGCAGCCAAGTACTGGCCGGCGGTCAATCGTGTCGATAACGTGCATGGCGATCGGCAACTGATCTGCTCCTGTCCAAGTATCGACGCCTATCGCGACTGAAATTGCGAGTCGAAGTCACACGACAAAGCAACGAAAAGCCCCGGCAGATGCCGGGGCTTTTGTTGGCTGTCTCATTCGTTACCGCTCGGGGTCGAAATCAGGCTCCTGAGCGTAGCCATAGAGCGTCTGGCGACGCTGTTCGCGGAAATCCTCGAGCAGCTTGGCATAACGCCGCGGCGTCTCCTTGCCAGCCTGGGTGACCACGTGCAACGTCTCATGCACCGTATGCGGCAGCATCAACTCCTTGACTTGGCGCTGCCAAGGCGAAGTCTCAAGCACCAGACGAGGCACCACGGTAAAACCCAAGCCACGCGCCACGGCGTCGAGTACCAGCGAGACCTCATTGGTAAAGCCCTGCAGCGGCAAGCGGTTCATGCCGCGGAATTCATCGGGGAAATTGGCCCGTAGCACCAGACTGGCGTGATGGATGCCGTCAGAGTAGTTCATAAAGCCAAGCCCGGTCAGATCATTGAGCGTGGTGCCGGTAAAGTCCGCAGGCACCAATAAGCACAACGGCTCCTGATGCCAGGGCTCGAAGCGTAGATCGGGATGCTTGGAGAGTTCGGTCACGATTCCCAGATCGTAATGACCGGCTAGCAGGCCCTGAACGATCTCATGATTGAAGGCAAAGCTGTAGCTCACCGTAAGCCCGGAATACATCTGCTGATAGCTGAGCAGAAAGGGGTAGAACATCCCGCCCACACTTCCGGGCGAGGCGATTCGGCACTCGCCGGAGTCGAGGGAGTCGTTATCCAGGGAGTGGCGGAAGTGCTCGTGCTCCGCAAAGAGCTTGATTGCATACTCATGGGTACGCCGGCCCTCCTCGGTCAAGGTGAACTTCCGGCCGAAGCGGTTGAGCAGTGATTTATCGAGATACTGCTCGAGCTTGCGAATATGCTGGCTGACCCCGGGCTGCGTCATGTCGAGGCGACGCGCCGTCTGCGTAAAGCTGCCGGTTTCGACCAGCGTGATAAAGGTACGAAAGTACTGAGCGTTGAACATGGCGCAGCGGCTGGCTCACTGGCGATGGAAAGAAGTGTCGAATCACATGTCTGCGATTCTAACAGATTTCAGCCAGTTACGCAGCGCTACGGCATTACCGGCAACCATGTTAGATGTTAGCATCGCCCTCAATAGACACGACGCAGCATGACAAGGAAAGCCTCCATGCCAGAAACCATCTCCACCATCATCTCGCCGGAGGGCAGCCTGGAAGTCCTCTCCCAACATGAGGTCAACCGGCTGCGCGACACGTCGACCAGCGGTCTGCATGAACTGCTCAGACGCTGCGCCCTGGCCGTGCTCAATTGCGGTAATCCCACCGACGATGGTCGCGAGGTCATGGAAACTTACCATGACTTCGATATCGAAGTGATCCAGCAGGATCGCGGCATTCGCCTCAAGCTGACCAATGCTCCCGTCGATGCCTTCGTGGATGGCAAGATGATCCGCGGCATACGCGAGCTGCTCTCGTCGGTACTGCGCGATATCGTCTACGTCTACAACGAGATCCAGACCCAGAAGCGTTTCGATTTGGACACTGGCGAGGGGACCACCAATGCCATTTTCCATATCCTGCGCAAGGCCGGCGCCCTGCAGCCCTCCCGCGACCCCAGCCTAGTGGTCTGCTGGGGAGGACACTCGATCTCCCGCGAGGAGTATGAATATACCAAGGACGTTGGCTATCACCTCGGGCTACGCGAAATGGATATCTGCACCGGCTGCGGGCCTGGGGCCATGAAGGGGCCAATGAAGGGAGCCAACGTGGCCCATGCCAAGCAGCGCCGCAGGCATGGGCGCTATCTTGGCATCTCCGAGCCTGGAATTATTGCCGCCGAATCGCCCAACCCGATCGTCAACGAACTGGTGATCATGCCCGACATCGAGAAGCGCCTGGAGGCCTTCGTGCGCGTCGCTCACGGCATCATCGTCTTCCCCGGTGGCGTAGGAACCGCCGAAGAGATTCTCTACCTGCTCGGCATCCTGCTGCATCCCGACAACCGGGAGATGCCCTTCCCGGTGGTGTTCACTGGCCCGGCCAGCTCGGCCGACTACTTCAAGCGCATCGATGAATTTCTCGTCTATACCCTTGGCGAGGAGGTCCGGGAGCTCTATCGCGTCCATATCGACGATCCCGAGGGCGTCGCTCGTACCATGCGTTACGGGATCGATGAGGTCACCACCTTCCGGCGCACGCATCACGACGCCTTCTACTATAACTGGCGCCTGAATATCCAGCGCAACTTCCAGGAACCCTTCGAACCGACCCACGAAGCGATGGCCGGACTTGCGCTACATCACGGCCAGCCGGTACACGAGCTGGCCGCCAATCTCAGGCGCGCCTTCTCCGGGATCGTCGCGGGCAACGTCAAGGAGCCGGGCATTCTCGCCATTGAGGCGCACGGCCCTTTCCGCTTGCATGCCGAGCCAGAGCTGATGACTCGCCTTGATGACCTGCTCAACTCCTTCGTCGCCCAGGGGCGGATGAAACTGCCGGGCACCCGCTACATCCCTTGCTACGTACTGCAGTAGCCGCCTTACGCCAAAAACGCCCCTTTCGGGGCGTTTTTTTCGATTTCATTCAGGCTCGCGCCGCCACCACAGCACCATGACATGCAGGAGAAGCCCAAGGGTCGCGCCATGCGAGAGAGCGATCTCCCACCCCACCCAGGCACTGAACAAGGCGTGCCAGAGGCTCATGGCCGCAAGGCCGGCCAGAAGAGACAATCCCAAGCGCTTCAACAGACCGGGCGTGCGTCGCTTGCCCTCGGAAGAGAGCAGGCGCCAATGAACGATGACCACTGCCGTCACCACTGCGGCCATCATCAGTATCAGCGATAGTCGGGTCTCATGCCCGCCTGCCAGGTAGCGAGGCAAGGAGGCCAGAAACACCGCCAGCAGGCCAAGCATCACACTCAGGCGTTGCGGATTCGCTGTCGCCACGTCAATCGACCTTCAACCGTTGTTCTTCGATCCACGCCTCGGCCCACGGCAACGCGGCATCATCGGCCATGAAGGTCTCCATGGCGTCCACTTCCAGGCGCTCGCCAAGCCGCTGGGCACCCAACTCATGAAGAAGCGCATCCAGACTACGCCCAGCACCGCAAAAGGTATCGCCATAGGAACTATCGCCCAAGGCAATCACGCCATAGCGAAGCGATGCAAGCGAAGGGCTTCGATCATTCAGCGCCCGCGTCAGCGGCACGAGCCCCCCCGGGTAGTCACCGCTTCCCGTCGTGGAGACGCAGAACAGTGCCAGATCGGGGGCGTCATCGATCAGATCATCCAGTGTCGGCTGCTCCAGTATCTCGACCTGATAGCCCGCCTGCTCGAATAGCGGCTTGACCTGATCGGCGACATCCAGTGCGCCGCCATACATGGTGCCTACGAATATCTTGAGTTTAGACATGGCCTTGCTTTGCTTGGGAAATTTAGTCGGATACTAGCATAACCCGTGCGCTTGCCGTATCAGTGAGCAGCAAGTTCTTCTCTCCTAAGAGCATGTGCCATCTAGTCTCGAAGCGCTGCACTGTCGACACACGACGGTTATAATGGCGCTTTGGCCTCAGGGAGCAGCCATGCAGGAGATCATTGACGGATGGGTCACCCCGCTACTCATCGGCGGTCTGATGCTTTTCATGTGTTTCATCATTTTCGACCTGGCCCGCAAGTCAAAAGCCGGCAAGTTCGGCACACTGATGCTGTTCCTGGTGCTTGGCGCCGGCATGCTGGGCTACCTCTTCAAGGTAGTGATCACCTACCTGATGGAGAGCGCTGGCGGCGTCTAGCCATGTGACAAGCGGCAAGCAAAAAAACGATACCCCGCCAGGGCGGGGTATCGTCATTTCAACACCAGCCTTCAAGGGTTGAAGGCTCAGATATCGGGTGTCCCCTCGAAGCCTTCGACCCGACTCTTGAGCTTCTGTCCGGGACGAAAGGTGACGACTCGCCTGGCAGAAATGGGAATCTCTTCCCCCGTTTTGGGATTGCGCCCCGGCCGCTCGCGCTTGTCGCGCAGATCGAAGTTGCCGAAACCGGACAACTTGACCTGTTCGTTTTCACGCAGGCAGCCGCGGATTTCCTCGAAAAAAGCCTCTACCATCGTCTTGGCCTCACGCTTGGATAGGCCTAGTTCAACGTGCAGGTGCTCTGCCAATTCTGCCTTGGTCAACGCCCCCATGATGTTCCCCTCGTGGTGGACAGTCGCAATCCCAAGCGTCGAATGACGCTACCCTCGTAGTTCCGCGCCTAGACGTTGTCGAGACTCGGTGACGATTGCATCAACTAACTGATTGATTTCGTCGTCATTGAGCGTGCGCGAAGGATGCTGCCAGGTCAAGCCCAAGGCGACACTCTTACGACCATCGGCGACCCCCTGCCCCTGATAGACATCGAAGAGATTGAGTTCGGACAGCCATTCGCCGGCTTGCTCATGCAGGCAATCGAGCAGTGCCTGGACCGGTTGATCCTCATCCACCAGCATGGCGAGATCGCGACGCACTTCCGGGTAACGCGACAGCGCCTGGAATACCGGTAAGATACCCTGTCTCAGTGCATCTAGGCGCACTTCGAACAATACCGCATCATGCCTTAGCCCTAGCTGGCTACGCACTGCGGGATGCAGGGTACCGATCCAGCCCGCCTCTTCGCCGCGATAGAGCAGCCGTGCCGTTTGGCCTGGATGTAGCGCCGAGTGCTGCGCCGGCTCGAAGCGCCATGCCGACGCATCGCCCAGAGCCAGCAGGCTCTCGAGATCACCTTTCAGATCGAAGAAATCGACACTGGCACGACTCGCCGTCCACCCTTCGGGGTCTCGGCTTCCGCACACCAAGGCACCCAGCATCGCGGTCTGTTCGAGCTGATCGAGATCACCGCGAAACACCAATCCCGTCTCGAACAGGCGCACACGACTCTGCTGACGATTGAGATTGTGCTCGAGCGCCTTGATCAGCCCAGGAAACAGACTGTAGCGCATCACCGCCATATCGCTTGAGATAGGGTTGGCGAGAGTCGGCGATACCACCTCGGGATGCAACGCCTTCTGCAAATCCGGTGCCACGAAGCTGTAGGTGATCGCCTCCTGATACCCAAGCGCCACCAGTTGGCGGCGGATGCGCGCCAAGGGCTGACGAGTTTCGTCATCGGCACGCAGGCCAAGTCGTGCTGCCGGACGGCGGACCGGCAAGCGGTTGTAGCCGTGAATACGTGCCAGCTCCTCGATGAGATCCTCCTCGATGGAGATATCGAAGCGCCAGCTCGGGGCGATCACGTTCCAGCCCTTGGCATGCCCTTCTACCTGCATCCCAAGACGCGTAAAGATATCCTCCACATCGGCGGGACTCATGGTCATCCCAAGCGCCTGCTTCAGGCGCTCCGCGCGCAACGAGACACGGCGCGTCTTGGGCAGATGCTCTTCACTTGCCACCTCTATCAGCGGGCCAACCTCCCCACCGGTGATCTCAAGCAGCAGCTGGGTGGCACGCTCCGCCGCCTGGCGAGCCAGCAGCGGATCGACACCACGCTCGAAGCGGTGCGAGGCGTCTGTATGCAACCCGTAATGGCGTCCCTGGCCAGCGATCGCCAGCGGTGAGAAAAACGCTGACTCGAGGAAAATATCGTGCGTCTCGGCATTGACCCCCGAGTGCTCGCCCCCCATGACACCAGCCATGGCCAAGGCGCCACGCGCATCGGCAATCACCAGGGTATCGTCACGCAGCGCGATCTCCTGGCCATCGAGCAGTACCAGGCGTTCGCCAGGTGTTGCCAGGCGCACCTCGATGCGTTCATGAATGTTGGCCAGGTCAAAGGCGTGCAGCGGCTGCCCAAGCTCGAGCATCACATAATTGGTCACATCCACGACCGGATCGATGGCGCGCACACCACTTCGGCGCAGCCGCTCGACCATCCACAATGGTGTCTCAGCCGTGACGTCGACACCCGTGATCACGCGGCCAACATAGCGCGGACAACGCTCGGCATCCAACACCTGCACGGGCAGCGTACGCTCGTGTGTCGCTGGCACGGCCTCGATCTCGAGCCCGGTCAGTGCCAGGCGGTTGAGTACGCCGACCTCACGCGCCATCCCCATGACGCTCAGACAATCCCCTCGGTTGGGGGTCAGGTCGACCTCGATGGTGCTGTCCTCGAGGCCCATCCAGCGACGAAAATCATCACCCACCGGCGCGGTGAAGGGCAGCTCGAGAATACCCTCGGAGGTCTCTTCGGCCATGCCAAGCTCGGAGGCCGAGCAGATCATGCCCCGCGACTCGACACCACGCAGCTTGGCCTGCCTGATCGCGAAGTCGCCAGGCAACAGCGCGCCGACGCGTGCAAAAGGCACCTTCTGGCCCACTTCGACATTTGGCGCACCACACACGACCTGGACAGGCTCGTCACTGCCATCGTCGACAAGACAAACATTTAGCTTGTCGGCATCGGGGTGTGGCCGCTTCTCCCTCACCTCGGCCACCACCACGCCGCTGAACGCTGCCGCCACACGCTCCACAGCATCGACCTCAAGGCCTGCCATGGTGATCTGATCGGCCAACACCTGGGTCGTCATGTCAGGATCAACCCACTGACGCAGCCACTGTTCGGAAAATTTCATGAAAGATCCTGTCTCCTGATAGCGGACAAAGCGACGCTCAGTTGAACTGACGCAGGAAGCGCAGATCGTTGTCGAAGAACAAACGCAGGTCATTGACCCCATAGCGCAGCATGGCCAGACGCTCGGCACCCATGCCGAACGCAAAGCCTGTATAGCGCTCAGCATCGATTCCCGAGTGGCGGAACACCTCCGGGTGGACCATCCCGCAGCCCATCACCTCCAGCCAACCACTGTGGGAACAGACGCGACAGCCATCACCGCCACACATCACGCACTGGATATCGACTTCTGCCGAGGGCTCGGTGAAGGGAAAATAGGAGGGGCGAAAGCGCACCGCGAGTTCGTCACGCTCGAAGAACGCCTTTAGGAAATCCTCGATGGTTCCCTTAAGGTCGGCAAAACTGATTTTCTCGTCGATCAGCAAACCTTCGACCTGGTGGAACATCGGCGTATGAGTCAGATCGGAGTCGCTGCGATAGACGCGTCCCGGGCAGACGATGCGAATCGGCGGCTCCTGGGACTTCATGGTGCGCACCTGGACCGGTGAGGTATGGGTACGCAGCAGACGTGTGGCATCGAAGTAAAAGGTATCGGCCATCCCCCGCGCCGGATGGTGGGCAGGAATATTGAGCGCTTCGAAGTTGTGGTAGTCGTCTTCGATTTCCGGTCCCACCGCCACATCGAAACCGATCCGGGTGAATAGCCCCTCGATACGCTCAAGCGTACGCGTGACAGGGTGGAGACCGCCGCTGCCTTGACCACGCCCAGGCAGGGTGACATCCAACCGCTCAGCGACGAGGCGAGCGTCCAGCGCTTGCTGCTGCAGCCACTGCCGGCGGGTATCGAGCTCACCACCCAGTATCTGCTTGGCCTCGTTGATCCGTTCGCCCGCGGCCGGGCGCTCATCGGCCGGCAATTTACCCAATCCCTTGAGCAGGGCCGTTATCTCGCCCTTCTTGCCAAGATAACGTACCCGCACGTCATCCAGCGCTGCCATGTCCTGGGCGCCTTCGATGGCAGCTCGTGCCTCGGCGACCAGAGTGGGAAGATGGTCCATCCGTTGAGCTCCGAATACTGTTGGCCTAACAAGCCAAATCAGGGTCACATAATAAAAACAGGGGAAGAGCGGCTGCTCTTCCCCTGCGACGTTCACGTCACGCGTCGATGCCCACCTACCTGTGGCGGCATCGGCACCGTCACTTACTGAGCAGCCTTGGCCTTTTCGACAATGGCAGCAAAGGCAGCTTTTTCGTGAACGGCGAGATCGGCAAGAACCTTACGGTCGATCTCGATGCCGGTCTGCTTCAGGCCCGCGATGAAACGGCTGTAGGACATGCCGTTCTGGCGAGCTGCCGCGTTGATACGCGCAATCCACAGCGCCCGGAATTGGCGCTTGCGATTGCGACGGTCGCGATAGGCATACTGGCCTGCCTTGATGACCGCCTGCTTGGCAACGCGGAATACACGCGAACGAGCGCCGTAGTAGCCCTTGGCGAGTTTCAATACTTTCTTGTGACGGCGACGTGCGACGACGCCACGCTTGACACGAGACATAGCTTTCTCCTGACGTGATTAGTAGTCGACCAGCTTACAGATTCGGCAGCATGCGCTGAATCAGTGCCTTGTCAGCTTCGTGTACCTGTTTCATTCCACGCAGGTGACGCTTCCGCTTGGTGGACTTCTTGGTCAGGATGTGGCTACGGAAAGACTGCTTGTGCTTGAAGCCATTAGCGGTCTTCTTGAAGCGCTTTGCAGCGCCACTGTTACTCTTGATTTTCGGCACGAGAAAAACTCCGCTCGATATTTTCAGAAAACCCAAGGCCGGTAAGCCAAGCCTGCGCTAGGTAGGCTCGCTTACCCGTTAACCTGCCCGCGGGTCACTTCTTCTTGGGGGCAAGAATCATGATCATCTGGCGCCCTTCCATCTTGGGGAAGGACTCCACATTCGCCAGCTCGTCGAGATCGGCGGCAACACGCTCCATCAGCTTGCGGCCGATATCCTGGTGTGCCATCTCACGACCGCGAAAGCGTAGCGTAACCTTGCCCTTGTCGCCACCTTCCAGGAAACGAATCAGGTTCTTCAACTTGACCTGATAATCGCCCTCGTCGGTGCCAGGACGGAATTTGACTTCCTTGACCTGGATCTGCTTGGTCTTCTTCTTCTGAGCAGACTTCTGCTTCTTCTGCTCGAAGACGAATTTGCCGTAATCCATGATCTTGCAGACGATCGGATCGGCGTTGGATATCTGTACGAGGTCCATACCAGCGGCTTCCGCCTGCTCGAGGGCTTCACTGGTGGGCACGACACCCAACTGCTCACCCTCGGCGCCAATAAGACGGACTTCGTCTTCGCTGATACGCTCGTTCATTGGGGGGCGCTTGTCTTGGGGACGCCCGCGTTGAGTATTCCGCTTGATCGTTACATCTCCGTATTGGTTGACGTTGTATTACACGCGCTCGGCAATGAGCCGGGACATGAGGTCTTCGACCTTCATCGTGCCGAGATCCTCACCGCTGCGAGTGCGCACGGCAACAGCATCGGACTCGACTTCCTTGTCACCCACTACCAGGAGATAAGGAACTTTCTGCAACGTATGCTCCCGGATTTTAAAGCCGATCTTCTCGTTCCTCAAGTCCGCCTTGACGCGCAAGCCGATTTTCTGCAGCCGCTGTTCCAGATTATGGGCATATTCGCGCTGCGAATCGGTGATATTGAGCACCACGGCCTGGGACGGCGCCAGCCATAGCGGCATCGCTCCTGCGTAATGTTCGATGAGAATACCGATGAAGCGCTCCATGGAGCCAACGATGGCGCGATGGAGCATCACCGGCGCCTTGCGATCGCCCTCCTCGGTGACGTACTGCGCCCCGAGCCGAGTCGGCATCATGAAGTCGACCTGCATGGTGCCGACCTGCCATTCGCGACCCAGGCAATCCTTCATGTGATATTCGATCTTGGGACCATAGAAGGCGCCCTCACCCGGCAGCTCCTGCCACGTGACATCGCACGCGGCCAGCGCTGCACGCAGTGCCTCCTCGGCACGATCCCAGACATCGTCGCTACCAAGGCGTTTCTCGGGACGCAGCGCGATCTTCACCGCGATGTCGTCAAAACCGAAATCGCCATACACCTTCAATGCCTGGCGATGGAAGGCAGTGACCTCAGACTCGATCTGCGCCTCGGTACAGAAGACGTGACCGTCGTCTTGGGTGAAAGCACGCACTCGCATGATACCATGCAGCGCGCCGGACGGCTCGTTACGGTGACAACCGCCGAATTCGCCGTAACGGACCGGCAGCTCCCGATAGCTGCGCAACCCGGAGTTGAAGACCTGCACATGCCCCGGGCAGTTCATCGGCTTCAGCGCATATTCTCGCTTCTCCGATTCAGTGAAGAACATGTTCTCGGCGTAATTGTCCCAGTGACCGGACTTCTTCCACAGCGACACATCCATGATCTGAGGACAGCGAATCTCCTGGTATCCACTCTCCTTGTAGACGTTACGCATGTACTGTTCGACGGCCTGCCATAGCGTCCAGCCCTTGGGGTGCCAGAACACCATGCCAGGCGCTTCCTCCTGCATATGGAAAAAGTCGAGCTTGCGCGCCAGCTTGCGGTGATCACGCTTCTCCGCCTCCTCGAGACGATGCAGATAGGCCTTGAGCTGCTTCTTGTCGCCCCAAGCGGTGCCATAGATACGTGTCAGCATCGGCTTGCTGGAGTCACCGCGCCAGTAGGCGCCGGCAAGCTTGGTCAGCTTGAAGGACTTGAGATGGCGAGTGTTGGGCACATGGGGCCCCCGGCACATGTCAGTATACTCTTCATGGTGATAGAGGCGAATCGTCTCCCCCTCGGGTATCTCACTCACGATCTCCTGCTTATAGGGTTCATCGCGCTGGCTGAACGTCTCCAGCGCCTTGCCTCGCTGAACGTATTCACGCACGACGTCATACTCTTGCGAGATCAGCTCCTGCATGCGCTTCTCGATGGCACCCAAGTCCTCTGGCGTCACCGAATGGCCGAAATCGATATCGTAATAGAAGCCATCGTCGATGACCGGTCCGATCGCCATCTTGGCATCAGGATAGAGCTGCTTGACCGCGTGCCCGATCAGGTGAGCGCAGGAGTGGCGAATGATCTCGAGCCCCTCCTCGTCACGGCTGGTAATGATCGCCACCTGGGCATCGTGATCTATCGTGTCGGCGGCATCGACCAGCATGCCATCGATCTTCCCCGCCACGCAGGCCTTGGCCAAGCCCGGTCCTATGGATTCGGCCAGCTGCATGATACTGAGTGGAGAGTCGAAGGTTTTCTGAGTGCCGTCAGGCAAAGTGACGATGGGCATTAAAAATCCTTAAGCACAGTGGTGATCCATACCAGGGATCACATGTTGCAATGGGTATATGAAAAACAGCAAATAGCGGGTTGCATCCAGCGGGGCAGCGTAACAGAAGCACACGACGCTTCGCCACACCCCAAAACCAGCAGGGGCGCCATATGGCGCCCCTGCTAGGCATCGCTGCTCGAAGAGCGGCGATAGTTATTGACGATCGATTTCGACGCGACGGTTTTCTGCACGGCCTTCCGGCGTATCGTTGCTGGCAACCGGACGCTCTTCACCATAGCCCGTAGTATTCATACGGTTCGGATCGATGCCTTGGTTGACAAGGTAAGCCTTGACGGAATCCGCACGGCGCTGAGACAACCCAACGTTGTACTGCGGGTTACCAACGGAGTCGGTATGGCCTTCGATGCTGACACGCAATTCGGGGTTTTCACGCAGACGATGAGCCACTTCGTCCAGCATCATGCTGGCCTCGGGACGCAGGTCAGCAGAGTCGAACTCGAAGTTGACTTCGCTGCTCAGCACAACAGGCTCGAACTCGGGCTCTGGCGCAGGTTCAGGCATCGGCTCGGGAGCCGGTGCCGGAGGCGGCGGAGTCGGTTCAGGGGTGCGATCGGCACACAGCAGAGCGCCAATGGCAGCACCTGCAGCGCCACCTACAGCCGCCCCGGTCTCTTCATCGGAGCTACCGCTTGTGGCATAACCGATGCTGCCGCCGATCAGACCGCCAGCCAGACCACAGACAGCTGGATGCTGATACCAGGCGCCACCTCCAGTGGTAGTAGTGTTAGCTGTCTGGCCCGCAGGCTGACCACCGGTAGGGCCAGATGCCGCACAGCCGGACAACCCGATTACCAGGGCGGAACCGAGTAGAAAGCCAGTCGTTGATTTTTTCATGTAAGACTCCTTCTTAACACAACGCTAGTCGTAACGAATTAGTTACACAGCAGGTCCCTATCCAACAGAACCCCGAAAGCAGACCAATCGTAGCTGGCCCTGCTAAAAAAAGGAAAGCACATTTACGCCATTTCGGCTAGTGCTCATATGCTGTGAGGCTTGGTCACATTAGATGCAAAGACTCTCCCCAGCACATGCCAATTCAGCCTCTATTTAATGCCACACTCAAGTAAATTATACAACATGGAAAGAGAAATTAACCCTTGTATAGCATTGAGAGAAGGTTCCGCACTCGAAGTCAAGTACGTCACAGAGCCAATCTGCAATGTCAATACTTGCTTTTAGGCCAGTGTAACGTGAAGTCCCGCACCGCCTTAGCAGCCTTCTTCAAGGATTCCTCATGCTCGGACTCGACATTTAGACGCTCACGATCCTCCTTGAAGCGTTCTCGAGGCGTTAATGCCTTGCGTGACGAATGAGTATGAAGATGTTGCGTCAACTCATGCACTTGAGCGAAAACCTGAAAATGCTCTCGCTCAAGCAGGACGGGGTCGATGATTTCAAGCAATACCTTACATCGCAACGCACCTTCGGTGAGATTGAGTTGATCCTTCAACATCCCATCGGCTATCGCATCCAGGCTCATTAGACACTGCTCGTGGGCACGACGCACTTCATCCTCTCTAAACGCATCGCGACGCCTCACTTCCTTCCACAACGTCCAGGCATAGACGGCAAGGGCAATGATGGTGGCGACGGCCACAACTGTAATGACGATCAATAGCGTCGAATTCATATCAATAATCCACAAGAAACGTCGTTGCAGTATACGCGCCTCAATCGTCCCTCCCAACGAGGCTATTCTCATGCGCCTTGTGCCACTCTCCCGAGCGAGGCACAGGCGACAAAGGAAAGGTTCGACGCCTTGCGCTTGTATCGAGGCATGTCAAGCGTCTGACATGCAATATCGCACTACCAACCCGCTCCAGCACCGCCTGTCCCGCAGCACTCTCCCATTCGGCCATCGGAGAAAAGCGTGGATAAATATCACCCTCTTCCTTCGGCAACCCAACAATTGAGTGCACTTCCGGCAGTGCACTATGCATAGGGCAGACGTAAGAGCCAGCGTTGCGTCACTGCATCGAGATGTGAGCGGCTGACCAGCACACGGGGAGAACAGCGGGCATCCACCGCTATCGGCGACCACTGGCCATGTCAATGGCATCAAGCGTCTACTTTTGCCCCTCCCACCCCAAGTAGTCATGATCGCGCGTGCGGCTAGCCAAAGTCTGCGTAACGCATTGCGCGAAAGGAGAGATTCCATCAATATCCCCTGCCGAATGACAATGACCGTCTGCAAGAAAATATGCTGCTCATGGCAGATGCTAGACTAACTTTTGTCCGTTCAGCCTAGGCCATCGAGATAGACCAACTAGATAATAAAAGCACTACGATATCAGTCACCCTCACCGCTAGCTACGCTAGGGAGATTCAATGTCATCCCCTACATCGCAAACGAACGCTCCTCCCCCCAACAATGCTGCCATGGCCGCGCGCATAGGTTTATGGCTCGGCCCGGCATGGCTACTACTGACAATCGTGTTACCAGCGCCGGCAGGCATGTCGGAAACGGCCTGGCTATGTGCCGGGTTGGGCCTGCTCATGGCGACATGGTGGTCGACGGAAGCCATTCCCATTCCGGCGACCTCGCTGCTGCCCATGGTACTGATACCGGCTCTCGGTATCGGCAGTATAGGCACTGCCACAGGCCACTATGCCAACCCCATCATCTATCTCTTCCTCGGCGGCTTTCTGCTCGGCATCGCCATGCAGCGTTGGGAGTTGCACCGCCGTATTGCATTGATTGTTCTCAAGCTCGTGGGATATCAGCCGAGGCGACAGATCGCTGGTTTCATGCTGGCCACGGGTTTTTTGAGCATGTGGGTCTCCAATACCGCCACCGCGATCATGATGCTTCCGATCGGCATTTCGGTGGTCAATCTGCTGGGAGACAACGACCCACGGGAGCTTTCGCGCTATGCCACGGCACTGCTGCTGGCCATCGCCTACTCGGCCAGTATCGGCGGTGTGGCGACACTCATCGGCACGCCTCCCAATGCACTGCTGGCGGGGTATTTGAGCGATAGCCGCGGCATCGACATCGGCTTTGCTCAGTGGATGCTGGTAGGACTTCCCATCAGTGCGGTGATGATGCTCGCTGCCTGGTGGTGGCTGACCAGAACCGGCTTCTCGCTCGATGCCGGCAGCAATGGCGGCGACATGATCAACGAAGAGCTGAATAAACTGGGTCCCATGACCTCGGCCGAGAAGCGCGTCGGTGCCGTTTTCCTGCTAGCCGCCCTGGCGTGGGTCTTTCGGCCATTGATCAACGATGCGGGACTCGACTGGTTGTCGGATACCACCATCGCCATCGCCGCCGGCTTGAGCCTGTTCCTGCTTCCGAGCGGCAATCAGCCCGGTGAGCGCATTCTGGTATGGGACGACACCAAGAATGTTCCTTGGGGCATTCTTCTGCTATTCGGTGGCGGCCTTGCGCTTGCTGGTGCAATCAGCAGTTCGGGACTGGCCGAATGGATTGCCGAGCAACTGGGCCTATTTGGCGCATTGCCGATACTGCTCATGGTGGCGCTGGTAGTGCTAGTGATCATCTTCCTCACCGAGGTGACCTCGAATACCGCAACCGCGGCCGCGTTCCTTCCGCTGCTGGGCGCCCTGGCGCTTTCGATGGACATGTCGCCGTTGCTGATCACGGTACCTGCCGCGATTGCGGCAAGCTGTGCCTTCATGATGCCTGTAGCAACGCCTCCCAATGCGATCGTATTCGCCACGGGGCATATGAAGATCCAGTCCATGATCAAGGCGGGGTTTGCCTTGAACATCATGAGCACGATCATCGTTACGCTAATGGCTTATTTGCTGATAGATCTGCTCTGGTGAAATGACAACGTACTAAAAAGGTCGGCAGTGCCGACCTTTTTATCGTCCTAACACCGCACCATTCAGAGTATCCAATAGCCTGCATAGTGATCGAGCAGGAGCACGGCAAAGACACCGAGAATATAGCGAATGGAGAACCAGAAGGCGTTGATCGGTGCCAAGGGGTCGAGGTCACGCCATACTTTCCAGTTCCAGTGCATGAAGCGCAAATTGAGCGCCATCACCCCTACCAGATAGATCGCTCCGCTCATGCCGATCACGAACGGCAGCAGCGTTGCCGCCACGGTCAGCCAACCATAGAGCCAGATCTGCAGACGCGTGAATGCCACCCCGTGAGTGACAGGCAGCATGGGGATTCCCGCGTTGGCGTACTCGTCACGCTTATGGATGGCCAGCGCCCAGAAATGCGGGGGCGTCCAGGCGAACACGATCAGCAGCAAAAGCAGTGGCTCGGCACCGACCTGCCCTGAGACGGCAGTCCAACCCAGCAAGGGAGGCGTCGCACCGGCGACACCACCTATGACGATGTTCTGCGGCGTTGAGCGCTTGAGGAAGGCGGTGTAGATCAAGGCGTAGCCAATCAGCGAGGCCAGGGTCAGCCAAGCAGTCAAGGCGTTGACCTGCCACAGCAGCAGGCCGACGCCAGAGACTGACAACAGCGTTGCCCAGCTCAGCGCATAGACAGTGGGCAGCCTGCGGGTTGCCAGGGGACGTCGCGACGTTCGCACCATCATGGCGTCGAGCCGGCGATCAAGCACATGGTTGTAGGCTGCAGCCCCGCTTGCCGCAAGCGCGATGCCTAGCAGGCCGAATATGACGACATCCAGGTCTGGCAGTGTCGGCGTTGCAAGCGCCATGCCGACCAGCACGCAGGCTAGCATCACGACGACAACGCGAGGCTTGCAGAGCGTGATCAGGTCACGCCATTCCCAGTTCGCCTGCATGCATACGCTCTCGGTTTGGTTGATCACGGCATTACGCATGGGCCCACTCCTTATGTGTTTCTTTACTATCACTGGTCGACAGCGACTCCGGCCTGCGCCAATGCCATACGGCCAGCGCCATCACTACCACCAGCAATACCGCCCCGGCGGTATGCGCCATGGCGAGACTCAATGGCAACCAGAACAGCACGTTGGCGATTCCCAAGGCCACCTGTAGCCCATAACCGGCCAATAAGCCGACCATCCAGGGCCGCATATGAGGCAGGTGCCAATGACGCCAGGCCAACAGCAGCAGAACCAGCCCAAGGCCCAGGGCGCCCAGGCGATGAGCAACGTGGATTGCCGTTCTCGCATCGGCATGCAGCTGCCCATGCAGGTAATTGGGGCCTACCGTCTGAGTGAGATGAAACCCTTCGCTCCAATCCATCTCGGGCCACCACTGACCATTGCAGGTCGGAAACCCCTGGCAGGCAATGCCGGCATAATTGCTCGAGGTCCATCCCCCCAGCGCCAGCTGGAAAAGCAAAAGCAGCAGCGCCGCAACCCACAGCGGCGTCAACCGCCGCCCGACCTGCCCACCTTTGTACAGAGGGGAAATGCTGCGCAAGCGTAAGTGCAGCCAGAGAAACAGCAACATGACGCTCAACCCGCCCAACAAGTGAAGCGTCACTACCTGAGGCCACAACTTCAGTGTCACGGTAAAGGCACCAAAGGCCCCCTGCAGCAGGATCATTCCCAGCAGCGCCAAACTGAGTGTCCAGGGAAAACCTCGGTAATGGCGAAGCTTGGCTCCCAGGGCGACCAACGCCAGCACGAGCAAGCCAAGGCCGGAGGCGATATAGCGATGGATCATCTCCACCCAGGCCTTGAAGCTATCCAGTGGTGCATCCGGCGAATGCAGCTCGGCTCGCGTCGCGTCGGGCACCACCAGGCGCCCATAACAGCCGGGCCAGTCGGGACACCCAAGCCCCGCATCGACGAGACGTGTCCATACCCCCACGAGAATCACCATGACAGTGAACACAACCCCTGCAAGGCTCAGCCGTTTCAACAGCGTGAGCCTGGCCTCGACTTTCTCCATGGCCATTCTCCTCTTTCACCCTTTCCCTGAGCCCGCATGAAGCTATTTGCACAACGCAACGCTAAAGCGTATTTGGCAATTCCACAAGCCTCAACAATAACTTAGCAATAATAGCCAGGCAGTTCAGTTCGCTCTCGAGTCAGGGTTCATCTTCAATAGACGCCCGATATCTCTCAATATGTCACGTGGATCAGTATTTGCGGCATAGCTCAGCACCGGCTGGCCATGGGGATCGAACACCCACAGTTGCCCTGCATCGAGCCAGGCAGGGCGCGCCGACCATAATGCATTGCTTTCGCCCGGCAACGTCTCTTTCGACGCCTCCTCATCTGCGTCGATCCGAAGTCTACTTATCCGGGGCGCCTCACGACCCAGCGCACGATGCAAGCGCCACCACTGGTCGGCATGAGCATCACAAGGCACCGAGCAGTCGAAGACCATCAGCCAGTCCCCCGTTTCCTGTACCGGCGGTTCGGCGAGAGGCCACTCCGCGAGAGGCGGGATGTCGGGCTGCAGTTCGCCATGAGCCAAGCGCTGCTCGGGAATGCCGACACGCCACTCCACCATGGCCCATGCTGCGAGCATCGGAGCAGCAAACAGGGCAATGAGCGCCGCCAGCTTAAGACGTTGTCGATTCAATGATGTCATGGCCGAGACTCAGGTAGCGTTGAAGAGGAACATGCATCAGCGTGTCTGGCATCGAGGTTCAGGCGGCGTCCGCCGATCAACATGATCGCAAGTGCGGCCAAGGCCAGTCCCCACCACTGAATGGCATAGCCAATATGGCGACTGGGCGGCATTACATTGGGCTTCCACCAGGGCGCAAGCAGTCCGGCGCCCTCGTCGAGATGCAGCCAGCCATCGTGTGCAAACTCACCCAGCGACTGCCAGGGTGCCAGCGCCAGCTGCTGAAGACGCACACCCTCCTCGTTGGGTCCGAACAACATGGTGGTTGGGGTAGCGGCTTGCCACTGCCCTACAAGCTCAACCTCGCCTTCGGGCGTCGTGACCATGGGCGTCGTCCTAACCGGACCGGTCTGCATGAAACCTCGTTGAATCAGCCAGAGCCTGCCATCGCCACTCAGCAGCGGCGTCAAGACCGCAACGCCCACCTGGCCGTTGAGCACGCGATTGTCGAGAAAGCGAGTTTGCTCAGGCAAATATACGCCGCTTACGTGTATCCGGGCCCCTTCGGGAGGGGTGGCATGGGGTGCTTGCAGTTCCGGTGCAGCCTCGAGCCGAGAGAGATAGTCGCGTTTATCGACAGCCCTTTCCCATTGCCAAATACCGAGCATTGCTCCCAGAATCACCAGAAACAACCATAATATCCACCAAGCGACTTGCCGCTTGATATTGCGCGGCCACTTGCCTGAACAACGATTCCCCTGCTCACTGATGGAGTGCTTCATGCTCAAAGTCCTGATAGCCGCTGCCTTTATGGTCATGCTGGCAAGCCTTGCCGCTGGCGCCGGCTTTCTGCTTCGTGATCACCATGCGTCACGCCGCGTACTGGCTTCACTCAAGCTGCGTGTCGCCATGGCGGTGCTTCTCGTTGTCCTGTTGATCTATGGGTTCTATTTTGGCGATCTGGCGACGTGACGTTGCACCTCAGAAGACATAAACGAACAGAAAGAGTCCGATCCACACCGCATCGACGAAGTGCCAGTACCAACAGGAAGCCTCGAAGGCAAAATGGTTATCGTTCGAGAAATGACCCTGCACTATGCGCACCAACATCACCGAAAGAATGATCGCCCCGATCGTGACGTGCAGGCCATGAAAGCCGGTAAGCAGGAAGAACGTGGCGCCATAGATACCCGCCTGTAGCGTGATGCCGTAGTGAGTCACGGCCTGGTAGTACTCGACGCCCTGGATGACGATAAAGGCAAAACCCAGCATGAGGGTGCCGAAGAGCCAGTTGCGGCACGTCTCGCGATGCCCCTCCTTCAGGCCCTCATGTGCGATCGTCAGGGTAATGCTCGAGGCGACGAGAATCAGCGTATTGACGAGTGGTAACTGCCAGGGATTCATCACTTCCCGCGGACCACTGATGGCCGTATCGGGAGGAGCCATCAACGGCCAGGTTGCTGAGAAGTCCGGCCACAGCAATGCTGCCACCCCTTTCGCCCCTTCGCCATCCAGCCAGGGCAAGGCGAACATACGGATGTAGAACAATGCACCGAAGAAGGCCGCGAAGAACATCACTTCAGAAAAGATGAACCACCCCATGCCCCAGCGAAACGAGCGGTCCATCTGGGTGTCGTAAAGTCCTTGGCGGGACTCCAGCACGACATCCCTAAACCACAGCCCCATGACGGCTAGAACGGCGATCAACCCCAGAGCCATGACCGGCATGCCATTGCCGTAGACCAGCGTCATGCCGGTACCGATCATCATGATGCCCAGGGCAACGGAGCCGAGCACAGGCCACTTGCTGGTTGCCGGAACATAGTAGCTGCCACCGCTCATGCGTCACCTCCTGATTCAGGCACCATGCGCGCCTGTAGCTGAGATTCCTCTTTCGAAACGGGATAGAGCGTATAGACGAGTGTCACCGTGTTCACCTCCGGAGGAAGATCCCGAGCGAGCTGGAATACCATCGGCATCTCTACCCTTTCACCGGCTTCCAGGCGTTGCTCATCGAAACAGAAACAGTTCACCTTGCGCAGATGGCGCGAGGCAATCGACGGCGACACGCTTGGTACGGCCCGTCCCGACTGCGCCACGTCGCTCTGGTTGCTGAAGGCGAAATAGATCTCCGTAGGCTGGCCGGGGTGAACGCGCACCTGTCGATGCTCCACCTCCAATCGCCATGGCAAGCCACTGCCGGAGCGGGTGATGAACTGCACCATCACATAGCGTGAGGTATCCACCTCTTCGCTGACCAGGGATTGTGCCCGCTCATCCACCTTGCCGTTGATGCCCGTCATACGACAGAAGACGTCATATAGCGGCACCAGGGCGAAGGCGAAGGCGAACATGCCCATAAGAATGAGTACCGAGCGAAATACGGTACGCTGAACCGGATTCATCATGTTACCTCTCCTTACGCGACCTTGAAACGTCAGCGCCACGCAGCGCTTCAATGTTCCGCCGGCTTGAAATTCGGTGGCGTTTCGAAGGTGTGCAGCGGCGCCGGGCTCGGTACTGTCCACTCCAGATCCCCAGCACCATCCCAAGCCCTGGCTGGCGCCTTGATGCCGCCGCGAGCGCACTTGATGATCACCAGCACGAACAGCAGTTGGGAGACACCGAACAGGAAGGCGCCGAGGCTCGAGATCATGTTGAAATCGGCAAACTGAAGCGCGTAATCCGGGATGCGGCGCGGCATGCCAGCAAGCCCGGCAAAGTGCATGGGAAAGAAGGTGAGATTGACCCCGATCACAGATAGCCAGAAGTGCCAGTGCCCCAGTTTCTCGCTAGGGTAATGACCGGTCCACTTCGGCAACCAGTAGTAGACCCCGGAGATAATCGCGAAGATGGCACCGGGGACCAGCACGTAATGGAAGTGGGCCACCACGAAGTAGGTATCGTGGTATTGGAAATCCGCCGGGGCGATTGCCAGCATCAACCCCGAGAAGCCGCCGATGGTGAACAGCACCACGAACGCCAAGGAGAACAGCATCGGCGTCTCGAACGTGATCGACCCCCGGAACAGCGTGGTGAGCCAGTTGAAGATCTTCACCCCGGTAGGCACGGCGATCAGCATGGTGGAGTACATGAAGAACAGCTCCGCGACGAGCGGCAGCCCGACCACGAACATGTGATGCGCCCAAACCAGGAACGAGAGGATCGCGATCGAGGCCGTGGCATAGACCATCGAGGCGTAGCCGAACAGGCGCTTGCGCGCGAAGGTGGGGATGACTGCCGAGACGATACCGAAAGCCGGCAGGATCATGATGTAGACTTCGGGGTGGCCGAAGAACCAGAAGAGATGCTGGAACAACACTGGATCGCCGCCGCCTGCGGCATTGAAGAAACTGGTGTTGAAGTTGATGTCCATCAACATCATCGTGATCACCCCCGCCAGCACCGGCATCACGGCTATCAGCAGGAACCCGGTGATCAGCCAGGTCCAGACGAACAGCGGCATATCCATCATGCGCATCCCCGGAGTGCGCATGTTGAGGATGGTGGCGACGATATTGATGGCGCCCAGAATCGAGCTGATCCCGGCAATGTGCAGCGCCAGGATAAAGAAAGTGGTCGAGGGTGGTGCGTAGGTGGTGGACAATGGCGCGTAGAAGGTCCAGCCGAAGTTGGGGCCACCTCCAGGCATGAACAGCGTAGACAGAAGCAACGTGAAGGCGATTGGCAAGAGCCAGAAGCTGAAGTTATTGAGGCGCGGCAAAGCCATGTCGGGTGCGCCGATCTGCAGTGGAATCATCCAGTTGGCCAGGCCGGTAAAGGCCGGCATCACCGCTGCGAAGACCATGATCAGCCCATGCATGGTGGTCATCTGATTGAAGAATTCCGGCTGCACCAGCTGCAGGCCAGGCTGGAAGAGTTCGGCACGTACTACCAGCGCAAAGATGCCACCGATGAAGAACATTACCAGCGAGAAGATCAGATAGAGTGTGCCGATCTCCTTGTGATTGGTCGTGAGCAGCCAGCGCACGATGCCATGCGGCGGAGAATGCTCCTGATGAGCATGACCACCGGCAGCGGCAGTACTGGCGTGTTGCAAGCTAGGGTTGGGCGGCAGTTTAGGAGCCATCGCACATCTCCATTGTCATTGTCGTAGGGCAGAGAGAAGAACGCGTCACCGCGGTGCTATTGCGCTAGCTGTTCGGCGATGGCCAATGGCTGTATCTCATCGCCCGTGTCGTTACCCCAGGCATTACGAGTGTAGGTAATGACTGCTGCCAATTCGACCGGGTTGAGATTGCTGCGAAATGCCGGCATGGCAGTGCCCGACACCCCATTGAGCACGGTTTCGATATGCCATTCGGTGTCTTCGAGGATGTGATCGTTTCCAGCCAAGGCCGGAAATGCCGGGGGCATGCCCTGTCCTTCCTGCTGGTGGCATGACGCGCAGATCGAGCGGTAGACCGCCTCTCCACGCTCCATCAATTCGGCAAGCTCCCACTCACGATCGACCGCACCCGCCTCCTGAGCGCTGGCCTCACGGCGCTCCTCCAGCCAGCTGTCGAACTCGTCCTGCTCGACGGCATGCACCACGATCGGCATGAAGGCATGGTCGCGGCCGCACAATTCCGCGCACTGGCCTCGATAGATGCCGGGTTCGTTGATACGTACCCAGTTCTCGTTAACAAAGCCGGGAATAGTGTCCTGCTTGACGGCAAAGTCAGGCACCCACCAAGAGTGGATCACGTCATCCGCCGTCATCAGGAAGCGTATCTTTCGGTCGATCGGCAGAACCAGGGGCTCATCTACCTCAAGCAGGTAGTGCTCTCCCCGTTCCTCAGCGCCCGCTATCTGCTCTCTGGGCGTACTCATACTGGAGTTGAACGCAATATCCTCGCCAAGATATTCATAGCGCCAACGCCACTGCTGACCGGTGATCATGACATCCAGATCGGCATCGGAGGTGTCATACATCTGGCGCAGCGTCGCCGTTGCAGGCACTGCCATGCCTACCAAAATCAGCAGCGGCACGGCAGTCCAGAGAACTTCGACGATGGTATTCTCATGAAAATTGGAGGATTTGGCGCCCTTGGAGCGCCTGAACTTGAACAGCGAGTAGAACATCACCCCAAAGACCAGAATGCCGATGACTGCGCATATCCAGAAAATGGTCATATGCAGCCTATAGATATCAGCACTAAGGTCCGTCACCCCGACAGGCATATTCCAGGCTTGAGCATGTGCAGCAGTCATCAGTCCCAAGAGCGCTAACCCACCCTTGCTAAAAGCGAGCGTCTTGCGCATCTGCACCTCCTAATTATTGTGATTGTGTCCATCGCGCAATACTGGCGCTTTAGAGGGAGTATAGAAAGATTATTTGCTTTGCATGTACTCCCTATTTAATCGCCCTTGCTCGCAGCGGCACATGCTGGACTTCATCGCGCCGCGAGCATTGCAACCCCCGCAACCAAAATGACAAGCACCAACCCCATCACTAAACCCATGATAATAAAGTGCATAGGCTTTCCATGCTCAAAATCATGGCGCCGCTGGCTCTCTTTCTGCACTCCGAAAAAAGCTGCTAGTACGGACTTGACCACTGACCACATACCCAACCCCTTAAGACCAATGTCTGAGACAAGAAGAGTGCACGCTCATATCGCCACTCACCTATCCAAGCAACAATTCATTGCTCCTTCGCACCATGTTCTATACTAAAATTGGATTTGATCGTTAAACTATTGTGATTGATTTATGGAAAAAATGACCGCAGCTCAATTTCCTCTATTTCCTGCAGCCCCCCTGCCCAGCGGTAACATGCTGGCGTACTGGGTACCCGAATGGCCAAACGACGCAATGCCTCTACTAAAGTTTCATGACGCCATGCTCAACACGGTCGCCAAAATCATCGAAGGTGAAACCGAGTTCATGCTTGCCTGTTTTTCGGCCAACATGAGATTGGCCGAATGTTTCATGTCACCGATACAATCGAGTTCCGCCGGACTGACAACCTGCTACCAAGATATCCTCGGCGAGATGCACGAGGCATCGGTGACGAGAATGAACCGAGTCGCCAGCTTATCAGAGGAGTTTCGCCAGCAGCTCTGGGAAGAAGTGTGATGCCCGAGCTACAAACCTGCGAGACGTGCGATCAACGGGAGAAGGAATGCCGTCAATAGTCCGGTCAGGCCCATCGATAGGCCGGCAAAAGCCCCTGCCACTGCTCCCAGTGACGCAAAACTATGCGCGGTACCAAAACCGTGCGCAGCGAGCCCCATGGTGAACCCCTGCACAGTGGGATCGGTTACTTTCAGGGCACGAAAGATCCAAGGGGCTAACGCACAGCCGACCGACCCTGTGAGCAGCACCAAGCCGGCCGCCAATGAGGGAATTCCTCCGAGCTGTTCGGCAATGCCCATGGCGATGGGTGAAGTGACCGATTTCGGCGCCAGGCTAAATAGCGTAGCCGAGTCAGCGCCCATCAAAGAGGCAATGCCAAGAGTCGAGCTCACGGCCACCGTGATACCCACCACGCAGGAAAGGAGCACGGGAGCCAACAAGCGCCGCACTCGCTCGCGATGGTCGTAGAGAGGAATGGCCAATGCCACTGTTGCCGGGCCGAGAAGAAAATGAATGAATTGCGCCCCCTCGAAGTAGGTGGCGTAATCCACCCCGGTCAATTGCAGAAAGCCAATCAGCAGCAGGATGCTCAACACGACCGGATGCAGCAGTGTCGTTCCTCCTAGCCAGCGATTGATATGCCCAGCCGCAAAGAAGGCGACCAGTGTCGCCAGCAGGGATAGCAGAGGATTGCCCGAGAGATAGACCCACAATTGGTCCAGCGCGACGACATTCACCTGCGCTTTCCTTCATCTACCAGACGGCCATTGAGCCATGTCATCACCTTGGCGGTTACCGCAAGCGTGATCGCAGTGGATACCACCAAGGTGATGGCCAGCGTCCAGAAGTCAGAGCGAATCAGGTCGAAATGCACCATCATACCGACACCAGCCGGCACGAAGAGCAACGTCAGGTAGCGAAGCAGGCCCTCACCCATCATTCTCAGCCCGGTGGGCACACGTCCATGGATGATCAATATCAGCAGTAGAAACACCATTCCCAGCACCGGTCCAGGCACAGGTACGCCAAGGCCACGCGCCAGCGACTCGCCCACGAATTGGCAACCCAGCAAAATGCACATCCCAGCGATCAGTGGCATCTCCCCTCTCCTTGATGCAATCCGCTTCCAAGATTACAGGAGCCAGCCCGGAAGGCGACAAGCATTTGAAAGAAAAGCGCAAAGAGTCTTTCCATTTTTATCGAGCCACGCTAGTATATGCCTCGTCTTCACGGCACGGTCAGGTTAAACGAGCGTGGCAACGAGATAGTCGGAGCGTGGCGCAGCTTGGTAGCGCGCTGCAATGGGGTTGCAGAGGTCGCAGGTTCGAATCCTGTCGCTCCGACCAAGACATCAAAAAAACCGCCACTAACGGATCAGGCCGAGTGGCGGTTTTTCATTGTTGGAATCTCGGCAAACACCTCTCGTCTGCCAGCCCACTCCATGCCAACAGCCGATCAAACGATCTCCTCCCGCCTTGAGGCTCAAGCTGCGCTGCGCCTCGTAACAGAAACTCAGAAAAGATGGGCCATTCGGTTATAGGCCTCGCGCTGAGCAGTGTTGAGTAGCCACTCACGAAAAATCGAGACATCGATCAACGTCTCGCGCCAGAAGGCAGCGGTGAGGAATGAAGCCTAGCCACAGTGTCTGCTCTACGGCTTTTACTCTTTTCCTAAAGAAACCGTCACCTCGGCATGATCCGTTAGCGGCGGTTTTCGTTGTCGGCTCTGCGCGATACTACCCGTTCTGCTTCTAGGCAGATAGTATCGTCATGCTAGGCCATGCAATCAGGCTCAGACACTGGCCCTGCGATGCTCGGGATGCGACAGCGCATACTTGAGCGTGGCGAGATCCTGCTCGGAATCGGACTCGACGAATTGCGCCAGCATGCGCGCGGCTTCGTCTCGAACGAGATTGGAGATGTAATCATCGTATTTGGCGATGAACGCACTGCAGTAACGGCAGTGAAGATCGTCCGTGGGCTTGGGATCCCCCTTCCAGAAATTGCTTCCACTGCATTCGGGGCACGTAACTTTCCTTGAGATATTAAGCATAAAGGCCTCCTGCCTTGTTTACGCACCTGCACTCTAACAAGCCTTTATGACAATTCCCTTAACCTGGGTTGAGTCTGCTCCAATAAAAACAAAAGCTTATCAGTTCAACGTCAAAAACCGTCAGCGGAACATCTCCTGTGGCGATATGGTATCGATCATCAGCGTCAATGGTTGTCTCGTGGCGTGCTGGTACGCGCCACGTCGCGATACTGTGTGGCAGGTATCAGCGTCATGCCGCGATCGTGCTGCTCGACCAGGCTGCGTTGTATCTCCTGCCAGGGTGTCTGATGGGGCGGATAGCGATAGCCTCCCTCGGATGCCAACCGTTCACGACGTTGAGTCAACTCCTCTTCGCTGATCAGAAGATTTGCTTCCCCTTTACGCAGGTCGATTCGCACCCTGTCGCCACTCTCAAGCAGTGCCAACCCGCCACCGACTGCGGCTTCCGGCGCGGCATTGAGAATCGAGGGCGACCCGGAGGTACCGGACTGGCGCCCATCGCCCAGGCACGGCAGCGACTCGATACCGCGTTTGATCAGCGCCTCGGGCGGTTGCATGTTGACCACCTCCGCCCCACCGGGGTGGCCTACCGGGCCTGCGCCACGCATGACCAGAATGGTGTTCTCGTCGATGCCAAGCGCAGGATCATCGATTCGCGCATGGTAATCCTCGGAGCCATCGAAGACCGCGACCGGCCCCTCGAAGGCCTCGGGGTCATCAGGGTTGCTCAAGTAGCGCTGACGGAACTCCGCCGAAATCACGCTGGTCTTCATCAATGCGGAGTCGAACAGGTTGCCCTTCAAGTTGATGAACCCTGCATGCTCGACCAACGGGTTCTCGTAGCGCCGGATGATCTCCTCATCCTGGGTGTCGCACCCTTCGATGTTCTCTCCCAGGGTACGACCATTGACGGTCAACATATTGTCATGCAAGTGGCCGGCACGTTGCAGTTCACGCAGAACCGCAGGCACGCCACCCGCGCGATAGAACTCTTCGCACAGATAAGCGCCGGCGGGCATGACGTTGCTCAATAGCGGAATCGAATGCCCCAGGCGCTGCCAATCGTCATTGGTGAGTTCAATGCCGGCATGTCGAGCAATGCCAATGACGTGGATGGGGGCGTTGCTGGAACCGCCCAATGCCGAGCAGGCCATGATGGCGTTCTCGAACGCCTCGCGGGTCAGTATTTCCAGAGGCCGCAAATCCTCCCAGACCATCTCGACGATCCGCTCCCCGGTGTAATAGGCGACGGACGAGCGCTCCTTGTAAGGCGCGGGAATGATCGCCGAGCCCGGCAGGCTCATGCCCAGGCACTCGGCCATGGAGTTCATGGTCGAGGCAGTGCCCATGGTATTGCAGTGCCCCACGGAGGGTGCCGAGTCCGTGGCCCGCGCTAGGAACTCCTCGTATCCGATATCACCGGCGGCAAGACGCTTGCGAAGCTCCCAGATGATGGTGCCGGAGCCGACGCGCTCGCTGCTGCCCCGCCAACCGTTGAGCATCGGTCCACCGGAGAGCACGATGGCAGGAATATTGACCGTGGCCGCCGCCATCAGGCAGGCCGGCGTGGTCTTGTCACACCCCGTTGTCAGCACTACGCCATCGAGTGGGTAGCCGTGCATGATCTCGACCAGGCCCAGATAGGCGAGGTTGCGATCCAGCGCCGCGGTGGGGCGCCGCACGTTTTCGTGAATCGGATGCATGGGGAACTCGAAGGGCACGCCTCCGGCAGCACGAATGCCATCCTTCACCCGCTTGACCAGCTCGATATGGTGGCGGTTGCAAGGGGTGAGGTCGGAGCCCGACTGGGCGATGCCGATGATCGGCTTGCCGCTACGCAGCTCCTCCAACGCCACCCCGTAATTCATGTAGCGTTCTATGCAGATCGCCGTGGTGCCAGGATGCTCAGGGTTGTCGAACCACCAGCGCGATCGGAGTTGCTGGGGCGTGAGGCGTTGTTGTCTTTGTGTCATGGGATCATCCTGTCCGTACAATGGAAGCAAGGCGCTCCTGCTCAAGGCAGGATGGCAGGATCATATGATAGGTAGCATGTCACCTCCGGCTAAGCAACGCCCCCTCCTTATTGCCGAGTTGCAAAGCGTGAAAAGTGCTTCATACTCGGAATGATCGTCACGCCATCAGCCTATCATACAGCATGATGTCTTGTGCAAGACTGCAGGCGGTGACGACTCGTTCCCACAAGACCAATAAACGATGGAACCGCCATGCGACTTCAGCACAAGACCGCACTGGTCACCGCCGCCGGCCAGGGGATCGGCAGAGAGACCGCCCTGCACTTCGCCCGCGAGGGGGCCAGAGTAATCGCCACCGATATCGATGTCGCCAAGCTCGAGAGCCTTGCCTCGATGCCAGGCATCGAAATACGTCGACTCGACGTACTCGATGCCAGTGCCATCGCCGCGCTCGCCACAGAGGTACCCGCCCTCGATATACTCTTCAACTGTGCCGGCCACGTGGCCAGCGGCGCGCTGCTCGAGTGCGACGAACGCGACTGGGAATTCTCCTTCTCGCTCAACGTCACTGCCATGTACCGCATGATCCGCAGCCTGCTGCCAGGCATGCTCGAACTTGGCAGCGGCAGCGTCATCAACATGGCCTCGGTCGCCTCGAGCCTCAAGGGGGTGCCCAATCGCTTCGCCTACGGCACCACCAAGGCAGCCGTCATCGGGCTGACCAAGTCGGTCGCCGCCGACTACATCAGCCGCGGCATCCGCTGCAATGCCATCTGCCCAGGCACGGTGGAATCCCCCTCGCTACGTGAACGAATCCAGGCCCAGGCGGCACAACAGGGTCGCGAGGTGGAGGAGGTCTACCGTGAGTTCATGGCTCGCCAGCCTCTCGGGCGCCTGGGCAAGCCAGAGGAGATCGCCACCCTGGCCACCTATCTCGCCTCCGATGAATCGGCCTACACCACCGGCACCGTCCAGATCATCGATGGCGGCTGGATCAACTGACAACAGACCCATGCCGGCTCGAAAACCCAGACAAGAAGGAAACCGCATTAATGAAATTGCTTCGCTATGGCCCCGCGGGACAGGAACGCCCCGCTCTGCTCGACCGTGATGGCACGCTTCGCGACCTCTCCGAACTTATCGACGACCTGGCGGGCGAGCACCTCGATCCGCACGCCCTTGCATCACTGGCTCGCCTCGATCCCGACACACTGCCGAAGGTACTTAACGATACGCGTATCGGCCCCTGCGTGGGGCGGGTGGGCAAGTTCATCTGCATTGGCCTGAACTACTCCGACCACGCCGCGGAGACGGGTGCCGAAGTACCGCCCGAGCCGGTGATCTTCAACAAGTGGACCAGCGCCATCTGTG
Organism: Halomonas sp. TA22; assembly: GCF_013009075.1. Taxonomy (NCBI): domain Bacteria; kingdom Pseudomonadati; phylum Pseudomonadota; class Gammaproteobacteria; order Oceanospirillales; family Halomonadaceae; genus Halomonas; species Halomonas sp. TA22. Next base: position 2,887,839 of record NZ_CP053108.1, on the reverse strand, counting down.
GCCCCAATGATGAGGTCATCATCCCCCGGGGCTCGAAGAAGACCGATTGGGAAGTGGAACTCGGAGTAGTGATCGGCAAGGGCGGACGCCATATCGAGGAGGCCGATGCCATTTCGCATGTCGCCGGTTTCTGCGTGATCAACGATGTCTCGGAGCGTGAGTTCCAGCTCGAGCGCAGCGGCACCTGGGACAAGGGCAAGGGGTGCGATACCTTCGGCCCGATGGGGCCATGGCTGGTCACCCCCGACGAGATTGACGATCCGCATCAGCTCGACATGTGGCTCGAGGTCGATGGCCAGCGTTACCAGGACGGCAATACCCGCACCATGGTCTACAAGGTGCCGTTCCTGATCAGCTATCTCAGTCGCTTCATGAGTCTGCAACCGGGTGACGTGATCTCGACCGGCACCCCGCCCGGGGTAGGCATGGGCCAGAAGCCGCCCCGCTATCTCGCCCCGGGACAGCGCATGCGTCTGGGAATCGAAGGGCTTGGCGAGCAACAGCAACATGTCGTGGCCGATGAGTGAATCGCACGCAACCGGAGGGAAGATGCCATGAGCCAGACCATCGCCAGCGATGCCCTGCGACTGCCCAGCCTGCGTGTGCACGGCGCAGACAACGTGCGAGTCGCTCTTCAGGATCTGTCGGCAGGCACTGAGATCGAGGATGACGGTCGCGTCATTCGCCTCGCTGAGAGCATCCGTCACAAGCACAAATTCGCCCTTCGGGCGCTGGAAGCAGGCGACACGGTGATCATGTACGGCGTCACGGTAGGCCGCGCCACCCGGCCGATCGCCGAAGGTGGCGCCATCACCACCGACAATATCGAGCACTCCACCGACAACAGCCGCCCTCTGGGCCAGCGCGACCATTGGAAAGCACCTGATGTGAGCGCCTTCCAGGGGGTCACCTTCGACGGCTATCAGCGCCCCGATGGCCGTGTGGGTACCGCCAATATCTGGCTGGTGGTGCCGCTGGTGTTCTGCGAGAACCGCAATATCGAGGTACTGCGACAGTGCGTAGCCGAGGCCCTGGGCGACGATCCCTACCGAGACTACAAGCGCATGGCACGTGACCTGCTGCACGGCGCTAGCTCGGCGCCAGAAGCGCCGCCGGTACAGGAGAGGCTGTTTCCCAACATCGATGGGGTGCGCTTTCTGACTCATACCCTGGGTTGCGGCGGTACCGACGATGACGCCGAGGCGCTGTGCCGGTTGCTCGCCGGCTACATCTGTCACCCCAACGTTGCCGGTGCCACGGTACTGAGCCTCGGCTGCCAGAAGGCGCAGATCAAGATGCTCGCCAAGGCAGTCGCCGAGCGCGACCCCGAGGGGCTCAGGCCCGTTCACTACCTCGACCAACAGGCAACCGGCAGCGAGGAGCAGCTGATCCGCCAGGCGCTAACCACCATCTTCGACGGCCTGGCCGAGGCCAATCGAGTCGCGCGCACGCCGGCGCCGCTCTCCGAGCTCACCATCGGTCTGGAGTGCGGCGGCTCCGATGGGTTCTCCGGCCTCTCGGCCAACCCGCTCGTCGGCGCCGTCACCGATCGCCTGGTGGCACTGGGCGGCAGCGGAATCCTCAGTGAGTTCCCTGAACTGTGCGGCGTGGAGCATGAGTTGATCGCTCGCTGCCGCAGCGATGCGGTGGCCGAGCGTTTCAGCACTTTGATGGCCGCCTACCAGCGGCATGCCGCCACGGTGGGCGCCGACTTCTCGATGAACCCCTCGCCGGGCAACGTCCGCGACGGGCTGGTCACCGATGCCATGAAGTCGGCGGGTGCAGCCAAGAAAGGCGGCGACAGCCCCGTGGTCGACGTGCTCGACTACACAGAGCCGATGCTGCGCAAGGGGCTCAACCTGCTCTGCACGCCGGGCAATGATGTGGAGTCCACCACCGCCCTCACCGGTTCGGGCGCTAACCTGATCATGTTCACGACCGGCCTTGGCACGCCCACCGGCAATCCCGTCGCGCCGGTGCTCAAGATCTCCAGCAACAGCGAGCTTGCCAGACGCATGGCGGACATCATCGATTTCGACGCGGGGCCGATCATCCTTGGCGAGGCGCAGATCGACGAGCTGGCCGACGAACTGCTCAAGTTGTGCATCGACACCGCCTCGGGGCGCTACCAGCCGCGTGCGGTGCGGCTTGCCCAGTACGACTTCATACCATGGAAACGTGGCGTATCGCTGTAACGAGTCGCCGACAGGGAGGTCGGCGTAGCATGGGTGGCAGGGCAAGCAGTCCTTCAGACGACGACAGTTCAGGAGGCCTTGTTGAGACGCTTCTTGAGCTTCATGTAGGTACCGTAGTGGCGATCGAGATGGCGACGCATCGCCGCCTCGGCGGCATCAGGATCCCTCGACTCGATGGCCTCTATGATCTCGCCATGAGCGGCCAGTGCCGCCTTGTCCTCGTCCTTCTGCTGGAGTACCTGAGCGCGCCGATCGTCGAGCCATTCGGAGAGCGCCACATGGATCGCGTCGAAGATGGGGTTGCGCCCGATGCTGGCCAGCACGCCATGGAAGTCGTTGTCGGAGCGCTTGAAACGCGCCTCGTCGCCGATCGCATCGCGATTCTCCTGCAGTGCTGAGCGCAGGCGGTCGAGATCCTCGTCACTGGCGTGGCGCGCAGCATAACGGGCCAGGGAGATTTCGAACATGGCGCGAGCTTCCTGGAAGTACTGCTGCCCTTCCGGCTTCGTCAGCAGCTGACGCGTCACCCCCGACAGCCTTGCCATCACGGCTTCGGCGGTCGGACGGATGACACGCGCACGGGTACCGCTGTTGATCGCGATCAGTCCGAGCTGTTGAAGGTGGAAGAGCGCCTCGCGCACCGCGGGCCGGCCGACACCGAACTGCTCCATGAGTTCCCGCTCGGAGGGGAGTTGGTCGTTCTCGCTCAGTCGCCCCTCGAGAATCTCCGCCTCGAGCTGTTCGGCCACTTGCTCGGAAAGCGTCTTGCGCTCCACCCGGTATCTGCTCATCGATCAACCTCTTCTCTTGCTAGCTGGCAGGCACCCTGTCAAGGCGCACCTCGATTCGTTGCGCCCATCTTACCGCATCACGCTTGCCCTCGGCGTTTACGCCACGCTTTTCACCGGCTCGATGCCGAAACGCTCTGCCAGTTCTGCATACGCTCGCTGATTGGCACTATCCAGGGGAATGCCATGGGCGTCGCGCTGCGCCTGGCATCGCCATTCGCGATCACCCGGGGCCAGCACTTCCGCACCGGGAAGGGCCGGCTGCGAACGCAGGTCGTCGAGATAGGCAGTCATGCAGGCCTGAAAGCTATCGCGCTCGGCAAAGGCATCGGGCTTCATGACCAGGAAGAAGTGGGCGACCCCTCGGGGCGTCGCCATGTCGTCGCCATTCATCGGCAACAGGCGAAAGCCGTTGAGCATTCCCGAGAGCGTCGAGCTCAATATCTCCACCATGCCACCCAGTCCCGCCCCCTTGAAGCCGAAGGCACTGCCCCCCAGCGGCAGCAGCGCGGAGACGTCGTGGGGCCAGCATGTCACGTTGCCCTCGGCATCGGCGGCCACCTCGGAAGGCAAGCCACGACCGATTGCGCCATACTGCTGCACGCGATTCCAGGGGATCGCGCTGGTGGCCATGTCCAGCAGGTAAGGTACCTGCCCATCGACCGGAGCGGCGAAGGCCAGCGGATTGGTGCCATGGAAGGGCTGTCGCCCCTCATGGAGCAGCACGAACGGATCGGAATTGCATACGCTCAGAGCAATGTAGCCGCGCTCGGCGGCGGCCAGGGAGTAGCATCCGGCGGCCCCGAAGTGCGAGGAGCGGCCCACTGCCACCGCACCGATGCCCACCTCCCCCGCCATGGCAATGGCATGGTCGATGGCGGCATAACCGGCCAGATGGCCAAGGCCGTCGTCGGCATCGAGATAACCGGTGGCCGCCAGCCGCCTGGCAAAGCGCATCTCGGGATGCGGGTTGATCCTGCCCCCCTGCAAAGCCGCGACATAATGCGGCAACAGGCGCAAGCCATGACTGTCGGTGCCCATTCGCGAGGCGGTGACCAGCGCCCTGGTGACCGCCTGAGTCGATGGTTCATCGGCACCGGACGCCTCGAGCACCTTACTCATGAATCGCGTGAGGTCATCGACGGCAACACGGAACTCCCTGTTCAGGTCAGGCATCGTTCGCTTCTCGCTTATCGGTAGACCAGTGTGGGAAGCCACATGGAGATGGCCGGAATGAAGGTCACCAACAGCAGCGTGATGAACAGCGGAATCAGAAACGGCAGGGTGCCGCGCATGCAGCGCTCGAACGAGATGTTCGACACCCGCGACAACACATAGAGCACCATACCCACGGGTGGCGTCAGCAGGCCGATCATCAGGTTGAGCACCATGATCACGCCGAAATGCACCGGATCCACCCCTACGGCTACCACTAGTGGCAGCAGCACGGGGACCAGGATGGTGATGGCGGCGATGGTTTCCATGAAGCAGCCAACCACGATCAGGACCAGATTGGTGATCAGCAGTACCGCCACCTTGTTGTCGGCAAAGGGTCCCATCAGGGCGACCACGTTCTGGGTGACCTGATTGCTGGTGAGTATCCAGGCGAAGATCGAGGCGGAGGCGACGATGAACAGGATGACCGCGGTGGTCTCGATGGTCTCCATACTTACCTTGAGCAGCTTGCGCCATGTCAGGGTTCGGTAGACAGCCACGCCGAGCAGCAGCGCATAGAAGACCGCGGCCACGGCGGCTTCGGTTGGCGTGAAGGCCCCGGTGATGATGCCCCCCACGATGATGACCGGTGTCATCAGCGACAGGAACGCAGCAGCGAAGGTCTTGCCCAACACACCCATGGAGAACGTCGCATCGCGCTGATAGCCGCGCCGGCGGGCCAGGAAGAAGATCATCAGCATCAGGATGACCCCCATCAGCAGGCCCGGCACCAGCCCCGCGGCGAACAGCTGACCGACCGATGCCGAGGCCATCACGCCATAGATCACCATCGGCAGGCTGGGCGGAATGATCGGGCCGATGGTCGATGAGGCGGCGGTGATGCCTACCGCGAACTCCTCGTCGTAGCCGGCATCCTTCATCGCCTTGATCTCGATCATGCCTAGCCCGCCGGCATCGGCTACCGCTGCGCCCGACATGCCGGAGAAGACGATGCTCGCGCCGACGTTGACATGACCAAGCCCACCACGCATCCAGCCCATCAACGCCTTGGCGAAGTCGAAGATGCGCTCGGTGATGCCGGCATTGTTCATGAGGCTGCCGGCGAAGATGAAGAACGGAATGGCCAGCAGCGGAAAGCTGTCGATACCGTTGATCATGCGGTGCGCTACCACGATGTCCGGCACCTGGCCACTGATCGTTACGAACAGCAGGCAGGAGCCGGCCAGGCTGATGGCGATCGGCACCCCCAGTACCAGCATGGTGAACAGCGAGAAGAACAGGAAGGAGACGTAGTAGCCCATCACCGCGAGGATCACGCATCCGAGGATGGCGAGCACCGACAGCAGGGGCGTCACGATGGGCTTGTGCCAACGTACCAGGGAGAGCTGAGACATGCGATAAGGCCCCTATTCGTTATGGCGATAACGTCGAATGGCATGCTGCAGGCAGCGCACCGCCATCAGCAGGAAGGCAGCGGACACGGTGTAGTAGATGATGCTCTTGGGTAGATCCACCGAGATCATCATGCCGCCGGTCCTACCCGCGAGGCGAAAGGCGACCCACGCCATGGCGACATAGAAGATCAGGCTCACTGCCGCCACCGCATGGGTCAATAGCCGGGCCAGCCAATCGGGCATGTAGTGGTAGAAGAACTCCACCATGATGTGCGAGCCCTTGCGCACTGCCATGACGCTACCCACGAAGCCCACGCCGATCAGCAGATAGCGAGCGATCTCCTCCGTCCAGGTCGTGGAATCGCCCATGACGTAACGCGTGAAGAACTGCAGAAAAACCACCAGGATCAATACCCAGAAGATCACCAGCGATAGGTAATCCTCGATGCAGTAGTCGCGGAAACGGAACTCCTCCTCCTCGAAGATGCTGCCGAAATCGGTCATGGGATCGAGGACCTGGGATTGTGGTTGCGAATGAGCGCTTGGATGCTTGTCCGACATGGCAGGACTCCCTCTTCCCGCCTGACATGGCAGGCGGGAAGGATTCACTCATGGAGGAAACGTTACTGACCGATGGCCTGCAGCCGATCGTAGGTTTCCTCGTCCCAGGTGGCCGCATCGCCCAGGTGCTGCGGCTCGACGACCTCGCGGAACGGGGCGCGATCGACCTGATTGACGGTATTGCCCTGCTCCTCGAACCAGGCGATCAACTCCTGCTCGGCCTGGACGATCTCCTGGGTATTGTTGCGAGCGGCTTCCTGGAAGACCTCGCGGAATATCTCGCGGTCCTCTTCGGAGAGCTGATTCCAGCGTGGCCCGCCAACGATGGTGATCAGTGAGTCGGTGATGTGGCCGGTGAGGTTGATGTGCTCCTGCACCTCATGGAACGCCTTGGCACGAATCGTCGGCAGCGGGTTTTCCTGGGCATCGACGACACCTTGCTGCAGGGCCAGATAGACCTCATCGAAGGCGATCGGTGTCGGGTTGGCGCCCGCCGCGCGAGGGAACATCATGTAGAGCGGCGCATTGGGAACGCGAATGCGCAGATTACTCATGTCCTCCGGGGTATTGATCGCCTTGTTGGCTGTGACGTGGCGCTCTCCGTAGTAGTTGAGCGCGAGGGGGACGTTACCGGTCGCGCCCTGGTACCCCTGCGAGATCTCCTCGAACAGTTCACTGTCGGCATAGGCCTGCCAGTGGTCGAAATTGCGGAACATGTAGGCGGCGCCAGCAATCCCGATCGGGCCGTAGAAGCGCCCGGCGAACTGGGTACCAGTGTAGATGATATCCACCGTGCCCAGCTGCAGGCCTTCGTTGATATCCTCCTCCTTGCCTAGCGAGGAGGCGGCATACACCTGCATGGTGTAACGCCCATCGGTGCGCTCCTCGATCTCGTCGGCTGCCCACAGCGCCCATTGATGGAAGGGCTCGGAAGTTTCATAGACGTGCGCGAAACGCAGGTTTTCCGCGGCGGCTGCGCCGCCTGCGAGCCCCACCCCCGCCACCAATAGCGTGGCGGATACCCAGCGAGCGATCTGGCATTGACTCATCAGTTGCATATTGTTGTTCTCCTTTGTTTCGGACGTCTTGTGATCTGGCATGACGAGATGCGAAGCCTGTTATTTTGTCGTGCTGTATACGTATCATACCAACTATGAAAAATTAGCCCGTGGCTGAAAGAGGCGCAACCGGGACGAGATTATCTTTGGTCGCATTCCTCACATCGCCAGCGTTACTTCAGGCTGGCTTCGAGACGGACCAGCAGGTCGGCTTCACCAAATCCGCCCGCCTTGGTAATCACTGCACGCTCCCGGTCGCCATCAAGATAGCCAAGCACCACTCCCGGCGCCCACTCCCCCTCGACCGTGATCGAGGCAACTCCCAGGCGTCGCAACACGGCAAGCGCAGTATCGCCACCGGTCACGAACAGCAGCCCCTGCCCCAGCGGCCAATGTTCGACGGCGTCAGCGACTCGCTCGGCCAGTGTCTGGGCAACCTCGTCGGCATCACGATGGGTGGCGTTTCCACCGGGAATCACCACCACGCATTGCGCATGCTCGACACTGGAAGGAGGCGCCAGCGCCTCGATGATCTGTAGCTCATCGCAGCTCGACATGAGCGCGTCGAGCTGTTCCAGCGCATGCGGGCACCGCGACCCCACCACATAAAGTCGCTCGATGGAGGCATCGAAATACCGACGGCTGGCCCGAATCCTGCCGAACATGCGCTGTGCCATGGCCGAGGCCAGGCCCGAGGCGCCCGCCAGCAACCATTTGCCCGGATCATCGGCCATCGCATCGTAGAGCTGTGCCAGGTCGGCATCGCTTGTCGAATCGACCACGCAATCGCTCAATGGCAGCTTGGCCTGCGAGCATGGAGCATGCCGCAACAGCGCCACGCCATGTGGTGCAAAGAGTTCATCGAGGGGCTCGGTTGGCGGTACCGAGCGAGCATCGCGACCATAGACGGTGCTTGCCAGCGGCAGGCCATCGACATAGACCTGAGCATCTTTAACCGTGCGCGCCTGGGCGGGCACCGCCGGGGCCAGCAGCAGAGGGAGGGCGCAGGCCTCACGCATCGCCAGGCATTCGGCGACTACCTGACCGCGCAGGGTCGAGTCGATTTTCTTGAACCACTGCGCGGGCTCAATCTCGGCGAGAAGCTCGACCGCTCGCCGCACCCGCGATGCCGCCTCTTGCGCCTCAAGATGGCGCGACTCGAGATTGACGGCGATCACCTGCGGCAAGGCATTCCGCCAGCTTGCCAGGGCAGCCTCGAGTCGCTCGAGCGACACCACGACGCGAGTGCTGGCCCCGCGCACCGCAAAGGGAGCCGCGCCGTCCAGTGCGCCGGTCAGGTCATCGGCCACGATGGCCAACCGACAGCGCGGCGCGTTCACCGTATCGCCAGGCGGCGAGCGTAAGCGATGGCCGCCCCCATGTTGGTGGCATCCGCCACACCCTTCCAGGCGATATCGAAGGCGGTGCCGTGATCCACCGAGGTGCGCATGACCGGAAGCCCTAGGCTGACGTTGACGGTGGTATCGAAGGCGATCAGCTTCACCGGGATGTGCCCCTGGTCGTGATACTGCGCCACCACGAGATCGAACTCACCTCTCGAGGCACGATAGAACACTGTGTCGGCCGAGATGGGCCCGTGAACGTCCAACCCCTGGCTTCGAAGCGCCTCGACAGCCGGTGCGATGATGTGCTCATCCTCATCACCGAAGATGCCCCCCTCGCCACAGTGCGGATTGAGCCCCGCCACCGCGATGCGCGGCTGCGCCAATCCCAGCGAGACGAGATGGGCATGACCGGCGCGCACGGTGGCGTCGATGCGCTCGGACGACACTCTGTCGATGGCATCGCGCAGCGAAACGTGGGTCGACACGTGCAGGGTCGAGAGCGTCTCGGAGGCCAGCAGCATGAACGAGGATGGCGCGCCGGTCAGTGAAGCAAGCATCCCGGTATGGCCGTCGTAGTGATGGCCGGCAGCATGCAAGGCTGCCTTGTTGAGCGGCGCGGTGACGATCACGCCGGCGTGCTTCGACTCGACCAGCGCCACGGCCGCCTTGACGAAGCGAAAGGCCATGTCGCCACCGCCGGCACTGATCTGCCCATCGGGCACCTCACCACTGTCGGCGCGCTCGACGGGAAATACCGCCACGCCGCCTGGCGCTGGCAATGCATCGCCAGGCACCCACGGCTGCATGACGAGTTCGCTGTCGATGAGCTCCGCGGCACGACGAAAGGTCGCCTGGTCGCCCACCAACAGGGTCGAGGCGCGAGCGTCGTCGTCCATCTTCGTCACCGCCCGGCAGATGATCTCCGGCCCTACCCCGGCCGGGTCGCCCATGGTGACGACAAGCTCGAAGGTCGGCTCGTTCATGGCATCAGCTGCCCGCCATTGACCTCGATGACCTGCCCCGTGACATAGCCGCTCAAGGCATCGGTCGCCAGGAACAGGTAGGCACCGACACACTCTTCGGCACTGCCGAGGCGCCCTTGGGGGATCGAGACGCGCGCGGCATCGAGATGCGCTGCGTTGGAGTGGCGCTCATGAAAATCCGTGGCAATGGTGCCCGGCGCCACGGCGTTGACGCGCACGTTGTCCGCCGCCAGCTCCTTGGCCATGGAGCGCGTCAGCGTGCTGACGAACCCCTTCGACGAGGCGTAGAGGCCCGCACCGAAGCCACCGCCGTTACGCGCTGCGATCGAGGTGGTGTGAATGATGTTACCCACGCCCTGACGCTTGAAGTGAGCCAGTGCCGCACGGCTGGCCATCACCACCGAGCGGGCATTGAGATCCATGACCCTGTCGTAGTGCGCATCATCGATATCGCCAAGCGCTACGCGTCCCAGCATGTCGCCAGCATTGTTGATCAGCAGATCCAGTCCACCCAGACGCTCGGCAGCCCCGTCGACGACGGCCACGGCCTGCTGCGAACGGCTGACATCGCCCTTGAGGACAAACGCCTCGCTGCCCGCCGAGCGAATCTCCTCGACCACCTGACTGGCCGCCATTTCACTGGCGTGATAGTGCACCGCGACATGGCACCCCAGCGCGCCTAGACGGCGTGCCACCGCCGCTCCGATCCCCCTGCTCGCGCCGGTGATCAATACCCGCTTGCCCTTGAGTTCCTCGAACATGCTTACGCTCCTGTGCTCTACACGAGAACCGGCCCGGCCCGGCCCGATTTATTGAGTGTTATGGCTAGCAAGGCAGAAGCCCCTTGCTATAGTCTTGTTGATAGCATACCTGTCATACCAAGACAGGTAATCACCACTATAGGCGAACCCTGACCAGGCACCAGCTTCGCCTCGCACCGTTTCAGGGAGACGAATCCATGACACCCCCTTCGCCACGAACGCTACTGCCCGAGGATCATGAAAACGCGCTGCTGGTGGGGCGCGTCTGGCGGGAGAGCGCCACTCCTGGCCCGGCCCTGGTGGCGGTGCGCAATGGCAAGGTAATAGATATCACCCATGCCGGCCCGACCATGGCCGACCTGCTGGAGCGTGAAGACCTGGTCGAGTGCGTGCGTCACGTTGAAGGAGAGTCGCTTGGGGCGGTCGAGACGCTGCTCGCCAATTCACTGCAGCACCCTCAGCAGGCCCCCTATTTTCTGGCGCCCTGCGACGTACAGGCGATCAAGGCATGCGGCGTCACCTTCGCGGTCAGCCTGCTCGAGCGTGTCATCGAGGAGCAGGCTGGCGGCGACCCGGCCAGGGCAACCGCGCTTCGCGGCGAACTTCAGGAGGTGATCGGTACCGATCTGTCACGTATTGCCCCGGGTTCGCCCGAGGCGATGTCACTCAAGCAGGCGCTGCAGGCGCGGGGCGCTTGGTCGCAATACATGGAGGTCGGCATCGGCCCGGATGCCGAGGTGTTCACCAAGGCCCAGCCACTCTCGGCGGTGGGGCTCGGGGCAAGCGTCGGGTTGCATCCGGCATCGCAATGGAACAACCCCGAACCGGAGATCGTGCTGGCGGTGGACTCCCATGGCCAGGTGCGCGGTGCGACCCTTGGCAACGACGTCAACCTGCGCGACGTGGAAGGGCGCAGCGCACTGCTGCTGGGCAAGGCCAAGGACAACAACGCCTCGTGCTCGATCGGCCCCTTCATCCGACTTCTCGACGCTCGATTCACCCTCGATACACTGCGCGAGTGTGAAGTCTCGCTCAGGATAGAGGGGGGCGATGACGACTTTCTGCTTGAGGGCTCGAGCGACATGCGCGAGATCAGCCGCGACCCGCTCAATCTGGTCGCTCAGACCATCGGCTCCCATCATCAGTATCCCGATGGGTTCATGCTGTTTCTGGGCACCATGTTCTCCCCCATCAAGGATCGAGACACTCAGGGCCAAGGCTTCACTCATCACCTGGGCGATCGCGTCACCATCGCCACCCCCGCGCTCGGCGCCCTGGTCAACGATGTCGGCCGCAGCGACCAGCTGCCGCCTTGGACCTTCGGAATTCGCCAGCTCATGCAGCATCTGGCACAAAGGTAAGGGCTGAGCCACAGTACCGCCAGGACCGGACAACAGGAATCCAACGTGAACGCAGCAGCAGATGCCATCGACCGATTGATCCAGCGACTCGGCGAGCGTGCCGTGATCCGCGACCCGAACGAGCAAGCACGCTACATTAGCGACTGGGCCGGCGACCGGCGGGGCATGCCACTCGCCGTGGTTCGCCCCGCCTCGACCGAGGAGGTAGCAGAGGTGGTATGCCTGTGCCAGACGCACGCCATCCGCATGGTGCCGCAAGGGGGCCATACCGGGTTGGTCGAAGGGGCGCTGCCGGACCACGATGGCGGGGAGCTGGTGATCAGCCTGGAGCGCATGAACCGGATTCGTGCGATCGACGCCTTCGGCTTCACCATGACCGTGGATGCCGGCTGCATCTTGGAGAGCGTCAAGCAGGCCGCCGCCGAGCATGATTGCGACTTCCCCCTCTCCCTGGGCGCTCAGGGAAGCTGCCAGATCGGCGGCAACGTCGCCACCAATGCCGGCGGGCTCAATGTGCTGCGTCACGGCATGATGCGCGGACTCGTCCTGGGACTCGAGGTGGTGCTGCCCGACGGACGCATCTGGAATGGCCTGCATACCCTGCACAAGGACAACCGCGGTTTCCCGCTGCGTCAGCTGTTCCTGGGCAGCGAAGGTACCCTGGGCATCGTCACCGCTGCGGTACTCAAGCTCACTCCCCTGCCGGACCAGACACGCACCGCAATGCTTGCCGCCCCCTCTGCCGATGCGGTCATCGCCCTCTATGGCCTTGCCAGACGCGACTGCAGCGATCTGCTCACCGCCTTCGAGCTGATTCCCAGACGCTGCATCGAGCTGGCCCTCGAGGCCTCTCCCCAGTTGAGCGATCCCATGGATGAGGCCTATCCCTGGTATGTTCTCATGGAAGTGGCCGCCACCGGGCCTGTCAATCTGGGCGCAATGCTCGAGCAGCTGCTCGAGCAGGGCATGGAGAAGGAGCTGATCCTCGATGGGGCATTGGCGAGCAGCGAGACGCAGTCACGACACTTATGGCAGTTCCGCGAGAGCATGCTGGAGGGGCAGCGCCGCCGCGGCGTGCATCTGCGTACCGACATCTCGGTACCGATCACGGCGATAGGTGCCTTCATGGAGCGTGCCGCGCAGGCAGTAACCCAGGCCTCACCCGAGGCCGAGATCATCGCCTATGGGCACGTCGGGGATGGCAACCTGCACTTCAACATTCTGCCGCCGCCACTGCTTGACGACGGAGCCAAGCGCCAGCATCTGCATGAGCTTGAAGAATTGATCTTCGACGTGCTCGATGAGTTCGGCGGCAGTATCAGCGCCGAGCATGGGATCGGGCGTACCAAGCAGACCGCCTATCTATCCCGTCTCTCGCCGGTCGAGCGTGAACTTGCCGAAGGGCTCAAGGCGATGTTCGATCCCAATGGCCTGATGAATTCCGGTCGAATCCTGCCGGCTCAGCGCTGACGCCTAACCCTATTGGATAATAGTCATACAAGCACACGCTCAATCATAGTACCAATTGTCACAACCCCGGGCATCGCCCCTCGTTTGGCAAGCAAAGACGCCTCAGGCCGAGGCACAGCAGTGGAACAACCCATAATTCGCCACTCAAGGAGATCACGCCATGACACCTTTCTGGCGCAGCACGTTCACTCTAGCCGGTGCCGTCGCTCTCGGCATGGGCATCGTCCACGCCCAGACTCCCGATCTGTCGGACCCTCCCGCCATCGAGGGCGATACCGTCGGGGATCACGGCAGCCATAACATCCGCATGGGTATCGGCCTTGCCGAGACCTCGCCACAGTACCTCTCCAGCCGGTACTTCGCCGAGATCCTGGAGCAGCGCAGCGAAGGGCGGCTGACCGTCAATATCTTCCCCAACAGCCAGCTGGGCGATGACGTACAGATGATGGAGATGCTGCAGACCGGCACGCTCGACATGACCTACCCCTCCTCCTCCCCGGCCACCACCTACGTGCCCGAGTTGGCGGCATTCGATCTACCCTTCCTGCTCCCCACCCGCGAAGCCGCCATCGAAGTGATGCGCAGCGACGTCGCTCAGGGAATGCTCGACGCCTTTGAAGGCTCGGGCATCAAGGCGCTGGCCTTCTCCGAGAACGGCTACCGTCAGCTCACCAATAGTGCGCGCCCGATCGAGTCGCCCGATGATGTCGCCGGTCTCGGGGTGCGCGGCTTGAGCGTGCGAACCATGGAGAATCCCGTCCACCTGGCGATCTGGCGGACACTGGGCGCCAACCCCACCCCGATGGCCTTCGGCGAGCTCTTCTCGGCAATGGAGCAAGGCGTGGTCGATGGACAGGAGAACCCGTGGAGCACGATTCTCACCTCCAATTTCCATGAAGTTCAGGACTACGGTTCCGAGACGCGCCACGTCTACACGCCATTCATTCTGATGATCTCCGAACGCACCTGGAACCGTCTCGATCCGACCTATCAGGAACTGGTCCAGGAGGCCGCACGCCAATCCGCGGAGTACGAGATCCAGTTGGCGACCGAGTACGACGACTGGGCCCGCGATCAACTCGAGGAGCGTGGCATGCAAATCACCCGGCTCAACGATGAGCAGATCGCCGCTTTTCAAGAGGCTGTGCAGCCTGTCTATGACGAATGGGCACCGCGTATCGGCGAAGAGCTGATTGCCGATATCCAGCGTATTGCCGAAGAGGCGATGGGCCAGTAATCGAATAGCCGAGCCACACTTGTCGCCATATGTCACCGGAGCCCCTCCGGTGACATGACCACTCTTTCGGAGTCGCTTATGGACAATTCACCCATGCGGTCAATACCGCCCGACGACCCGACCGCCTATCTCGAGGACCCCAACCGCGAGCCCCTCGAGTTCGACTTCGAGGCACGCAAGGGACCCGCGCTGTTTCGCTGGATAACCCTCGCCATGGAGCAGCTGATCGCGGCCATCCTCGTGGCACTGATCCTGTCGGTCTCGGCCAACGTGCTTGGACGTTCCTTTTTCAATCGCTCTCTGCCCTGGGCCGACGAGCTGGCGCGCATGCTGTTCATCTGGCTGATCTTCATCGGCGCGGCGGCGGCCTTTGCGCGTTACGAACATATCGCCGTGGATTTCCTGGTGCGCAAGCTGTCGCCACGAGGTGCCCATGCGCTCTATCTGATCCAGCACCTGATCATCACCGCACTCATGGGGGTAATCATCTGGGGCGGCTATGTGGTGATCTCCCGCTCGACCGGACGCACCGCCATCCTCGGGGTGCCGTGGAACCTGATCAACGTCTCGCTGGTGATCTGCGCGGTATTCATCGCCGCCGTGGCACTGTGGCGCGCCTGGCAAAGCCTGGCCATCATTGTCGGATCGAGGAGCTAGTCCATGCTATGGATCTTCCTGGGTATCCTGTTCGCCACCATCGCGCTTGGTCTGCCGATCGCCTTCGGGCTTGGCATCGCGGCGGTGGTGATGGCGGTTCTCTCCGATATTCCTTTGTCGATACTCATCGAGCAGTCGATACGCGGCGTCAACAGCTTTCCACTGCTTGCCATCCCCTTCTTCATCCTGGTCGGCGAGGTAATGAGCACCGGCGGCATCGCGCGTCGCCTGATGGACCTGGCCGGCGCGCTGGTCGGTTTCATCCGCGGTGGACTCGGCCAGGTGGCCATCACCGGCTCGATGTTCTTCGGCGGCATCAGCGGCTCGGCCGTGGCCGATACCGCCGCCACCGGCGCGATGATGATCCCGTCGATGAAGCAGCAGGGTTACTCGGCGCCTCATGCCACCGCGATCAATACCGTCTCCTCGGTCATCGGGATCATCATTCCCCCATCGATCCCGCTGATCCTGTTCGGTATCGTCACCGAGACCTCGATCAGCCGTCTATTCATTGCCGGCATCGTGCCGGGGCTGTTGATCGGCTTCGGCCTGATGGTCACCACCTTCATCATGGCCAGCATCGAGCATTCGGGGCAGACCCGCAAATTCCGCCTGGACGTGCTGTGGCAGACCTTCAAGGCCGCCTGGCTGGCCCTGGTCCTGCCGGTGATCGTGATCGGTGGCATCATCGGTGGCGTATTCACCGCCACCGAGGCGGCGGTGGCCGCGCTGCTCTACTCGCTGCTCATCTCGCTGATGTTCTACCGTGAAATCAGTGTGCGCGATCTATGGGGCATGCTGATACGCACCGCCCGTCTGACTGGCATGGTGCTGCTGCTACTGGCGTTCGCCACGGTAATCGCCTGGTTCCTGACCATCAATATGGTGCCGCAGACCCTGGTGCGCCAGGTCCAGGCACTGACCAGCGACCCGTTCATGCTGCTGTTGATCGTCGCTGCACTGCTGCTCCTGGTAGGCTTCGTGATGGACCTGACTCCGGCGATGGTCATCATGGCCCCGATGCTGACGCCGATCGTTACCTCGGCGGGTGTCGATGCGGCCTATTTCGGTGTGCTGATGGCCTTCATCCTGGGCATCGGGCTGCTGACCCCGCCGGTCGGCACCTGTCTCTATGTGGGCTGCGGAGTGGGCAAGGTGTCGATGGAGTCACTAGTGCGCGCCATGCTGCCCTATTACGCCGCACTGCTGGTAGTGCTGGTGATCCTGATCGCCTTCCCCGGAATCGTAACCTGGTTGCCCGATTTGACCGCCGTTCGCGGCAATTAAGCTACGGCACGATTACGACAACAACGACAAGCGAGGCACCGCATGCGTCTGATACAGTATCTCGATCAGGGACAGCTACGCGTTGCGCTGGTGGAAAGCGACACGCGGGTACGCCCGATCGACATCGTGGGTGGCACCTACGCCCTGGCCCAGGCCGCCATCGATGAAAACCACTCCCTGCAACAGGCCCTCGAACGACGCCTGGGAACGGTGACCGAGCACTACCAGCCCCTGATCGATGAGCGCCGCCTGCTGCCACCACTGACTCACCCCGATCCTGCCCACTGTCTGGTGACTGGTACCGGGCTGACACACCTGGGCAGTGCCGATACCCGCTCGGCCATGCATGCCAAGCAGCTGATGGATGACGAGAGCCAGCTCACTGACTCCATGCGCATGTTCAAGCTCGGCGTGGAGGGCGGCAAGCCGGCCGATGGCACGGTGGGCGCCCAGCCGGAGTGGTTCTACAAGGGTGACGGCAGCTGTGTGGTAGCGCCAGAGGCGGAGCTACCCGTTCCCGCCTTCGCCGAGGATGCCGGCGAAGAGCCGGAGCTTGTCGGACTCTATGTGATCGGGCCCGATAGCTCCCCTTGGCGCATCGGCTACGCGATCGGCAACGAGTTCTCGGATCACGTCACCGAACGCTTCAACTACTTGTGGCTTGCCCACTCAAAGTTGCGGGCCTGCAGCGTCGGGCCGGAGCTGCTCATCGGCGGGCTGCCCTCTCACCTACAGGGCAGCAGCCGCATCGTGCGCGACGGCAAGACGCTATGGGAGAGAGCGTTTCTCACCGGCGAGGCCAACATGGCGCACAGTCTCGCCAACCTGGAGCATCACCACTTCAAGTATCCCGGTTTCCGACGACCTGGCGATGTCCATCTGCACTTCTTCGGTACCGCGACACTGAGCTTCGCCGATGGCATCCAGACCCGCCCAGGCGACCGTTTCGAGATCAGCCTGCCCGAGTTCGGACGGCCACTGCGCAATCCGCTGCGTTTCGAAGCCCAGCACGAGGCGATCGGCATTCGCCCTTTGTGAGGAGATTCACTCCACGACGACCGCGGAAGGCACCCGTCGCTCCAGGTGCCGCTCGTACAGCCCCTTCACCGTCAACGTGCCAAGCACCAGGCTGCCGCCCAGCAAGGCCACCGGCGTGGGCCGCTCGGCCAGCAGCCACCACGCCCACAGGGTGCCCACCACCACCTCGAGCAGCAGCAGAAGTCCCACCTCGGCCGCCGGTAGATAGAGCGGCCCGCGCTGCAGCAGGGTAACGCCACAGGGTACGATCACCAGGCACAGCAATACCACCAGCAGTAGCCGGTCCGGCGATGGCATGGCGAGTGCTACGTCGGAAGTCGCCACCAGTGCCGCACCGATACCCACGATCAGTCCGGCAAACGTCAGCATGGGACTCATGTCGACACCAGGTCGTGTCCGGCACAGGGTGAAATTGATCGCCAGGGTGGTCGCCGCCAACAGTGCAAACCCATTGCCAAGCCAGGAGCCGACTCCCGCGTCGTCGAGCACTATCAGTGCGATACCCGTCATGCAGAGCCAGATGGCAAGCCAGGTGCGACGCGGCAGGCGTTCCTTCAAGATCACCCGGGAGAGCGCCGCGGCGATCAGCGGCGCCCCGGCAAGTATCATCAGCACATTGCCGGCTCGCGTGTACTGATTGCCCAGTACGAAACCGCAGGTCGTCATGCTGAACAGCAATGCCACCGCGACTCCGGTCCAGCCGCAACGACGATAGGCTTGCCAGGTGCCGCGACGGTGGCGCGCCACCACGATCAGCAGAAACCCCAATGCCGAGAGAAAGCCGCGCCACATGAGAATCTCGGCATCGGGCAGCGCAATCAACTTGATCAGCAGGGCATCGGGCGACATGATCAGCGCCCCGCCCCCGGTCAGCAGCAGTCCCTGCTGGCGCAGCGAAAGCGCCTGCCACGCGCTCATCGAGCATGACTCTCGATGCGGCCTCTCATGTCAGTGCCCCTTCTCCTGCAACACGCCGATCACCTCCGGCACCGAGAGCCCCTGATCCTCGACCGAGCGGTAGAGTTCATGTACCGCCGCCGCGACGCCACGCGCCACCTTCAACTCGTCGGTCATGGCGTGGTAGTAGCCGATGTCCTTGTTGGCATTGGCGACGCTGAAACGAAAGCCGGAGGGATCGCCAGCCTCGATGAACGGACGCAGCCGCTCGAGAATCACTCCGCCGCCACCGCCCTTGCCAAGCACCTCGAGCAAGGCGGCATCCTCGATCCCCGCTCGCCTGGAGGCCGCCGTGGCCTCGGCCAGCACCGCCGAGAATCCCAGCGAGACATAGTTGTGCAGCAGCTTGAGGGTATGCCCGGCGCCCACCGCCCCGGCATGGACGATGTTCTCGGCAAAGCTCTCGAGCAGTGGCCGCACCTCATCGAACAGCGCCTCGGGCGCCCCCACGATCAGGTTCAGGCGCCCCTCCTCGGCCTCCTTGGGAGTGCGCGTCATGGCTGCATCGAGAAACCGCCCGCCCTGAGCCGCGACGCGCTCGGCGATCATCAGCGTCGAACTGGGCAGTGCCGTGGAGCAGTCGATGACGATAGCTTGCGGCGCCAGCCCCTCAAGCACGCCCCCGGGCTCGAACAGCACCGCCTCGACCTGCGGCGTTCCGGTGACGCACAGGATCACGATATCGGACCGGGCCGCCACCTCGGCACCGCTCTGTCGGCTCACCGCCCCCTGTTCTTGGAGATCTTCCACCGGCTGGTTGCCGGGGTGATCGAGAAACGTCAGCGCATGACCATGGCAAAGCAGGTTGCGGGCGATGCCATGCCCCATCAGCCCGACACCGACAAGTCCCACCTTGCAGGAATGATGCATATTCATGGCTCTCCTCATCTGTACCATTGGTGGTTAGCCATGACGAATGGCCACCGTCTTGATGCGGGTATAGCTCCTGAGCCCCTCAAAGCCTTTCTCGCGACCATGGCCGGAGCGCCCGATTCCGCCGAACGGTAGTTCGACGCCACCCGCGGCGCCGTAGTTGTTGACGAACACCTGGCCACTGCGAATGCCCTTCGCCAAGCGCAATTGACGCCCGCCGTCACGGGTCCAGATCCCCGCGCACAGCCCGAAGTCGGTGGCATTGGCCAGCTGCAGCGCCTGCGCTTCGTCGCGAAAGGTCTGTACCGCCAGTATGGGCCCGAACAGCTCGTCGCGCAGAACCTCATGGCCATCGGGGATATCGGCAAGCAACTGCGGTACCACGAAGTGGCCCTGGGGAGGTGCCGTGTCTGCCAACCGCCCTCGGGCGGCGACGCGAACACCGTCACGCTCGGCAGCCGCCAGCCGCGTCAGCAGTTTCTCCTTCTGCCGGCCATTGATCAGCGGGCCGCAATCGGTATCCGCCTCGCCGGCGTCGCAGCGAAGCGCAGAGAAACGCTCAATCAGCCGAGCCATCGCCGCCTCATGACAACCCTCGTCCACCAGCAGCCGGCTTCCGGCGGAGCAGGTCTGGCCGGCATTCTGAATGATGCCGCGCACCACCGCCTCCAGCGCTGCCTCCATGTCGGCATCGGCGAACAGCAGCTGGGGCGATTTGCCGCCAAGCTCGAGCGTCACCGGGACATGATGGCGCGCCGCCGCCTGTGCGACCAGGGTGCCGGTCTCGGGTGAACCAGTGAACGAGAGATGGTGGATGTCGGGATGCGATGCCAAGGCCGCACCCGCCTCGCCGCCCAGACCCGGCACCACGTTCAGCACGCCGGCAGGCAAGCCATGCTCGGTGGCAAGCTCGGCCAGCCGCAGCACGCTCAGGCAGGCCTCCTCGGCAGGCTTGAGGACCACCGTATTGCCTGCGGCGAGTGCCGCCGCCACGCAGCGACCGAAGATCTGCGCGGGGTAGTTCCAGGGGATGATCTGGGCGCAGACGCCGAACGGCTCACGCAGGGTCATCACGGCGAAGTCATTGTCGAAGGGAATCGTCTCGCCATGCAGCTTGTCTGCCGCACCGCCGTAGAAACGAAAATAGCGGGCGCAGGCCGCGATATCGCCTCTCGCCTGGCTGATCGGCTTGCCGGTATCGGCGCATTCGAGAGCCGCCAGCCGCTCGTGGTCGGACTCGATGATCGACGCAAAAGCAAGCAGCCACTCGCTGCGCCGTCGCGCCGCCCAGCGCGACCATTCGCCAAGCTCACCTTCGAATGCCAGGCAAGCGGCCTTGACCGCCTCGTCGATCTCCGCTGGCTGACAGCGGGCGATGCATGCAATCGGCTCGCCGCGGGCCGGGGCCTGGACCTCTAGGGTGGCATGTGTCGCCACCCACTGCCCTCCGATCAGGGCACGTTGCAGCGGCATCTGGGGTAACTCTGGCATGACGTCTCTCCTAGTAGAGCAAGTTGACCAGCCCCATGGAGATCCAGGGCATGTAGGTGATCGCCATCAGGCAAGCCAGCACTACCAGCACGAAACGCACCAGATGCGGCAGCATCGTGTCGATGGAGATGCGGGCCACTGCGCAGGCGGCAAACAGGTTGACGCCTAGCGGCGGCGTGATCATGCCAAGCGCCAGGTTGACCACCATGATCAACCCGAAGTGCACCGGGTGAACCCCGAACTGAATGGCTATCGGCGTGAGAATCGGCGCCAGCACCAGAATCGCCGCGCCGGTCTCGATGAACATGCCGACACCGAGCAGCAGCACGTTGACCGCCAGCAGGAAGGCCCAGGGGCTATCGAAGACTTGGGTGACCCAGCTTGCCACCTGGCCAGGCAGCCCGGTGCGACTGATCAGGAAGCTGAACAGCGAGGCGGCGGCGATGATCAGCATCACCGCAGCGGTGGAGATGATGCTCTGGCGCAGGATCGGCCCCAGATCGCGAGGCTTGAGCTCGCGGTAGAATAGCCCGCCGACGATCAGGGCGTAGAATACCGCCACCGCCGAGGCCTCAGTAGGCGTGAAGATGCCGCCATAGATGCCGCCGATCACCACCACCGGCATCAACATCGCCGCCCAGGCGCGCTGAAAGGCCGTGACGAAGTCGCTGCGATCCTCGCGGTCGCGCAGGCCATAGCCGCGCAGCTTGCAGAACACATACAGGAACACCAGCAGGGCACAGCCGATCAGCAACCCCGGCCCGATGCCCGCGATGAACAGCTGGCCGATGGAGGTGTTGGTGCTCACACCGAACAGGATCAGTGGAATCGACGGCGGTATCAACACCCCAAGCTCCGCCGAGGAGGCCTGGATCGAGGCAGCCAGTGGCTTGGGATAGCCATGCTTGACCATCGCCGGAATCAGGATCGCGCCGATGGCGAAGGTGGTGGCAACGCTCGACCCCGATACCGCGGCGAACATCATGCAGGTCAGTACGCAGGTCATCGCCAGGCCGCCCTGCACCCCACCGACGATCGACTTGGCCAGATCGACCAGGCGATTGGAGATGCCACCGGCGGCCATCAGGTTGCCGGCCAGGATGAAGAACGGAATCGCCATCAAGGGGAAGTGGTCGAGGCCCACGAACATCTGCTGGGGCACCATCACCAGCGGCAGCCGTGAGAAGAACTCGATGCCGATGATCGAGGCCAGCAGAATGGAGATCGCGATCGGCACGCCAACAGCAAAGAGAATCAGTAGCGACAGCCCGATCACCAGGTTCATGAGCGCACCTCCCCTGGCCGCTTGTCTACCGGGGCCAGCGTATCGAGCGCCCGAGCGGCCTGTTCGATCTGGGCGGCACTCAACTCCGGTGTCTCGTCATGATCGGGACCCAGTGTCTCTCGCCCGGTGGCTTGAGCCACCAGCCGAGCGATCACCGAAAGCATGGCGAAGCCACTGCCCACGGGAATCGCGGCATAGGCCCACGACATCGACACTTCGAGTGCCGAGAGGGTCTGATTGCTGACGCGCTGGGTCATCTGGATGCCGTAATAGATCAGCACGCCCAGCACCAGCAATGAACAGGCCCCGACGAGCAACTCCAGCGTCAGCAGGGCGCGCCTGGGCACAAGCTTGTAGATCACCTCCACCGACATCATGAAGCCGCCGCGAAAGGTGGCGGCGGCGCCCATGAATACGCACCAGATCATGGTTGCCCGCGATAGCACTTCCGACCAGGTCGAGGGGGCGTTGAACAGAAAGCGGGTCAACACCTGATAGAATCCAAGCGATACCGACACGACCAGCATCGCGATGGCAATCAGCATTGCCAGCCGAGTCAGCAGCTGCTCTGCACGCAGAAACCAGGACACCATGGCGCTTATCTCATCCAGTGGTAGGGGCGGCCGGATAGCCGCCCGTATGGAGGGCAATCAACAGCTGCTGGCCTGGATACGCTCGAGCATCTCGCTGCCGTACTGCTCGACGAAGCTGTCATGAACCGATTGAACGGCTTGCTGGAAGGGCTCGGGGTCGACCTCGGTATTGACGGTCATACCGCGCTCGCGCAGCAGCTCCACCCCCTCCTCCTCCAGGCGCGAGACTTCGGCCCGCGTCGCCTCGGCTGCGGCGCGGGCCGCCTCATGGAACCACTCGCGCTGCTCATCGCTCAGGCTATCGAGCAGGACTGGCGAGCCGAGCATGATCGCCGGCGAGTAGACGTGCCCGGTCAGCGACAGTTGGTCCTGCACCTCGAACAGGTTGGCGGCCACGATCACCGTGACCGGATTCTCCTGACCATCCACGGTGCCCTGCTGCAGCGCGGTGAACAGTTCCGGCATTGCCATGGGCGTGGGACTCGCGCCCATCTGCTGGAAGGCCTGTTGATGGATGCGGTTCTCCATGGTGCGGATCTTGAGCCCGCTCACATCCTCGGGGGAGTTGATGGCGCGCCGGCTGTTGGTGATGTGGCGAAAGCCGTTTTCCGACCAGGCCAGGCCAACCAGGTCATGCTCGGTCATGCTGTCGAGCAGCTCCTGGCCGGTTTCGCCATCGAGCACGCAGCGCGCCTGGTCGTAGCTGTCGAACAGAAACGGCAGATCGAGGACATAGGTCTCGGGTACGAAGTTGCCCAGCGGCCCGGTGGAGGTGATGACGATATCGACGGTGCCGATCTGCAGCCCCTCGATCATCGCGCGCTCGCCCCCCAGTGAGCCGCTGGGGTGGTCAGTGACCGTGAACTCGCCATCGCTCAGGCGCTCGAGGGTTTCCTTGAAGGCGCGCGATCCTTCGCCGTAGTGGGAGTCGCTTGAGATCGCATAACCAACGCTGACCTCGGTGGCCGCCTGAGCCTGCAGGGCCAGGCCGGCCAGAGTGATACCGCCGATGGCGACGTTGAGTGCGTGGCGTGCAACATGATGGGTCATGATAATGCCCTCTTTATTATTGTGAGGGTGGGTATTGGGTTCGTTCACTGCGATGTGACGAGCCCCTCTGCTCACGAACGCTCGCGTGCGAACGCTTCGATGATCTCGCGAAAATTCTTGTCGCCGCTGAACCCCAGTTGCCGGGCCTTGGCGGCGTCGAAACGCCCCGGCCAGCCGGCAACAATGGCACGGATCTTGGCATCCGGCTCGTGTCGCACCCGTGCCAGCGTCTCCTCGCCCGCGACGTCGCGCAGCGTCTCGAGCATCTCACCGACATTGACGGTGATACCGGGCAGCACAAAGGCACGAAACAGGCCAAGCGCTTCGCCGGGCACTTCGGCGCCATGAATGAGCGCTTCGATGACCTTGCCCGGTGACATGACGAACAGCTCCTGCTCGGGGGATACCGGGCAGACCGCCGGCTCGCCGTTGAGCGGTTCGCGCAGGATGCTGGAGGCGAAGCTGGAGGCCGCCGCATTGGGCCTCCCAGGCCGGATGACGATGGTGGGCAGACGTAACACGCGTCCATCTATCAGGCCACGGCGACTGTAGTCGTTGATCAGCAGTTCGCACATTGCCTTCTGGGTGCCGTAGGAAGTCTGCGGCTGCAACGCGGTCATGTCGTCGAGCCGCTCCGGCATATCGCCGCCATAGGCAGCCACCGAGCTCGCCATGATCAGGCGTGTGCTCGAGAGTCGATGCTCACGACACCCCTCCAGCATCGCCCGGGTGGCATCGAAGTTGACGTGCATGCCGAGATCCAGATCCGCCTCGGCAGCCGAGCTGACCACTGCCGCCAGATGAAAGATCACCTGCGGCCGGGAGGCGAGCACCCCATCCAGCGCTCCGGTGTCGACGATATCCAGTGCCAGCGAAGCAATCTCGATTCCTGGGGCATTCGGCGCAGGCGGTGTCACCTGATCGACCAACGTGATCGCGCTGATGGGTTGTCCATCGAGCTCGCCTCGCTCGAGCAGCTCCATGAGCAGGCGCTGGCCGAGAAACCCGGCGGCACCGGTGATGACGATATGCATGACGTTCTCCTGTTGTTCTTGTCGTTCCTGACACTTGTCGATTCATGTCATCTGGACGGACGTTGGCTTACCGCCTGGCGGCTCATGGCGTCAGGCCATAGGCCCGCCCCCAGCCAAGCCCCTCGCGGGTAGTACCGGCAGGCCGATATTCACAGCCGATCCATCCTTCATAGCCCAGTGATTCGAGCCGTTCGAGTAGCGCCGGGAAATTGACCTCGCCCTGGTCGGGCTCATGGCGATCCGGTACACCGGCGATCTGTACATGGGCGATACGCGTAAACTGCCTCTCCAGATGGCGAATCAGGTCGCCCTCCATGATCTGGCAGTGGTACAGGTCGAACTGGAGCTTGAGGTTGTCGGCACCAATCTCATCGAGCATGGCCATGGCCTGGTGCTGACGGGAGAGGAAGTAGCCCGGCATGTCGCGGATATTGATCGGTTCGATCAGCACGTCACACCCCGCCTTTGCCGCCTCGCCCGCAGCCAAGCGAAGGTTGCTCAGGTAGGTGGCCTGATGCGCGGCAATGGTCTCGTGATCAGCATCCTGCGGCAGCAGCCCGGCCATGGCATGGACTTGGGGACAGCCCAGCGCCTCGGCATAGCGCAGCGCCTCGATCAACGAGTCGCGAAACTCCGCTTCCCGCCCCGGCAGACTGGCCAGGCCCCGCTCGCCCGCCTCCCAGTCGCCGGGGGGGAGATTGAACAGCACCTGGGTCAGCCCCGCCTCGCGCAGGGCCGTCGCGATCTCCTCAGGTGCATGCGCATAGGGAAAGAGGTATTCGACACCCCTAAAGCCGGCCTCTGCCGCCGCGGCGAATCGATCGAGAAAGTCATGCTCGTTGAACAGCATGCTGAGATTGGCGGCCAGTCGAATCATCGTCTCGTCCTCTTGCAGTCAGTCGCGCGGGAAGCGCGCCTCGAGTTCGCCGACCTGCTCGGCGGTCAGGCAACGCGGGTTTAGTCCGCGCAGCAGCAGGAACAGCCGGGCGGTCTCCTCGAGCTCCTCGGTGGCGTAGACGGCCGCTTCCAGCGACTTGCCGGCGACCACTGGGCCATGGTTGGCCAGAAGCACTGCACTGTGGCGCCCGGCCAGGCCGCGCACGGCATCGCCCAACGCCTCGTCGCCGGGAATGTGATAGGGCACCAGCGGCAGTTTGCCGACGCGCATCACGTAATACGCCGTCAGTGGCGGGATACAGTCGCACGGATCGATCCCGGGCAGGCAGGAAACAGCCACCGAATGCGTTGAGTGCAGGTGCACGATCGCTCCGGACTGGGGCCGCTCGCTATACATCGCCATGTGCAGGAAGCGCTCCTTTGTTGGCCTGTCGCCCTCAAGCAGGCGACCGTCGCGGTCGAGGCGCGAGAGACGCGCGGGATCGAGCCGGCCCAGGCTGGCATTGGTGGGCGTCATCAGCCAACCACCATCGTCGAGGCGCACGCTGATATTGCCACTGGAACCCATGGTCAAGCCGCGCTCGAACAGCGACCTGGCATGTTCGATGATCTGCTCGCGCAGGCGATGCTCCCCCGCTCGGCTCATGCCTCCCCCCTCGGCAACGCCGTGAAGGCGCGAGTGAAGAAATCCTCTTGCCCGAAGTTGCCGGACTTGAGCGCAAGCGACAGTGGCGCCTCGACGCCTTCGAGACGCGCCTGGGTCCAGGGCACGCCGGGGTCGATCTGTTCGCCGATGCGCATCACCTTGACCCCAAGCGCCGAGACCACCGCGCCAGCACTCTCGCCACCGGCCACCACCAGACGTCCGACGCCCTCCCGGGTCAGCGTGCGGGCCAGTTCGCCCAGTGCCTGCTCGACCAGCTGCCCCGCACGTTGCGTGCCCAAGGCCTGCTGCGCGGCCTTGACCCGCTCGGGCTCGGCGCTGGCATAGATCAGCACCGGCATGTCGGAATCGCGGGAGAACGCCTGACGCGCGAACGCCAGCGCCGAGTGAAGGTGATCGCCCCCTTCGGCCAGGGCCATGGGGTCCAGCGCAAATCCCGGATGGCGTGCGAGAAAATGGTCGACCTGGCCCAGCGTGGCCCGGGAACAGCTTCCCGACAGCACCAGGGCGCAGCCATGAGCCGGCGCAAGGCGGCCCGCCTGCTCGACCGCCTCCAACCAGCCCCGGCGGCGATACTGCTCCGGCATCGCCTGGCCCAATCCCGAGCCACCAGTGACCAGGGGAAAGTCCACCACGGCGCCAGCCAGCACCTCGAGTTCCGACTCGTCGAGCGTATCGCAGATGACGTGGCGTACCTCTTGTGCCGCAAGCGTGCGCAGGCGGTCGATTACCGCCTCGACGCCCTGTCCGATCACCCCACGATCCACCAATCCCACCGGATGGGCGCTCTGGCGCGTCAGCACCCTGACCAGGTCGGGGTCACGCATGGGGTTGAGAGGATGATGCTGCATGCCACTCTCGTTGAGCAGCCGGTCGCCGACGAAGAGATGCCCCTGATAGACCGTGCGGCCATTGATCGGGAAGGCGGGAGCGAACACCGTCTGGTCGGCGCCAAGGCGCTCTAGCAGTGCATCGGCGATGGGGCCGATGTTGCCTTCATCGGTGGAGTCGAAGGTCGAGCAGTACTTGAAGAATAGCTGCCGAGCGCCCTGCCGTTGCAGCCACTCAAGCGCGGCCAGGGAGTCGCCGATGGCCAGCGCGACGGCACAGGAGCGGGACTTGAGAGCGATCACCACCGCATCCACCTCATCCAGCGCCGGCAGCTCCCGGGGCACGCCGATCACTTGCAGGGTGCGCATGCCTGCGCGCACCAGATTATTGGCCAGATCGGTGGCGCCGGTGAAATCGTCGGCGATGGCGCCAAGCACAAGGCTCATATCGATGCTCCATCGGCATCGTTGGCTGCGGCGGGCAACTCGATGTCCGACAGGCGCTGATAGACCTTTATCACCGCCGCGTCGTCCTCGCGACCGAAACCGGCTCCCTTGGCGGCGGTGAACTGCTGCAGCACGCTCGCCGCCACCGGCAACGCCATGGCAAGCTCGCGCCCAGTGTCGTGCACGATATTGAGATCCTTGACGAAGATATCCACGGCGGAAAGAGGCGTATAGTCGCCACTGAGAATATGTGGCACACGATTCTCGAACATCCAGGAGTTGCCAGCGCAATGGGTGATCACCTCGTACACCCTTTCCGGCGCCAGCCCCATGCGGATAGCGAGCGCCATGGCTTCTGCGGCGGCGGCAATGTGCACACCGGCCAGCAGTTGGTTGACCAGCTTCATGCTCGAGCCAGCGCCCGGGGAATCGCCAAGCCGATAGACGGTTTCGGCCATCGCCTTGAGCACCGGCTCGGCCTTGTCGAACATCGAGGCCGCTCCGGAGGCCATGACCGAGAGCGTGCCCGCCCGCGCTTTCGCCACGCCACCGCTGATGGGTGCATCGAGCATGCCCAACCCTTTGCCCGCCAGCCGTTCGCCCAACTCGCGGGCGAAGCTTGGCGCGACCGTTGCACACTGGATCACCAGACTACCCGGCGCGAGCCTGCCTACCAGTCCTTGCTCACCGAACAGCACCTGTTCCACCTGGTCGGCATTGACCACGACCAGCAGTACGATACCGCACTGGGCAAGCTCGGCCGGCGTGTCGACACTGCGTCCACCGCACGATGCGAAGCGCTCACGGGCGGCGGTGGAGACATCGCAGCCGATGACACTCAGGCCATGTTCGATCAAGGCTTGCGCCGTGCCCATTCCCATGGCGCCAAGTCCAATGACGCCAACGCTTGGCGTTATTGCGGTTTCGTCATTCACGCTGCGATCTCCTCAAGCCATAGGCGCCATCACTCACCGACGGTATCAGCATAAGCGCTTTGTCGTGTTGTGATGTTAGCGCTACCATTCTTGTAGTTGACCGGAACCCGGTCGGCAAGCCGAGCACAGGGGAGCGCGACCAATGTCTATACCAAACGATGCTGTGCGAAGACGTCGCGGGTCCGACCAGGTCACCCTGCAGCAGGTCGCTGCGGCGGCCGGCGTTTCAGCAATCACGGTATCGCGAGCCCTCAATACTCCCGACCGGGTCAACGACACGACCCGCGCCAGGATACTCGCCACCATCGAACGGCTGGGGTATGTCCCCAACCTGGTGGCCGGAAGCCTCGCCTCGGCGCGCTCGCCGTTCATCGCGGTAATCGTTCCATCACTAGCCAATGCGGTATTCATCGAGGTGCTGGGAGGACTTCAGGAGACGTTCGAGGCACAGGGTCACCAGATCCTGCTGGGCAATACCGATTACGACCTGCAGCGTGAGTACCAACTGGTCAAGACATTCCTCGGCTGGTCCTGTTCGGCGCTCGTCACGGCGGGGTTACGTCATAACACGGCTTGCCACGGCCTGCTGAAGAACTCAGACAGACCGGTCATGGAGATCATGGAACTTGGCGACGCACTCGACCTGAATGTCGGCCTCGATCATCGCGCGGCGGGCCGGTGCATGGCCCGGCATCTGCTCGAACGAGGTTATCGGAATATCGTCTATGGGGGAGCTTGCCTTGCCAAGGATTACCGAGCACAGATGCGCTTCGAGGGTCACCGTGAAGTGATGCGCCAAACCAGCCTTGCCATGCCGCTGGTCGAACTGGAGCGAATGAGCAGTCTCGATGCGGGGGCGGCGGCACTGACGGAGGTGATCGAGCGGTACCCCAAGGCCGATGCCATTCACTTCGCCAATGACGACTTGGCCACCGGCGCCCTACTACATGCCCAGCGACTCGGGTTGAAGGTCCCTGAGGACATTGCCATCGCAGGTTTCAATGGTCTGCCGCTAGGGCAGCACGTCACTCCACGCCTGACGACCATCCAGTCGCCTCGCAAGGAGATGGGGCGCCTGGCAGCGCAGCAGGTGCTGGAGCGGCTGGAGCGGCTGGAGCGGCTGGATCGCCTGCCAGGCGCGTCGAGATCGCCGTGCCAGCACGACGTCGGCTTCACCCTGCTGATCGGTGAAAGCACCTAGCCACCAGCAACACCTCTCACTCGAGGCTCGGCGCCTGAGCATCACTGTGGTACTCCGCCAGGGCCTGATCGCACCCCATGCCTACCTCCTCGCCGCCGCCCAAGTCGATCCACGGCAGGATGGCAGCTGGCGGAGCCACCAACGCTCCAAGCATGGACGCCAACCCCCGTGCCAGAAATTCGGGGGTCACCACATTCACGTTCAAGTCCTCCAGCGGCCCTTCAAGCTCCACCGGCGAGTTGGCCGTGAAGATGGTGAAGTCCTTGTTGTGCCCCTCGAAAGCCATATCCATCGCCTCGGTATCGAGATTGATGGCACCGGCAGCGACGAGATGGGCACCTTCGGTCGCCATGAAAAACTCGTCCAGCCTGACCAGGCCATCGTCCGCGACTAGCTTCAGGTAACTGCACTGAAGTTCGACCTGCCCCGAACCGGCCAACGCCTCGACCAGCGCATTGCCGACATTGAGCGGCAAAAGCTCCGCAGCCAAAATATCCAACCAGCCTTGGGACATCGCCAGTTCCAACGTGCCATCGAGCCCCGCCATCACCTCCGCCAGCGAGCGGCCTTCGAAACTGAGTTCACTCAGTCCGCCGATGGTGCCAATGGTATCTTCGGCGACCTCTGGAATGCCGGCCTCGCGAAGCAGCGGCTTCAGATTGACCTGGTCGACTTCGATGCGCAGATCACCTGACAGTGCCTCCTGCTGTGCGTTGAGCGTAAGCCAGGAGGTCACCTGACCTCCTCCCAGACCGACCTGCAGTGGTTCAAGGGTCAATATGCCCCGCTCCAGCAGCATCACCATGTTTACATCGGTGAGGGGAACATAGTTTGCCTGAACGTTGGCGGCCCGGTACTCCACCTCGGCATCCACGCCCCGCAGCGCATCGACCTCCCAAGGATCGTCGGAGAAGAGCCCTGATTGCTCCTCGATCTCCTCCTCCATCCAGTCCAGCCAATCATCGAAATCGAAGGTCTCGGAACTCAGCGTTGCCCATATCATCGGCTGCTCACCCAGCTGCACACGAATGTCGCCTGCGACATCACTGCCTCCCACGCCTCCTTCGAGTCCCTGCAGGTGCAACAGATCGTCACGATATTCCAGGTGGGTACTGACCCGGTACGCCGGCAGCTCTGGCAGCTCGATGCCGACGAGCCCCGATAGCTGCGCAGGAGTGGGACCCTCGAGCCGAAAATCGCCCACCACCGCCGCAAGTTCGAATGGATGTTCAAGATGGCCATTCACGTAGAGCGTGGTGTCGCCCGTACTCAATTCGCCTGACACGGGATAAGCGGTTTCATCATCGGTGAGATCCAGAAGCGAGCCTACCAGCAGGTCGAACGCGAATGGCTCTCCCTCGTAGGTAGCATCGCCTACCAGATGGACGCCTGGCCTATCGGCACCCTCAATGGGTTGGGAGTCGGCACGCACCGACAACGCTATTCCGTAAGCCGGCCCCTGGTAATCCAGCGCGCTATCGTCAAATACCAGTTCGTTCTCGAGCATCCTAGCGTTGAGACGGCCATCTAGCGTACCCAGGTCGTCAAGACCCAAGGGCGCAAGTGCTGCCGTCAGGTCGAGTTGGTCGAAGCGAGCCTCCAGCTCCGCAGCCGGCCGCTGATTGCGAACCGCTATCCACCCACTGGCATCGAGCGCGCCCTGCTCCTCGCCTGCCGTCGCCTGCAGCGCATGCAGACGCTCAACGGTGAGGCGTCCCTGCTCGAGCTGGCCTTCGATCACCACCTCGCTCAAGGTCTGATCGGCATAGATCAGGCGGGCAATGGAGAGATCGAGCTGCCCCTCTAACTCATCGAGAAAGCCCAGTGCGTCAGCCAACTGGCGATCCCACGCTTGCCCGGGCAGGACCTCCTCCTGAGCGGGCCTTTCCTCGGCCGTGACATCATCCGGCGCGGCTTGCTCATCGACGCGCGCATCCAGTACACCCCAGCGATTCAGATCCAGCTCGTCGGCATCTAGCCGAGCCATGACATAGGGAGTATCGCGGCCAAGATCCAGCGCAAGCTCACCCGCAAGCGCGCTTGCCCCGACATGGCCTTCCAGCTCCTCGATGCGGCCTCGCTGCTGCCTGCCCTCATAACTCGCCATGGCAGTGAATGCCAGCGGCTCCTCCTGCAAGCGCCCCTCACCCTCCAGTGCCAGGCGTAGCTCATCGATCGTTTCATCAGGCGTCTGAAAGATGACGTCGAGCTGGGTATCCAGCCCTACGTCACGGTAAGTCAGTCGTCCCTGGCGGACAGCGAACGACTCGGGCCAGAAGGCAGGCCCCTCCTGCGTATCGGCCTGCTCTTCCTCGTCCAGCGCCTGGACGAGATCGTCCCAGTTGGAGACGCCATCGTCTCGTCTTACCAGGTGAATCTCGGGGCGCTCGACGCGTACGCTCTTGAGCTCTACCTCCCCCCTGAAGAGTGCGCCTGGGGCAATCGCAATGGCCAGCTCATCCAGGCGAACCATCTCCTCTGGCTCGGCCCAATCGACGTTGGCGATGCGCAGCGCCTGCAATCGCACCGTGAGTGGACTGCCCCAATCGATATCCAGCTCGCCTATCTCGACCTCGCGTCCACCCAACCGGTCGCTGGCCTGGCCCTCGAGCCAGCCCCTCATCCATGCCGACTCGAGAAACAGGACGATGGCGACCAGCAGCAGAAGTAACAAGCCCACGACGGCGCCTATCCATTTAACCGCTCTTGTCACGTTACCTTCCTTAGACAACATGCCTTAGCCAACATGTCTTGATCATGTGCCCGAAGCGGGTCGAAGGCCTACGCTTCCCTGCGCCACTTATGGCTTACTCGCGCTGAGCGTCACGCCGACTACGACGATAGAGACAGAGACCCGCCAATGCGGCCATCAATGCCATGACGGCCGCATTGCGGCGTTTGCGCGTCGAGCGGAAACCTCCATCGACTCGCCGCTCGCCACTGGGCGGGGCAAACAGGTTGCCCGAGGAGATCGCCAGGGGTCTCGCTCTGCGCAGGGCGAACTCTACTAGGGCGGCATTCGCCTGGCTGTAGTAGCCGGGCAGGCCATGGGCAAGACGCGCAAGCACGGCGGGAAATCCTACATAGACACTAGGTCGCGGGCGCCTGGCCACGCTAACGATGGCGCGAGCCGTAAGGCGAGGATCATAGATAGGGGGAGCCGGCTTGAGCACACGCCCGGTATAGTTGCCACCGTCGCGGAAGCCCGGCGAGTCCATGACCGCCGGATAGAGATTGCAGACATGGATATCGGGCCAGCGATGCAGTTCACCGCGCAAGCTCTCCGCGAAGGCGCGCAGGCCGAACTTGGCAGCGCTATAGGAGGCTGCGTAGGGCTGCGGGGCCCATCCACCCAGGGAGATATTATTGATCAGAATGCCTGCCCGCTGACGCTTGAAATAGGGCAGCACGGCATGAGCTCCGCGAAGATAGCCGAGCAGGTCGGTCTGGACGACGCGCTCGTGCGCATCGAGCGGTATGTCTTCGAAAGCGCCGAGTACGCCAATGCCGGCGTTGTTGACCCATACGTCAATCCGTCCAGTCGTTTCCATGGCGGTGCGTGCCAGGCGCTCCATGTCTTGTGTACTGGTGACATCGGCGACCACGACTCTTGCCTGACCGCCGAAGCGATGGCACTCCTGAGCCACGTCATGTAGCGCTTGCTTGTCCCGGGCAGCCAGAAACAACGCAGCCCCCTGACGGGCAAATTCATGTGCCGTGGCACGTCCAATGCCACTAGAAGCGCCCGTAATCACGACCACGGCGTTTAGCATATCCTGCAAAGGCATACCCCTCTCCTGTCTGGGTGATGTCAGCATCCACTGCTGTGGGAATATGTCTTTTTAACGTAGTCGAAAGTTGGCGTAGGGACAGACCTATCGACCTCATGACAGGCTCGGGGTCACAGAGGAGGCTACACGCGCATCAAGAGAGCGACTTATCGAAGATGGGGGCGCTGGCCTGGCAAGGATGTGTTACACGGTTTGATCGCGTTGCCGCAGGCAGAGGAGGCTTGATCGGTATTACGAGAATACCTGACCATGACGCGCTGGACTTCCTGACGTACCAGAGCGTGTATGTAGTCATCATAGCTACCGAGCGATGAGCGACAGTGGTGGCAGACGAGCATGTCGTCAGGCGCAGGCGCTCCTCGCCAAGCGGTCGCATGATGGCAGTGGGGGCACGTTACACTCCTGGTCTTGTTCAGCATTGCGTCCTGCCTCCGAGTGAGTGAACATGCAACCTACCACTAATGGTATGACAGCAAGACTACAGGTCGTCAAGAAAAAGGCTGACACCTCTCACAAGAATGATCGCATTAAAAAATCAACTCTCCTGCATCATCGATCCCCTTCAGCTGCACCAATTTTTCCGTCGCCAGCGCCTTGGCCTCCTGCAGAGTATCGAATGTCTGGCCAGGCGAGACGTCATGGCTGTAGACCGCGCTGTCGCCATCGTCTCTCTCCACATCGATGGTTGCGGTAATCACGCCACAATCGTCGGTGGCACAGCTTCTGGCCGTAAATCCGTTGAAATGGACTTCCTGCATCGACTCTCTCCTTCGAGCGGTTGAATGACGCGATCAGAGCAGGTTGGAGAGCTTGATCGCCTGACGAACCACGATGGCATGCTGGTATGACGCGACGCCTTCCAGCTCGATGATCTGCATCACCGTCATGTCGTGATCTCGAACACGAATTTCGTCGTCGACGGTAGGAAGTTTCTCCAGCGTGATCGCAATGAGATCCTTCTGCTTGTCATCATCGATGATGGCCAATATCTGCATCGTCTACTCCCTCAGGTTCGTGCCGTTTAGTATGGCGTAGAATTTGCCTTGCCGATCGATTCAATGTTGCACGCTAAAAACGCTCTTCAAGTATTTGACGTAGCCTTCATCTCGGCACATGGTCTTGCCCGGCGCGTCCGATATCTTGGCGACCGGCTGACCGTTGCATGACACCATCTTGATGACGATATTCATCGGATGAATGCCTGGCACGTCGCAGGTAAGGCTGGTACCGATCCCGAAACTGGTCCTGATTCGCCCCTCCAGCGCAGTTTTTATCTGCATGGCCCTATCGAAATCGAGACCATCGCTGAAGATCAGCGTCTTGGTCATCGGATCGATACCCAGCCCTTCATAGTGGCGAATACACTTCTCGGCGAACTGAAGCGGGTCGCCACTGTCATGACGCAGCCCATCGAATAGCTTGGCGAAGTAGAGGTCGAAGTCATTCAGAAACGCATCGAGGGTGATCGTGTCGGTGAGTGCGCTACCCAGATAACCTCGATACTCCTGTACCCAGGCTTCCAGTGCGGCCCGTTGACTATCCACCAGCCGGCTGCCCAACTGCTGATGCGCCATGATCCATTCGTGCGCCATGGTGCCCATTGGGCAGATGTCGTGGCGCCGAGCGATATCGACGTTGCTGGTACCGACGAAATTGCCCGGAAACTCCTCCTTGAGCACCAGCACGATGGCTTCCTGCACCGGCTGCGAGAGGCGGCGTCGAGTGCCGAAGTCGGCCAGATTGAAGCCCGCCAACTGTTTGGGAGTGAAGTTATCGTTCAGCGAGGCGAGCTTGCGACGCAGCTGCTCCACCGCCTGCTCGATCTTGATCTCGGGAAAGAGCGCGTGATTGCGTACCTCGCTGACGATCGCCAGGATCACGATTTCGAACAGAATGCTGTGAGACCACGGGCCATCGATGACGATACAGAGCTCGCTTCCCTCCATTCCCACTTCGACGTACTCAGGCCGAAAGCGGTAGAGCTCAAGGAAGCGAATGAAATCGGGCGACATGTAAGGAATCGTGCTGAGATAGGCAGATTCCTCCCTAGTCAATTGAAGGCTGGCCAAGCGATTGATCTGCTCGCGAATCTCGGTCAGATATGGCTTCAGATCCTCGGCATTACGACAGCGAAACTCCCATGTCACGCTGGCGTTGGGATACTGATGATGTACCCCCTGCATCATTGTGAGCTTGTACCAGTCGGTATCGAGAAGTGAGGTGATGATGGGCCCAGGGGCACGGTAGGTAGCTTCCATGATGCGTCCATATTCGATGAAAAGTATCACTAGCGTTTCTCGGCATGCCTGGGTCGAGGCTCCAGGAACTCCCTCGCAACGGCAGCAGGTGGCACGCTCACAAGGCTGACGCCTACGAAGAGCAGTGATGCGACGACAATCCCCCATACTCCCGCCGGGAGTCCGAGAAACGAGTTTCCGATGGCATAGACGAAGAGCACGAAGGCGCTGGTCCCGATGACGCTGACCAGCACCCCAAGCGCTGTGCCACGTCGCCAATAGAAGGCGCCGATGATCGCCGGCACTGTGGCGACTAGCCCCGACGATGCCGCGACGGAGAGCACCGCGATCATGCTCAATTGTAGCTCCGCAAAGCCAAGCGCCATCAGGGCAATCACTGGAATCACTATCTTGCCGATCATGAGTTGGCGCTTCTCGCTGGCCCCCGGCTTGAGATTGCCATAGACATCGCGCGCCATCATCGAGGATAACGTCATCATGATCGAATCGATGGTGGATACTGCCGCCGCCAGGATTCCGATCATGACAATCACTCCAAGCAAGGGCGGCACGTGATCTGAGCCGAGCAGCGCAGGCGTGGCCAGGTCGGCATTCTCGAGTCCTGGAAAGGCCACGATGGCTGACAGTCCCCACAGGACAGAGACCATGGTGTAAATGAAGCCGAACAGCAAGAAGCCAATCAGCATCGTGCGCATCGAGGCAAGTGACGACGGCATGAACAGTCGCTGGCTGACCTGCGGGTTGGACAGGCTGAAGAAGAACCAGGGAATGGTCAGTCCCAGAAAGGTGACGAAACTGAACAGGCCATCGCCAGGCACCACCAGTGATTGAGGATGATCCGACGCCAGGCTATCGAACATCCTCTGAAAGCCACCCAGTCCCCGGATGACAAGCAGCGTCACCAGCGTCGAGGCCACGACCATCATGATGGCCTGGAGTGAGTCGGTCCACATGACCGAGCGGATGCCTGCAACATAGGAAAAGAGGATGGCAAGCGCTGTCGCGATCATGATCCCTGTCGTGAAGGGAATGGCACCATCGGTCGTGCCCTGCAGGAGGTAACCGACCCCGGCAAGTTGTACCGCTGCGTAGGGAATCAGAAAGACACAGTTGGAGAACGCCACCGTCACGGCCACGCCTCTACTCGCATAACGGTGCCCCAGCATCTCACTTGGCGTGACAAAACCGAACGCCTTGCCCACTTTCCAAAACCGAGGGCCAAAGATGGCCACCAGCGAAACGCCGGCAAAATAGATGATCTCGAAGCCCAAGGCCCCGACCCCACCGGCGTAGGTCAACCCCGCCAGGCCGACCATCATGAACGCGCTATAGGTGGTGGCACTGTAACTCAGCGCGGAGACCACCCCACTCATCTGGCGGTTGCCGAGGAAGTAGTCCGTCATGCTCTCCGCCCTGCCCTGCCGAGAGAGCATGGCAATCGCGATTGCAGCCACCAGGTAGAGGGTGATCGACCACCATATCAGGGAAACGGACATGTCATTTCCCTTTGAAGTCCTGCGTCAATAGCACGTTCAGCACGATCACCGCCAGCCCGGCGAGCATCCAGAAGAGAAAGCTGCCGTACCACGCCTGAACGCCGCTCAAAAACGTATAGGGCACCAGATAGCACAGTAGAACGACGCTCCATAGCAGCCAGATGCCTCGACTCCTCAGCATGATTCTCCGCCCCCCGCTGTCTGCGACGCCCCCTTGGACTCCTTGCCACGTGAAGCCAAGCAATCTACTGCCTGATTACGCAGCACTCGGGCGTTGGTACGCATCTGCTCGTTGGTCTGCTGCAACCTGATGCGGACACGTCCATGAGCGACGATCTCGGCTTCGAAATGTCCAAGCGCCTCGGCACAGGAGTGGGCCGGACGTTTGGGCAAAAACTGGTAATAAGCCACATGGGCGCTCTGGGTCAGGGGGCGGCTTGCATACATCTCGTCGCCCCACGCATAGAGCTGCCAGCCCGCCCGCTCGACGGGAGTGCCTATTTCTGATGGCAGGGAGGGCATTTCCTGCATGACGAAATATTGACTTGGGTCCGGGCAACACTTCGCCTGGCGGTGGAGCCGCTGATACTCCTCGGCCAGCGCCAGGGTCTCCTCGGCCAGTGCCCCCTGCGCCATGGCATACGTGACCGTGGTCTGAGCCTCGCGATTTTCGAACACCCCTTCGATATGGTGCTCGACCGGCAGCCAGAGCGTGCTTTGCTCGATGAGTGGCTTGGCAGGCATTCGCCCCTCGTACGTGCGCGTCATCAATGATGCACTCATGCAACCTCCTTATTCGCTTGATTCCTATGCCGATCGTGATCCCCTCAGCGTTGCACAGCGACGCCACTCACGCTTGTCTTGACTCCTCGGGCCTCGTCATCCATACATAACATTGTAGGTACATCAAATAGATAAGGAGATCATCGATGATACGTATTCTCTTACTGGCCGCTGCCGCCTACTGGCTACGCAAGCCTGAGAACCGGGAAAAATTGGAGCGGCAAGCCAAGCAGGCGTGGAACAGGGTCCAAGGACGTGAAGACTTCCAAGACGATTTTCATGATGACCGCCGCTGGTAACCTAAAAGTACCGTGAGCTCCGGTGCAATCAGTCGCCGGGGCGCGGTTCGGCAGTGGCTCATCGCCATGCTGCTGGGTCACGATCATCAGCATTTGATCCCCTTCTCCAACCGTGACGCGATAAAGCGGCAGCCCTTTCAACGAATGCCCCCACCATTTCCATGTTCAGCGTGGCATGGGCCTCTTCCAACCTATCCAGCTCCTTGAAAAGCATTTCATTGGAATGAAGCCCTGACAACCTTAAATGCGGCTCGCCGCCATCGCTCTCCTTGTAATCTTGAAAAGATAATCCTCAGGTAGCCTTGGAAACATCCTACTCTGCATTCGGGATACCAAATTTTGCTAACGGGCCGTACCGCTCATTGCCGATCATCAAGCCAGCCACTTGACGTGGTCGGCTATTGCCCCCATACAGAAGAGTGAGTTCGGGATTGTCTAATCCAGAATCGACCGAAAAGGAGTTCGTGATGAAACGCATGATTGGACTCGCTATAGCCAATTGGCTGAGAAAGCGGGAAAACCGTGAGAAAGCCAAGCGTGCCCTCAAGCGAGTATTTGGCAAACAGCAGAGCCGTGAGGGAAATCCAAGAACAGGTAGGCGCTAACGGCAATGTCACGTACCCGCTAGCGAAGCGCATCATCAGCTTCCCCTCCTTCAGCAGCGGTGAGGCCCTGAATTTGGGCCCGCCGCTCACTAGTCGGCTATCGTTTCGTTACCTGCTTCTCCATTAGAAACGGCTAGCACGTCATGGCAACACTCAAGATTTACGCGTTACGGCCGATTCAAGAAAGGGCCGTCGATACGCCATGACAGAGAGGAGCGAGATGAATGAGTGAAATCTACCGCCACTGGGGCAACGCCGCATTAAGCGAAAACAATATTCTACTTGCATTGGCCGAGTGGCTCGATACCGCCGAGATTATATCTGCATCGAGCACGTCTACAGCCTAACGCTTCACTGACTGCATTGGGCTTATGCAACGTTGAATATGTGGCAGCATGCTCAGATATTGCAGGGGCATGCTTTCGCCGACCCAAGACACCAATGCAGACACTTTAGCACATATTGTTCAGCGTATGAGTGGCTGGTCATTGCCTTTTTTGCACTTATCACCTGTCAAACCACTCTCTTTCGCATTATGCACGAACCGCAAGTAGGCGAAGACTTCCTCTTCCCAGCTGAACGTATACTTTGCTGCAAGCCCACCCACTTCTCGACACATCTCCTGATAATTTATCATTGCATATTCGATTCTCTCCGCAAGGGAGGCCTGCCCATCGTTCAAATCAAAAAGAAGCTTGCCATTATTCTCTACCATCTCGGGGCTTCCCCCCGTATTGGATAACAGAACAGGAATACCCTGGGTGATAGCATCGACTGCCGCATTCGAGAAATCATCAAACAGCGACGGGAGCACAAACAAGTCTATTTCCCTATAAAAATCATCGACATTACCATCCCAACTACTGAAGGCTATATCGGGGTAGCTATTCTTATCCAAATATTTCTTGGTCCATCCATGCTCTTCCCAGTTGCCCTTGATGATCAGGGTTGCAGGAAACTGCTCTCTTACTAGCAAAAATGCTTGGACGAGAAACTCGACATTCTTGCGCTGCGAGAGCTGCCCGCAGTAGCCCATGGTAAAATCTTGGTTATTTCTCTTGAACCTGCACTGTGCCAGCGCATTGGAATCATTAGAGATGCGTGTAATGAAAGGCATTGATCGAGCAAGTAAGCTTGAGTCTCGCCGCATGGAAAATAAATTATTATAGACGACAGAGTCGGCCCGCAACTTAACCAGCCCATCAGTAATTCTGATAAACAAACCATACAGGTAGGGTTCATTATACTTGGCTTGATACTTAGTTTCGCCCCGTATAAAAAGATGCCTTAGAGCGCCCGTGCGGGGAAAAAGAAAACTCAACCCATTACGGGTATCGAAGGATATCACCGGACCGCCCAACTCTTTTTCCAATCGCCTTGCCATCAAAGCGCTTTTAATCGCTAATATCGTCTTATTGATGCCAAGCGAATCATCTTGTCCTTCCCTGATGGATACTTTTTTCAAATTCTTGTGAGTACCCACATCAAAACTCAAAGGCACGACAAGATGCACTTTGCAACCTCGACTCGCCAGGAAATGAGCAAGCCTTTTTAGGCGAATCCAGCATCCCTTTTCCATGGAGCCGTTATATACCGCGATTACGTTATCCATAACTTTCTGCCAGACATAACAAAAGCTAGAGCGACCCAATGATGCATCCCTGCTTGCACTAATCAACGGTGCAGGCGAGCATGAAAAACAGTAATTATTTCTCATCATACTCGCCATCATTGAAAATGTTAAATATTAGTTATTAAAGAATTGTATCAGCATCGCTGGCGACCTCAGCTCCTAAGATGTCGATCCGTTTGCGCCCTGCAGAGACGCCATCATGCTATTGACAAGAGATCGAAGATCATCTCGTCCCCAGGAATGAATATCTCTCCATCCTCGAGGCTGATCAACTCTCCCTCGACGTAATCCACGACGCGCCCATCCTTCGTCGCCAGCCTGATCTGACCTAGCAGAAAGGATTCATCCCCATTCAACGGCGCTTCGGGGTCGGGGGTAAACTGAGCGAAGGCGACCAACGTGGCAGGCTCGCCCCTCTGGCTGATTGCTGAGAATTCAAATGTACCAATCATTGCACACCTCCTTTTTATTACTCTTGTCATTTTTAAGCTAGCATCTCCCTTTCCTAACTGTAAGTTCAGGAAGTCTAATAAAACCATTGCTACTCAATGGAGGATCAAAAGCCAGCCCCTTCCAAAGGTCAATCGCCACTACGGCCACCCTCGGCTTTCATCCACTCCTTGCCGCTACAGCTCCAGCAACATAACGCGAGGCATCTCCCTCTTTATCCTCTAGAGCTGCCTGGCAGAAACGAAAAAAGGCACCAGCTGAGTAGCTGATGCCTTTTCTGACAATTATGGTGAGTGGCGGAGGGACAGGGATTCGAACCCTGGAAGGGCTTTCACCCTTGCCGGTTTTCAAGACCGCCACCGGCGCCCCGGCTATGAAATCCCAGCCACGCCCCGGGGCCGCCTCCATCAGTCGCCGCGTGTACTCCGCCTGGGGCTGGCCCAGTACCTGCGCCGCCGGGCCATACTCGACCAACCGGCCGTGCTGCATCACCAGCACGTCGTCGCAGATCTGCGCGGCCACCCGCAGGTCGTGGGTGATGAACAGCATGGCAATACCGAGGCGGGCCTGGATCTCGTCGAGCAGCGTCAGTACCTGGGCCTGTACCGAGACGTCGAGGGCCGACACCGCTTCGTCGGCGACGATCACCTCGGGCTCCATGGCCAGCGCCCGGGCGATCGCGATACGCTGGCGCTGCCCGCCGGAGAACTGGTGCGGATAGCGGTCGATAGCATCGGCCGGCAGCCCCACCAGCTCGAGCAGCTCGCGCCCACGCGCCAGGGCATCACGGCGCGTCATGCCGTAGTTGGTGGGACCTTCGATCAGGCTCTGGCCCACCGTCATGCGCGGGTTGAGCGAGCGGTTGGGGTCCTGGAAGATCATCTGGATGCGCTTGCGGTGTGGTTTGAGCATCGCCTTGGGCAGGTCGGTGATCTGCTTGCCGTCGACGCGGATGGCGCCACCGGTGGGTGTGATCAAGCGCATCACGCAACGTGCCAGGGTCGATTTGCCGGAGCCCGACTCACCGACGATGCCCAGCGTGCGTCCGCGCTTGAGCTGAAAGCTGACACCGTCCACGGCGCGGGTCGGCGGCGCGGCCTTGCGCAGCCAGCGCATGAGTCCTTGGCGGGCGTTGAAGACCTTTTCGAGCGACTGCACCTCGAGCACGGTCTTGTGACGGGTGACGTCACGCGGCGCGCGCGGGATGAGGCTGGGCACGGCGGCGAGCAAGCGCTGAGTGTAGGCCTGCTGGGGGGCACCGAGCACCTGTCTCACCGAGCCACTCTCGACCAGCTGGCCTTGGTGCATGACGCAGACGCGATCGGCGATGTCCACCACGACGCCCATGTCGTGGGTGATGAACAGCACCGCGGTGCCATGCTTGCGCTGCAGCTCCTTGATCAAGGCGAGAATCTGGTGCTGGGTGGTGACATCGAGGGCGGTGGTGGGTTCGTCGGCGATCAGCAACTGGGGGCCAAGCAGCAGCGCCATGGCGATCATGATGCGCTGACGCTGGCCGCCGGAGAGCTGATGAGGATAGCTGCTGTAGATGCGCTCGATGTCGGGCAGATGGACCTGGGCAAGCGCCTCGAGGACCTGGGCGCGGCGCTGCTGCGCCGTCTGCGACGTGTGCTGGCACAGCACTTCGTCGAGCTGGCGGCCCACGCTCAGCACCGGGTTGAGGGCGGTCATCGGCTCCTGGAAGATCATTGCCATGCGCTGGCCGCGCAGGGCACGCAGCCGGGCGGGCTCGGCGCCGAGCAGTGCTTCGCCGGCGAGCCGGATCTGGCCGCTGCGGGCGATCAGCGCACCGGGGGGCAGCAGGCCCATGGTGGCAAGCGAGGTGACCGACTTGCCCGAGCCGCTCTCGCCGACAAGGCACAGTGTCTCGCTGGCGCCAATGGTGAAGGAGACGCCGTCGAGAATGCGCGTGGGCCGGCGTCCGGCGGTTTCGACGATGAGCTTCTCGACTTCAAGTATCGGGGTGTCGGCCATCATGCCATCCTCCGTTTCATCTTCGGATCGAGCGCATCGCGGGCGCTGTCGCCGAGCAGGTTGATCGACAGGATGCAGGCCGACAGCAGCAGCCCAGCCCAGAAGATCAGCGAGGGCTTGAGCTGAAAGTAGACTCGCCCTTCGGACATGATGTTGCCCCATGAGGGGGTTTCGGTGCCGATCCCGGCGCCCAGGAAGGAGAGGATCGCTTCGGTGAGGATCGCCGAGGCGCAGATGTAGGTGCCCTGTACGATCAGCGGGGCCAGGGTGCCGGGCATCAGGTGGCGCCACAAGAGCCGGGGGGTGGAGGTGCCCATCAGTACCGCGGCCTCGACGAAGGTCTCTTCGCGAGTGGCTAGCACCCGCGAGCGCACCAGACGCACCACCTGGGGGATCTCGGGCACCATGATGGCGATCATCACCGTCCACAGCGTGGCGCTGGTCAGCGAGACGATGGCAATGGCGAGCAGGATGCCGGGAATCGCCATCAATCCATCCATGATGCGCATCAGCACCGCGTCGAGGGCGCGGAAGTAGCCGGCCAGCAGGCCCAGCGGCAGGCCGATGGCGACACTGGCCAGCGCTA
This sequence comes from Halomonas sp. TA22, assembly GCF_013009075.1. Lineage (NCBI taxonomy): Bacteria > Pseudomonadati > Pseudomonadota > Gammaproteobacteria > Oceanospirillales > Halomonadaceae > Halomonas > Halomonas sp. TA22. The sequence goes on along the minus strand of NZ_CP053108.1, from coordinate 2,844,374 downwards.
CCCCGAGGCCGACCATCAGCGATACCCGGGCGCCGTAGACGATGCGTGAGAAGAGGTCACGGCCATAGGGATCGGTGCCGAGCCAGAACTCGCGGCCCATCGGCTGCAGACGATTGGCCGGCGACAGCGCCAGCGGGTCGTGGTTGGCAAGCCACGGGGCGAACACGGCGATGGCGACGATCAGCACCAGGACGATACCGGCAGCCAGGGTGGTGCCGCGCGGGCGGGTTTGGCCAAGTCGCGACAGCAGGCGGCTGACACCGCGCCCCTCGGGGGCCAGGCCAAGGTGGGAGGGCGAGGCGTGCATCAGTAGCGGATCCTCGGGTCGGTGATGGCGTAGGAGAGGTCGATCAGCAGGTTGATGATCACATAGAGCCCGGCGGTGAGCAGGATCAGCGCCTGGATCACCGGATAGTCACGGGCCAGCACGGCATCGACGATCAGCCGCCCAAGGCCGGGAATGTTGAATACGCTCTCGGTGACCACCACCCCGGAGACCATCAGCGCGAAGCCGGTGCCGATCACGGTGAGGATCGGTACCGCGGCGTTGCGCAGCGCATGGCGGAACAGCACCGCACGCTCGGCCAGGCCTTTGGCGCGGGCGGTACGGATGTAGTCCTCGTCGAGCACTTCGAGCATGCTGGCCCGCGTCATGCGTGCGATCAGCGCGATATACACCGACGACAGCGTCAGCGCCGGCAGCACGATGCGACTGGCGAAGGGGCCGAGGCCATCACCGAGGCTACGGAAGCCCTGGACTGGCAACCAGCGCAGCTCGAGGGCGAACAGCTGGATCAGCAGGTAACCGATCACGAACACCGGCACCGAGAAGCCGATCACCGAGGCCGACATCACCAGGTTGTCGAGAAAGCGCCCATGCCGCCAGGCGGCAATCACGCCAAGCGGCACCGCGATCAGCACGGTGAACAGTATCGCCACCAGCGCCAGGCTCAGGGTCGGCTCCAGGCGCTGGCCGATCATCGTCAGTACTGGGGTCTGGGAGATCAGCGAGGTGCCGAAGTCGCCGCGCGCAAGCTCGCCAAGCCAGACGAAGAACTGGATATGCAGTGGCTGATCGAGCCCCAGCGCGGCGCGGATATTGGCCAGCTGCGCGGGGCTTGCCATGTCGCCGGCAATGATCGCTGCGGGATCGCCCGGCGAGAGGCGCAGCAGCAAAAAGACGAATAGTGCCACCACCAGCATGACCGGGATCGAGGCCAGGAGGCGGCGAATGAAGTAAGCGAACATGCAGCGCCCTCTGTTGTTGTGGGTGGGCGTTGGCGAAGGGTCGGGCCGGTGCGGGCAAAGCCGCGCACCGGCACTGCCTCACTCGCCCTTGGTCAGGTTCCAGAACACCGGCACGGGGCCCTTGAGTACGCCGTCGAGCTGCCGCTGCGGCGGTACTCGTAGAGGGAGTAGTCCTCCTCCTGGGCGGTGAGCAGGTCGATCCGGTTACCGGCCATCAGGGCTGCGCTGCCACCGGCCTGCAACTGGCTGGCCGTCAGGCGCAGATCGTTACCGGCCTGCAAGAGCAGGTCGCCACCGGCATCGAGGGTGGTGGATTGCACCCGGGTCTGGCTGTCGATGGTGTGGGTACGCCCCCGGCGCGTCTCGTCGTACTGCTGGGAGCGCCCGGCGTCGAGACTGATATCGCGGCCGGCGGAGAGGGTCAGATCGTCACCGGCATTGAGCTGGGCGGCACGCGCGGTGATGTCCTGCCCGGCGAGGAGCGCGAGGCTGCCGCCGATCTCCAACTGGGTGCCGATCTCTTCACTCTCCCGGCTCTTATTGCGCCGTGTCCTAAAGCGCTCTTGCGTCGTCAATGTCTCGAGGCTCAGGTCGCGACCGGCACTGAGCAGGCCGCTGCCCTGGGCACTGACGTCGACCGCCGTGAGGGTGAGATCACGCCCGGCGTCGAGTATCAGGTCGTTACCTGCCGACAAGCTCGCTTCACGCTCCAGTTCACTGCGCTTGCTTATGCCACCCCAGCGCGTCTCGTGGCTCAGGGTGCTAGTGATATCCAGGTCGCGACCGGCGCCGAGCCGAAGATCACCGGCGCTGTCGAGGTCGGCACCGACGACGCTCAGGTCGCGGCCAGCGGTGGCGCTCAAGCGGCCACCAGCCTCGGTGACGTACAGCCCGGCCAGGCGCTCCGAGGTGCTGGACAGCGTCAGATCACGGCCAGCCTGCAGCGCCAGTGAGTCGCCGGCGGCTATCTGGCCACCGATATTGTCGAGATCGTTGCGTGCGTCGAGGTCGACCCGATTACCACCGATACGGCCGCCCAGGTTGGCGATGTTCTCCGCCGTCAGCGAGACGAGCTCACGGCCGGCCAGGGTGCCCGTATTACGAATGTCGTTCTTCACATCCAGCGCCAGGGAGTTCCCGGCAATCAAGGTGCCATCGCCTTGCAGGTCACCCTCGCGAACCCGGACATAGACCTGGGGTACCAGGACAGTGACGGTGGAGCCATCCTCTAGGGTCACGGTTTGCTCGACCAGCCAGACAATATCGCTGGTGAGCTGGGCCATCTGCTCGGCAGTCAAAGCCACGCCGGGACGCAAGCCATGCTGCTCGGCGAAGGTAATGCCAGCATTCATCAGTGCTCGGTACTGATCGCCATCATTTCCATGACCTGCCAGATAACGCTGGCCGGTCAGTTGCATGATCTGCTCGTTGACCACGCGCTGCTCGTAGAAGCCATCGCCCAGGCGCTTATGGGTCGTGCTCGGATCACTCTGCAGGGCATTGAGCATATAGTCCGACCCTAACCACTCACGCTGGTTGGTGAAGCGAGGATCGGTCTCGACCAGATAGTGAGCCGTAGGTGCGGGATTGACCTGGAAGAGGCTGTTGGCCGGCAGGTTGATAGTGGGCATCACGCTGCGGATCACGCCGAGTGGTGCAGCATCCGCAGGACTCGCCGAGGATCGCCCCACCATGTCGTTGAGAAGTGCCGTCAACCGCTCGACATCCCCCTCGTCGAGAGAGTGATGGCTCGCCACCAGCCTCTGAATATCTGCCGGCATGGCGGCCAACCCTTCGAGGTCCCCCCTCACGCTCGCTATCCAGTCACCGAGCGCCAGGCTGCTTTCGGCGTTAGCCGCAGGCTGACGCAAGACGGGCACTTCGATAACGGTAGCACCCGGCCTATTGGCCTGGAGACTTACCTGGGCGCCATGTGCTCCTTGGGCCGAGGTGGAAAGAGAGGCGGCATTACGGGCGGCTAGTTGCGTTCCACTGCCGGAGAATGCGCCACCTTCTCGCACCTCACTGGCAGGCAGAAGGAATGTCTCGGAGGATTGACCCGTATGGGGTTCCCAGTCGCTGTAATGGCGATATGTGAACGTTTCAGGAGCGCACCCATTCTCTCCTCCACACTCCGTCCTTGTATAAGTCGAACTCTGTCGCCTCGTACCTACCTCATCGAATATCCGTTGCCCCGTCGCCTCGATATTGCTCAGGCTATTAAGATCACTCGATACTATGCCTCCGGCCACAATCTGGCTTTTATCATTAATTAAATCGCCCCCGGAAAGATGAATATTTTTGCCTGCCAATATCTGCCCTGGCCGAGAACGCACCACCTGGCTTTCGTATTGAGTACCTTCGATATTGTATTCCGTCCAGCTCGAGACGATTACGCCTGTCTCTCGATGACGATAACGCCCATAGTTGCCAGTATTCTCCCAAGTAAATGCACCTATCGGTAACTTCTCATCCCATCCCTGCGGCTGGATATAAATCCCTTTTGGTAAATCCGCCACCCGCACCAACTCGGTTTCGAAGTGCTCATTGGTATTATCTAGCCGTGCAGTAGACAGGCTTAGATTACCCAACGCCTCGATGGTCGCGCTGGCATTATGCACCCGCCCGGCCTGCCCCCAGGCCTGGCCGCTGGCGTTCAACGAGCCGCCGATGGCCATATCGCCAGCGCTGAAGATAAGCGCGTCATCGCGATTCATCAGGGTGCCCACGCCCAAGTCCAGTCGCTCGCGGGCTGCGATCACCGCGGCCTGGCCATCTTCATTATCGTTGTTAAGAGTGCCTGCCTCGATTCCCAGCCGGTCGCCGTAGATACGCCCGCTGCCGAGGTTGTCGAGCACATCGGCGGCAATATGGGTCTCCACGCCGTCGATCAGGCCACGATTGGTCAGGTGTCCCGCATCGATATGGGTGGTGGTGCCGGAGAGCTCGCCGGAGGCGGTATTGTTCAGACGCTGGGCCTCGATGGAGAGCGTATCACCGGCCCGGAGCCTGCCCCGGTTGTCGATCGTGCCTGAGGTGGCAAGATGGAGATCACCCGCCGCCATCAGTTCGCCATCCTCGGCGAGGGTAAAATCGCTGGCCAGCCGCAGGGCCAGATCGCCCAGTGACAGCACCCGGCCATCGCCGGCCAAGCGGGCCGTCGTCAGATCGAGGGATCGGTCTGCGATCAGGGTGCCATCGCGGTTATCGATGTCATTGGCCCGTATGGCCAGGGTATCGAGGGAGGAGATCAGGCCGTTGCGGTTGTTCACGCCCGCCTCTACCTGGAGATCAGCCAACTTGTCGGTGCGAATGGCGCCTTGGCGGTTGTCGAGTTCTTTGGCCTCCAGGCGAAGCGTATGCGCTTCCATACCCTGGCCGGCGCCTTGGGTATCGCGATTGATTACCCGTTCCGCGCTTACCTCCAGCGTCTTGCCGGCGCGAATCAAGCCATTCTGGTTACCCAGCGTGCCATGGACGTCGAGGCTCATGTCCCCCAGGGCCTGGAGCTGGCCGCCATGGTTGTCAAGACTGGCGCTCGTCACGCTCATATCGGCTTCGCTCAGTAGTGCGCCGCCGTTGTAATTGACAATGGTATCGGCCTGGAGATCGAGGACGGTGCCTGCCCCGATCAACCCTGCCGTATTGTCGAGACTCCCTGCCGTCAGCGCCACTCCGCCCTCGCCAAGGATCGTGCCATCGTCGCTATTGCGTAGTGCTTGGCCGTGAGTGTCGAGGGATAGATCGCCACCCGCTTGCAGCGTACCGCCAGCGTTGTCGAACTCGCCGCTGGCCAGATCGAGCGACTCCCGGGCGGCAAGCAGACCACCACGGTTGTCCAGGCGCTGCTCAAGGGTATCGATATCGCCTCGGGTGGCGACGATCTCACCGTCGCGATTGTCGAGACCAAGGCTGAGCGAGGCCAGTTCGCCACCTGCTTCGAGGTGGCCACGGCGGTTGTTGATTGCCCCGTCGATGTTCAGGGCGAGATCGCCCTCGAGGGATGCAATCAGGCCATCGACGTTGACGAGAGAAGTGGCCGATAGCGTGGCGTCCCGCGTGGCCACCACACGGCCTCCGCTGTTGTCGAGTCCTCCGTCGGCATCGAGGGTCAAGCGCCCGCCGGTGAGGACCTCCCCTAGCCGATTGTCCAGTTCACCGCTGTCCAGGTCCATGTCGCCCGCCGCCTGCAGCATGCCTGAGCGATTGACGAGGTCGCCGGCATCGATCGAAAGATCGGCGTGGCTAACGATCCATCCCTCTCGATTATCCAGCTCTTCGCGAATCGCCAACAGCAGCTCGCCATCATCGCCATACTGCGACATCTCACCCCGTTGGTGACTTAGTCGCCCGGCCTGCACGGCAATTTGCTTGGCACTGGTAACGGCGCCATTGAAATCGATAGTATCGGCCGCCAGCATCAGCGAACCCTGGCTGGCGATAAGGCCATCGCTGCCGTCTAAACGCGTGGCGTCGATCCGTGCCTTGCCGTCCCCGGCATGCACGATCACACCATCTTGGTTGATCAAGGTACCAGCAATATCAAGCGACAGGTCTCCTGCGGTTTCCACCCGACCCTGGGTGTTGTCGAGCGCCCCTGCCTCAACCGTCAGTTGGCCTTGCAGTGCACCGAGCATTCCTGAGCGATTGTCCAGCGATGCCGCACGTAGCGCGATGCCCTGCTCCCCGATCAGGCCCCCATCGCGGTTGTCTATATCGCCAGAGACGGTGAGGGTAAGGTGACCTGCGGTGACGACTTCGCCGCGATGGTTGTTCATGTCGCCGGTATCCAGGCGCAGGTCCGCAACGGCTTGCAGGATGCCGTCCCGGTTATTCATGTCGCCGGTGGTGATATCGAGCCCGGCGTTGCTGGCGATCAGCCCTTCGGCGTTATCCAGCGACTGGACGACGTTAAGTGTCAGCTCATCGGCATCGCCGAACTGTTGCATCTCGCCCTGGCGGTGGCTGAAGCGGTCGGCCTCGACGACGATGGACCCGGCGCTGGTGGTGGCACCATCCAGGGCGATATCCTCGCCGCGTAGTGCAAGGCGTCCTTGGCTGGCAATCAAGCCATCACGGCCGGCTATATGCGTGGCGTCGATTCGGGCCTCGCCTCTACCGGCATGCACGATCTCGCCCGCTTCGTTGATCAGCACATCGGCGATATCGAGGGTCAGATCGCCGGCGGTTTCAAGGCGGCCCTCCGTGTTATCGAGCTCCGCCACCTGGGCGTTAAGCGCGCCGCCATGGGCGCTGATCAGGCCCTTGGTGTTGTCCAGGCCGCTGGCGGCAACGTCGATACGCTTGGCCCGCCACTGCCCCTGGGTATTCGAGATTCGAACTCGCGACCCCAACCTTGGCAAGGTTGTGCTCTACCACTGAGCTATTCCCGCCTGACCCGAGAGCGAATTATAAGGATAAGTCGCTTTGTGTCAATCGCTTATTGTCCGATTCATGCCGTCTGCATTACATCGAACGGCTCAGGTGGGGCCAGGCCGCCCGCAGATACTGGGCCATCGACCAGAGGGTAAGGATGGCGGCAACGAACAGCGTGAGCACTCCGAGCTGGGCGATGGTGGTACCGGGAGAGAACCCCAGCAGCAGGAAGATCGAGGCCATCTGCAGGGCAGTCTTGACCTTGCCGATCCAGGAGACGGCGACCTTGCCGCGCTTGCCCATCTCCGCCATCCACTCACGCAATGCCGAGATGACGATCTCGCGGCCGATGATGACCAGTGCCGGCAGCGTCAGCCAGACCGCCTCGTAGCGCTCGATCAGCAGGGCCAGCGCCACGGCAACCATCAGCTTGTCGGCCACGGGGTCGAGGAAGGCACCAAAGGGGGTACTCTGGTTCCAGCGACGCGCAAGATAGCCATCGAGCCAATCGGTGATGGCCGCCAAGGCAAACAGACCAGCGGCCAGGGGCATGCTCCAGGCGAACGGCAGATAGAAGATGACGACCAGCAGAGGAATGAACGCAATGCGCGCTAGCGTAAGAATGTTGGGGATATTCATCGTTGCGTCGCAATTCCTTGCCGGTGGACGTGAAGCCATATTCTATCGGGGTTCGGCGGGTTCATCCATGCAAGGCCTGATGAATTGCCTTGGCCATGCCGACACTGATGCCCGGCACCTTGGCCAGATCGTCCTGGCTGGCGTGGCGCACTCCCTGCAGACCGCCAAAATAGCGCAGCAGTTCCCGGCGCCGTTTGGGGCCTATGCCGGGAATCTCTTGGAGGGTCGAGGTGCGTCTTGCCTTGTCGCGCCTGGTGCGGTGGCCGGTGATGGCAAAACGGTGCGACTCGTCGCGTATATGCTGCACCAGATGCAGGGCAGGCGAGCCGCTGTCGAGAGTGAGGTTTCGCTCGATGGTCTCGACGAACAGGGTTTCAAGCCCAGGCTTGCGGGTGGTGCCCTTGGCAACGCCTAGCAGTAGGATGTCGCTTATGCCGAGTTCGGCGAAGACATCGCGCGCCATGTTCAGCTGACCCTTGCCGCCATCCACCAGCAGGATATCGGGTCGTTTACCTTCCCCCTCCTGCAGGCGCTTGAAGCGCCGCATAAGTGCCTGACGCATGGCCGCATAGTCGTCGCCTGCCGCCACGCCTTCAATATTGAAGCGGCGATAGTCCGACTTGACCGGCCCTTGGGGGTCGAATACCACGCAGGACGCCACCGTTGCCTCGCCATGGCTATGGCTGATATCGAAACACTCCAGGCGCTGGGGTGTCTCCTCGAGCCCCAGCGCTGCGCGCAGTGCCTCGAAGCGTCGGCTCATCTGGGTATGGCTGGCCAGCTGTGTTGCCAGATACTGCTCGGCGTTGGTGCGCGCCAGTTGCTGCCACTGGGCACGATGACCGCGTACTTGGTAGACGAGCCGGATCCGTTTGCCGGCCAGTGTCGAAAGCGCTTCTTGCAGCAGATCGGCATCCGGTAGCGGGTGCGAGGTGATCACTTCGCCGGGAAGCTCGCGCCCTTGTCCCAGGTAGAACTGGCTGACGAATTCGCCAAGCAGCGCCTCGGGGGCGAGGTCGAGGCCGTTGCTTGGAGTATGGTGGCGCGCACCGAGCATGCGTCCCTGACGCACCGTCAGCACCGATATACAGAAAATGCCGGGGCGTTCAGCCAGGGCGAAGATGTCCGCATCGCCGGCATCGTTGTCGACGAACTGGCGGGACTGCAGGCTGCGCAACTGTTGAATCTGGTCGCGCAGCCGCGCGGCCTCCTCGAAATTCAATTCGCTGCTGGCGGTTTCCATGTCGGCGGTGAGTCGATCCGTCACCTGCTCGCTCTTGCCCTCCAGACACATTACGGCATGTTGAAGATCGCGCCGATAGTCCGCCTCGTCGATATGGCCGACACAGGGCGCGGTGCAACGACCAATCTGGTACTGCAGGCACGGACGGGTGCGGTGAGAGAAAACGCTATCCTCGCAATTGCGAATCTGGAATATCTTCTGCATCAGCGACAGGCTTTCACGCACCGCCATGCTGCTGGGGTAGGGGCCTAGGTAGCGTCCTCCTTCGCGCCGCGCGCGGGCGCGCTTGTACTCCAGTGCCGGGAAGGGGTGGCGATCGCTGACGAAGACGAAGGGGTAGGATTTGTCGTCGCGCAGCAGGATATTGTAGGGGGGCCTCGCTTCCTTGATCAGGGTCTGCTCGAGCAGCAGTGCCTCGGTCTCGGTACGAGTCACGGTGACCTGGATATCGGCGATGCGACCCACCAATGCCTGGGTCTTGGCATTCAGCGCGCCACGAAAATAGCTCGCCAGGCGAGCCTTGAGGCGCTTGGCCTTGCCGACATACAGGGTTTCACCATCGGCGTCCAGCATCCGGTAGATGCCAGGGGCTTCACTGACGGTCTTGAGAAAATGTTTGGCGTCGAAACTCATGCGCTGGATCGGATCGAAAACGTCGTCCTAGCATAACAGATCGACACCGAAGGCTGGTCAGACTTCTTCGCGCTGATATCCCTCTACCAGACCGTAGCGCAGGCCCAGATGCGTCAGCTCGACATCGGAGTGCACGCCAAGCTTTTCGAAGATGCGGTAGCGATAGGTATTGACGGTCTTCGGGCTCAGGAACAGACGATCGGAAATCTCGCTGACCTTCTGGCAATTGACGATCATTATCGTCACCTGCAGCTCCCGGTGCGACAGCGCATCGAAGGGGTTCTCCTGCGCGTCCATGCGGGTCAGTGCCAGACGTTGGGCGATCTCGGGGCTGATATAGCGCTGACCGGCGAAGATGTTGCGAATCGCCAGTACCATGTCGCTCAGTTCGGCTCCCTTGGTAATGAAGCCGCTGGCACCTGCATCCAGTAGTCGTTGGGCGAAGGTCTCTTCGAGGAAAGCAGTGAGCACAAGCACCTTGATGTCGGCCATGCCCTTGGCGATCTTGCGGGTGGCTTCCAGTCCGCCGATACCCGGCATGCGGATGTCCATCAGCACGATGTCGGGCCTAAGCAGGCGCGCCTTGCTGACCGCCTCTTCCCCGCTCACGGCTTCGCCAATGACAGTGATGCCCTCTTCGCTGTCAAGCAGGCGGGCGATGCTGGTGCGTACCAGATGATGATCGTCTGCGACGAGAACCTTGATCAAGGTGACTCCCGATTGGCTGTGTCCGAGCGACTAAAGGCTTTTTGTAACCAAGAAGATGTCTGAAGCAGCACTCGTACGTTGGTCTAATGGGGTGAGACGATTAGCCAAGCTCTTCAACGAACCAATTATGTTATCTTTTATTAATGCTGCTTGCCATACCCTAAATTGCTTACTATGGCATTGTATGAGCTGGGTCGCTTTTATATCCTGCGGCTATTGACTCTGTCGAAGACGTTGCCTAACATACCGCTCGGTTTCAGGGGTTGTCTTTACTGAAGCTCATGTGGGGCCTTAGCTCAGCTGGGAGAGCGCAACACTGGCAGTGTTGAGGTCAGCGGTTCGATCCCGCTAGGCTCCACCAAAAAGAACATATGAAACAGCCGCTTAGCTCACTCTGCTAGGAGGCTTTTTCGTGCTTATCGTGCGACCGAGGCGGTGAATTACACTTCAGTCCTGTGAGCCTGTTTATTCATCTACCGCTCTTTCCCGCTGCTTTTTTAGCAATTCCTGGGCTTTGGGAAGTCGTTCATAGATATTCTTTGAACGGGAGCCTTGCGTAACGTCCGCTCTTCTCATCTCCGGGTTCTCGCCCAGCCACGCTTGAAAATTTTCCGCCATCGCTATCCAGCGTTCGCAGATTGCCACCTCCCTGGAATAGTTCTTGCTTTTACGATAGAGAATGGCGACTCGTTCGAAGTAAGCCGGCTCGGGGCCGATCTTGTACCCTTCATGCGACCAGTAGACGTTCTCGATGGCTTGGCAACATTCGAGCATCATATCGATGTCGTGCTTATGGCTCTCAATATAAGCATGCACTGGCTTGCCGTTGACCAAGGGCTGATTGCGCATAGCTGCCATCAGGTCACCAGACGTTATACCCGCTTCCTTTGCCATCTCGTGAAGACGTGAGTGGCGAGGTATTCCACGTCATCCTCTGGGCTGGGGGGGGCGTCGCTTCTCGCCTTGTCCATCAGTCAATAGGTGCTTGAGAAGCCAAGCATTCGTTCATCTCGTTTCCCTGTGCGTAACGGGAGAGTAACGCGACGAGAGGGCAGTGGGAAGCTGACGACGATCGAGCATGCCGGGAGGTAACCCAGTCCCGTTCATGCGATCATTGGGCAAAGAAAGTCGTCCGATAACCCAGGAGAGAGTCGATGCCTGATTCGCCCTACTTGCTGACGGCCTTGGCCGCGCTAATCGGCTTTATGCTCGCCTATGCGCTGGTTGGCACCCTCGCGGCACGTCGCGGCCATGGCGATCGGCTACGCCACGATGCTTTGCAGGAGAGACTCGCCGCTCTGCGCGAAGAGTTGATGATGGCCACAACGCAGCGTGATGAGGCTTGCGAAAGCCGCGACCGTTATCAGCAGTGGTGGCAGCAGGAACAAGGGGTCCACCGGCAAACCGCAGCGTCCTTTTCACAGCTGCAGTCGCGTCATGCCGAACTCACCTCCACACTCGAGCAGAAACAGCAGCACTTCGATGAGCAGTTCGCACTGTTGCGGGAGAGTCGTGACCAGCTCCGACAGGAGTTCGAGAATCTGGCCAATGAGATCCTCGAGCGCAAGGGACGGGCCTTCTCCGAACTGTCGCAGAAGAACATCACTGGTTTGCTGCTACCGATTCAGGCCGAGATGAAAGGGTTTCGCGAGCAGGTCGAGACGCTTCATCGCCACGAGACCGAGCAGCGCGCCAGCCTGCGCACCGAGCTTCAGCACCTGCAGGGCCTGAACCGCGAGATCACCGATCAGGCCGACAAGCTGACCCGGGCACTGCAGGGGCAGAAGAAGGTGCAGGGCAATTGGGGCGAGCTGATGCTCGAGAATGTGCTGGAGAGTGCCGGCCTTCGCCCGGGCAAGGATTACCAGCGCGAGGTGAGCTTCACTACCGACGAGGGGCGCAAGCGCCCGGATGCGCTGGTCTATCTCCCCCAGGGCAAGCATCTGGTCATCGATGCCAAGACGTCGCTTGCCGCCTACGTGCGCTATGTGAACAGCGAAGACGAGATCGAGCGGCGCCAGGCACTGGGCGAACATGCCCGGGCGGTGAGCGATCGCATCAACGAATTGGCCGATCGCCATTACTATGACTTACCGGGACTCAACTCTCCTGAGGTGGTAGTGATGTTCATCCCGGTGGAGTCGGCCTATGTCGAGGCGCTGCGCCATGACGAAACGCTTTTTCAGCGTGCCATCGAGCACAATGTGCTTGTGGCCACGCCGACCACGCTGCTGACCAGTCTCAATATCGTGCGTCAGCTATGGCGTTTCGAGGATCAGAGCAAGCACAGTGCCGAGCTTGCCGACCGTGCGGAGAAGTTCTACAGCAAGCTGCGCCTCTTCCTGGAGAGCATGGAGGAGGTGGGCAAGAAGCTCAACGGCGCCCGGGACAGCTATGATCGCGCCATGAGTCAGCTGGTCCATGGCCGCGGCAATCTCATCAAGCAGACTGCCGAGTTTCAGGAGTTGGGCGTGGCGGTGAAGAAGGAGCTTCCCGCCGAGTTGCTGGAGCGAGCCAAGTTAGAACTCGCTCCACCAGAGGAGATGCGTGCCATCGCCGGGCCCGGCGAGGATGGTGGAGCGCCGGCCTGCACCCGGCAATGGTAATTCGCTCGTCTGGTCGCGGTGCGATTCAGGTGTCGACGCGGCCGAGCATCAGGAATTCGAGTAGCGCCTTCTGTGCATGAAGACGGTTGCCGGCCTCCTGCCAGACCACGGCGCGGGGGTCGTCGAGCAGTGTTTCGCTGATCTCCTCGCCGCGGTGCGCCGGCAGGCAGTGCAGGAAGAGCACGTCCTTGGCTGCGCGGTCGAGTAGCGCTTCGGTGACCTGGAAACCGGCGAAGGCGGCTTCGCGCTTGGCCTGCTCCTGCTCCTGGCCCATCGAGGCCCACACGTCGGTAGTGATAAGATCGGCATCCGCTGCGGCCTGAAGCGGGTCGCGAACGAGGGAGACACGATCGCCTGCGGCAGCAAGGATATCCTGACGCGGCTCATACCCTTGCGGACAGCAGATACGTAGCTGGAAATCGAACTGGCGGGCGGCATTGACCCATGAGTGACACATGTTGTTGCCGTCACCGACCCACACGGCGGTCTTGCCACGTACGCTACCGCGCAGCTCGGTCCAGGTCATCACGTCGGCCAGCAGCTGGCAGGGGTGATAGTCGTCGGAGAGAGCATTAATCACGGGCACGCTGCTGGCAGAGGCGAACTCTTCGAGACCGGCATGCGAGAAGGTACGAATCATCACTGCATCGACCATCTCCGAGAGCACCCGCGCAGTATCGCCGATCGGCTCGCCGCGGCCGAGCTGGGTATCGCGCGATGAGAGAAACAAGGCATGCCCGCCGAACTGTGTCATGGCCGTCTCGAACGAGACCCGCGTGCGTGTCGACGATTTTTCGAAGATCATCGCCAGGGTGCGGTTGGAGAATGGCGTGTAGGTGGGGCCATGCGTCTTGAGACCATTCTTGATGGTGATGGCCCGATGAATCAGGTGGCTCAGTTCATCCGGCGAAAGATCGAGCAGGGTCAGGAAATGGCGAGTCGCCATGGTGTCGCTCCGCGAGAAAAACCACCATCCTAGCCAGACCCCAAGTGTTGCGCAATGCGCATGCCATCCTAGGAGGAGAGGGGTGTATTCGCTACGCTGTCACCAGTAGAATGGTGAGTAGCGAAAAGCCAAGCAACGCAAAGGATTCCTATCATGAGCAGCACCATCGAGAACATTCAGAAGCAGATCAGCGAAAACCCCATCCTCATCTACATGAAAGGCACGCCGCAGCTACCCCAGTGCGGCTTCTCGGCGCAGACCGTACAGGCACTGATGGCCTGCGGCGAGCGTTTCGCCTTCGTCAACGTCCTCGATAACCCCGATATTCGCGCCGAACTGCCCAAGGTGGCCAACTGGCCCACCTTCCCGCAGTTGTGGGTCAATGGCGAGCTGGTTGGTGGCTGCGATATCGTGATCGAGATGTACCAGAGCGGCGAGCTGGAGCCGATGATCAAGGAAGCTGCCGCCAAGGCGAATGCGGCGGAGCAGGGCGACGGCGCCTGATTCTCTTTCGCTAGATGTCTAGGCCCGCGAGTCGATCACTCGCGGGTTTTTTGTTTATTGCTTCATGATATTGCATGGCAGCAGCGGTGTATGGATACGCAATGTCACCAAAGCCTTTATTGAAGGATATTGAAATCCGCCACCGGCACTACCACGCTGACGGTGTAGCTTTCGAAATGCATCGCTCACCAGTGGCATTGCCAGGAGGCAATCTAATGCAGGTACCGTTAGAGATTTCCTACAACCACGTGTCGCGCTCCGAATGGATTGATGATTACATCAAGACGCGTGTCGAGAAGCTCGAGCATTTCAGCAATGACATGGTGTCGTGCCGAGTGGTCATCGAGCAGACCCAGAATCCTCACCGTACAGGGAATCCCTATCGCGCTCTGATCGAGGTCACGCTACCCGCCAAGGGGGAGCTTGTTGCCGAGAAGAGCGATAAGGTGACCGACCCACAGGTCCAGTTGCGCCCCATCATTCGCAGCGCCTTCGAAGCGATGGAGAAGCAACTCAAGAAGCAGAGCGCCAAACGCGACGGCAAGACGAAACGTCCCCAGGCGGGCGATGGTCCGCTCCCCACGGTGGCCAGCGTGGCACGCCTGTTCGAAACGGATGGCTACGGCTTTCTCAAGAGCTTGAGTGGCGAAGAGTTCTACTTTCACCAGAACGCCGTGTTACACAACGATTTCAATCGTCTGACGGTGGGCACGCGTGTGCGTTTCTCGCCCGAGGAGGGCGAAGAGGGTCTTCAGGCGAGTTCGGTACAGATCATCGACAAGCCGGGGGTTGGCGGGTCGGGCGGTCAGGATGACGATCTCGATATGCCGGCGGGGTGGGAGACACGCCACTAGCAGCGAGCGCCCCTGCCGTCAGGCAGGGGCGGCGAATCTTTCCCCTCCATTCTGGTCAGCTCTCCTCGAGCCCCTGCTCGCGCAGGGCGAGGCCCCAGCCGCCCAGATCCTTGTAGCGATTGACGATGGCACAGAACAATTCGGCGGTGCGTTCGGTGTCGTAGCGTGCCGAGTGGGCCGAGGAGTTATCGAATTCGATGCCGGCAGCGCGACATGCCCGCGCCAGTACGGTCTGGCCGTAGACCAGGCCAGAGAGGGTGGCGGTATCGAAGCTCGAGAAAGGGTGGAAGGGGTTGCGCTTCACCCCGCAGCGGTTGACTGCGGCATTGAGAAAGCCATGATCGAAGGCGGCATTGTGCCCAACCAGGATCGCCCGGGAGCACTGGTTGGCCTTGATTGCCTTGCGTATCGGTCGGAAGATCTCGCCCAGCGCCTCGGCTTCGGAAAGCGCCACCCGCTTGCGCAGGGGATCGTTCAGCTTGATGCCGGTGAAGTCCAGTGCGGACTGCTCGACATTCGCTCCCTCGAAGGGCTCGATATGAAACGCGTAGGTGGCATCGGGCAACAGGTTGCCTTCCGGGTCCATGCTTAGCGTCACTGCGGCAATCTCGAGAATGGCGTCGCGCTGGGCATCGAATCCTCCGGTTTCGATGTCGACAACGACTGGCAGATAGCTGCGAAAACGTTGAGCCATCAGATCGCGGGCGCTTGCCTCGACCATGCCCCTCTCCCTTCTAATAAATGAGTCCCTGGCGGTTGTCCGCTTTGGCTGGGCGAGAGTTTAACAGCTTTGATGAGCGCTTGCCCTGCGCGGTATTCGCAGGCGAACAAGGGCGCTATAATCCCAGCCACAGCCAATCAGTCAGCAGGAGCCCGGAATGTCCGATGTCAAAAAGGTCGTGCTTGCCTACTCAGGCGGCCTGGATACATCCGTTATCGTCAAGTGGTTGCAGGAAACCTACCACTGCGAAGTCGTGACCTTTACCGCCGACATCGGCCAGGGCGAGGAAGTGGAGCCGGCGCGCGCCAAGGCCCAGGCCCTAGGCGTCAAGGAAATCTACATCGAGGATCTGCGCGAGGAGTTCGTGCGCGATTATGTCTACCCGATGTTCCGCGCCAACACCCTCTATGAGGGCGAGTACCTGCTGGGCACCTCCATTGCCCGCCCGCTGATCGCCCGCCGCCTGATCGAGATCGCCAACGAGACCGGTGCCGACGCCATCTCCCACGGTGCCACCGGCAAGGGCAACGACCAAGTGCGCTTCGAGATGGGCGCCTACGCGCTCAAGCCCGGCGTCAAGGTGATCGCACCGTGGCGCGAGTGGGACCTAACCTCCCGCGAGAAGCTGATGGCTTACTGCGAGGAGCACGACATTCCTGTCGACTTCTCCAAGAGCAAGAAGAAGTCCCCCTACTCGATGGACGCCAACCTGCTGCACATCTCCTACGAAGGCGGCATTCTCGAAGACCCCTGGGCCGAGGCCGAGGGAGACATGTGGCGCTGGAGCGTCTCGCCGGAAGCGGCGCCGGAGCAGCCCACCTACGTCGAGCTTACCTACGAGAAAGGCGATATCGTCGCCATCGATGGCGAAGCGCTCAAGCCTCATGAAGTGCTGGCCAAGCTCAACGAGCTCGGCGGCGACAATGGCATCGGCCGTCTTGATATCGTAGAGAACCGCTACGTCGGCATGAAGTCGCGCGGCTGCTACGAGACGCCTGGCGGCACCATCATGTTGCGTGCCCACCGCGCCATCGAGTCGATCACGCTCGACCGCGAGGAGGCGCACCTCAAGGATGAGCTGATGCCCAAGTACGCCGAGGTGATCTACAACGGCTACTGGTGGAGCCCGGAGCGACGCATGCTGCAGGCCGCCATCGACGAGACCCAGAAGAGCGTCTCCGGCGTGGTGCGCATGAAGCTCTACAAGGGCAGTGCCACCGTGGTGGGTCGCAAGTCCGAGCAGTCGCTGTTCGACGAGTCCATCGCCACCTTCGAGGACGATGCCGGCGCCTACAACCAGAAGGATGCCGAAGGCTTCATCAAGCTCAATGCCCTGCGCCTGCGGATTGCCGCCGGAAAGGGGCGCAAGCAGGACTGAAGTGATGAAATGATGGAGTGAGGTGAGGCGACGGTGGGTGATCGATAGAGAGATGACAGGCGAGGTACGGCCATGCTGAAGAAACTCTTTTCCGGCCTGTTCGGCACGCCGGAGGGGAAACCCTCCTCCCGCGAGGCCGAGCCGGTGGAGTACAAGGGCTATCTGATCATCTCCGATCCCCAGGAGCGTGACGGTCAATTTCGCGTCAGCGGCTGGATTCGTAAGCCCGCCTCTGGCGGTGAACGGGATGATGAGATGCTCGAACACCGCTTCGAGCGCTCCGACACGGTGCCTGGACGCGATGCCTGCGATCAGTTGATGGTCACCAAGGCGCAGCGCTTCCTCGACGATATGGGCGACGACATCTTCAAACGTTAAGCCGCCCGGTCTCTAACGCCAATGGCGCCTTCGCGGCACGTGAAAGCATGCTGCGGGGCGCCATTTTCATGATGGTCTGCGTTGACGATATGCGGCTTTGGTACAAGCGGCTTTGAGCGAATGGGACGGTACACTGCAGTGACGTCCCGAGGAGTCCTCATGCGCCTGCTGCACCGTGCTTCACCCTGGCGAGCGCTGTTCGCCCAGGGCATCCCACCCGATCATGCCAGTTGGCCGCCACTTCTGGCGCCCTTGCGCGATGCGTTCATGCGCCTGGGGCCTTCGCAGACGCTGGCGCAGGCCAAGGCCTGGCAACCTGTGTTGGTCGAGGCGTTGCTTCGTCTCGATGTGCCGGCCAGTCGCATCAGTCAACTGCTCAGCGACCATAACTCGCATCTCTATCGCCAAGCCATCGAGCTCTCGTTGGGAGATATGCGGGGGGAGGGCTGGGGCCCGCCGCCTGTGAACTACTGTGTATTGATTCTGGGGTCGGGGGCGCGTCACGAGAGCCTGCTGGGGCCGGACCAGGACAATGCCATGATCGTCGAGGACTATCCCGATGCCCGGCATAGCGAGATCGATGGCTACTTCCAGTCGTTGGGCGAGCGCTTTACCGAACGGCTCGACAAGGCCGGGATTCCGCTATGCAATGGTCATGTGATGGCACGCTGGCCGATGTGGCGCAAGCGGCTCTCCGAGTGGTATGAACAGCTCGAAATATGGACGGCGGAGCGCCGCACCAAGCGCGTTCAGCAAGCCAATACCCTCTTCGATTTCCAAGTGGCACATGGTGACGCCTTGCTTGCCGATGCGCTGCGCGCGAAGGTGAGTGACTTGGTGCCGTGTGCGCACCTGTTTCTCGATGAGATGGCAAGCCTGCTAGATGAGACGCCGGTCGCGCTGGATCGTCTGGGACGTGTCGCCGGGGATGGTGAGGGTGCGCCCCATGAGAGCGCCATCGAGCTCAAGCGCCAGGGCCTCATGCCGCTCGTCAGTGGCGTACGACTGCTGGCGCTTGCGCGGGGCTGCAGAGGGGTGGATACCCGCACGCGGCTGATGGAGCTGGTCGCCACGGGTGGCCTGAACGCAAGCCGCGCCGAGTCTCTGCAAGGTGCGCTGGACCGGCTACAGGCCGTGCTGCTCGAGCATCAGATGGCCAGCCTTGCGATGGGTCGCCAGGCCGACGGCTGGGTCGACATGCGCGAGATGAACGAGGCGAGCCAGCTGCTGCTGCGCCACGACCTAAAGACGATACGCCGCCTCGTGCGGCTGGCGCAGGAGCGCGCCGGCAGCTAAGCGCTGTACTTCGCTTACCTCTTGTCTCTGCCTTGCGGCTCAGTCATCCATTCGGCGATAGGGCGGTCAACAGCTCGAACGCGGCATGACGGGCATCGAGATAGATATCGTACAGGCGAGGATCTTCGCCGTGTGATGCCAGCTGGCGCATGGCATAGAGGCGCTCGGTGGCCTCGATACGCTTGAGCACGTTGCCGTAGGCGCCCTCGCGCAGAAGTATGGCAGCGGTTATTTTCGTGTCGAGCTCGAGACAGTCGAGAAACTCTTCGCTGGGTATGCCAAGCAATAGCTCGGTGGCGGATAGCAGACCGATGAAGTAGGCATTCGAACCGCTCAACTGCTCTTGCTGGGCCAGAAGCTCGCAAGCCTTGGCGCGCGTCAACACCAGGTTGGCGTGTTCGGAAGGTACGTTGCCAAGCAGCCCGATGATCGCTACCCAACTGGATAATTGCCGAAAGCCGAGGCGAGCCACGACGTCATGCATCGAGCGGATCTTGTCGTGCTGCCGATAGTAGGCGCTATTGGCGATACGTGTCAGCTTCATGGCGAGCGCCGGATCGGACTGAATGAGAGAGATGATCTTCCCGGCGTTCGGCTCGGGCCGCCAAAGTGCATTGAGCAGCAACGTCGTCTGGAGTGTCGAGGACGGGATCTTCCTGCCGTAAATTGGCGTAGGCCTGGCATAGAAATAGCCTTGGAAAAAGTCGAATCCGATATCCAGGTAGGCATCGCGTTCTTCTCGCGTCTCGATTCGCTCGGCAATCCATTTCACTGGTAGCTTGGCAAGCGCTTGCCGATGACTCATCGCCTCCGAAGGCGAGAGCATCATAATGTCCACCTTGATATACGAGGCTAGGGGAAGCAGTGGATACCACTCAGGCATAAAGGCAAAGTCGTCCAGCGCGAAGCGATATCCTTGCTGACGAAAGAGGCGAACGGCCTCGACCAACGCCGGAGTGGGAGTGATCCGTTCGACCAGCTCGAACACGACATGCTCTGGAGGAAGTGGCAAGCAGTGACGTGATAACAGGAACTCGGCAGTGACATTGATGAAGGCTGGGGCCTTGAAAAACCCGACTCGTCGAGAGATGGCAGTGCTGAGGTGGTAGATCACTTCTGCCGTGGCGATCTCTTCACCGACCTCCAGCACGCTCAGTCCCTGATCGTTGCGATAAAGCATCTCGACACCGTGGATGTTATCCCAGCGATCGAAAATAGGCTGTGAAGCCAGAAGGAGCTTTTTGGGATTAAGCGGTCCTTGTGTCATGCGGGCCCTTGCTCTGGATAAACGCGTTCCTTGACGTTTCATCGGCTCGAGAGCGGTTAACTTAAGGCCATGATGAGCGCTTCCCGACTAGCTGGGGGTTGGCGGAGAAGGACGGGGGATACTTGGCAGCTCCATTACCAGACAGGCGCCATCGAGCGTGGTGGCGTTCTCTACCCAGAGCTGCCCGCCCAGATTGACCACTATGCCGCGACTGATCGGCAGCCCTAGGCCGCTGCCGCGAGGACGGCCGCGCGCCTTGCCGCTGCTGGCGCCATGCTGCTTGAGCTGGTGGAATTTCTCGAACACCCGCTCACGCTCCTCCTCGGCGATGCCGGGGCCGTTGTCCTCGATGGCGAGCTGTACCCCCTCCATTGATGTCGTCAGACGCAGCAGCACCCGAGGCGACTCATCGGCGGCGAACTTGCTGGCGTTATCGAGCAGGTTGATGATCACCTGCTCCAGGCGGTCAGGATCCCCGATGACCCAGGCCTCGTCAGGCGCGATCTCGACCTCGAGCGCGACGCCGAGCTCCTCCTGCAGGCGCTGCACGGCCGAGACGCTGTGACGCGTCAGTGCGGCCAGATCCAGCGGCTGGGGATTGAGCGTGAGACGACCGCTCTCGAGGCGTGCCAGATCGAGTATCTCCTCGATCAGCCGCGACAGGCGCTGGCTCTCCAGCACCACCACCTCCAGGAAATGGTTGCGCTTGTCGTCGGGCAGCGCCTTGCCGTCACGCAGGATCTCGGCGAAGGCGCGGATCGAGGTCAGCGGAGTGCGCAACTCATGGCTGACCATGGCCACGAACTCATCCTTGAGGCGGTCGAGTTCGCGTAGTCGCTCGTTGGCGGCGCGCAACTCCTCGCCGATGCGCGCCAGCTCATTGGACTTCTGCTCCAGACGGCGGTTGTACTCGAGCGTCTGCGAGGTAGTGTCGAGAATGCTCAACACTGCCTCCAGGTCGAGTGCTTCGCCCCGCACCACCGAGTTGATCAGTACCCTGGCCGAGGCGCTGCCCAAGGCGCCACTCAGTGCCTGCTCGGCACGGGCGATCACTTCCGAGGGCACGCTCTGCGCATCGTCTGTCGCCTCCACGCCTTCGAAGACCCTGGCCGCGGCATTGGCGCCCAGGTAGCGGGCGAGCAGCGATTGCAGCTCCCCGCGCGTGGTCTGGCCCTGCCAGAGCGAGGCATAGCTGAGGCCCGAGTGCAGCGCTTCGGTGAAGAGTGCTGCTTGGGTCTGCTCGAGTCGGCTCTGGCGCGTGAACAGCGATACCCCGACCAGCACGCCGACATTGGCAAGCAGGCTCCACAGCAGCGAGTGGCTATAGATGTCGGCATTCTCTAGGCCAAGCAGCGCATAGGGACGCAGCCAGGCAATGCCCCACGGCCCCTGCTCGACGAAGCCCGCCTCCAGCCAGCCGGATTGCGCAAAGCCCGGCAGCAGCAGGGTGTAGACCCATACCAGGAAACCCGCCGTAAGACCCAGGCCGGCGCCGATGCGGGTAGCGCCTCGCCAGTAGAGCCCCAGCAGAAGCGCCGGGGCGAACTGGGCGGCGGCGGCGAAGGAGACCAGGCCAATGGTCACCAGGCTGTAGGAGTCGCCGATCAGTGCATGATAGAGATAGCCCAGCAGCAGGATCAATACGATGGCGACCCGGCGGATGCCGAGTAGCCAGCCGGAGAGTTCGCCGCTCGAGCGAGAGACACGATTCAGGCGGCTCGATCGAAGCAGCAGCGGCATCACCAGGTGGTTGCTGACCATGGTGGAGAGGGCGATGGTCTCGACGATGACCATGCCGGTGGCGGCCGATAAGCCACCGATGAACACCAGCAGCGGCAGCCCTTCAAGGCCGGCGGAGAGCGGCAAAGTCAGCACGAAGCTGTCGGGGTCGCTGCCGGCATCGCCCAGCAGCATGCCGGCCAGGGCAATGGGAATCACGAACAGGTTGATCGCCAGCAGGTAGAGCGGGAAGAGCCAGCTGGCGCGCTTGAGATGACGTTCGTCGACATTCTCCACCACCAATACCTGGAACTGGCGCGGCAGCGTCAGGAAGGCGAGGAAGGCCAGCACCAAGGTGCCGACCCAGCCGATTGCCCCACCCGGTACCGCCTCGAGGCTCAGCATCGCGCGTAGCTCAGGCTGATCCGTGGCACGGGCGAACAGGTCGGCGGGACCGTTGAAGAGCACGAACAGGGTAAAGATGCCCACCGCCAGGAAGGCCACCAGCTTGACCAGTGACTCGAAGGCGATTGCCGCCACCATGCCTTCATGACGTTCGCTGGCATCCAGATGGCGGGTGCCGAACAGGATGATGAAGACCGCCAGCACCAGTGCCACCCAGAACGATTTGTCGATCCAGAAGCTCTCCTCGGCCAGGCGAAGCTCCGGTGGGTCGGGGTAGTTCATCAGCACCGCATGGCTGAGCGTGATTGCCTTGAGCTGCAGGGCGATGTAGGGGGTGATGCCGATCAGCGCGATCAGCGCGACCAGGGCCCCCAGTCCTCCGCTCTTGCCATAGCGGGCACTGATGAAGTCGGCGATCGAGGTAATGCGCTGCACGCGGGCGATACGCACCATCTTGCGGATGATGAACGGGCTTGCCAGCATCGCAAGCGTCGGCCCCAGGTAGATGAGCAGAAAGCTCGGGCCATGCTCGGCGGCACGGCCCACGCTTCCGTAGAAGGTCCAGGCCGTGCAGTAGACGGCGATCGACAACGCGTAGATGGTCGGTGAGCCGATCAGCGAGCGGCCCTGCTCGGCACGGCGATCGCCCCAGGCGGCAATCACGAACAGCAGCGCTAGATAGCCGAAGGCCACCCCCAGCACCAGGGCGTCAGTGCGCATGGCGCGCCCTAGTCGTCATGACGATGCTCCATCAGCCAGGCGGCCAGGGCGATGATGGCCGCCCAGGCGACGAACAGATAGAGCGCCAGCCACGACAGGCCTGTGGCTCCAGGGCGGTCGATCACCAGAATCAGCGGCGGTGAAAAGAGCAGCGCGGCAAGGACGATCAGCGCGACGAGCCGCTCGCCGAGACGCGGCGTTTTCATGCGCTGGCGTCTTCGCGGTCGAAGGCCCCGGCCTGAAGCTGCAGGGCGTCCTCGAGGGTGACGATGCCCCGGGCCTCCAGGCGTGGCAGCAGGGCGAGCCACAGCTTGGCGGTGAGCCGAGCGTCACCTAGCGCGGTGTGCCGCGCGCCTTCGGCAATGCTGAGGTCGAAGCGGCTGGCGAGGGTGTCCAGGTCGTGACCGTCGAGGCCGGAGTCGAGAGCCCGCGACAACAACAAGGTATCGAGTACCGGCATCGAAAAGGCCTCGCTGGCGCCAGGGGGCTGAATGGCCAGAAGGTCGAAGGCGGCATTGTGGGCGAGCAGCACGGCGTCACCGACATAGCGGCGAAAGCGCGGCAGGACCACATTGAGCGGAGGGGCGCCGGCGACGTCGGCGTCGGTCAGTCCATGGATGGCGGTACTGGCTGGTGGTATCGGCCGGCCTGGGTCGACCCGCTGATCGAAGGTATCATTGGCCAGTAGACGCGCATTGACGATGCGACAGGCACCGAGACTTACCACCGTGTCGTCGCGGCGCAATTCGAGGCCGGTGGTCTCGGTGTCGAAGGAGACGATCTCCAGTGCGCGAAGTGGCCTTACTGCCAATTCGGCATCGGGGGGGGGCAGGTCTGCGATGCCGAAGTCGTGGAACTCAGGGCGGGCGGGCTTGGCGGGAGGCGGTGCCCCGACCCGCTCCAGTGCCGGTAGTGGCAGGCGCAGGCGAGCGTGCTCGCCATCGCCGTCGGCCAGGCTCCAAAGCTCGCTGCCATGATGGTTAAGCATATCGCCAATGCTGGGGGCCAACGGTAGCGACGCCAGCCGCGTCTCCTGCCAATCGCTCAGCGCATGTTGAGCCAGCGGTACGCCGCGCCAGACCAGATCGAGATAGACCCGCTTGTTGCCCAGGCAGATCTCGCCCTCAAGGGGGAGCCGTTTCCGATCCGCCGGTAGTGCCTCGATTAGGTGCTGGATAAGTGTTTCGAGCATCGCCAGCAGCGCGCAAGCGTCGCCCTTGAGCCAGGCCGGCATGCCGATTGGCGTGACATGGCCGACGCCGCTACTGCCGGCGATACGCTCATTGAGCGTTTGCCAAAGATCGTTGGACCAGATCGGTACCAGCCGTTCGCCCTGTTGCTGCAGCTCATCCACGCACTGGCCGAACGCTTCGAGTTCCCTGCCCAGGGCGTCGCTCTCCTCACCGATTACCCTGGTCAGACGGCGGTGCAGCGCTGTATCGAGCGAGGCGTCGTCTAGACGAGTCAGCGCCTCGGCGGCGCTGGCAAGTCCTGCGCTGTGGCGGCGCAGGGCGGGGAGTCGCTTGGCCAGGGCTACCCGATTGCCCAGATCACCGGTCAGGCTCGCCGTGGTATCGGTCAGGGTCAGCAGCGTCTCGCCATCGCTTTGCGGCACTCGGCGCAGCACACAGCACAGCCAGCGATCATCGAAGGGTACCAACAGCTCGCGAGGAGCACCGTCGCTGGGTAGGCGCGCCAGGGCATCGGTCAGGCTCGCCGTATCGATAAGCGATTCCAGACGCTTGCCAAGCCCCAGGCAGGGATGGCCTTCGAACAGCGTCTCGGCGGCGTGATTGAACAGCAGCAGGCGGCGGTGTTGATCGCACAGCAACAGAGGAGTGTCGAGTACCTGCAGCAGCGACTCCAGCTCCAGGCGAATGCGTACTGCACTGCGGGCGCCTTCGGTATGGGCGGTGGCAAGCGCTCGGCGATCGGCGCGCCACGCCTCGCGCACGCGCACCAGGTCCGGGCCGAGCCCGCGTAGCCAGCCCTCCGGCGGGTAGTCGTCCCGGGCATCGGGGTTGGCCACCAGTCGCGCCAGCTGGACCTGCAGGTGGCGCAGCGGGGTGAAGAGCTGCCGTTCGAGCAGCAACCCGACCAGGAAGATGGTGCCACCCCCGGAAAAGCAGCCCAGCCACAGTGCCAGCCGAGCCAGCCCGGTGGGGTGAAACAGGCTGTCGAGCCATAGCGCGAAGGCCGCGCCGCCGAACAGACTGATGCCGCTTAACAGCAACCATAGCCCGAGCAGGCTCTGGCGCTTGGGCAAATGGCCGGGTTGATGCCGGGTGCCCATCAGCCGGCCTCGTCGAGTAGCGCCTGCACCTTGTCGACCAGCGCTTGGGTGGAGAAGGGCTTGGTGATGTAGTCGTCGGCGCCTAGCGCCAATCCCTTCTCGCGCTCGACCTCGCGACCATGGGCGGTGAGCATGATGATGGGCAGTTCGGCGTAGGCTGACTGCGCGCGCAGCCGCTCGAGGACCTCAAAGCCACTGATGCCCGGCAGGCTGATGTCCAGCAGCAGCAGGTCCGGCATGGCGTCGGCGACACTCTGCAGCGCACTCTCCCCATCGTCGGCGGTCACTACCTCGAAGCCGGCCTGCTGCATCAGGAACTCCAGCGAAAGCACGATATTGGGTTCGTCGTCGACGACCAGTACGCGAGCCATATCGGGCTCCTTGTTGAATCGGAAAGTTTGCCTGGCTCAACGATACGCAAAGCGGGCGCCGAACGACCCTATAAATTGGTCTAGGCTGAAAAAACGTCTCGATTCAGATCGACCGCCCTGCGTGGTTCGATCGCCGTCAGGGATGACAATCAACCGACATGGAGAGCTTCTCGCATGAGCGATTCTTCCGATGCCACCTTCGACCCGAGCCGCCGCCGTTTTCTGCAGGGGTCCGGTGGTGCCTTGTTGGCCATGGGTGCCGTGGGGCCCGCGATGGCTCAAAGCGCCGGCGATGCCGGCACCCAGGGTGCGGCGCTCTCTTCCGCCGAACTGGGAGGGGAGACCTTCGAACTGGGCAACGGTACACAGCCGCCGGAGGAGGTGAGCGCCGTCTCGCCCTCGGCACGCGGACGGCCAATGCCTGAGATCGAACAGCGCTATCCCGTCGAGCCGAAGCGCCGACTGGGATGGGCGGTGGTCGGTCTTGGGGACTTCGCCCTCAACCAGATACTGCCCGCCTTTGGCGAGTCGGAGCATTCGCGGCTGGTGGCACTGGTCAGTGGCGACCGGGACAAGGCCCAGCAGGTGGCGAGCCGCTACGGTGTCGACGAGGAGAATCTCTACGACTACGACAATTACGACAGCATGGCGGATAACGACGAGATCGATATCGTCTTCATCATCCTGCCGGTGAACATGCACGCCGAGTACACCATTCGTGCCGCCAAGGCTGGCAAGCATGTGCTATGCGAAAAGCCGATGGCGATGGATGAGCAGGAGTGTCAGGCGATGATAGACGCCTGTCGCGAGAACGATCGCCAACTGATGATCGCCTATCGAGAGCAGTACGAGCCCCATAACCTCGAGGCCATCCGCCAGATTCAGGACGGTGCCCTGGGCGAGCTACGCCTGATGACGCTCAATGCCGGCTCACCGGTCGACCCGGAGGAGCCGCGAGGCCAGTGGCGGCTCAGGAAGGAGATGGCCGGCGGCGGCTCGCTCTACGATATCGGCATCTACGCCTTGCAGGCCGCGCGCTACCTCTCCGGTGAGGAGCCCATCGAGGTGTCGGCAATGATCTCCAGCCCCGAGGATGACCCGCGCTTCGCCGAGGTGGAGGACTCGGTCACCTTCCAGCTGCGCTTCCCGAGCGGGCTGCTTGCCACCTGCACCTCCTCGTTCACCACTGCCCAGCACAACATGGCCAGCGTGTTCGGTACTGACGGCACGCTGACTCTCGAGCCGATGTCGGACTACTACCAGCATGAGCTGAGAATTCTTACCGATGAGGGAGAAAAGAGCCTCGATATCCAGGAGATCAGCCAGTTCGCCGCCGAGATGGATCATCTCTCCCAGGTGGTGCGCGAAGGAGGGTCACCCAAGACGCCTGGCGAGGAGGGCATGCAGGACATCCACCTGATGCGTGCAATCTACGCCTCCGCCACCTCGGGAAGGCCAGTGCGTATCGAGTCGGATTATCGTCGCTCCGCCGAGGAGCTGGTGCGCACCAGTGACGATCACGGTGGCTGAACGCCGACTTTCGAGAAACGCCAGTGTGGCGCGCCGCCCGGTGTCGCGTCATGCTGCCCGCTGAATTCCACTGCATGAGATGGCCATGATTCAGGTCCACCATCTGGAAAATTCCCGCTCCCAGCGGATCCTGTGGTTGCTCGAGGAGCTGGGCGTGGAGTATTCGCTGGTCGAATATCGGCGCGATCCCAAGACGATGCTGGCCCCGCCTGCGCTCGAGCAGGTCCATCCGCTTGGCAAGTCGCCGTTGATCGTCGATGACGAACGCGTGGTGGCGGAGTCGGGAGCGATCATCGAGTACCTCCTCGAGCGTTTCGATCATGGCACCCTGATGCCGCCGGCGGGCAGCGAGGAGCGGTTGCGGTACCGTTTCTGGTTGCACCACGCCGAGGGTTCGGCAATGCCCCCATTGGTGATGCGCCTGGTCTTCTCGCGTCTCGACAAGCCGCCGGTGCCGGGCGTGATACGCCCGATCGGCAAGCTGCTGGCGAAGGGCGTGATGAAGCAATTTCTCGACCCGCAGATACGCCAGCTCAAGGCTTTCTGGGAGAGCGAACTTGCGCGATCGAGCTGGTTTGCCGGCGAGCGCTTCAGTGCCGCCGACATCCAGATGAGCTTTCCCATACTGGCCCTGCAAGGGCGGGGAGGCCTCGACGGCGCGCCCCATCTGGCCGAGTTCATCGACCGCATCAGGCAACGCCCCGCCTACCAGCGGGCAACGGCCCGGGGCGGGGAACTTGGAGACCTATGAACAGCGGGTCGTCGCGCTGACAAGCGTTGCCCATGCGCATTCGACTTTCGGCCACATGCGCGTGATAACGCCTTATGGATAATGGTTTTCCTCACGCTTACCCCCCATGATGACGGGGTGGTCGTCATGCCGTACGTCAGGTGACCAAGGCTGATGATATTAAAAAAGAAGGAGCCGCTCAGATGAGTGCCATTATTCTACTGGTCGTTGGCCTGGTTGCCATGGCGCTTGGATACTTCCTGTACTCCAAGTTCATTGCCGAGAAAATATTTCGACTCGATCCCGACTTTAGAACGCCCGCGCATGAGTTCGAGGACGGGGTCGACTACGTGCCGACCAACCGCTTCGTGCTGTGGGGGCACCATTTCACCTCGGTGGCGGGCGCCGCGCCCATTGTCGGTCCTGCGATCGCCGTGATCTGGGGCTGGTTGCCGGCCTTTTTGTGGGTGGTGTTCGGCACCATCTTCTTCGCCGGGGTACACGATTCCGGCGCGATCTGGGCCAGCGTGCGCAACAAGGCCAAGTCGATCGGTGCGCTCACCGGCGACGTGGTCGGCACGCGGGCACGCAGCCTGTTCATGATCGTCATCTTCTTGGTCCTGCTGATGGTCAACGCGGTATTCGCGGTGGTCATCTCGGGTCTGATGATGAACTTCTCCACCGCCGTGGTACCGGTGTGGGGCGCGATTCTGGTGGCACTGGTGATCGGCCAGTTGATCTACCGCCGCATTCTCAGCCTGCCGGTGGTGTCGGTACTGGGCGTCATCGCCCTCTACGCCCTGATCTTCATCGGCCCCTCGGTACCGCTGCAGATGCCTGCCGAAATTGCCGGCATGTCCGGCAACGCCGTCTGGATTCTGCTGCTGTTCGGCTATGCCGCGGTCGCCTCGCTGCTGCCGGTGTGGGTGCTGCTGCAGCCGCGCGACTACATCAATGGCCTGCAGCTGTTCGTGGGGCTGCTGGTGCTGTATGGCGCCATCGTGTTCCTCAATCCGAACATGGTCGCTCCGATGTTCAACTCGAACGTGCCGGCCGGGACGCCCTCGCTGCTGCCGCTGCTGTTCGTAACCATCGCCTGCGGCGCAATCTCCGGCTTCCATGGCCTGGTCTCCTCCGGTACTACCTCCAAGCAGCTCAACAAGGAGCCCGATGCACGCTTCGTCGGCTACTTCGGTGCGGTGGGCGAGGGGATGCTGGCGCTGGCAGCGATCCTGGTGGCGACGGCCGGCTTCGCGAGCCTGGCCGACTGGCAGGCGATGTACACCGGCTTCGGCCAGGGTGGAGTCAACGCCTTCGTTCAGGGTGGCGCCTATATCATCCATAACGGCCTGGGGCTTCCGGAAGTGACGGCGGCAACCCTGCTGACGGTGATGGCAGCGCTGTTCGCCGGTACCACCATGGACACCGGCCTGCGCCTGCAGCGCTACATCTTCCAGGAGTGGGGTACCATCTATAACCTGAAGTGGATGACCAAGCCGGCGCCGGCCACCCTGCTTGCCGTGGGCTCCTGCCTGCTGCTGGCCTTCGGTGCGGGCGGTGCCGGCGGCACCGGTGGCATGCTCATCTGGCCGCTGTTCGGTACCACCAACCAGCTGCTGGCCGGCCTAACGCTGCTTGTGATCACGGTCATCCTGATGCGCCTCAAGCGGCCGCTCTGGTATACCCTGGTGCCGCTGTGCTTCCTGCTGGTGATGACGGTGCTGGCGTTGTTGACCCAGTTGCGCGGCTTCTATGAAGCGGGCAACTACTTCCTGCTGATTCTGGGCAGTGTCATCCTGATCGCGGCGATCCTGGTTTCGCTCGAGTGCGGTGCGGCGCTCAAGCGCCAGCGCCAGGAGATCGCCAATCAGGGTAAGTGACGCCTACCGAGGAGAACGTGATGCACGATGATCGTGACTCCGGTCATGATCCTCTCGAAAGGATACGGGCCTGGCTTAGCCAGGCCCGTTTCTTCGCCGAGGAGGTCTACTCGTCGCGCTACCGCGGGGCTATTGCCCGGGCGCGACGCGACGAGGACGACCTGTTCATGCTGCTGGTGTTTTCAGAAATGATGGGGGTGCCCAACCCCGCCGCCTACTACACGCTGGAGTTGCAACCGCTGCTGCTTGAGCGGTTCCATGATTGGCATCGGCGGATGGGGATGGAGCATTCGCCTCTGGACCATTTTCGCTGCTGCTAGATGGCAACGAAGGCCGGCTGAGCCGGCCTTCGCGTTGAAGAGGCTCTCATGAAGCAAATACTTGAACGCCGGCTGCTGTGGGTAGGCGGCAAAGGGGGCGTGGGCAAGACCACGGTGGCAGCATCGCTTGCCGTGCTCGCCGCGCGTCGCGGGCGCTGCGTGCTGGTGGTCTCCACCGACCCCGCGCACAGCCTGGGCGATGTGTTCGATCGCGAGCTCGGCGATGCGCCGACGCGGTTGTTGCCCAACCTGGATGCCATGGAGATCGATCCCGACATCGAGGTCGAGGCTCACCTGCGGCGTGTCACCGAGCAGATGCGCCGCTACGCTGCACCGGAGATGATGGCCGAGCTAGAGCGCCAGATGCGCCTGACCCGGCAGTCCCCCGGTACCCAGGAGGCGGCACTGTTGGAGCGCCTGGCACGGCTGATGACCGATGATGAGCTGCCCTATGACCTGATCATCTTCGATACCGCACCGACCGGTCATACGCTACGCCTGCTGACGCTACCCGAGGCGATGGCGGCCTGGACCGACGGCCTGCTGGCGCACAATCGCAAGTCCGAGGAGCTTGGCCGCGTGCTCAAGCACCTTACGCCCAAGAGCGGACGCGACGTGACCACGCCCTTTGACGATCCCGAACAGGAAGCCTTCAGCGACCTCGACGAGCGTACCCGCGACGTGGCGCAGACGCTGCTCAATCGTCGACGCCTCTTTCACCGTGCGAGGCGACGTATCGAAAATCCCGACGAGAGCAGTTTCCTATTCGTGATGACGCCGGAACGGCTACCGATCCTCGAAACGGTGCGTGCCGTCCAGGCGCTTGAAGCGGTAAAGATTCCGGTAGCGGGGACGCTGGTCAATCGGGTGATTCCGGAGGAGGCGGATGGCGAATTCCTGCGCGCGCGGCGCGAGCAGGAGGCTTCCTATCTGGCGCGCATCGACGGCGAGCTGGCGCACTTGCCACGACCACGCCTGGCGATGCTGCCGACCGATGTACAGGGTATCGAGGTACTCGACGAGCTTGCCGACCGTCTGGAGACACTCGGCTTCTAGTCGTCCGCGCTGCATTATCGGTTCAAGGACGGTTCAAGATCCGTTGGCGGAGCGCCTGCACGGCGCGTCCCAGCCACTCATGCAGTGCCTGGCTGCTGTGGCGCAGGTGATAGGCGCGGGGTAGCCAGGCATGCAGCCCTTGCCCCGGTTGGCTTGCAAACTCCGTCGGTGCCGGCATCACGTCGAGTCCGGTACGCTCGAACTCCGCCACGGCGCGGGGCAGGTGCCAGGATTGCGAGACCAGCACCACTCGGGTGATGCCATCGCTTGACAGCAGGTCGGCGCTGAAGCGGGCGTTCTCGGCAGTATTGCGGCTTTGGTCCTCCTCCCATTCGACCGCTACGTCGAATATCTCACGCAGCGCTGCCGCCATCAGGCTGGCCTCGCTGCTCGGCTCGTCATGCACGCGCCCGCCGCTGACCAGAATCGGCAATCCAGTGTCGCGATGCAGCTTCACGCCATAGGCCAGGCGCCGCCAGGTGGCATTGCTCGGGGCATCGCCCCAGTCGAATTCCACGGCACCGTAGTCGCGGCCTCCGCCGAGGATCACGATCGCCTCGGCCTCTTGCAGTTCGTCTGGCGTTGGCGGCAAGTAGTGCTCGAGCCCCTGGCGCAGGCCATGGCTGACCTGCGGTGTGGCGAGCAGCAGCAGGCTCATGAAGCCAAGCAGGATGAGCAGGAGGCCAAGCCCGCTGCGAACCGGCCACAGCAGCAAGCCGAGTACCACCAGCAGCACATTGACCAGCGGTGGCAATAACAGATATTTCAGCCACTCCATATCACGCCTCCTTTATCTACCACTCGTGCTGCCGTGAGTCGTCGGTATCCAGCACCTCCAGGCGCCGGGTCGGCCAGTGGACCACTGCAGTTCGCCGCAACATGCGTCGAGCCAGGCGCGGGTGTTCTCGCTGTATCACCTCGCAGGCAAAGTCCGAAAGGAAGCGCGACTTCAGCTCGGCCCGGGCACGGTCGACGCCGATATCCTGATAGGGCGTCGAGGCGAGCAGCATGAAACCGTCGTCGGGAATGCGCCCGGTGGCCATGTTCGAGGCAATGATCGTTGCCGCGGTACCGATGGGCCCGGAGAGGTCCGGGCTGTAGGGGCCGACGATCAGAGCGGTATTGGGTACGTGAAGGAAATCGAAGCCGCGTCCCACGCAGATCACCCATTCGCGGTGCTCGATGTCGAGCTCGCGGGCCACACCGCGCAGCGAGTCGACATGGTCGAGATTGCCGATCAGCAGGGGCAGCAGATCGCGACGAATGTCACCCGGCATGTCCTGGCACAGCGTGGCCAGCCTGCGGTCGAGGTCCGGTGCGTTGCCAGGCGCCAGGTCATTCATGTCGAGCGTAGCGTCGTCGTCTCCATGCACGATCAGCGCGTCGCTGTCGGTCTCGAAACCGCATACCAGCGGATAGACGTGGCGGTGATCGTGGCCGAAGAGAGTCTCCGCCTGGGCGCGTATCTGACGCGCGTGAGCCAGTGCGGCCAGGACATCGCAGCCGAAGCCGGCGCAGCCGCGCGCACGTTCGCCGCGCGAGAAGTGGTAGGTGATCAGCATCAGCACGCCATGACCGGCGCGGGTCGCTTCGCTCACGCTGTCGGTGAGCATCTCGCCGAGATAGGGCCAGCCGAGATGGAAGATGCCGCCAAGATTGCGAAACGGACGAATGATCCCCAGCGGCGTGCGCGTGGCATGGGGGATATGGATACGGCCATCCATGCACTTCATGACCACGATGCGGGTGGGGTGGTTGGCCAGGTAGCGCTCCCGGGCGAGGCATGCCGTGGGACTCGAGTAGGTCTGCGAGTGCTGGCGCGAGAGTGCCATCAGCCACTCCAGGCGCTCGTCGATGGGACGATCGTGTATGTGCATGGCAAGTTCCCATCTTGTTGTTATGAGCGGTTATCCTGCCATGTCCGCCGTCCGGAGGAAACGCTAGGCGATCTCGGTCTTGTCCTTGTACTCGCAGAGATCCTCGATCAGGCAGCTGCCGCAACGTGGCTTGCGCGCCACGCAGGTGTAGCGGCCGTGCAGGATCAGCCAGTGGTGGGCATCTTGGCGAAACTCCCGTGGCACGTGGCGCATCAGCTTCTTCTCCACCTCGATCACATCCTTGCCCGGGGCGATGCGGGTGCGGTTCGAGACCCGGAAGATGTGGGTGTCCACGGCGATGGTCGGTTGGCCGAAGGCCGTGTTGAGGATCACGTTGGCGGTCTTGCGGCCCACTCCGGGCAGCGACTCGAGGGCAGCGCGGGTCTGAGGCACCTCGCCGTTGTACTGCTCGACCAGGATCCGACAGGTCTTCATCAGGTTCTCGGCCTTGGTATTGTACAGGCCGATGGTCCTGATGTGCTCCTTGAGCCCGTCGATGCCCAGATCGATGATCGCCTGAGGGGTATTGGCCACGGGATAGAGCCGGGCGGTGGCCTTGTTGACCCCCACGTCGGTGGCCTGGGCGGAGAGCAGAACCGCCGCCAGCAGCTCGAATGGGCTGCTCCAGCGCAGTTCGGTGGTGGGCTCGGGCATGTGCTCGCGCAGCCGGGCGAAGATCTCATGGCGTTTGTGGGTGTTCATCGCGCTTCTCTCGTCGCTCTTCTCTATCGGATGGTACCGGTGACCCGCACGCGGCGGCTCTGCCTGGGCTGATCGCCGTGCCGGGCCTGGTGGCGCTGCGCCAGATGATCGTCGATGACGTTCTTCAGGGCGATCAGCAGCCCGGCGGCAAAAAATGCACCGGGAGGCAGCACCAGGAACAGGAGCTCGTAGTTGGCAAACAAGGTGAGTTGCCAGTCGGCAGTCGCCGGCCCCAGCAGCAGGTCCAGATTGGCCAGCAGCGTGCCCTGGCCGAACAGCTCGCGCAGCGCGCCAAGCAGCACCAGCACCAGGGCGAAGCCGAGTCCCATCATCAGGCCGTCGGTGGCGGCGGGGAGGGGTGGATGCTTCGAGGCGAAGGCGTCGGCGCGGCCCAGAATCGCACAGTTGGTGACGATCAGGGGAATGAAGATGCCCAATATCTGGTGCAGCTCGTAGGTATAGGCGGCCATCAGCAGGTCGGCACAGGTGACGAAGGCGGCAATGATCATCACGAAGGCCGGCAGGCGAATATGATCGGGGACATGATGGCGAATCAGCGATACCGACAGGTTGGAGCCGACCAGCACCAGCAGGGTGGCGAGACCGAGCCCCAGCGCATTGACCACGCTACTGGTCACTGCCAGCAGCGGGCACAGCCCCAGCAACTGCACGAGTGCCGGGTTGTTGCGCCACAGCCCATTGCGGGCGAGTTCGTTGAACTGGCTCATGAGTCGCTCTCAGCCTCCTCGCGCAGCAGGCGATGGCCATCGAAGGCGAACCACTGCAGGCTGTGGCGTACTGCCATGATCACCGCCTGAGGCGTGATGGTGGCCCCGGTGAAGCCGTCGAATTCGCCGCCGTCGCGGGCAAGCGACCACTCGGCGAGAGTGGGATTGTCCAACGAGCGGCCATCGAAACTGGTGATCCAGTCGCTCTTGCGCCGCTCGATCTTGTCGCCGAGCCCTGGCGTCTCCTGATGCCTCACCACGCGAACCGCACTGAGACGGCCGCTTTGATCGATTCCCAACAGCATGTCGATATCGCCGCTGTAGCCGCCATGGGCGATCACCGGCACGATCAGTGCCGCGTGCTCGCCGCGGCGAACCCGCCAGGCGGTAAATGGCTCACGTTGCCCCAGCGCACGGGTGGGGGGCAGGGTGAGGGTATTGTCGAGCAGCGCCGTCACCGATACGTCCTGCAGCTCCACAGGAAGCATCTCGCCAAGCAAGCGGTACTGGGCCGCATGGTAGTTGTCGGCGATGCGCTTCTCGGTCAGCGCTCGGGTGCCCGCCACCACCACGGCGGTGACGACGGCGAACAGCGCAAGCCCGAGTGTCCCACGCAGCATGGCACGGGCCATGCTGCGCGGGGGTTGAGATGAAGGCTTGGATGGCAGCCTGGGCGAGGAGGGGGCGCTCATCGTGGCATCTCCCGTTCGTCCTCGAGCGTGGTAGTGGCAATGCGCTGGGTCCTGGCCATCCGGCGTTCCCTGATGTGGCCCTGTACCCGGGGGCGGGTGTAGTAGTCGATGAAGGGCACGGCGAAGTTCATCAGCAGCACGGCGAAGGAGATGGCATCCGGGTAGCTGCCGGCGGTGCGGATCACCATTACCAGCACGCCGATACCGGCAGCGTAGATCAACTTGCCGCGTCGGCTGGCGGCGGCACTGACCGGGTCGGTGGCAATGAAGAAAGCAGCGAAGATTGTCCCACCGCCTAGCAGATGAAACAGCGGCGAGCCATACCGGCTGAGATCGATCATGTAGAGCAGCGTGGCGATCAGCATAATGGTCGAGAGCATCGTCAGCGGGATATGCCAGCTGATCAGCCGTCGATAGAACAGCAGCGCCCCCCCGGCCAGCCAGGCCAGCGCCGAGGCGCGACCGGCTTCCAGCGCGCCCTCCGGCAGCGGGTCGCTGGCCCAGAACTCATGAGCCATCGTCCCCTCGGGGCGGTACTTGAAGGCATCCAATGGAGTGGCGCCGCTGATCGCATCCAGGCTCTGCTGGCCTGTCAGGCCAGCGACCTGACGCAGCACGTCCAGTAACGAGAGCGCCTCGGAACCAAACAGGCCATGGGGGGCCATCCAGTGCGACATCGGTACCGGGAAGCTGATCAGCAGCAGGGCATAGCCGACCATGGCCGGATTGAAGGGGTTCTGTCCCAGCCCGCCGTATAGCTGCTTGGCCACCACAATGGCGGCCACCATGCCCACTGCGAGCAGCCACCAGCTCGAACCGGGCGGCAGTGAGATGCCAAGCAGCAGGCCAGTGACCAGTGCGCTGTTGTCGCGCAGAACCGTGCTTGGCGTGCGCCCGCGCAGCTTGAGTACGAGCGCTTCAAGCGCCACTCCCAGGCCCATCGCCAGCAGCACATTGGTCAATACCCCCCAGCCAAAGTACCAGGTCAGCGTGGCAGTCCCAGGTACGCTCGCGATCAGTACCCAGGCCATCGCAGCCGACGTCGAGGAGGGGCGGCGCGAGGAGACGGCGCTGGCATGCATCAGGCTCATGGCAAGGGCTCCTGCGTCTCGGACGTGGCCGCCTCGCGAAGGGTGGCCAGGCGCGCCTCAGTGGCGGCAAGGTGTTCCCTGGCCGTGGCCAGCTGTATCTCGAGATCGGCCAGCGCCTCGTCGCTATCGCCGGAGTGGCTGGCGCGTGCGAGCGCTTTTTCTGCCTTGCGCAGCGCCGCCTTGCTGGCGGCTTGGGCGATACGCAGCGACTTGAGCTCCTCCTGACCGGCCGCACTGTCGCTTTGCGCGTGAGGGGTTACGGCCGCGTCCTGCCGGCTCTCCTGGGTGACGGCGTGCATGCGCTGGGAGGTGCTGGCCCTGGCGCGTGCCTGACGTTTGGTCAACTTCTCCGCCTCCTCGCGGGCGATCCTGGCCTGGCGGAACTCGAAGCGGTGCCTGGCGTGTTCGGCCTGGCGCATGTCGTCGCGGTGGGCGCGTATCTCGCCCTTGGCGGCGCGGAAGTACTGCACCAGGGGAATGTGGCTGGAGCAGACATAGCTGCAGGCGCCGCACTCGATGCAGTCGAAGAGATTGAAGCGTTCGGCCTTGTCGTGCTCGCCGCCTTTCGAGTACCAGTAGAGCTGCTGGGGGAGCAGTCCCACCGGGCAGGCCTGTTCGCAGGCACCACAGCGGACGCAGGGCAGTTCGGCCGGTGGGGCAGGTAGCTCCTCGGCGGTGGCTGCGATCAGGCAGTTGGCGCTCTTGACCAGCGGCAAGCCGGTTTGCGGCAGGGGGAAGCCCATCATCGGACCGCCCATGATCAGCTGCTCGAGGCGTGACTCGCGAAGCCCGGCAAAGGTCAACAGCTCGTGCATGCAGGTACCCAGCCGCGCCTCGACATTGCCGGGGCTCGCCAGCGCTTCGCCGGTCAGCGTCACCACGCGCGAAATCATCGGCTGACCATCGCGCACGGCACGTATCGCCGCAAGCAGCGTACCGGGATTGTGGCACAGCACACCGACTTCGGCGGGCAGGCCGCCGCCCGGCACTTCACGGTCGAGCAGGCGCTTGATCAACTGGCGCTCGCCACCGCTTGGGTAGCGAGTCGGGATCGCCCTGATCTCGACGGGCAGAGCATCGCTCGAGGCGTCGCGCAACGCTCGCTTGAGCGCTTCGATCGCCTCGGGCTTGTTGTCCTCGATACCCACCAGGATACGCTGGGTACCGCTCAGGTGAGCGAGCAGTTGCGCCCCTTCCAGAACGTCATGCGGATAGGCGCGCAGGGTCAGATCGTCTGCAGTGATGTAGGGCTCGCACTCGGCGGCGTTGATCAC
The DNA here is from genome assembly GCF_013009075.1 of Halomonas sp. TA22. Lineage (NCBI taxonomy): Bacteria > Pseudomonadati > Pseudomonadota > Gammaproteobacteria > Oceanospirillales > Halomonadaceae > Halomonas > Halomonas sp. TA22. Next base: position 2,807,189 of record NZ_CP053108.1, on the reverse strand, counting down.
CAGGGTGTCGATGAGATGATGCTGGCGTACGCGGGCCTTGACCTGGGTAGGAAAGCCCGCGCCACCCATGCCCACGATGCCGGAGCGATCCAGCCTGGCGAGTAGGGTCGCCTCATCGCAGTCGCGCCACTCAAGCGGGTCGAGGCGAATGCCGGGATCTTCTCGGTCGCCGGGCTGGGTCGCCTCGATCACGATACATGGCGTCCGCCCGCCGGAGGGGTGGGGTACCGGACGCGGCTCGATGGCGGTGACGGTGCCGGTGAGGCTTGCATGCACGTCCGCCGAGACCATCCCTTGGCGGATCGCCACACGCTCGCCAGCGCGTACCCGCTGGCCAAGCGCTACGCAGGGTTCGGCCGGTGCCCCGATATGCTGATTGAGCGGCAGGACCACCCGATGGGGAAGCGGTGCCTGAACGAGCGGTTGCTGGTTCGATAGTGTCTTGCGCTCGGGGGGGTAGATGCCACCGGGGAAATCGAAGGCATTAGCCATGATGCACCTCCGCTGTCCGACGATTGCGTGGGCTGCGGTCGCTTGCGATCACGCTTGGGCTGATCTGGGCCGCGAGTGGCAGGTGCCCGGGGCCTTTCGGCCGGGGCCACTGCCACTCATGCAGGCCAAGTTCACGGGGCCGCATCTCGATGCAATCCACTGGGCAGGGCTCCACACACAGATCGCAACCGGTGCACTCATCGATGATCACCGTATGCATCAGCTTGGCCGCGCCAAGAATGGCATCCACCGGGCACGCCTGGATGCATTTCGTGCAGCCGATGCACTCCGCCTCGCGGATATAGGCGACCTGGGGGAGATCCTGGCGATCGCCATCAAGGGGTGTGATCTCGCGCCCCAGCAGATCGGCCAGGGCGACGATAGTGGCTTCCCCGCCCGGTGGACACTTGTTGATCTCATCGCCCTGGCTGATCGCTTCGGCATAGGGGCGGCAGCCAGGGTAGCCACACTGACCGCATTGGGTTTGCGGCAGCAGGGAATCGATGCGCTCGACCACTGGATCGCCTTCCACCCGGAAGCGCTCGGCGGCAAATCCGAGTAGCGCTCCGAAGCCTGCCGCAAGACCGACCAGAGCCAGCACGGTGGCAACAATGGTGTTTTCGGCGATCAGATCGACGATCATTTGCAGTCAGGGTCTCCTTGAGGCTCTATGCCGATTCGTGATGGCGTTAGCGCTGGGCCAGCCCGGAAAATCCCATGAAGGCGAGCGACATGAGACTTGCGGTGATCATGGCGATGGCCGCACCGCGAAAGGGGCGTGGCACATCAGCCACTGCCAGGCGTTCGCGCATGGCGGCAAACAGCACCAGTACCAGCGAAAAGCCCAGTGCCGCACCGAAGCCGTATAGGGTGGCTTGCATGAAGCTGGATTGACGATTCAGCGACAACAGCGCCACGCCCAGCACCGCACAATTGGTGGTGATCAACGGCAGAAAGATACCGAGCACCTGATGCAGCAGTGGACTGGTCTTGCGCACCATCATTTCGGTGAACTGCACGACCGCTGCGATCACCACGATAAAGGCGATGATGCGTAGGTACTCGAGACCCAGCGGGGCCAGCAGATAGTGAAAGGTCAGGTAGCTTGCCACCGACGAGAGCGTCAGCACGAAGGTGGTTGCCATTGCCATGCCCACAGCCGATTCCAGCTTGCTGGACACGCCCATGAAGGGGCACAGGCCGAGAAACTGCACCAGCACAAAATTGTTGACCAATGCCGTACTGACAAGGATCAGGAAGTATTCGGTCATTGCGGGCCATTGCCGAGACGTTACGGGCTGCCTGAACGCTCAGGCGAGTGCGAGCAGCCACGCATTATACGCTTCCGGGCGGTGGCACGGATACCACATGCCGATGTCGATGGCTTGCCGAGGTGCGTTTGTTTGACGCACCTCAGCCCGTCGTGATGCGATTTCGGCACTGTAGAGCGCATGATCGGCGCGGCGCATCAGCATGGCCTGATCGAGTGCTTGTCCCGGCGTGGCGATGGCAGCTCCGACGCTGACGAACGGCTGCTCGAACGAGGTGGCATGAGGCAGCGCCAGGTCTTCCACGGGTTTTCCACCCACATATCGGAGAGCGGCCTGAGCATGGCGAGCCAGCCTGCCGGCGGTCCCTCATGGTGGCTTCGGTAGATGGGCGAGACGCCGACCATGGCCAGTTCGGGAAACGAGATCAACCAGGTATGGGGGCCTTCATCGAGCCGGGGATTCTCTGCTGTATCAAGCTGATCAGCGCGGACGCCCAGCCGCACGCCCCGATGATATCGGGACACGAAGTGAACAGATTCTCGGCATTGAATCCCACCACCCGGTGAGGGACGAGGTCGAGGTCCAGGAACACCCAAGAGGCAGACAGACGAAAAAGCGCGCAGTCCGACTGCGCGCTTTTGCTTCTAGCGATGTAAGCGAGGAGTTGTGTTATGTCACCCGCTGACCCGGCTCGGCACCCGAATGCGGCTCCAGCAGATAGATGCCATCATCATTGCCGGCGGCCAGCACCATGCCCTCGGAGAGGCCAAAGCGCATCTTGCGCGGCGCCAGGTTGGCGACCATCACCGTCAGGCGCCCCTCCAGCGCCTCGGGAGCGTAAGCCGAGCGGATGCCGGAGAACACCGTGCGCGTCTCGCCGCCCAAGTCAAGGGTGAGCTTGAGCAGCTTGTCGGCGCCCTCGACGTACTCCGCCTTGGCGATGCGTGCGACGCGCAGATCGACCTTGATGAAGTCGTCGAAGGCGATCTCATCAGCGATCGGCGCCTCGGCCAGCGGCCCCTTGGGGGCGTCCTTGAGTTTCTGCTCTTCCACCAGATCCTCCTTCGAGGCCTCGATCATGGCCTCGATGCGGTCGCGCTCGATGCGCGTCATCAGCGGTTTGAACTTGGCGATCCCATGGCCGAGCAGTACCTCTTGGCGGGTGTGCCAGGCGAGGCTGTCGAGCGTGAGGAAAAGGCGTGCCTCTTCAGCCATCTTGGGCACCACCGGCGCTAGATAGACCATCAGCTGGCGGAACAGGTTGATGCCTACCGAGCAGATATCGAGCACCTCCTGCTCACGGCCCTCCTGCTTGGCGAGTGCCCAAGGCGCCTTGTCAGCGATGTAGGTATTGGCTTCGTCGGCGAGCTCCATCACCTTGCGCATGGCGCGACCGAACTCGCGAGCCTCGAAGTCGTCGGCGATCTCGTCACCGGCAGCGATGAAGCGTGCCACCAGCTCGGGCTCGGCACAGTGCAGAGAGAGCCTGCCATTGCCGAGCTTGTTGACGAAGCCGGCGCAGCGGCTGGCGATATTCACCACCTTGCCGACCAGGTCTGAGTTTACCCGCGCAGCGAAATCCTCGAGATTGAGATCGAGATCGTCGACCTTTGATGTGAGCTTGGCGGCGAAATAGTAGCGCAGATACTCCGGATTCAGGTGCTCAGCGTAGGTCTCGGCCTTGATGAAGGTACCGCGCGACTTGGACATCTTGGCGCCATTGACGGTGACGAAACCGTGGCAGTTGACGCCGGTGGGCGTGCGCATGCCCGCGCCTTCGAGCATCGCCGGCCAGAACAGCGCATGGAAGTAGACGATGTCCTTGCCGATGAAGTGGTACACCTCGGCATCGGAATCCTTTCTCCAGAAGGCGTCGAAGTCGATCCCTTCGCGATCACAGAGGTTCTGGAAGCTTGCCAGGTAGCCGATCGGCGCATCGAGCCAGACATAGAAGTACTTGCCCGGAGCATCGGGGATCTCGAAGCCGAAGTAGGGCGCGTCGCGGGAGATGTCCCACTCGTTGAGCCCCGCCTCGAACCACTCCTGCAGCTTGTTGGCGATCTGCGTCTGCACGCGGCCGCTGCGCGTCCACTGCTTGAGGAACTCCTCGAAATCGGGGAGCTTGAAGAAGTAGTGGGTGGAGCTCCTGACTTCCGGGGTGACGCCGGAGATCGCCGACACCGGGTCGATCAGTTCCGCCGGTGTATAGGTGGCGCCGCACGCTTCGCAGTTGTCGCCATACTGGTCCGGCGTTCTGCACTTGGGACAGGTACCCTTGATGAAGCGGTCGGCCAGAAACAGGCCCTTGACCGGATCGTACATCTGCTCGATGTCCCGGGTACTGATGTGCCCGGCGTCGCGCAGTGCCTTGTAGATGCGCTCGCTATGGACGCGGTTCTCGTCGGAGTGGGTTGAATGATAGTTGTCGAAGGCGACGCCGAAGCGCGCAAAGTCCGCCTGGTGCTCCCGGGAGACCCGCTCGATCAGCTGCTCGGAGGTGATGCCCTCCATCTCGGCACGCAGCATGATTGCCGTGCCATGGGCATCGTCGGCACACACGTAATGGCACTCGTTGCCGCGGCTCTTCTGGAAGCGCACCCAGATATCGGTCTGGATGTACTCGAGCAGGTGACCCAGATGGATCGAGCCGTTGGCGTAGGGCAGGGCACTGGTGACCAGGATCTTGCGCTGGGCGCTTTCGCTATTCGACATGTCGGCTCTGGAATTCCAAGAAAATCAGACCCTCGATTGTAGCGATCTTCCGCCGCCACTGCACGCAGGTGGGCCATGCGCACTGCCAGCCGGGGGCGTCCGCGTTCTGCAGCAGGCGCCCTCGCTGGATCAGCTCAGGCGCTGCATGTAGTCTTCATAACCGAAGGTCCTGACCGTGCGCACTTCACGGCTGGTCTCGTCGACCCGGCAGATCGCCGGCAGGCGCATGCCGTTGAAGGTGGTGGTCTTGACCATGGTGTAGTGAGCCATATCGGTGAACACCATCCGGTCGCCGATGGCGAGCGGTGCATCGAACGAGTAGTCGCCGATCACGTCGCCGGCCAGGCAGGTGGTGCCGCCCAGGCGATAGGAGTGGGCCTTCTCGCCCGGTGCGCCGGCGCCGATGATCTCGGGTCGGTAGGGCATCTCCAGTACGTCCGGCATGTGCGCAGTGGCGGAGGTGTCGAGAATGGCGATGGGACCGTCGTTGTCGACGATATCCAGCACGCTGCACACCAGGAAGCCCGTGTTCAGGGCGATCGCTTCGCCCGGTTCCAGATAGACCTCGAGATGGGGATGGCGCGCCTTGAAATCGCGGATCACCCGAACCAGCCGCTCCACATCGTAAACGGCGCGGGTGATGTGGTGCCCACCACCGAAATTCACCCAGCGCATGTTCGGCAGATACTTCCCGAACCTCTCCTCGAATGCGGTAAGCGTCGCCTCTAGAGCATCGCTGTTCTGCTGGCAGAGCGTATGGAAGTGCAGCCCCTCCAGACCGTCCAGTACTTCCGACGTGACGTGCACCGCCCGCGTACCAAGCCGCGAACCCCGGGCACAGGGATCATAGAGGGCTACCTCGCCGGTCGAGTGCTCGGGATTGACCCGCAAGCCGCAGGAGACCTGGCGCGGTGCCGCCGCGACAACGTCGCGAAAGCGCCGCCACTGCCCCGGCGAGTTGAAGCTGATGTGGTCCGCATAGTGCAGTACCACACCCATCTCCTCGTCGGTGAAGGCCGGCGAGTAGACGTGCACCTCGCCGCCGAAGCGCTCGGCGCCGAGGCGGGCTTCATCCTGTCCGCTGGAGGTGGTGCCGACCAGATATTGGCTCACCAGCGGGAAGGTATCCCACATGGCGAAGCCCTTCAGGGCGAGCAGAATCTTCGCCCCGCTGCGCGTCTGAACCTCCTTCAGGAGTTCCAGGTTGCGGCGCAGCAGGGTGTCGTCGACCACGTAGGCCGGCGACGGACAGGCGTGGATATCGAAGTCGGGGCTCATCATGCCACTCATGCCAGCGGGTCGTGGTCCGGATCGAGCTCGACCATTTGCCACGGCAGGCCCATCTCGCCGATGCGCTCCATGAACGGGTCCGGATCGAGCTGCTCGACGTTGAATACGCCTTCGCCCTTCCAGATGCCCTGGAGCATCAGCATGGCACCGGTCACTGCTGGCACGCCGGTGGTGTAGGAGATCGCCTGCGACTTTACTTCCGCATAGCTCTCCTCATGGTCGCAGATGTTGTAGATGTACACTTTGCGCCGCTTGCCGCCCTTGATGCCGTCGGCAATGATGCCAATGTTGGTCTTGCCCTTGGTGCGCGGGCCGAGCGAGGCTGGATCGGGAAGTACCGCCTTGAGGAACTGCAGCGGGGAGATCTTGCAGCCATCGACCTCGATCGGCTCGATGCTGGTCATGCCGACGTTCTCGAGGACCTTCAGGTGAGTGATATACCTCTCGGAGAAGGTCATCCAGAAACGGATGCGCTCCAGCCCCTTGATGTTACGGGACAGCGATTCCAGCTCCTCGTGATAGAGCAGGTAGATGTCCTTCTCGCCGATGCCGTCGAAGTCGAACTTGCGCTTCTCGGCCAGCGGCGGGGTCTCCATCCACTCGCCTTTTTCCCAGTAGCGGCCATTCGCGGTGATCTCGCGAATGTTGATCTCGGGGTTGAAGTTGGTGGCGAAGGGGTAGCCGTGATCGCCCCCATTGGCATCGAGGATATCGATGCGGTGGATCTCGTCGAACAGGTTCTTCTGGGCGTAGGCGCAGTAGATGTTGGTCATGCCCGGGTCGAAGCCGCAGCCCAGGGTGGCCATGTTGCCCGCCTTGACGTAGCGGTCGTGGAAGGCCCACTGCTCCTTGTACTCGAACTTGGCCTCGTCCGGATGCTCGTAGTTGGCGGTGTCGAGATAGGGCACGCCGGTACGCAGGCAGGCCTCCATGATGGTCAGGTCCTGGTAGGGCAGGGCCACATGGATCAGCACGTCCGGCTTGAACGACTCGATCAGCGCGACCAGCGCTTCGACATCGTCGGCATCGACTTGGGCGGTTTGGATGGGGCGGTCGAGCTGCTCGGCTATCGCCTTGCACTTCGCTTCGTTGCGACTGGCCAGACAGATCTCGTGGAACACCTCGGGATGCTGCGCGCACTTGTGAGTCACGACACCACCGACGCCGCCGGCGCCAATAATCAAGGCTTTGCTCATGCGTTCGCCTCCAAATCGAAATTCAACAGGGGTCGAGGCTAATCGGTCTTGTGCGATAAGGGAAATCACACTGGCCCGATGTCACCTTGGTCATGGTCTCACCCAGCCCCCATGAGCCCGGTAAGAGGGCGCAGATGATGGCCAAGTCGAGAACAAGGCTCAAGTTTTTTTTGAGGCAATTGCCTGCTGCAAGGGCGATGAACCCTCTTTCGGCGCTCACTCACGACGCTGCATGCAATTATCATAGAAGGTCACGTTTCTGGCCGCTTCCGCCAGTGCCTCATTTGGTGGGGCATGGGCACTGGTCGCAAGGGAGGTGCCTAGCATCAGCAAGGCAAGGGCGGTTGCTTTTACCATCAGTCGTCTCGCTGGCGTGTCATGACGTCATTGTCATCAAAAAGTAGGCCAGCGGGAGATGGCAGCCAGGTAAAACCGCTCACCTTATGGGAAGGCCGTCCTCCTTATACTACCTTGTTAACTAACGTATTGGATGCGGGTCCTTTCGAGGCCTACTCGTAAGAGCCAACTCATTGCCGCCATGAGGCGGGGTGCCGACGCAGGATAAAGACAATCTCAGGGAGAGCCACCATGAAAACGTCGAACCATACGTCGCCTTTACCGCAAGGGCATGCCACATATCACCATGACCTCACAGATTCACGCCAGGTGCTGGACCTGCCCTCGGAATGTGGCCATTCGGAAGGCGCTTGGCGCTTTGCGTTTGGTCTTGCCGCCTTCGTCGGTTTGTCCTCGTCTGGGGCGGCGTTGGCCACCGAGCCCGAGCCGGGCACCCTGCTCGGCGCCGACGATCCTGTTGAGGTAACGCTTGAGCATCCAAGCGAGCATCTCCTCGCCAGTGATTTCCCAGGCACCACCATCGATGCCGAGCTGTCGGTCTGGCAGGAGTATATTCCGGATATCCAGGATATCGAGATCACCTCATCGGTCGATGAGGCCAGTCAGCCGGCGCTCTACTATGACTCCGGCTCCGACGAAGAGAAGCCGCTGCTGCTGGTGCTCCACAGCTGGAGCACCAATTACCTTCAGAACATCGATATTCCCTTGGGGCAGTTCGCCGTGGCCAATGACTGGGTCTTCATTCACCCGGATTTCCGTGGTCAGAACGATGGCCGTCCCGAGTCAACGGCCTCCGAGCTGGTCATATCCGATATGGAGGATGCCCTCGAATACGCGCGTGACAATGCCAACATCGATGAGTCGCGCATCTACCTTCTTGGCTACTCCGGTGGAGCGCTCAATGCGCTGCATCTGGCCAGCCGCAACCCAGATGTATTCGCTGGCGTGGCCGCGTGGGTGCCTGTCTACAACCTGGTGACCTGGTATGGGTGGAATGCCGAGCGTGGCGAGAAGTACGCCGATGAGATTGCCAGTGCGTGTGGCGGCGAGCCGAGCGAAGGCAGCGAGGCCCATGACGAGTGCATCCAACGCAGTGCCAGCGCGCGCCTACCTGAAGTGGCAGGCGACATTCGTGTGCTGATCGCGCATGGCATCGATGACGATACCGTGCCGCCTGAGCAGGCGTTGAACGCCTTCAACGGCCTGGCGGCCGAGGAGGATCGCATTCCGCAGGAGCAGATCGATGAGCTCATGGCGAGTGGCGAGGTGCCGCAGGCGCTCGCCGAGCGTTCGGAGCACGAGCAGCGCGATTTCGCTCGTTTCGATGAAGCCGACGCACCGGTACTGCTCTATCTGCAGTCAGGGCTTGCCGAGCTTGTGCTCTTCGATGGCGAGCACGACATGCTCTATCGCCCCGGGCTCGAGTGGCTTGCTCGACAACAACGCTGAGTGGAAAAGTTTAATCAACGAGGATGCTCTATCTATGCTTTGTTTTCGCTCCCCGCGACGTCTGGCAAGCGCGACTGCAACGCTGCTTGCTCTCACCGCCGCCTGTGGGCTTGCAAGCACCACTGCCCTTGCCGCCGATGACTGGGCCGATGTCACCGAGCCGTTGCCCGGCGAGCCCCGCATCATCGGCCATCATGGCGGGGCCTGCCTGGTCGGGGCCGAGCAGCTTCCCCCGGAGGGCGTTGGCTATCAGGCGGTGGACATGGACCGCAACCGCCATTACGGCCATCCCATGCTGATCGATTACATCGACAATCTCGGCCATCGAGTCGATGAGTCCGGGTTCGGCCCGATACTGGTGGGTGACATGGCGCAGCCGCGGGGTGGCCCGATGCCATACGGGCATGTCAGCCACCAGAGCGGGCTGGATGTCGATATCTGGTTTCGCCTCGATCTGCCCAGGCTGGAGCGCAGCGAGCGCGAGGATCTCGATCAGCCGATTCTGGTCGATCCCGTCACCAATCGCGTCGATGAGCGCTGGAGCGATGAACATGCCACCTTGATACGCCTGGCGGCGGATGACCCTCGAGTGGCGCGGATATTCGTCGATGGCGCGGTCAAGCGTGACCTCTGCGAGCGTGAATGGGACGACCGCTCCTGGCTGCGCCGGATCCGACCCTGGCACTCCCACGATGAGCACCTGCATGTTCGCCTGCGCTGCCCAGCGGGTGCCACAGAGTGTGTCGACCAGCCCGAGCCGCCGCCCGGTGAAGGCTGCCAGGCATTTGCGCCGACGCCGCGACCGGAGGTCTATCCAAGCCCGGGGCGTACTCTGCCACCGGCCTGCGCTGCGGTATTGAGCCAGTAACCGGTCCCTTTACTTCAGCTGTTCCTCGGCAACCGGCCCAGACGTCCTGGGTCGGTTGTCAGCGGCGTAATGATCGTGCGTAGGATCGGCGACAACCTTCGCCCTAGCCAGTAACATGCCACACCGATTGGCGTAACGAGGGGGCGCGGTGGAACGACAGCAGGGCTTCGTGCTGACCCGGCACTGGCGCGATACGCCCGCGGGGACCGAGATAGCATTCTGGTTGGCGACCGACGACGGTCCGCGTCAGGTACGCCTGTCGGCCCAGCCCTCGGTGGCTTTCATTCCCAGCGAGCAGCGTGAGCGCGCAGAGAAACTGCTGCGTGGCGAGCGCGAGTTCGAGCTTCGAGAACTCTCCCTTTGCGATTTCGACCACCGTCCGGTATTCGGCCTCTACTGCCGGCAGTATCGGCAGTTGCTGAATATCGAGAGGCGACTTCGCGAGGCGGGAATCGAGATGTTCGAGGCCGATATTCGCCCGCCTGACCGCTACCTGATGGAGCGCTTCATCACGGCACCGGTGTGGTTTACGAGCGAGGCGGATGGTGGGGGGACACCGACCGCGACACAGCTCAAGCCCGCTCCTGACTATCGTCCTCGGCTCAGGCTTGCCTCGCTTGACATCGAGACCAGCGAGCGGGGTGAGCTCTACTCCATCGCCGTGGAAGGGTGCGGTGAGCGCCAGGTCTACATGCTCGGCGCGGCCCAGCATCACGCCGATACCCATTGCGACTTCGCTCTCGAATACTGCAACACTCGTCAGGCGCTGCTTGCGCGACTCAACGACTGGATTGCCCGGCATGATCCGGATGCGATCATCGGCTGGAATCTGGTGCAGTTCGATCTGCGCATTCTGCAGCGACATGCCGAGCAATGTGGTGTGCCGCTGCTGCTTGGACGCGGTGGCGAGCCGATGGAGTGGCGGGCCCATGGCAGCAACGCCAATCATTTCTTCGCCTCGGCCGCTGGTCGGCTGATCATCGATGGCATCGAGATGCTACGCCAGGCGACCTGGCACTTCACCTCGTTCAGCCTGGAGAACGTTGCCCAGCAACTGCTTGGTGAAGGTAAGGCGATCGACAACCCCTACCAGCGTATGGACGAGATCAACCGCATGTTCGCCGAGGACAAGCCGGCTCTTGCGCGTTACAACCTCAAGGATTGCGAACTGGTCACCCGCATATTCGAGAAGACCAGGTTGATCGACTTCCTGCTCGAGCGCGCCGTGGTCACTGGCTTGCCTACCGACCGCAGTGGCGGCTCGGTCGCGGCGTTCTCGCATCTCTACCTGCCACGCATGCACCGGCTGGGATTCGTCGCGCCAACGCTTGGAGGGCGGGCAGGTGAGGAGAGTCCGGGTGGCTTCGTCATGGACTCACGTCCCGGTCTCTACGACTCGGTGCTGGTGCTCGATTTCAAGAGCCTCTATCCGTCGATCATCCGCACTTTCCTGATCGACCCGGTGGGGCTGGTGGAAGGGTTGCACGAGCCCGACGCCGCCGTGGCAGGCTTTCGTGGCGCGCAATTCTCCCGCACCCGGCACGCCTTGCCCGAGATGGTGGCGCGAGTATGGGAAGGCCGTGAGGCGGCAAAGCGCGAAGGCAATGCACCGCTCTCCCAGGCGCTCAAGATCATCATGAATTCCTTCTATGGTGTGCTGGGGTCACGGGGTTGCCGATTCTTCGACCCGCGCCTGGCCTCATCGATTACCTTGCGTGGTCACGAGATCATGCGACGCACTCGCGAATTGATCGAGGCGCGGGGATATACCGTTATCTATGGTGATACCGACTCGCTGTTCGTCTGGCTTGGCGAGGTGCATGAGGAACCGCAAGCCCAGTCGATCGGACGGCACCTCACGGACCACACCAATCAGTGGTGGCGTGAGCACCTCCGCCATGCCTATTGCTTGGAGAGTGCGTTGGAGCTTCAGTTCGAGACGCATTTCCGTCGTTTCCTGATGCCTACCATTCGCGGTGCCGAGGAGGGCAGCAAGAAACGCTATGCGGGACTGGTCCGAGAGGCTGATGGGAGCGAGCGGCTGCTCTTCAAGGGGTTGGAGTCGGTACGCGCCGACTGGTCGCCGCTGGCCAAGACCTTCCAGCAGGAGCTCTACCGGCGGATATTCACTGGTGAGCCGCACCGCGACTATCTGCGCGACTACGTCAAGCGCACGCTTGCCGGTGAGTTCGACGAGCGCCTGATCTACCGCAAGCGGCTGAGGCGCAGACTGGATGACTACCGGCGCAACGTGCCTCCCCATGTACGCGCGGCGCGGATGGCCGATGAATACAACGCCCAGCTGGGCCGGCCTAAACAGTATCAGAGCGGTGGCTGGATCAGCTACGTGATCACCCTGTCGGGGCCGGAGCCCCTGGAGATACGCCGCTCGGCCATCGACTATCATCACTATGTGACACGCCAGCTGCAACCGATCGCCGATGCCATCCTGCCCTTCGTCGGCGACGACTTCACGGCGTTGATCGATCAGCAGCTGGGGCTTTTCTAAGTATTGGCATGACATGCAGGGCGCCTGCGTTGCCGGCGCCCATCGCATGCGATCACTTGATTCAGGCGCTGGTCGCCATCGGCTGTTGCGTGGTTTCGTCCACCGCCGCCTTGAGCACCGCATGCAGCAGCACGTTGCAACCCGCGGCCAGGTCATCGGGTTCGGCACTCTCGCTCTCGTTGTGGCTGATGCCCTTCTCGCAGGGCACGAAGATCATCGCCGCAGGCGCGATCCGGGCGATGAAGATGGCATCGTGCCCGGCCCCGCTGACGATATCCATATGCGAGATGCCGTGCCGCTGGGCGCCTTCACGGACGGCCTGCACGCACGCTTCGTCGAAATTCTCCGCAGGGAAGTCGGCGGTGGGGGTCAGCTCTGCCTTGAGCCCATGGCGTGCAGCGACCTCATTGATGGTCTGAGTCAACGCCTCTGCCATGGAGTCGAGTTTTGCCGGCTCGAGATGGCGCATGTCGATGGTCATTTTGATCTGCCCGGGAATCACGTTGCGCGAGCCGGGATGCACGTTGAGGCAACCCACGGTGCCGCGGCCATGAGGCTGATGCTGCTCGGCGATCCGGTTGACGGCCTGCACCAGCTCGGCGGCCCCTAGCAGGGCGTCATTGCGCAAATTCATCGGCGTGGGGCCGGCATGAGCCTCGTTGCCGGTCAGGGTCAGGTCGAACCACTTCTGACCCAGCGCGCCAATCACCACACCAACGGTTGTACCGGTATCCTCGAGAATCGGCCCCTGCTCGATATGCGCTTCGAAGTAGGCGGCGATCTCGCTGGGCTCGACCTTGTCGCTGCCGACGTAGCCGATCGCTTGCAGGGCATCGCCAGCGGTGATGCCCTCGGCATCGGTGCGCAAAAGCATCTCCTCGAGAGAGAGCTGGCCGGCGAACACGCCGGAGCCCATCATGCAGGGGGCAAAGCGGCATCCTTCCTCATTGGTCCAGGCGACCACCTCGATCGGGGCACGGGTGGTAACGCCATGCTGGTTGAGCGTGCGGATCACTTCGAGCCCGGCCAGCACCCCAAAGGTGCCATCGTATTTACCGCCAGTGGGCTGGGTATCGATATGGCTGCCAATCATCACACTCTTGGCATGAGGGTCGCTGCCAGGGCGGCGAGCGAAGATATTGCCGATGGCATCGATTCGGACGCTGCACCCCTCGGCACGACACCACTCGATGAACAGGTCGCGCCCCTGGCGGTCGAGATCGGTCATTGCCTGGCGATTGACGCCTCCCTTGGGAGTGGCACCGAGCTTGGCGAGGTCCATCAGCGATTTCCAGAGACGCTCGCCATCGATGGTTGGCTGGTTCATGGCTATATCGGTCATTACGGTTCCTTGTCATTGTTGGAGATTATCGCGGCATCACTATGCTACTGCGACGATGCCATGGTGCTAACCCATGATGCTAATGAGGGGCAGGAGCAGGTGGATAGACAAGAGGCTAGGCAAGAGGGGGCAAACGAAGGCTTGCATGCACTATGCCTCTTTTTTAGCCCGCGAACGAGTTTCCGTCAAGGCAGGGCTCGGCCAAGAGGCTACGCTGATGGTTGGATAACGAGGAGGCAGTTTTGGATCCCATCTTTTACGATAATTGGCAGGCGCTCATGCGCACCCTGATGCTGGGCCTATTGGGTTATGCGAGCCTGGTGGCTCTCCTGCGTATTTCCGGACGTCGCACGCTCTCCAAGATGAACGCCTTCGACCTGGTGGTCACCGTCGCCCTCGGCTCGGTGATGGCGACGGTCATGCTCAGCAAGGAGGTGACCCTGGCCCAGGGGACGTTGGCGTTTGCCTTGCTGGTGGGTATGCAGTACCTGGTAACCTGGAGCAGCGTTCGCCAGCGCTGGGTGCGCAAGCTCGTGACCGGCGAGCCGGCGTTGCTTTTTTACCAAGGCAACTATCTGCCCGCAGCGTTGAAGAGAGCCCGCGTGACAGAGGATGAGGTGAGGGCGGCGATGCGAGCCTCGGGTAAGGCGACGATGAACGAGGTGGAGGCGGTGGTGCTGGAAACCGATGGTTCATTCAGCGTCGTAGGGCAGGGTGTCACGTCTGGGGAGTCGAGCCTGGAAGGGGTCAAAGCGCCGGGAATAAATCGGCTCGACGTTTCCACCGGTCGGAAGTGACGCTAGGCGCGCGAGCCACCTTGCTCAATAGCAAGGTGGCTCGATGCTGGGTATCACTTGCTTAGTGAGAGTGGCTGGCGCGTGCCTCTTTTAGAATTCGCTCCACTCCTCCGCCGTTGCTTCGGCTCGGCTCGCGGTTTTGCTCCTCGGGGCGGATGCAGGCAACGAGACATAATCGAGCGTCGGCTTCTTGGCTCGGGCCACCCTGGCCTGCGGGCTCGCCTGTCCATTGACCTTGAAGGTAGCGATCAGCTCGGCCAGGTATTTGGCCTGCTCTTCCAGTGATGCGGCTGCCGAATTGGTCTGCTCGACGAGCGAGGCATTTTGCTGTGTCACGTTGTCCATCTGCGTTATCGCCACATTGATCTGTTCTATGCCGCTATTCTGTTCACGAGTGGCGGTCGAGATTTCATTCATCAGCGAGGAGACTTGACGAATCGAGCTGACGGTTTCATTGATTGTCCTGCCGCTACGCTCGGCTTGTTCCGCACCGGCCGCGATCCGGGTTGCCGTCTCTTCGAGCATGGTGCGGATCTCCTTGGCCGAGTCCGCGCTCCGGCTGGCGAGTGAACGCACTTCCTGGGCCACGACCGCAAAACCTCGGCCTTGCTCTCCCGCTCGAGCGGCCTCTACGGAAGCATTCAGCGCCAGGATATTGGTCTGAAACGAGATGGAGTCGATCACTGCGACGATTTCGTTTATCTTGCGAGAGTTGTCCGCGATTTCGCGCATGATCTGGACTGTGCGTTCGACCTCCTGGCCGCCCGATTCCGCCGTTTTCGAGGCATTCGATGTCAAGCGATCCGCCTCGATGGCTGAGTCGGTGTTCTGACGCACTGTCGCGGCCATCTCCTCCATGCTCGAGGCCGTTTCCTGAAGGGCGGCGGCCTGCTCCTCGGTACGTGATGACAAATCCTGGCTTCCGGAGGCGATTTCTCCCGCACCGGTAAAGACGCTGTCGCTACTGCTACGCAACGTCAAAATGAGCTGGCTCAGCTTCTCCTGCATATCCTTAAGCGCACCGAAGAGCTGACCGATTTCATTGCGGCCTCTATCCTCGATCTGTACGGTCAGGCCGCCCTTGGCAAGACGCTGGAAATGCATGACTGCCGCCTTGCAGGGGAGTCACGACGGTTTGCATCATTGCCCTACGTACGAGGAGTGTGGCGAGCAGAGAGAGTATCAATAACACGATGGAGGCGACTTCGGCATCTCGGCTGGAGCGGGCATCGGCGGCGATCAGTTCAGTACCCCGCGCCTCGACGAAGCGGATAAAGTCTAAAACGGCAGCGTCAAATTTGGACGAGGCTTCGACGATCTGCGCTTGTTGCTGCTTGAATTCCTGAGGATTCATGCTGGAAAGATAAGGGATCAGCATGCTGTTCATGACGGTATCGTAAGCCGATGCGATAGCCGCAACATAGGTAGCTCTGGAATCCCCTTCCGGCAATTGCACTGCTTCAAATTCGTCGTAGCGTCGTTGTGCCTCGCTGGCGGCATCCCTGGCGTGTTGCAGCAGTGCGGTCGTCGCTTCACTATTCTGGTCGGCTACATCGATATCGGCATAGCGCCCAAGAATGAGCCTCAGCCGTAAGAGGTTGACCTGCGCTCTGTTGATGGCAGTCGCCTTGGTTACGTTGATCTCGGAAAGCTCTTTTTTTATCGCCTTTGAGCTGACACTATTCGAATAAAATCCCATGGCGCTGATGGCGACAATCATCAGTACCATGATGCCTAGAGCCAGGGTCAACCCTATTACTGACCGATATGTTTTTCATTTTTTGATATTTTCCTCACATCTCTCTCGGAACAGGCAGCCCCTTGCTGCCTGTTTTCTACTTATCGGCCTATGGCAAGATAAACTAAGCAAAAAGTAGCTTTTTTTCATTATATGTAACGTAAGCTTGATCGGTGGTGGCGACCATGAATATCATAAATAATATCTAATTAAGCGGTCTCGTAAGAGCTAGTGCTTGCTGATGGGTTAGCAGTATGGATATTGGGGAGATTCATGAAAGGTGGTGGTGATACTCATTTTTTCTCTCGTGAAAGAAGGGAAAAACTAGTGATCTCAAAGGGAGGGAAAGAGGATTGCTTTGTATAGGGAGCTAACGGAAAATAGTCGCCTACCGCCTGGCTTGGTCATTGCGTTAGAGGGCATTGAGATCCACACCACGATCTCAACCGTAGAGAGTAACAATTAGCCTTGTTATACCGAGATAAACTTGCCCATGAGTGATAGAGAGCCAGCACGCCTGCAAGCGCTTAGGCAGCTTAGTCTGCTTGATACCTCGCCTCATGAAAGTTTCGATCGTATCGTTCGTCTCGCCTCCCAGCTCTTCAACACACCGATTGCCGCGATTTCTCTGGCGGATGAGCATCGGCAATGGTTCAAGTCTCGCATCGGGATTGAGCAGCAAGGCATTGCACGATTCAAAGCACCTTGTGCGGAAATCGCCCGATCATGCAAACCATTGATCCTGCCAGATTTGTTGAAAAGCGAAGCGTATCGAGATGGCCCGCTGGTGAGATCGGGCTTGCGCTTTTATGCCGGCGCCCCACTGTTGACCCAGGAGGGGGTTGCCCTTGGGGCATTGTGCGTTGCAGGTCTCGAGCCTTGTGAGGTGAGTGAGGCAAAGCGCACGGCACTGGCCGATCTTGCATCGATGATCATGTCGCAGATCGAGCTTCAGCATTCCTTGAGCAGGATCGACCCATTCACTGGTCTCCCGAATAGAAGCCAATTCACCGAGGATCTGCAGGCCAAGGCCAAGGAGGAGCCAAGCACGCTCTACTGTGCTTTCCTGACAGAGCTTGTCGATAGCATCGAGATAAGCACCTTGCACCGGGTAATGGGACCCAACTATCTGGACGATGTGGAGCGTGATGCCGGGTTCAGCTTGCAGCGTGTCCTCGATCCCACCAGCCGGCTCTATGCCATAGGCCAGTGTCAGTTCGTGCATCTGGTGAAAGCGACGGACGAGGAGGGGCTGCTAAATGAAGCGCTGCGTCTACGCAAGCAGCTTATCGATCTCAATTCTGCCAGAATCGTAACGGTGCTCATCCATCCCGTCATCGGCATATCGCCGTTTCGTCTGGGTGAGGCCGAACCCAGCGACGT
Organism: Halomonas sp. TA22; assembly: GCF_013009075.1. NCBI lineage: Bacteria > Pseudomonadati > Pseudomonadota > Gammaproteobacteria > Oceanospirillales > Halomonadaceae > Halomonas > Halomonas sp. TA22. Next base: position 2,789,785 of record NZ_CP053108.1, on the reverse strand, counting down.
CCTGCGCACGGCGCTCTCCGCCTGTCAGGACGCACGACGGGCCGAGAGCGGCGCGAGTATCTATTCGATGTCGCTCGATGCCGGCTATCAACGACGCTTTGCCCTGCTCAACGATATCCGCCCGGCACTGCAGGCCGGCGATCAGCTGAGGCTCGTCTATCAGCCCCGTGTCGAGGTCAAGAGTGGCAATTGCCTAGGGGCAGAAGCGCTATTGCGCTGGTGTCATCCGGTACTTGGCGAGATCTCGCCGGCGGAGTTCATCCCGCTGATCGAGCATACGCCACTGGCGCGGCCGCTGACCGACTGGATGGTCCACTCGGCCATCGAGCAATCGGCGCTATGGCATTATCAAGGCCACACCCTGCGTATCTCGATCAATGTCTCGGCCACCTGTCTCGGGGATGAGGCGTTTGCGCAGCGCTTGCTTGCGCTGATGGAGCACCATGGCCTGCCGAAAGCGGCACTGGAGCTTGAGCTCACCGAGAGCGCTCTGCTTGGCAAGGGGTGCGTGGCGCGTGCCCAGCTGCAGGCATTGATTGCGGCTGGCATCAAGATCGCCATCGATGACTTCGGTACAGGCTACAGCACGCTCTCCTATCTACAGGAGGTGCATGCCCATGTCGTGAAGATCGACCAATCCTTCATCATCGGGTTGTGCAGCGAGCCGCGTAGCCAGACGCTGGTCAAGGCGATGATCGGAATTGCGCATGAGCTTGGCTATCTCGTGGTGGCCGAAGGGGTGGAGAATGACGAGACCTATCAGCGCCTGGCCCAGCTCGAGTGCGATGAAGTGCAGGGTTACCTGATTGCCAAGCCGCTCACCCCCGATGAGTTCCAGTCATGGTTGGCGGTGGGCTATCCGCAAGCGCGGGTGGAGTGAGCCGCCATGTGAAAATGGAGAATGGAAAAAGCCCGGATACCGATGGCATCCGGGCTTTGCGACATTACTCCTTCAGATCAGAACTCTTCCCACTCGGGCTCTGCACTGCGGGCAGTCTTGGATTTGCTGACTGCCTTGGCGGAGGCCGCGGCCGGAGCGTGGCTAGCGTGAGAGGGAAGCTGCGCTCGAACAACCGCCGTGGCGCGAGCTGGCTTCTCGTTCGAAAGACGGAAGGTGGCCACGGCGGTTTCCAGCAACGCAGCTTGCTCCTCGAGAGAGGCCGCCGACGCAGAGGCTTGCTCTACCAGCGAAGCGTTCTGCTGGGTGACCTGATCCATCTGCGAGACCGCTTGTGTGACCTGCTCGATACCTTCGCTTTGCTCCTGAGATGCAGCCGAGATCTCGTCCATGATATCGGTGACGCGCCTGACCGAGGCGACCACGTCGCGCATGGTGCTGCCGGCGCTTTCCACCAGCTCGGAGCCCTGATGGACCTGGTTGGCCGAGGCGTCGATCAGCTGCTTGATCTCCTTGGCGGCCTCGGCGCTGCGGCTTGCCAGATTGCGGACTTCACTTGCGACCACGGCGAAGCCACGGCCCTGCTCGCCGGCACGCGCCGCTTCCACCGACGCGTTCAGCGCCAGGATATTGGTTTGAAAGGCGATCGAATCGATCACGCTGATGATATCGGTAACCTTCCTTGAGCTGTCGGCGATGCCGTGCATGGTGACGATGACCTGATCGACTACCTCACCGCCACGACCGGCTGTCAGGGAGGCGTCGCGGGCCAGCGTGCTGCCCTGGCGTGCGTTGTCAGCGTTCTGCTTAACCGTGGCGGTCAGCTGCTCCATGCTGGCGGCGGTCTGCTGCAGGGCCGCGGCCTGCTCCTCGGTACGTGAGGAGAGGTCGTTGTTACCCTGTGCGATCTCCCGAGCGCCGACATGAATCGAGCCGCTGCTGTCGCGCACACCTGAGACGGTTCTGGAGAGCCCGGTCTGCATATGTCCCATGGCGGAGAAGAGTTGGCCGATCTCGTTGCGGCCGCGGTCGGCAATTTTTTGTGAAAGGTCACCCTGGGCGATGCGTTCGAAATGGATCACTGCTTCCTCGAGGGGACGAATGACAATACGAGTCATGCCAGCCCAGACCACTACTACGATGATACCAGCCAGGACGAGGGAGGCCAGTTCGATATAACCGAACAGGGTCGACTCACGCTCGTACTCCACCATAAGCGTAGCGCTGTAGGCTTCTGCATGCTCGATGTACTCTTCGACAGCCGCGATAAAGGCCTGGTTGAGCTGATCACCTGTCCGCTTGGCTGCACGAAAGGCACTCTCATCCTGGCGCTGAAGTGCTTCCTGTTGAGGGATCAGGCCCTGCTGCAATAATTCGCTGAATGAGCTCAGGATCCGTATGACATCATCCTTCCCATCTTCAGTCTTGGGAGTGGATTGATAGTGCGCGAAATGCCGCTGAGCGGCCTCCATATTCCTAATTGCAATATTCAGGTAATTGTCCGCCAGTGCATCCTGTCCCTCATTTCGGGCATCCAACGAATTAAGTAAGAACAGTTGAGTATCAGCTACACTGAGCTGGCCACGATTGACGGAATACAGATCGTTAATCCCGATGCGATCCATTTCATGCAATGCTGCCGTGCCTAACCTGCCGGATTGATAGCCCAGCCCAGCCACGAGCACGATAAGTGCTGAGAACAGAGCAAGCACGATTGCCAGACTTGTTTTAACCGAGAGATTACTCAAGGTTCGATTCATAATTTTCCCTCATATACACGCTGTATATCAGCAGGTGGTTAAGTAATGCGGTATGTCGTTTCCAGGTGATAATTATTATTCTCATTTGGGTGTTTGGATTGCCCATCGTTAACGTTGCTATCGGCAGGGTTATGAGGGGCTTTAGAAGAAAGAATGCTAAAAATTTATAAGATGATAAAAATCTCTAATTTTTAAATAAAACTGCCGTTTGTATTTAGTAAATACTTGGAAAGTCATTGTTTTAAGGAGAGACTAATCGAATTGTTTAGCAAGCTTCGAATATTCAACACAAGGAGGAGGTGTAAGTGAACCCCGTCATTCGGCGTACGCTGCTCTGGGTCACGTTCTATATGTTATTGGCACTGCTGCCGATGGCGTTGGCGCTGCTGGTTCTCCCTGAAGGCGAACGCAGTGTCGGCGTTGAATTCGGCTCGATGCTTGGGCTGTTGGCGCTGGGGGTGCTGGCGATGCAACTGGTGATATCAGGCCGCCATCGCTGGTTCGGCTCGGGGGTGGGGCTGGACAACATGCTGCAGGTCCATCGCCAGCTTGGCATCTTCGCCCTGGTGCTTGTCCTGGTGCACCCCGCCGTCATGATGTTCTCCAATCCCGACTATGTGGAGTATCTCGATCCTCGTCAGGAGACCTTGCGTGCCATGGCGCTGATTCTCATCGTGCTCGCTACCAGCGTGCTGATCGTGAGCTCGCTGTGGCGCAAGCGCTTGGGACTGAGCTACGAGTGGTGGCGGGCACTGCATGGGGCGCTTGCGCTGTTCGTGGTAGCCGGTGGGCTGGGGCACGCCCTGATGGTGAGCCATTTTACCGCCGGGGTTGCCATCCAGCTGTTATTGATCCTGCTGTTTGCAATTCCCCTGGGCTTGCTGCTGGACTCCCGTCTTCTGCGAGTCATGCGGATGCGTCGTCGTCCCTGGCGAGTGGTGGTCAATCACGCCGAACGCGGTGATGCGGTGAGCCTGACGTTCGAGCCGCAGGGCGACCATCGGCTCGATTTCAAAGCGGGACAGTATCTGTGGATCACGCTCGGCAAGACGCCATTCTCGCTTCAGCAGCACCCTTTCTCCATTTCGACATCGGCGGCCCAGCCGGGGCGTATCGGCATCACCGCCAAGTGCCTTGGCGATTTCACCTGCTCGCTGCCCGATGTCGTGCCAGGCAGCCTTGCCTGGGTGGAGGGGCCCTACGGTGACTTCGTCTCCGATCCTCACAACCCCTCGGGTATCGTGCTGATGGCTGGCGGCATCGGCGTGACGCCGATGATGAGCATGCTGCGGACCTACCGCGACGGGAGTGTGAAGATGCCGTTGTGGCTGGTCTATGCCAACGAGACTTGGGAGGAGGCCACCTATCGCGAGGAGCTCGATGAATTGACCAAGGCATTGGATCTGGAGGTGATCCACGTCATCGATCAGCCGCCAGAAGGGTGGGAGGGGGAGAGCGGCTTCATCGATGAGGCGCTGATAACGCGACGCTTGCCCGCCGACGATGGGCGACGGGAGTACTTCATCTGCGGGCCGGCGCCGATGATGAACGCCACCGAGAAGGCGCTGCGCAGCGTCGGTGTCTCACCGACGCGCATCAATTCCGATCACTTCGATCTCGTGTGAAGTGAAGGGCACAACCAAACAGGAGCGGCTCATGATACATCTCTACGCTCGCCGTATCGGGGTTGTCATCTCGATCCTGCTGACGCTCATCGCCCTACTGGTGGCCATGGGCCTGGCAGGCTAGCGTGTCGTTTCAAAGCTCAGCGTTGTGGTAGACGTTCTGAACGTCGTCGAGTTCGTTGAGCATGTCGATGAACTTCTCGAACATGGCCACGTCCTCGCCCTCGACCGGCGTCGTGGTCTGGGGCAGGAACTGGATCTCATCGATGGTGAAGTCGAGATCGCCAAAGGCGTCGATCAATGCCTGCTTGGCCTTGGCATACTCGGTATGCGGGGCGAACACGGTAAGCTGGCCCTCTTCGTTCTCGATGTCGGTGACATCGGCATCGGCTTCCATCAGTGCTTCGAGTACCGCCTCTTCGTCCTGACCGGCAAAGGCGAGAATTGCGCAGTGATCGAACATGTGGCTGACGCTACCTGGCGTACCGATCTTGCATTTGGTCTTGGTGAAGCAGGCGCGCACATCGCCGAAGGTGCGGTTGGGGTTGTCGGTCAGGCAGTCGACGATCACCATGCAGTTGCCCGGGCCGAAGCCTTCGTAGCGGGCGGTGGCGAAGTCCTCTCCGCCCACGCCACTGGCCTTGTCGAGTGCCTTGTCGATTACGTGCGAGGGCACCTGATCCTTCTTGGCACGCTCGATCAATCCGCGCAGGGTGAGATTGCCGGAGGGATCGACGCCGCCGGACTTGGCGCATACATAGATCTCGCGACCATACTTGCTGTAAACCTTGGTCTTGGCGGCGGCCGTCTTGGCCATGGATTCCTTGCGGTTCTGGAAGGCCCTGCCCATCGTGCTATCCCATATTCATTGATTAGAGCGCCGATTTTACTCACAGTGATGGCTCAGGGCTATTGTCGCGACGGCTATTTGTGAGGTATCTGAACGCCTCGGATGATGCTTTTCGCTGCCCTGGCAGCCGGCTGTGCCAGCAACACTATCGCTCCGCGTTACACCTCCGACAATCCCGACATCCTGCGGGTAGGTGGCGAGCGTCCGGCCAACCCCGAAGTGCGAACCGAAAACGCCGGTTCCTACTGCGAGAGGCGTTGGAAATGAAGACGCCGTTTATGTCTCAATGAAAGCAACCTAGCCAAGGAGGGCGATAATGCGCAAAGGATGGCGCGACGGGAATCTTTTTACGCTGTTACCGGGGCATGGCTGCTATGTCCCCGAGATGCTATCGGCCATCGATGAGGCCAAAGAGTCGGTGCTGTTCGAGCAGTACCTGATGAGCTCAGGGCAGCTTGCCGAGCGCTTTGTCGCGGCGCTGATACGCGCAGCCAAGCGGGGCGTGCTGGTCAGGGTGCTGCTCGATGGAGTGGGGTCGAAGGATTTTATCTCGCGAGATCGCGAACGCCTGAGAGCGGCAGGCGTGCTTCTCTACGTATTCAACCCCTTCTCGGTCGGGCGGCTTCATGGCAACCTCACACGCAATCATCGCAAGCTACTGCTGGTGGACCGCAAGCGGGCCTACTGCGGGGGCTACTGTATCTCCGACGAGACGCTTGATTGGTTCGATCTGGCGATGCGAGCCGAAGGGCCGGTAGTCGAAGAGTGGCATGCATTGTTCATGTCGCTTTGCCACTCCCCCTTGACGCGGCTGACCGGGGAGGACGAGGTTGGTACGGCCAGTTCCCGGCTCGACCAAGAGCATGCGGGTGACATGCGTGGCCGTGTGCTCTGGGGACATGGTCATCGCGAGCAGTCGATTCGTTACTCCCTGCAGCAGCGTATCGCTTCCGCGTCCCGGCGCGCCTGGCTATGTACTCCCTATTTCCTGCCCACACGCAGCCTGCGCCGTAGCCTCATCGCCGCGGCCAAGCGGGGGGTGGATGTTCGCCTGCTGGTGGCGGGCAAGTGTCACGATCACCCCAGCGTGCGTTATGCAGGCCAATCCTACTATGCGCCTCTGCTGCGTGCCGGGGTAAAAATCCATGAGTACCAGGCCCGGTTCACTCATGCCAAGTACGCGATCGTCGATGAGTGGTGCACGCTTGGTTCATGCAATTTCGACCACTGGAGCCTGCGCTGGAACCTGGAAGCCAACCAGGAGGTGGAAAATGACCGCTTCGTGGCGGAGCTCGCTGAGCTATTCGAGACTCAGCTCGACGAAAGTAAAGAAGTGCAGGAGCATACGTGGGAGCGGCGACCTGTTGGTCATAAATTACGCGTGCAGGCGTCGGGCAAGGTGAGCGCATGGCTCACCTTTCTCCATTAGCCGCAATCAAGCCGTGCGATGAGGGCGACATGACATGGATGAAGAGAGGCGAGCGGATGGCATGATGGGCATGGCGCTGTTAAGGCAAGCGCCACAGTTGCCCAAAGGACAGGGGCGAATCGAGGCCATTGACCTGGCACGTGGTGTCGCCATCGCACTGATGATCCTCAGCCATACCGTGACGGGGTTGCTTGGGCTGTCACTGGTGCCCGATTGGGGCATGGTGCCGATTCATCTGGTAACCAAGTTCTCCTCATCGCTGTTCATTCTGGTGTTCGGTATCGCGTTGGCGGTGGCCTTTCTGCCCCATGTGGGCAGTGAAAGCTGGCCACGCCGCCGGCTGAAGCTATGGGTAAGAGCGCTGGTGGTACTGTTCTGGTACAAGGCGCTGACGGTGATCGAGATGCTTCCCCTTTATGGTCCGGGGGATATTCTCGACACGCTGCTCTATCAGCGTTTCGCGATCTGGGTGGAAATTCTCGGCTTCTACGCCATCGCTCTGTTGTGGGTGCCCCTGATTCTGCCGCTATGGATGAGGGCGCCGCTCTGGTCACGGCTGTTGAGCATCGGCGTGATGACCGGGCTTGCCTGGCTGTTGCTTGAGCATTTCCACTTCTGGGGCAATCCGCTTTTGCAGGCACTGCTGGTCGATCATCCCGACCACTACACCTGGGGCCAGCTGAGCCGCGCGCCATTGATCTTCGCCGGCTTGCTACTTGGCGAGGCGGTATTGCGCTGCTACTGGCAGCCACCATTCAGACGTCGACTGGTGTTGGCGATTGGTGGCATGGGTGTGACGATGCTGCTGGGCTTCCTGGCACTCTCCGCTGCGCAGTTGGACGAGCAGTGGCTGGCGGTGGCGCGCAATATCGGAAAACATCCCCCGGAGCTGCGCTTCATGCTGTTCAGCGTGGGAGGCGCACTGGTGATCCTGGCTCTGGCACTGCTCGGGGGCGAGCGTCTGGCGCGTTGGTTGCGCCCCATCACGATCGTCGGCTCGGATGCCCTGAAGGCCTTCATCTTCCATATCGTGGTAATTTTCTTGATCCTGAGGTTTCTGCTCGGCTACTGGCAGGCCTTCAGCTATCCGCAGGTGCTCGGTATCGGCGGGCTACTGATTCTGGCAACGGCTGCATGGATCAAACTCACCGCCTGGATCGAAGCGCGCTCATGAAATGCTGTTTCTTCGCTCCCGTGCTCATGTTGGCACTGACCTGGCTGCCTCCTGTGACGGTCGTGGCGGCCACGCCTGGCCAAGCAGCACCGGCGAGCCTCTACGAGGAGGCTCCTGTCACCTGGAAAAGTACGCTGGAGACACGCCTGGCCGAGCTGGAGGCCGGCTTTCCCGGGGAGTTCGGCGTCTATGTGCAGGATCTCAATACCGACGAGAGCTACTCCTGGCGCGGGGATGAGTGGTGGTATCTGGCCTCGTTGATCAAGGTGCCGGTGGCCATCGAGGTGTTCGCCCGCATCGAGCGTGGTGAGCTGGCGCTCGATGATTCTCTGGTGCTCCGGCAAAGCGATTACGTGGATGGGGCCGGTCAGACCAACTGGCAGGCTCCCGGTACGCCGCTGCTGGTCGAGTTCCTTCTTGAGCAGATGCTCACCGTCAGCGACAACACCGCCTCGGATATGCTGATACACCATGTCGGGCTCGAGGCGATCAATCGCCGTGCTCGGTCGTTGATATCGTCATCGGAGGAGCAAGCGCATGAGCGCTTGGGCGAGATCACTACTCTGGTGGATGTAAGACGTCATCTGTATGGCGCCATGCACCCTCGCGCCTTCGAGCTCAGCGGGCGGGATTTCATTGCACTGCGCCAGGCCGGCAACATGGCGCAGCGTATCGAAGCGTTTCGCATCCGCCTAGGGGTGAGCCGTGATGCGCTGCAGATGGCGGACATGGATCAGGCCTTCGATGCCTATGAGGCCACTGGGCTCAATGGCGGTCAGTTGAGCGCCTTCGGCGAAATGCTCGCTTCGCTCAGCAAGGGGCGGGCACTATCACCCGCAAGCACGGCGGAGCTGCTCTCGATCATGCGACGTACGCGCTCTGGCGAGCGCCGCCTGAAGCTGGGGCTGCCAGGCGAGCTGAGCTTCGCCCATAAGACCGGGACCCAGCATCGCCGCATCTGCGATGCGGGTATCCTGACCCAGGATATCGCGCCGATGGGTCTCTCGCCCCCTGCTTTGCAGGAGCCGCCGCCGCGAGTGGTCATTGTCACCTGCACCCGTGGTCCGCTGTCGGGGGGACGCGCCGAGCAGGCGCTGGCCGAGATCGGCGCAGCGGTGAGGAGCTCCGGGGTGACGGGGCGGCCTTAGCGCGACATCCGAGCGTGCCGGTAGCGGCATGCTGGCCACTGAGCGTGGTAAGCTATGAGGCCATTATCAACGAAGCACGCCTACTCAGGAGAACGTCATGGCCAAGGCAACCGCGCGTCACATTCTGGTCGACAGTGAAGCCAAGTGTGGAACCCTCAAGCAAGAGATCGAGAACGGCAAGGACTTCGCCGAGGTGGCCAAGGAGCACTCCAGCTGCCCATCCGGCCGTCGCGGCGGGGATCTCGGCAGTTTCGGACCGGGTCAGATGGTTCGCGAATTCGATGAAGTGGTGTTCAGCGGTGAGCTGAACAAGGTACATGGACCGGTCAAGACCCAGTTCGGCTACCATCTACTCGAAATCACCAGCCGCTCGTAACGCCTGCCATGGCCGTGCACTCAGTACGGCCATGAATGCCGCGGCGCGATTGCGCTGCAGAACCGCATGTCGTGTCACCTTTGCGCATGGATCACTGTCGATGAACCGTTACTTCGATGCCGCCGGCTCTCTGGCCGAGGATGGACAGCAGCGCCAGGCAGCCCCCGCCATCGTCTCTGTGCAGAATCTGTCGAAAACCTACGCCTCGGGATTTCATGCACTCAAGCATATCGACCTGGAGATTCGACGTGGCGAGATATTTGCCTTGCTGGGCCCCAATGGCGCGGGCAAGACTACCCTGATCAGCATCATCTGTGGCCTGGTCAACGCAAGCGAGGGGCAGGTGCTGGTCGATGGGCATGACATCGTCACCGATTATCGGGCGGCACGCTCGCGCATCGGTCTGGTGCCGCAGGAGCTGACCAACCAGGCCTTCGAAACCGTGCAGGACACGGTCAGCTTCAGCCGCGGTCTGTTCGGCAAGGCCCCGGATCCTGCGCACATCGAGCGTGTGCTCAAGTCGCTTGCGCTATGGGACAAGCGTGGCAACAAGTTGATGACACTCTCCGGTGGCATGAAACGCCGGGTGCTGATCGCCAAGGCGCTCTCCCACGAGCCGAAGATTCTGTTCCTCGATGAGCCCACCGCAGGCGTCGATGTCGAGCTGCGTCGCGACATGTGGGAAGTGGTGAGGCGGCTGCGCGACAGCGGGGTCACGATCATCCTCACCACTCATTACATCGAGGAGGCCGAGGAGATGGCCGACCGCATCGGGGTGATCAGCAGTGGCGAGATCATCCTGGTGGAGGAGAAGCAGAGGCTGATGCAGAAGCTCGGCAGCAAGCAGCTGACACTGCACTTGCATGAACCGATGTCGGCGCTGCCTGCCTCGCTTGCGTCCTATCCGCTTGCCTTGAGCGAGGATGGTAGTGAGCTGACCTACACCTACGATGCCGCACGCGGCGCCGGCAACGATGGCGGCATCACCTTGTTGCTCGGTGCGTTGCACAGCGCAGGCATTACCTTCAAGGATCTGCATACTCGGCAAAGCTCGCTTGAGGATATCTTCGTCGACCTGGTCAAGGAGCGTTCATGAATTACCGTCCGGTTCTCGCCATTTATGGTGCCGAGATGGCGCGTATCAGGCGAACCCTGCTGCAGAGCGTCGTGTCGCCGGTCATCTCGACCTCGCTCTATTTCGTGGTGTTTGGCGCCGCCATTGGCTCGCGCATCAGCGAGATTGAGGGGGTCAGTTACGGAGCCTTCATCGTGCCCGGACTGATCATGCTGATGCTGCTGACGCAAAGCGTCTCGAATGCCTCCTTCGGCATCTTCTTTCCCAAGTTCTCGGGATCGATCTACGAATTGCTCTCGGCGCCGATCTCCTATTTCGAGATCGTGCTGGGCTATGTTGGGGCGGCGGCGACCAAATCCGTGCTGCTCGGCTTGATCATTCTGGCTACGGCGGGCTTCTTCGTACCGCTGGAGGTGGCGCATCCGGTGTGGATGCTGTTGTTTCTGGTGCTCACCGCCATCACCTTCAGCCTGCTGGGGTTCATCATCGGCATCTGGGCCGACGGCTTCGAAAAGCTGCAACTGGTACCGCTACTGATCATCACCCCATTGACCTTCCTCGGCGGCAGCTTCTATTCGATCGACATGCTGCCACCGTTTTGGCAGGCGTTGACGCTATTCAATCCGGTGCTCTATCTGGTCAGCGGATTTCGCTGGAGCTTCTATGGCATCAGCGATGTCAGCGTGATCGCGAGTCTTGGCATGATTCTGCTGTTTCTGGCGATCTGCCTGGCGGCGGTTGGATTTATCTTCAAGACTGGCTACCGCCTCAAACCTTGAATCCGGCGCGCCGCCATTCCCGGCGCTATGTGCTCAGCTTGCCGTAATCGCCAACATCGGCAACGCTGTAACGAGCAGCGCAGCATCACGACAGCAATAACACCAACAACACTCAGCTTCGGGAGCGACCCATGCAACGCCTCTACTTTCTTACGCCGGACAAAAACGTTACCAGAGAGATCGCCCACGAACTCAGCGACATGGGCCTGAGCAAGGAGGAGATGCATATCGTTGGCAAAGACTGGAAGCCGCTGGAGCGGGAGGGGCTACCCAATGCCACGCTGCGCCAGACCTCTGATGTGGCCAAAGCGTCAAAGCGAGGTGTGGTGCTCGGTGCGGCAATGGGCGTGGTGCTGGGCATCATCATCCATTTCATCATGGCCGATACCAATATCTTTCTATTGGCCATCGGGATGGGGATTTTCGGTGGGGCCTTCGGGCTCTGGTCCAGCGCAATGATTGGGGTTTCGGTGCGTGACGTGAAAGTGAGCCAGTTCGAGAAGTCCATGCGGCGGGGCAATATGCTGATGATGGTCGATGTCGAGGATGAGCGGGAGGAGGAGCTCAAGCGTGTGATTCGCCGTCACCATCCCGAGGTGGTCATCGACAAGGTCAGGCCTCGCGACAGAAAGCAGGGCCTGGGCGAGGGCGAATAATCGAACGCAAGACGTCTGATCAATGTCGAAGGTCGGACGCCTTTGGAGAACACTTGATGCTTGATTCGATTCAGCAATTCTTTCAGCGCGCCCTGTCCGAACCCGATACCCGCCAAGATCGCCCCTTGACGCTGGAGTTGGCCAGCGCCGCGCTGCTTTGCGAGGTGATGCGGGCCGACTACCAGACCAGCGACGCCGAGCTCGCTACCCTGCGCGAGATGCTGGTTCGCCGTTATCACCTGACCGACGAGGCGGTCGAGGAGTTGATGAGCCTGGCGCAACAGGAAGTGGAGGAGGCGGTGGACCATTACCAGTTCGTCAGCCTGATCAAGGAGCACTACGGCTACGACTCCCGCTATGAACTGGTGCAACTGATGTGGCAGCTCGCCTATGCCGATGGCGAGCTCGACCCTCTGGAGGAGCACCGCATCCGGCGTCTGTCGGACCTGCTGCATGTCGGCCACAGCGACTTCATTCGCGCCAAGCTGGAAGTACAGTCGCGGCTGGAGAGGCAATGACTTCAAACGATGCGCCAACCGATTCGCCCAAGAACTTCGAGGCGCTGCTCGACCTGCTCGAGGAGATGAGTGCCGAGCGCGACGAGGTGAGCATCGACAATATCGTCGAGGCGGTGGGGCGTCGCTCATTCGGCCCGCTGCTGCTGGTGGCGGGCCTGCTCACCCTGGCGCCGGTGATCAGCGGCATACCCGGCCTGCCGACGTTGGCGGCCGCCATCATCCTGCTGGTATCGGTACAACTGCTGATGGCGCGCGATCACTTCTGGCTTCCCAAGCTGATGCTGAATCGCTCGATTGCCAGTGACAAGTTCACAAAGGCCCTGGGCTGGATGCGCAAGCCGGCACGCGGCATCGACTATCTGCTCAAGAATCGCCTGGTCTGGATGCTCAGCCACAAGGGGGTGCGGATCGTCGCCATCTTCTGCGTATTGATCGCCCTGGCCATGCCACCCATGGAGCTGGTGCCCTTCAGCGCCAACGCCGCTGGCCTGGCGCTGGCGCTCTTCGGGCTGGGGCTGATGGCCAAGGATGGGCTGCTGGTGATGGTCGCCATGCTGGTCACGCTGAGCACGCTGGTCCTGGTGTTCAACCAGCTGGTCTGAGCGAAGCGACAAGATAGAAGAGCAAGGCAAAGAGAGAGCCACATGGACAAGCTTCTCCTGACACTCAAGATCGTGATCACCTTGGTGGTGATCATTCTGTTCGTGCAGAACATCGGCGTAGTGGAGGCCAACTTCCTGACCTGGAGCGTCTCGTTGCCGCTCGCTCTGCTGCTGTTGCTGGTCTACGTGCTGGGGATGATCAGTGGCAAGAGTCTGATTGCGCTTTGGCGGCGTCTGCGCCGGCAATCGCCGCAGGAACGCCGCTGATCCTTCGGCTAGTCCACACGGGTGATCACCGCCTGGCGCGGGTTGACATGCCAGGGCACGCCGGCCCTGGCGCTGCGCTCGAGTTCGGCGATCACCTGGGCACCGAGCAGCAGTATGATCGCCCCCACCTCGAGGCTAAGCAGTACCACGATCAGGGTGGCGAGCGAGCCGTAGACCACGTTGACGAAGGAGATGTTGGCGAAATAGACCACCAGCAGCAGGCGTACTCCCTCCCACAGCAGTGCCGCCACGAAGCCGCCGACCAGCGCGCGACGCACCGAGATGCGCACTACCGGCAGAATCTTGTAGATCGCGCTGAACATGAAGAACATACCGACGAAACTCAGCGTATTGAGCATCGCCATGGAGACCCCGGCCAGGGGCAGGCCGTTGCCGAAGATCGCCGAGACGAGCGTGTTAAGCGCCGTCGCCATGGAGACCAGCAGGGTCAGGCCCATCAAGCCGAAGCCCAACACCAGCATGAAGGCATAGGGCAGTATGGCCGAGACCCAGAAGCTGCGGCGGCTCGGGTTGTCGGGCTGATGAAAGATGATCGCCATGGCATCTTCCAGCATGCGAAAGGCGAACGAGCTGAACAGCAGCAGCACCAGTATCCCCAGCATCCCGATGGCATCGCGAGAGTCGAGCAGCGCTTCCACCGCTTCGAGCAGGATACCGGCATGGGCCGGGGCGAGATGTTGCGTCTGGATCGCGATCACCCCGATCAGGTGCTGCTCGTCGACCACATGGGTCAACAGCACACTAAGCAGCGCCAGCAGCGGCACGATGGAGAGCATCACGTTGTAGCCGACACCGCCCGCCAGAAGAATCCCCCGGTTACGTAGAAAAGCGCCCAGTACCCGCCAGACGAAACGGGCCAGATGCCGCGTTCTGATCAATCGCCACTCTCGTATTGGTTGCATGGCATCCTTATATCCCGCGTCACCATTATCAGTGCATAGTGGGTGATAAACTCATCTGTGGCAGAGTGAGTTATTTTACGAGTGTCGTTACGATTGTCGCTGGTTCGTCGATGTCGTACCGCCCTGCCGAAATCAACCGGAACTTAATGCAAGCCTGGCTGCGACAAGATATCGCTTCGAGAGCGTACAAGCAGCAGGTCAATGACACCAGCGAGAGTCCATGGATACGGTCAAGCTAACACGGAAGTTTCCCGCCACCCTCTGGCACAATCTGGCCTTCGGCCTTGGAGTGGTGCTGATGATCGGCATGGGGGTGCAGGGGTTGCGCATTCAGAAGGCGCTGCTGGATGCCAACGCCAGGGTCAATTCAGGACTCGAGTTGATCACCGTCATCCAGGAGTTACTCACCTCGACCCAGGCGATCGAGACTGGAGAGCGGGGTTATGTGATCACCGGCCAGGCGAACTATCTCACACCCTATCACCAGGCCAGGACCCGGCTTGCCGATGAGCGCGCCAGGCTAGGTATGCTGCTCGATGACCGTCCCGAGATCAACTCCGGCTGGCTTGCCAGCCTCGATCGTCTGATCGAACGGCGCCAGGCGATTGCCTCGGCCAACATTGCGGTGCGCGAGTCGGACGGGCTCGAAGCCGCCTCTCTGAGGGTGCTGGCAGCCGGCGGGCGTCAGACTACCGATCAGCTGCGCGACCTGCTAGAGGAGTTCATGTCGACCGAGCGTGAACGCCTCGCGGCTGACATTCAGCGTGCCGAGCAGCAAGCCGAGCGTGCGCAGTGGCTGGATATCCTCGGTGCGCTGCTGATCGCCGTGCTCTTCGTTGCGGCCTTCATTTCGATAAACCGTAATCTGCATCTTCGCCACTCGTTGATGCGCGATGCAGAACATCGCGAGGCACGACTCGCCGCACTATTGCAGGCGGTACCCGATGAGTTGTATCGCATCGACCCGCCCTATAGCGTGACAAGACTGGATGTTGAAGCGACTCCGCCGTCGGTTTCCGAAGCCTTTGGGCAGGAGCTGCTGGCACGGCTTGCCGCAACGGAGGACCGCACGGTATTGCATACCTTCCTGTGGCATGACGGGGGCAGTGAATTCGAGGTGCGCATCCTGCCCACCAGTGACGGTGAATATCTGGCCATTTCCCGAGATGTGACCGACCGGCTGCGTAGCCGCCGCCGTCTGCGCGACCAGCAGGCCTTTCTGCGCAGCGTAGTCGATGCCGACGAGAACCTGATATTTGCCCGCGATATCCAGGGTCGCTTCCTGCTCTGCAACCAGGCCTTTGCCCATTTTCTGGGCATGGAGCCGGAGCAGTTGGAGGGGCTGCGTCCGGCGGAGTTGACGCGTGGCAATCTGCTTTTGCCGCTGCTTGCCGGTGATAGTGGGTTGCTGGCCGGGCGTGCCGAGCTGCGCGTGCCCGAGGTGGAGGTGCAAGACGTCACCGGTCAGGTGCGCGGGCTGCAGTTGCTCAAGCGCACGCTGACGCTCTCCGATTCCAGCCGCTATCTGCTCGCCGTGGCGGTGGACATCACCGAGCGGCGCCAGATGGAGCGCATGAAGGCCGAGTTCATCGCCACCGTCAGTCATGAGCTGCGCACTCCTCTTACTGCCATTCGTGGGGCATTGGACGTGCTCAGCAGTGGCATGGAGGGGCAGTTGCCTGAGCCGAGCCAGCCGCTGGTCGAGATTGCCCACAAGAACAGCGAACGTCTGGTGCGCTTGATCAACGATATCCTCGATATCGAAAAGCTCGAGTCGGGCCACCTGACCTTCCATACCCGACTGCTGGCACTGCAGCCGTTGGTCAGGCAAGCGTTACTGGATAATGCTCCCTACGCCGAGGAGTTCGGCATATCGCTACATCTAGATGGCGAACTTGCCGATGGCATCGTCGAGATCGATCCGGACCGCTTCGCCCAGGTCATGTCCAACCTGCTCTCCAATGCCTGCAAGCACTCTCCACGGGGTGGGCGGGTCTCGGTCGGCATCCGCCGCACTTCCAGGGCGGAGGCTGATACCGCCAGCCCATGGCTCGAGATTCGCCTTACCGATAGGGGGCACGGAATTCCCGAGACGTTCCAGTCCAAAGTCTTCGACCGCTTTGCCCAGGCCGACTCCTCCGATAGGCGGCGTACCGGCGGCACCGGTCTTGGACTCGCAATCACCCGCTCGCTGGTCGTCGAGCAGGGGGGCGAGATCGGTTTTACATCGACGCCGGGCAAGGGGACTTGCTTCCAGGTGCGCCTGCCTTGCGTCGCCGACATTGCTTCACCCAGTGCAGAGGAGGGTTCATGACGACTCCGACTCCCACGGAGCCTACCGCGCAGGATTCATTGCTGATTCTGACGGTTGGAGGTACTTGGGTGTCTGCGTGAGTTGTCGGCTTGGCAAGAGGTGCCGGTATTGATGTTGACCGCCCAAGCCGTTGCAGCCCGAGGCGGGCATGACCTTCGGTGCCGATTTCCTCCCCGATGGTAAGTCGACTTGCGCGTGCAGCGCAGCCTGCCCGGTGACTATGTCGCCAATGCCAGCCTGCGGCGCACCTCCATCCTGAATGCTGGTGTCTGCTGGACGGAGGCGCCGGCGGCACTGACGATATTCCTGCTGGTGGCGATCGGCATGGGGTGGCGTTGCCGAGGCCTATGGCAGTGGTTTTCCCACCGCAAGCACGGCTGGGGCAAGATGAAACGCAGCGGTCAGTGGGACCAGTGAGCCAACCGACGCTCAGTGCATCGCCAGAAGCAACTCCTCCACCAGTTGGTGCAGGCGGCGCTGATAGCTCCCCGATGAGGGAGGCGTCGGGTCGGCGGTCATGGCAATGGTCAGTCCGCGCTCGGGTATCACATAGAGTGCCTGTCCGCCAAAGCCACGCCCGTAATGGACTCGTTCGCCGCCAAGCTCGATGCTGAACCAGCCATAGCCGTACTCCTCCTGGGTCCAGCTTGATCTGCCACGGGGCTGCCAGGAGCTCTCCACCCACCCGTCGGGCAGGATGCGCTGACCATCCAGTACGCCATCGTTGCGATACAGCTCGCCGATCCGTACCAGGGCCAATGGTGAGAGCAGCATGTCATTGCCGCCAAAGTAGATCCCTTGAGAATCGCGAGGCCAGGCGGGAATGGTGATATTCAGTGGCTCGCCAAGCCATCGGCGTGCCAGCGTGAGCGTATCCTCGCCACTCGCCTGGGTCAGCGCCGCCGAGAGCAGATGGCTGCTGCCGGTCGAGTAGAGCATTTCACCGCCGGGCTCATCGATGAAGGGACGGGTCAGGACATAGTCGACCCAATTGGGACTGGCGACCCAGGCACCGTAGAAGCTTCCTGAGGTGCGCTCGAGACCGGCTTGCATCGAGAGCAGGTTGCCCACGGTGATCGTCTCTACTCGGGGGTCGGCACGCGTCGGCACCAGCGGGCCGAGCGGCTCGGTGATGGGCTGGTCGTCGCCCTTGAATATACCCTGTTCGATGGCAATGCCGACCAGCGCCGCGAGTACCGTCTTGGAGAGCGACTTGATATTGGCCGGCTGGGAGACGCCAGCGCCACCCTGGTGATGTTCCAGCACCACTTCTCCATCATGAGCGATGACCAGGGCGTGAAGTCGCTCAAGCGTACCGGCACGCTCGGCGGCTGCGTCCAGCACCGAACGGTCCAGCGTCGCGCTAGCCGACAGCGTCTCAGCAGGCTCATCGCCGGCATGACCCGGGGCGCTCAAGCTCAGCAGTGCCACGAGGCTCAGGCAGGGCAACATCATCAAAGGCAAGCGCATCGGGTCTCCTTACCGCCATGCGGTTTCGATAGTAGAGATAACGTTCGAGACGCAGCGCAACGATTGGTTCCGAGATACGTGGCCTCGCTCGCGTTGGTGATGAAAGGAGTGATAACTCAGGTGATGGCATGATTCGAGATGGGCGCTACACTATGGGTCAGTCACCGTTCATACGGATCGGCTAATCGAGTGGATAACCTTATCAGGACGATATAGGGGCCACATGACTTTTTTGCCAGCAAGGAGAGCCATATGCGCAATATCATCTATATCATCGGTCTGATCGTCGTCGTGCTGTTCATCCTGTCCATGCTCGGACTGCGCTGAGCGGAGCGGTCTTGCCGGTGACCAGTGACAGGTCACTGGCAGACGTTCTCGAATAAGCATGAAGGCAAGGCGTCGCTTCACTCTCGTCTTGGCACTACCTTTGGCATTATGGCTCAGTGGCTGTACTGCCCGTGTGACGCTTCCCCAAGAGCTACAGAATCCCAAACTCCTCTATCTTGTCGATCATGGTCGGCATTCGAGTCTGGTATTGCCAGGCAGCGACGGTGGGGTGGTGCGTTATACCTATGGCGAATGGGACTGGTATGCCAGAGAGGAGCAGGGCGCCTGGCGTGGGATGGTTGCCATGTTGTGGCCGACGCGCGGTGCGTTAGGCCGGCAGGAGTATCCGGTCGATGCTCCTCCCTTGCCCCCTCAGGTAACGCCTGAAGGGCGTGAGCAGGTCTATCAGCTGTCAGCGGAGTCCGAGCAGGTGGCAGCGCTCCGCGAGCGGCTTGACAGACGTTTTGAAGCGGGACGAGACGGGCTCATCTATGCTGAGCGGTATGATCTCGACTTCGTCCCCGACCCGCAAGACTACTGGATGATGCATCAATCCAATCTGGTAACCGCCGACTGGCTGCGTCAGTTGGACATTACCGTCTCCGGCTCCCCCTGGTTGTCGCGCTGGAGCGTTGAGACACGCTGAAAGAATAAGCGCCGCGAGTGGGCAGAACCATAAAATCCTGGAAAAGCCGAATGCTTGAAGTGTCACGCAACATCTTCCTGGCGGATCACGAGATCGAAATGCAGGCAGTACGCGCTCAAGGGGCGGGTGGCCAGAACGTCAACAAGGTGGCCTCGGCCATTCATCTGCGCTTCGACATACGCGCCTCCTCCTTGCCGGAGGGTATCAAGGAGCAACTGCTCGCGCTGAGTGATCAGCGTATCAGCCGTGACGGTGTGATCGTCATCAAGGCGCAGGAGCATCGAACTCAGGAGCGCAATCGCGCCGATGCGCTCATGCGCCTGAAAGCGCTGATCAAGAGCGTGCTTTACTCTCCGAAGAAGCGTATTCCCAGCAAGCCCACACGCGCTGCCAAGCAGCGACGTCTGGATAGCAAGAAAAAGAGCAGCCGCAATAAATCGTTGCGTGGCAAGGTCGAATGCTGACCGACGTGGAACGGCTGGATTGTCAAGTTGCTTTTCCGTGCGTTACGGAAGTGTGTATGCTGATGAGGCAGGTAGGATACTGGCGCCGAGGCGCAAGCCCGGTTGAGTAGACGATAAGGAAGGGGACACGAAGATGGCGGAACCCACATCGCAACCAACATCAACCATAACGATGAACGAGCTCTTTCGTGACACGCGCGTACGCATCATGCTGGCGGTGGCCATTGTCGCGCTGATTTTTGCGATCATCGCGAGCAGCAATGCCAATACGGCGCGAGAGGAGCGCGACCAGCTGGAGAGTCGCGTGGCCACGCTTGAGGAGCAGAACCGCGCCCTACAAAGTGAACTTGCGACCTTCACCGAGGCGCAGACTTCGCTCGAGGATGCCGAGAGCGAGCTTGCCGAATTGAGACAGCAGATCGAGGCGGCCAGGAGCGAGCGCGAGGAGCAGGCCGAAGCGGCACGTGACCAGCAGGTGCGTCTCGATGAAGAGGTCGCTGCGGCCGAACAGCGTCTCGAGGAGCGCAATGCTGCCTTGGAAGAGCAGCAGTCGAGTCTTCAAGAGATGGAGGAGCGCTTCGCGCAGCATGAGGCTCAGCTCGAGGCACTGCGCGAGCAGGCCCAAGAGGCGGGAGAGGCGCGCGATGAAGCGCGCAGCGAACTCGACGAGATCGAGGCAAGAATCGCCGAGGCTGAAGGGCGGCATGCCGAACTCAATAGCCAGATCGAGAATGGCGA
The DNA here is from genome assembly GCF_013009075.1 of Halomonas sp. TA22. Taxonomy (NCBI): domain Bacteria; kingdom Pseudomonadati; phylum Pseudomonadota; class Gammaproteobacteria; order Oceanospirillales; family Halomonadaceae; genus Halomonas; species Halomonas sp. TA22. The sequence continues at coordinate 2,769,746 of NZ_CP053108.1, read as the reverse complement.
GGAGCGCCTTGAAGCGCTCTCCTCCGAGCTTGAGGCTCGCGAGCAGGAGCTCTCGGAGCTGGAAGGCCAGGTCGACGCCTCCAGGCAGACCTTCGAGCACGTCGAGACGGGCCTGGAGGAGACCCTGAGCAATTACGAGGTCGCGCAGCGCGAGGTCGAAGAGGCCGAGGCACGGCTGGAGGAGCTCTCCTCCAGAACCGAAGAGCGCACGGCGCAGCTCCAGCGTCTCGAGGCACAACTGGTCAGTTGGCGCGATGAGCTCAATGCGCTGGGCGAGGACCTGGACCAGGCCGCACAGCGCGCGGGTGACACTGCCGAGCAAGCCGAGGCGACCCGCGAAGAAGCTGAGCAGAACGCTGATCAGCAGAGTGCTGAGCAGGAAACTGAACAAGTTGAGCAGCCCCAGGCTACCAACCAGTAACAGGTGTGCGGCACTAGGTAACGCGACGGCGAGCATGGCTCGCCGTCGTCGTTATGGGAGGCTGGCACAAGCAGGTATACTGTCGGCATGACCGGCCGAGCCGGAGAATCGACGAATCAGGAGCGAATCGTGATCGAAGGGGTAAAGCATATTGTCGCCGTGGCCTCGGGCAAGGGAGGCGTAGGAAAATCGACCGTCACCGTCAACCTGGCACTCGCCATGGCCGCTGAAGGATACCGGGTCGGGCTGCTGGATGCCGATATCTATGGTCCCAGCCAGGCGCAGATGCTCGGCATCGGCGAGGGAGTGCGTCCCCAGGCGGCGGGCGAGAACAGCTTCACGCCGCTAGAAGCCCATGGCATCCAGGCCATGTCGATGGCATTCATGGTCGATGTCACCGAGCCGATGGTGTGGCGGGGACCGATGGTCGCCGGTGCCTTCCAGCAGCTGCTCAACCAAACGGCGTGGGACGATCTCGATTACCTGTTCATCGACATGCCGCCGGGTACCGGTGACATCCAGTTGACTCTAGCGCAGAAGGTGCCGGTGGCGGGCGCGGTGATCGTTACCACACCGCAGGACATTGCGCTTCTCGATGCGCGCAAGGGCATCGAGATGTTCCGCAAGGTCAATGTGCCGGTACTGGGCGTGGTCGAGAACATGAGTCTGCACGTCTGCACCAACTGTGGCCACAGCGAACCGATCTTCGGCGAGGGCGGCGGCGAGCGTATTGCCAGCCAGTACCAGACTCAGCTGCTTGGCCAGCTGCCATTGAAGCTCTCGACCCGCGAACAGTCCGATAGCGGTCGCCCCACGGTGATGGCCGATCCCGAGAGCGAGACCGCGCAGACTTTCCGTGCCATTGCCCGTGCGGTGGCCGACGGCGTCGACGATCTGAAGCAGGAGGGGCCGAGCATCACCTTCGGCGATTGATGGCGCGTCCATTTCGGTTTTCCGATACGCCAAGGGCCGTTATCATGACGGCCCTTTTCGTTCTTCTTGTCTTTCCAAGGACGCCTCGATGAGCATCAAATCCGATAACTGGATTCGCCGTATGGCACAAGAGCACGGCATGATCGAGCCCTTCGAGGCCGACCAAGTGCGCTACGTCAACGACCAACGGGTGATCTCCTACGGCACCTCCAGCTACGGCTACGACGTGCGCTGTGCCGACGAGTTCAAGGTGTTCACCAATATCCACTCCGCCGTGGTCGATCCTAAGGCCTTCGACGAGAAGAGTTTCGTCGACGTCAAGGGCGATGTGTGCATCATCCCGCCCAACTCCTTTGCGCTAGCCCGCACCGTGGAGTACTTCCGCATCCCGCGCAGCGTATTGACGATATGCCTGGGCAAGTCGACCTATGCGCGTTGCGGGATCATCGTCAACGTCACACCCCTCGAGCCTGAGTGGGAAGGACACGTGACGCTAGAATTCTCCAATACCACCACGCTGCCGGCCAAGATCTACGCCAATGAAGGGGTCGCGCAGATGCTGTTTCTCGAATCCGATGAGATCTGCGACATCTCCTACAAGGATCGCGGCGGCAAGTACATGGGCCAGCGGGGGGTGACGCTGCCCAGAACCTGACCACTTTCAATCGACATGATGCACGAACGCCGGGCTTGCCCGGCGTTCGTCTCTGGCAGATGTATGGTCAGTCATCATCAGATCAGTTGTCGTCGACGTCCTCGTCGAGCTCTTCCGCTGCATCGGCATGCGACATGCGCAGCCCCTGCGGCGGTAGCGGCATGCCATCGAAGGTCACCCCCTGGGGGCCGAGTTGCAATCTTCCCTCCAGGAACCACTTCACGGCGATAGGGTAGATCAAATGCTCGCGGGCGTGCACCTTGGCTTGCAGGCTCTCAACGCTCTCGCCTTGTTCGACCCGGACGGCTGCCTGAATCACCACCGGGCCGCCATCGAGCTCATCGGTGACGAAGTGCACGCTGACGCCGTGCTCGGTGATCCCATCGGCCAGCGCGCGAGCATGGGTATTCAAGCCCCGGTAGTCGGGCAGCAGCGAGGGGTGAATATTGAGCAGGCGCCCCTCGTAACGCTGCACGAAGCGCGGCGACAGGATGCGCATGAACCCGGCCAGCACCACCAGATCGGGTTCATGGCGCTCAATGACCTTGATCAACGCAGCATCGAACGCATCGCGGCTCTCATACTCCTGGTGTGGCAGGGCCACGGAGGCAATGCCGGCCTCCTTGGCACGCTTCAACCCAAAGGCATCGACCTTGTTGGAGACCACCGCAGCGATCTCGCCTCCCAGTTCGCCGTAGGACTGGGCATCGATCAGCGCCTGCAGGTTGCTACCATTGCCGGAGATCAGCACCACTACCCGGGGCGTCTCGGCGCTCTGTGGCGTGAAGCCGTTGAGGGTATCGCTCTCGTACTGCTCGCTGCTCATGCTTCGAGGTTCTCCAGACGCACCTGCTCTTCGTCGCCCTCGCGCTGCGCTATCTCGCCCAGGCGGTAGACGCGCTCGCCCTGCTGCTCGAGGTGGGCAATCGCCTGATCCGCCTGATCGGCACGAACCGCTACCACCATGCCGATACCACAGTTGAGCACCCGGTGCATCTCGTGCTCATCGACGTTACCCTGAGCCTTGAGCCAGTCGAACACGGCCGGGCGCTGCCAGGCGGTGACGTCGATGCGCGCGGTCAGGTTTTCTGGCAGCACGCGGGGAATATTCTCGAGCAGGCCGCCACCGGTGATGTGGGAAAGGGCATGCACCTCCACGTCGCTCTGCTTGATCAGCGAGAGCAGCGACTTGACGTAGATGCGGGTGGGGGCGAGCAGCGCATCGCCGAGCGTCACGCCATCAAGGTCGGTGTCGAGCGACGCATCGCTGACCTCAAGGATCTTGCGAATCAGCGAGTAACCATTTGAGTGCGGTCCGGAAGAGGCCAGCCCCAGTAGCACGTCGCCCGTGGCGACCATACTGCCATCGAGAATCTCGGATTTCTCCACGACGCCGACACAGAAGCCGGCCAGATCGTAGTCGCTTCCTTCGTACATGCCGGGCATCTCGGCGGTCTCGCCGCCCACCAGCGCACAGCCTGACTGGGCACAACCTTCACCGATGCCGGTCACGACGTCGGCGGCGATGTCCACATCGAGCTTGCCCGTGGCATAGTAGTCGAGGAAGAACAGCGGTTCGGCACCGGCAACCACCAGATCATTGACACACATGGCGACAAGGTCGATACCGATGGTGTCATGGCGACCGAGGTCCATCGCCAGGCGCAGTTTGGTGCCGACACCGTCGGTGCCGGAGACCAGTACAGGTTCGCGATAACCACTGGGCAGCTGGCACAGGGCGCCGAAGCCGCCCAATCCACCCATCACCTCGGGGCGAGTGGTACGCTTGGCCACACCCTTGATGCGTTCCACCAGGGCATTGCCGGCGTCGATATCCACGCCGGCATCCTTGTAACTGATCGATGTCGGGCGCTTGGAAGGCTGGGAGGAGTCGGACGAGCTGCGGGTCATGACGAGTCCTGTCGTAATGCGGCGGGAAAGAGGCTAAAAAATTAGCCAGGGATTGTAGCATCACCTGTTGCGGCTCGCATTGCTGGCGAGCGGTGGATGGGTCTTTAATCAGTAAGGAAATGTCGATGGCGGAGCAGGGCGCGGTGCATAGACAGTGGTGGATCTTGGCGGGGGCGGTGGGCCTGGTATGGCTGCTGTTCCAGCTCGAGGCGATACTGATGCCGTTCTTCGCCGGGATGGTCATTGCCTATCTCAGCGACCCGTTGACCAACCGTCTCGAGCGCTGGGGATGGTCGCGCCCACTGGCAGTGTGCGGCGTATTTCTGGTGCTGATACTGCTGCTTTCGCTTGCCATGCTGATTCTGATCCCGCTGACGGTGCGTCAGTTCGGGCAGCTCGGTGAGGTGATACCGATGATCATCGAGTGGGTGCAAAACACTCTCGCTCCCCAGGTCCAGGCGTGGACCGGGTACGATCTGACCGGTGAGCTCGACAATCTGCAAGAGACGCTTGCCGAGCATTGGCAGCAAGCCGGTGGCGCTGCGGCCCAGCTGCTCGGTCACGTGGGGCGCTCGGGCATGGCGTTTTTGACCTGGGTCACCTATGTGGCGCTGATACCCGTGGTGACCTTCTATCTGTTGCTGGACTGGCATCGCCTGATCGGCAACCTGCGCAATTTGCTACCCCGCCAGTGGGAGCCGGAGGTGACTCGCCTGGCCAGGCGTTGCGACGAGGTGCTCTCGGCGTTCGTGCGCGGCCAGTTGCTGGTCATGCTGTGCCTGGGGGTAATCTATGCGCTGGGGTTGACGCTGATGGGGGTTCGCTTCGGCCTGCTGATCGGTCTGCTGGCGGGACTTGCCAGTATCGTACCGTTCTTGGGCTTCATCGTCGGGCTTGCCGTGGCGCTTATCGTGGCCTTTTTCCAGTACGGCAGCTGGCTTGCAATGCTCGGTGTGGTGGCGGTGTTCAGCATCGGCCAGGCCGTCGAAAGTGCCGTGTTGCAGCCCAAGCTGCTCGGCGACAAGATCGGCCTGCACCCGGTGGCGGTGATCTTCGCGGTGCTCTCGGGCGGGACGCTGTTCGGCATGACCGGGGTGCTGCTGGCGTTGCCAGCGGCGGCGATCATCATGGTACTCTTGCGAGAGCTTGAAGAGCGCTACAAGAACAGTACGTTATATGATGCCGAGCAGACTGACGGCATTGACGAGGAGCCTCGATGACACCCGGGTCCGGGCAATTGCCCCTCGGCGTGGGTATGCGCGATGACGCTACCTTCGGTAATTTCCTGGCCGGCGACAACGCCGCGCTGGTCAAGGCGCTGCGAGAACAACTCGACGCGCAGGGCGAGTCCTTCCTGTTGCTGTGGGGCGGCGAGGGGGTCGGGCGCAGCCACCTGCTTCAGGCGGCCTGCCACGAAGCAGGGGATCGAGACAGTCGAGCCCTCTATCTGCCCCTGGCCGAGCTTGGCCACTTTCCTCCGCACATCCTCGAGGATGTCGAGCGGCTCGATCTACTGGCCATCGATGACCTCGACCAAGTGCTTGGACGGCGGCGCTGGGAAGAGGCGCTCTTCCACTGTTTCAATCGGCTGCGCGATGCAGGCAAACGCCTGCTGGTGGCCAGCAATGCCGCACCGCGTCATCTCGACGTCAAGCTGCCCGACCTGGCCTCTCGGCTGAGCTGGGGGGTGACGTTTCACGTCAAGCCGCTTGATGATGCCGGTCGCATCGAGGCCCTTCGGCTGCGCGCTCAGGCCAGGGGAATGCAGCTGCCCGATGAGGTAGCACGTTATATTCTGCACCGCGGTCCGCGTCGGCTGAGCGATCTGTTCGACGCCCTGGAGACGCTCGATCGCGCTTCGCTCTCGGCCAAGCGCAAGTTGACCATCCCCTTCGTCAAGCAATCTCTCGACTGGTAGACGCCCCTCCTCGGCGATGTTCGACTAGAGTAGGAGGGTCGCTACAGCTAGGGAGAGTCATGCATGACGCGCGCCTCTTGGGTTATCAGGAGTATCGGCTCGATTGCCGCACTGGGAGTGGCCTCGGCCGCCTTCACCGCATGGACCGCCCGCCGCGTGGAAGCGCAGGTGCCGCCCCAGGGGCGCTTCGTCGATGTCGACGGTGCTCGGCTTCATGTGGTCGAGAAGGGCGAGGGTCCCGTGATCATTCTGCTGCATGGGCTGGGTGGCGCTCTGCAGCACTTCACTTATTCGCTCTTCGATCATCTCTCGCACGAGTATCGCCTGGTCGCCATCGACCGACCCGGTGCGGGCTATTCCACGCGACGTGGCGACGAGGCGGCGGCACTGGGTAGGCAGGCTCAGGCCATCAGTTCTTTCATTTGCCAGGAGGGGATCGAGTCGCCGCTGATTGTCGGCCACTCATTGGGAGGGACGCTGGCCCTCAAGCTGGCCCTCGACCACGCCGAGTGCGTAGGCGGGTTGGCACTATTGGCGCCACTGACGCGCAAGCAGCAGATACCTGCCTCCTTCCAGCCGATGGCAACCGAATCGGCCACGCTGCGCCGTGTGATGGCATGGACCCTGGCGACCCCGATGGGGTTGGCAATGGGTGAGACGATGTTGAATCGCGCCTTCTCCCCGCAACGACCGCCTGGCGATTTCGCCGAGCGCGGTGGTGGGTTGCTGGCGCTGCGGCCCTCCCACTCCTATACGTCATCGCTGGACCTGGTCGCCGTTAACCATGCTCTGCCGGCAATGACGCAGCGTTATGGCGAGCTGGCGATGCCGGTCGGCGTGCTCTACGGCACCGACGACAACCTCCTCGATCCCGACGACAACCTGTTCCCCTTGACCTCCCAGCTTGTCCAGCTGGACAAGGAGGTGGTGTCGGGGGCCGGTCATATGCTGCCACTTACCCATCCCGGCAGGACGGCGGCGTTCATCCGCCGCATGACGGCGGCTATCTCGCCGCTGCCATGAACCTGACGCTCAGCGGCTCAGGTTGACCCTGACGGTTTGGCCCGCCCCGACGCGAACCTGATTGATGACGACGCGTGGCTGGCCGCCTGGCGGTGTGATGCTGGCCGAGACATAGTACTCGCCTGCAGGCAGACCGTTGACGGTGAAGTTGCCATCGGCATTGGTACGCGTCTGGCGGGTGAAGGCCTGGGCGCGCGGATCGGCCGGCTCAACGGCCTGACCGGCCAGCGCCTTCTCGGCGGCCTCCGCCGAGTAGGTGGTGACGGGCGCCACGGCAACGTTTGCGTTGCTACCCGCGCTGCCGTTCAGCGTCAGACGGCCGGTAATGGCGGCGTTGCCCTGTTTTTCCAGTGCGGCGTACTCGCGTTCGGGAAAGGCGACCTCACGGGCGACGCGCCCAGGCGTGACGCGATCCTCGGGAGCGGCATCCTCGCCGATATCGATCACATCGATACGCGGCGAGGGGGCGGGGTCGACGATCTGACAACCGCTGACGACGACGCTTACGGCCAGCAAAACGATCCAATATTTCATCTTTTTCTCCCTGTTGGCCCCTGTCCCTTGAAAGCGCAAGGGGTTACTACAATGTATAAGCTGGTGTTGCACTCGAGGCATGATGCGATGCGCCGGACGGCGTACATGATGCCATGGACGGATAAGCTTCAGGAGAGGGTCATGAGCGATAGTCGTGTCGAACGCGATAGCATGGGCGAGCTGCAGGTACCTGCCCAGGCGCTTTACGGTGCCCAGACGCAGCGTGCGGTCAACAACTTCCCGGTGAGTGGCCAGCCGATGCCGGCCGCCTTTGTCCATGCCGTGGCACGCATCAAGCTGGCGGCGGCCCAGGTCAATGCAGAACTGGGCTTGCTCGATGCCGCTCGCGCCGAGGCGATCGTCACGGCGGCTCAGGAGATTCTCGACGGCAAGCACGACGAGCAGTTCCCCATCGACGTGTTCCAGACCGGTTCCGGCACCTCGACCAACATGAACGTCAATGAGGTGATCGCGCACCTTGCTTCGCGGGGTGATCTCGACGTCGGCCCCAACGATCATGTCAACATGGGGCAGTCGAGCAACGACGTGATTCCCACCGCGATCCACCTGTCGGCAGCGCTGGCGGTTCAGGAGAGCCTGATGCCGGCACTCGAGCATCTGCGCTCGGCGATCGATACCAAGGCCAGCGAGGTGGATGGAGTGGTCAAGACCGGGCGTACCCACCTGATGGATGCCATGCCGGTGCGAATGAGCCAAGAGCTCGGCGCTTGGTCGAGCCAGGTCTCCCAGGCCATCGAACGCTTGCAGGATGGTCAGCGGCGACTTTCGCGGCTTGCCCAGGGGGGCACGGCGGTGGGAACCGGCATCAACGCCCACCCGGCGTTCGCCAAGCGCATGGCCGATGCCCTTGCTCAACACACGGGGCTGGCGCTGACGCCCAACGACAGTTTCTTTGCGGGATTGGCGTCGCAGGATGCCGCCGTGGAGCTCTCCGGCCATCTGCGCAGCTACGCCTGCGTGGTGATGAAGATCAGTAACGATCTACGCTGGATGAACTCCGGGCCCCTGGCCGGGCTAGGCGAGATCGAACTCGAGGCACTGCAGCCCGGCAGCTCGATCATGCCCGGCAAGGTCAATCCGGTGATTCCCGAGTCGGCAGCCCAGGCGGCGGCTCAGGTCATTGGACTGGACACGGCAATCACGGTGGCGGGGCAGAGCGGCAACTTCCAATTGAACGTGATGCTGCCCCTGATCGCCAACAATCTGCTCACCTCGATCAAGCTGATGAGCAACGTCAGCCGGCTGCTGGCCGACCGGGCCATCGCTACCTTCAAGGTTCGCCAGGACAATATCCAGGCACCGCTGTCGCGCAACCCCATCCTGGTGACGGCGCTCAACTCGGTCATCGGCTATAACGCTGCCGCGGCCGTCGCCAAGAAGGCCTACCAGGCCGGACGACCGATTGTCGATGTGGCTCAGGAGGAGACCGACCTGAGCCGCGATGAGCTGGAAAAGCTGTTGGATCCGGCCAAGCTAACCGAAGGCGGCATTCCCGGTTGAGCCTGTCGTGTCGAGTCCTGGCTCGACACGTCTAAGGTGTAGGAAATACATTTGCGGCGCATTCCGATGGTTGCGCCGCTTGTATATCGGCATCAGCTCATGAGCTATACTCCCGGGCTTTTCAGCAAGCGGGGATACACATGCTGTGGGTCATGCGCGAAATCATCGTGGAGATCATGCTGCCGATCTTCATTCTACTGGGGATGGGCGCCTTCCTGCATCGTCTGTTCCGCTTTCACTTGCCAACACTCTCCATCCTGCTGACCTATCTGTTCCTGCCGGTGGTGGTGTTCAACAATCTCGTGCGCAATGAGATGGAGGTCTCGCAACTGCTCGAGATTGGTGGCTTCCTGATTCTGCAATTTCTTGTCCTGGCAGCACTTACCGCTTTGTTCGCCAAGGCGACAAAGATGGATAGGGAACTGGTCCCTATGTTCAAGAATGGCATTGTGTTGATGAACTCCGGCAACTTTGGCTTGCCGGTCAGTCAGTTGGTATTCGCGGGCAATCCAGTCGGGGTCTCGGTACAGATCACGGTGCTGATGTTCCAGAACCTGCTTACCTATACCTACGGCGTGATGACTTCTGCCTCCTCGCAAACGACCAGCCTGGGAAAGAATCTGCTCGAACTTGGCAAGGCGCCAGTGCTCTATGCATTGTTGCTGGGGCTCGCCTTCTATCTATTCGACTGGGAGCTGCCGACACCGCTGACGGTGCCTCTGCAGCAGGTATCGGATGCCTTCATCGCCCTGGCGCTGCTGGTGCTGGGAGCTCAGGTGGCCCATCCGGCGATCAAGGAGCTCTCACCGCTGTTTTTCCTCATGGTGGCAGGACGTCTGCTGGTGGCGCCATTGATCGCCATCGGTGTGATCTTTCTGGTGGGTCTTGAAGGGACCGTTGCCCAGGCCCTGCTGATTGCCAGTGCGTTTCCCATGTCGCGCAACAGTGCGCTGTTCGCACTGCAGTATAACAACCGGCCCGAGTTCGCCGCCCAAGGCGTGCTGGTCTCCACACTGCTGAGTTGTGTCACCGTGCCGTTCTTCGTCTTCCTGGCTCAGTGGCTGTTTCCCTAAGCGGGTCAAGCGGCACAACGTTGGCGGCACTTGGCAATATAGGCATCGAGCCGTTCACGTTCGGCCTGATTCACACGCAGACCGAGCTTGGAACGGCGCCATAGCACGTCATCGGTATTGTGCGCCCACTCGACTTCGGTGAGATAGGCCACCTCGGCTTCGGTCAGGCCGGCACCGAAGTGCTCCCCCAACGCCTCTTCGCTGCTGCAGCCGTCAAGGAACCGCAGGCAGAGACTGCCGTAGCTCGAGGCGAAGCGTCTGGCTCTCGCTTCACCCAGGAAGGGATAGTCACGCAGCAGCCGGGCGACAAACGCCTCTTGAGTACCGATATCGCCCCCCGGCAGAAGCGCCTGGGCAGTCCATGCCGGCCCCATGTCGGGGAACGTCTCGCCAAGCAACTGCATGGTCGCTTCGGCGAGCTTGCGATAGGTCGTAATCTTGCCGCCGAATACCGACAGCATCAGCGGCTCGCCCGGTCGCCTGTCGAGGTCAAGCGTATAGTCACGGGTCATGGCGGAGGGGTCGGCGCACTCATCGTCGCAGAGTGGGCGTACGCCAGCGTAGGTGGCCACGACATCTTCCCGGGTGAGTGCTTGCTGGAAGTGATCGTTTACCACCTCAAGAATATAGTCGGTCTCCTCAGGGGTGATCGCCACCTTGGCTGGATCGCCAGTATAACGCCGATCCGTAGTGCCGATCAGGCTGAAGCCCTGCTGATAGGGCAGTACGAAGACGATGCGGCCATCCTTGTTCTGCAGGATGTAGGCGCGTTCATCGTCATGCAGACGGGGTACCACCAGGTGGCTGCCCTGGATCATGCGAATCCCGTAGCGCGACTGGCGCGTGGTCTGGCCGCGGATGAAGGACTCCACCCATGGGCCAGCGGCATTGACCAGCACCTTGGCATGGCGCACGAATTGCTTGCCGGTATCGCGATCCTCAAGGGTGATGTGCCAATGATCCTGCTCCTGTCGGGCATCGATACAGCGCGTCCGCACTAGAATCTCGGCACTCTGCTGCTGCGCCTGCAGGGCATTGAGCACCACCAGCCGCGCATCGTCGACCCAGCAGTCAGAGTATTCGAAGCCCTGGGTGATGGTTGGCTTGAGTGGGCTGCTGCTATCGAAGCGCAGCCGCCTGGAGCCGGGTAGGCTGTCGCGCTTGCCTAGGTGGTCGTAGAGGAAGAGTCCGGCGCGAATCATCCAGGCCGGGCGCAAGTGTGGCTGATGGGGCAGGATGAAGCGCAGTGGCCAAACGATGTGTGGGGCTTTCTTCAGTAGCACCTCACGTTCGCGCAGTGCTTCTCTGACCAGGCGGAACTCGCGATGCTCGAGATAGCGCAAACCGCCATGGATCAACTTGCTGCTGGCCGAGGAGGTGGCGCTTGCCAGGTCCGCCTGCTCGCAGAGTCCGACCGCCAGGCCTCGTCCCGCCGCATCGTTGGCGATGCCGGTACCATTGATGCCGCCACCGATGATGTACAGATCCAGAAGCGCTGAAGTTGGGCTTGCAGCCATGGGCGCCCCTCCTAGGGATGTTCGCTATCAAGCTTAGTGTTTTCGATTACGAAAACATTCTAGCCTGAATCGAACATCACGCAAGAGAAAGCGCCATGGAGTGTCCATGATATGCGCTGATGAAGCGGTGCGGTGAGCTGACAAAGAGAGGGTAGCGCGTCAGGTGAGGGGAGCCCGGTCAGGCGATATGCAGGGCGACGTCGTTGCTCTCGAGCAACCGGCAGATGCCATCGCTGGGCCGGCGGTCGGTAAACAGCGCATCCAGCTGGGAAATGTTGCCCTGTCGAACGACGGGGTTGCGGTGGAACTTGGAGTGATCGGCAGCCAGGTAGACCTGGCGCGAGTTGCGAATGATCGCCTGAGCGACACGCACCTCCTGATAGTCGAATTCGAGTAGCGAGCCATCCTCATCGATGCCACTGATGCCGATGATGCCGAAATCGACCTTGAACTGATTGATGAAATCGATGGTCGCCTCGCCGATGATCCCGCCATCACGCGACCTCACCTGACCTCCGGCGACGATCACCGTGAAGTCCTCCTTGTGTTGAAGGGCGGCGGCCACATTCAGGTTGTTGGTAATGATCTCGAGTCCGCGATGCTCCTTCAGCGCCTCGGCCACGATCTCGTTGCTGGTGCCGATGTTGATGAACAGTGAGGCGTCATTGGGTATGAAGCTTGCCAGCATCGTCGCGATACGTCGCTTGGCGTCGAGGTTGAGGGTCTTGCGGGTGCTGTAGGCGGTATTGACGGTACTCGATTCGAGTCCTGCGCCACCATGGACCCGGCGGATCAGCCCTTCGGCGGCAAGATTGTTCAGATCGCGGCGTATGGTCTGGGGCGTGACGTCGAAATCGCTGGTCAGCTGCTCGATCGTGGCATATCCCTGCCGCTTGACGAGTTCGACGATGGCATCCTGGCGTTGTTGTTGGTTCATGTGCGCTCCCAGTGGATGGCTCATTGTAAGCAGCTTGGATAGGCGCCGAAAGTCCTAGAGCATTTCGAACGCATTGCATTACCCTTGATGATCATAAACGAACATCGAGACGTAGGGTTCTCCATGGCCAACTATCTGCTTGCTATCGACCAGGGCACCACCAGCTCGCGGGCGATTCTCTTCGACCGCTCGGGGCAGCCCGTGTCCACCTCGCAGCACGAGTTTCCTCAGCACTTTCCCCGCGATGGCTGGATCGAGCACGATCCCGAGGATATCTGGACGAGCGTGGAGAGGACCTGCCGCGATACCCTCGAGCAGGCGGGTATTGGCGTCGAGGAGATCGTCGGCATCGGCATCACCAATCAGCGCGAAACGACGCTGCTGTGGGACCGGCAGACAGGCAAGGCGCTGCACAATGCCATCGTCTGGCAGGATCGGCGCACGGCAAGCGAGTGTCAGCGACTTAGTGATGCCGGACATGGCAAGTTGCTACAGGAGCGTACGGGGCTATTGATCGACCCCTACTTTTCGGCTTCCAAGCTGGCCTGGCTACTCGAGCATGTCGACGGCGCGCGGGAGCGTGCCGAACGCGGCGAGCTGGCGTTCGGCACCGTCGACACCTTCCTGATCTGGCGCCTCACCGGCGGCAGGCAACATGTCACCGATGCCACCAACGCCTCGCGAACGGCACTGTTCAATATCCATTCCCAGCGGTGGGATGACGACCTGCTCGGTCTGTTCGGGATTCCCGCCAAGCTACTACCCGAGGTCAAGGACTCGAGTGACGATTTCGGCACCGCCGAGGCGTCGTTTCTGGGACGACCGCTCCCGATTGCCGGCGTGGCGGGGGACCAGCAGGCGGCATTGTTCGGGCAGGCCTGCTTCGAACCTGGGATGGGCAAGAGCACCTATGGGACCGGCTGCTTTTTGGTCGTCAATACCGGGGAGAAGGCCGAAACCTCGCGCAATCGCTTGCTGACCACGATCGCCTATCGGCTGAATGGCAAGCCGACCTATGCCATGGAGGGGAGCATCTTCGTTGCCGGGGCGACCGTGCAGTGGCTGCGCGATGGTCTCAAGCTGTTCGCCGAGGCCACCGAGACCGAAGCGCTGGCGGGACAGACTCGTGCCGGTCATAGCGTCTATCTGGTCCCGGCCTTTACCGGCCTTGGGGCGCCTCACTGGGATCCCCAGGCGCGGGGGGCGATTCTCGGGCTGACCCGCGATACCGGCATTGCCGAGATCGTCGCGGCCGGCCTCCAGGCGGTGTGCTACCAGACTCGCGATCTACAGGTGTGCATGAGTGACGACATGGCAGCCACCACCGATACGTTGCGTGTCGACGGTGGCATGGTCAGCAACAACTGGCTGATCCAATTTCTCGCCGACATGCTGGGAGTTAAGGTGGATCGACCCACGGTGCTTGAGACGACGGCACTGGGGGCCGCCTATCTGGCGGGGTTGCGCCTTGGCTGGTACAAGGATCTCGATGAGATTGCCAGGCTATGGCGCTGCGAGCGCACCTTTACACCATCAATGGGCGAGGAGGAGCGCGAACGACTCTATAGGGGCTGGCTGGATGCAGTGGGGCGCGTCAAGTCGGCATCTCCAACCTCATGATCAGTGGGAATTTTTACTAGATACTTGCATTCCTGACGCGAAGCCGTAGAATACGCATCCGTTGTCAGGCAAGACAGTAGGACCATAGCTCAGTTGGTTAGAGCGCCACGTTGACATCGTGGAGGTCAGCGGTTCAAATCCTTGGTTAGAGCGCCACGTTGACATCGTGGAGGTCAGCGGTTCAAATCCGCTTGGTCCTACCAGACTCCACACCCCGAGCGTCAGTGCTCGGGGTGTTTTCGTATGTGCTCGGATTGTCAGGCGCGGCAATGCTCAGGGCCAGAATTCGAGATCCGTGGCGGCGGCGAAGCGCGCTACCAATGCTTCAATGCCCGTCTGATCCTCATGCATGAAGCGCCCCTGGCGTGGGCTATCCAAGTCGAGCACGCCCCATAGTCGCTCTCCCACCACTATCGGCACGACCAGTTCGGAGCGCGATGCCGCGTCGCAGGCGATGTGGTCGGCCACGGCGTGTACATCTTCGATGCGCTGCGTCTGGCGCGTACGCGCCGCCATGCCGCATACCCCCTTGCTGAAGGGGATGGGATTGCAGGCGGGTTTGCCTTGGAAAGGGCCCAGCATCAGCACGTTCTCCTCACGCTGAAGATAGAAGCCGGCCCAGTTGAGGTCGGGGATCTCCTGCATGATGAAGGCGCAGGTCTGGGCGCTGTTGACGAGGGCGTCGCGGCTGTCGAGCAGAGATACGAGCTGCCGTGCAAGTAAGGAGTAGTCGATCATCGTCGGCTCCTGTTTCGGTTGCCGTTTCGCTTTAACGAAACGAGCCGGCGACATCGCCGGCTCGTGTGGACTGGATTAGCGCTGACTCACTCCCAGCCAGGAATGGCGCTGCCCTGGAACAGTTCTTCGGCCTTTGCGGCCACTTCATCGCGCTGATAGGCGCTGACCAATTGCTGGATCTCCTCGCGCTCCTGGTCGCCACCGCGCACCACGATCAGGTTGACGTAGGGGGACTCGGGGCCTTCGCGGAGCAGCGCATCGTCGGCCAGGTTGAGACCGGCGGGCTGGGCAAAGGTGTTGTTGATGAAGGCCAGATCGACATCCGGCAGCACCCGCGGCAGTTGTGCTGCCTCGATTTCACGGAAGCGGAAGTTGTGCGGGTTGCTGATCACGTTGATCGGGGTGGCTTCGAGGTTGTTGGGATCGTCGAGCTCGATCATGCCTTCGTTGTGCATCAGGATCAGTGCGCGGCCTTCGTTCGACGGGTCGTTGGGCAGGGCGATCATGGCGCGCTCGGGAAGGTCGTCGATGCTGGCGTGGCGCTCGGAGTAGGCCCCTATCGGATAGACGAAGGTGCGCCCGGCAATGGCGAAGTCATAGTTGCGATCTTCGACCATGCTCTGCAGGTAGGGCTCGTGCTGGTAGGCATTGGCATCCAGGCTGCCATCGGCGAGGGCGGCATTGGGCGAGATGTAATCGGTGAACTCGATGATCTCGACGTCGAGATCGTACTCCTCCTTGGCGATGCGTGCAGCGACCTCCATCACCTCGGTCTCGGGACCGGCGACGGTGCCGATGCGGATCGAACCGCCATCGCCATTGGAGTCGTCACCGCAGCCTGCCAGGAGGGCAGCGCCGAGCAGCGTGGCGGCACCCAGCAGACGGCTCGGGCGTAGAAGGTGGGTCAGCGTGTCTCGCATGTGTTCTCTCCTGAAGCTTCCTTGGAAGCGAATGTTGGCCGCTGGAATATCGGGGCGGCCTTGTTGCGTTGCAAGTCATGACTCACGCCATGATCGGGGACCATAAGCCGTCTGATTTGTGAGTTATTTGTGATCGGCGCGGCGGACCAGATAGTCGCCAAGGCTCTGGAAGCCCTGCACCATGACCACCAGGATCACCACGGTGATCAGCATGACCGTGGGATCGAAGCGGTTGTAGCCATAGCGGATGCCCAGATCGCCCAGGCCGCCGCCACCGATTGCGCCGGCCATTGCCGAATAGCTGACCAGGGTGACCGCGGTGATGGTCAGGCCGGTGATGATCCCCCCCTTGGCTTCGGGAAGCAGCACCTTGGTGATGATCTGATAGGGGGTGGCGCCCATCGACTGGGCGGCTTCGATCAGGCCCGGCGATATCTCGTTCAGCGCCCCTTCGACCAGGCGGGCAACGAAGGGAATGGCGGCAATGGTCAGTGGGACGATGGCCGCATTGGTGCCGATCGAGGTTCCGACGATCATGCGTGTAAAGGGAATGATCGCTACCATCAGAATGATGAAGGGGACCGAGCGGCCAATGTTGGTCACCATGCCCAGCACACGGTTCAGAACCGGCTGGGCAAGGATCTGCCGAGGGCGGGTGACATACAGTAGCACGCCGAGCGGCACGCCCAGCAGGGCGGAGATTAGTCCCGCTATTCCCACCATATAGAGAGTGTCGAGCGTTGCCCGGAAGATCAGCTCAAGCATCGCGTTGGACATGGCCCAATACCTCCACGTGTAGATCATGACTTTCGAGATAGTCGATCGCTGCGCGGGTCTTCTGCGCCGAGCCGATCAATTCGGCAATCATCAAGCCCAGGGTGCGTTCACGGATCGATTCGACCTTGGCTTGGAGAATGCTGACATCGACACCGCACTCCCGCGCCAGCCGTGAAATCAATGGTGTGGCCACGGCATCCCCGGAAAAGGCTAGGCGCACCACCGGGTGGGTATGTTCACCGGGCTGTGCCTGAAGGCGAGCGACCAGCGCTTGCGGGGGCTCCAGCTGCAGGAACTGATTGATGAAGTCGCGGCCCAGCCGGGTGCTCGGTGCGGTGAAGAAGTCGCCGACTTCCGCCTCCTCCACCAACTTCCCGCCGGAGATCAGGCCGACACGATGGCAGATGCTCTTGACCACCGACATCTCATGAGTAATCAATAGAATGGTCAGCCCCAGACGGCGGTTGATGTCCTGCAAGAGCTCCAGGATCGAACCGGTGGTCTGTGGATCCAACGCCGAGGTGGCCTCGTCGCACAGTAGCACCTTGGGGCGGCTGGCCAGGGCCCGTGCGATGGCGACACGCTGCTTCTGGCCACCGGAGAGTTGTGCCGGGTATTGATCCGTCTTGTCGGCGAGACCGACCAGCTCGAGCAGTGGCGCTACGCGTTCGCGGATATCGCTCTTCTTGACGCCCATCAGCTCCAGCGGGAGAGCGACATTGGCGAATACGGTACGTGAGGCGAGCAGATTGAAGTGCTGGAAGATCATGCCGATCTGATGGCGCGCCTGATTGAGGGCACTGCCGCTGAGCGCGGTCAGCTCCTGGCCACCCACTTCGACGCTGCCCGAGGTCGGCCGCTCGAGCAGATTGACACAGCGAATCAGTGTCGATTTGCCGGCGCCAGAGAGGCCGATGACGCCATAGATGCTCCCCTCGGGCACGTGCAGGTTCACGTCCTTGAGTGCCTCTACGGCACTGGGGCCACTACCATAGGTCTTGGTTACGTTATTGAGTCGGATCATGATTCCGTCGCGTGGCTGGGCGGAAGATCCCGGTGGGGCTGGGCGGCTCAGGCGGCAAAAAAAAGCCACCCTGGCGGGTGGCCATCAACGCTGGACACACCCTTTTAGCTGCACTTCCCGCCAGCGGCTATACCGATGGCGAGGGCGCCCGCAATCCGGGTTCAAATCGGCGCCTGAAATATGTGTGCTGAATGGTAGTGGGCGGTATATGAGGTGTCAACGACTTTGGTATAAGAGCCCTGATAGCCAACTCTTTATAGAAGATTTTGCTGAAAAATCGCACTTTACGATTAAAAAACATGCCATGTTCCAGTGCGAGGCGCGTCGAGAATAGACGCCCCCACCTCTCTATCTCTAGACTACGCAACAAAACCGCCCGCTGGGAGCCATTCGGATGTTTACTGGAATCGTACAAGGCACGGCTACGCTGGTGTCGGTCATCGAGAAGCAGGATTTCCGTATCCATGTGGTGGCATTGGACGAGACGCTTCGTCAAGGGCTGACGATCGGGGCCTCGGTTGCCCATAATGGCGTCTGCTTGACGGTCACCGCAATCGAGGGCGCGCATGTCAGCTTCGATCTGATGCGAGAAACGTTGCGTCTGACCAATCTTGGTGCATTGCAGGAGGGCGACTGCGTCAATATAGAGCGCGCGGCCCGCTTCGGCGACGAAATCGGTGGGCACGCCATGTCAGGACATGTGATGGCGATGGCCGAACTCGTCGAGCTCGAGGAGGCGCCCAATAACCGGCGGCTGTGGTTCGCCATTCCCGATCTGGTTAGCCGGTTTCTCTTCGACAAGGGCTATGTCGGTGTCGATGGCATCAGCCTCACGATTGGCGAGGTGCGCCGGGAAACCGGCGCCACGCCTCGCTTCTGCGTCAATCTGATTCCCGAGACGCTGTCGCGTACCACCCTTGGGCAGCGTGTGCCGGGCGATCTCGTCAACATCGAGATCGATCCTCAGACACAGGTGATCGTCGAAACGGTGGAGCGCGTTTTGGCCAGCCGCCCTATAAGCCAATGACGAGTTAAAACGATCGATTTGACCACTTCGTCAAGTTTTCGTTGGCAAAATGGCTGGAGTCGGCGCAGTGCTTGCTTAAGATAGGCGGTACCCGGCCAAGTGCCGGGACCATAACAATTGGTCGCCATGTGCCAGGCGTCTCGCATCGTCGAACGCCTTTGGGTACCATGTGCGGCTTTTCTCGCATCCGGACACGTTTGTCCAAGCGCAGGATTGAGCCGATGTTGAAACGCTTGCTTAACGACCACTTCAAACTGGCCGAAAACAATACCAATGTTCGTACCGAGGTCATCGCCGGGATCACTACCTTCCTGACCATGGCCTATATCATCTTCGTCAATCCCAGCATTCTCTCCGAAGCCGGCATGGACTATGGCGCGGTCTTCGTCGCGACCTGTCTTGCCGCTGCCATCGGCTGTCTGATCATGGGTATCTGGGCCAACTATCCCATTGCCCAGGCGCCGGGCATGGGGCTCAACGCCTTCTTCACCTACGGCGTGGTGCTGGGAATGGGCTACACCTGGGAAGCGGCCCTCGGCGCGGTCTTCTTCTCGGGCCTGTGCTTTTTGCTGCTCAGCATCTTCAAGGTGCGCGAGTGGATCATCAACTCGATTCCGCTCTCGCTGCGCCTGGGTATCGCTGCGGGTATCGGTCTGTTCCTTGCCATGATCGCACTGAAGAACGCCGGTATTGTTGTCGCCAATCCGGCCACCTACGTTGCGCTCGGTGACCTGTCGCAGCCCGCTGCGATCTACGCCCTGCTGGGCTTCTTCGTGATCACCGCGCTCTCCTACCTTAAGGTGACCGGGGCGGTGATGATCGGCATCCTGGGGGTGACGGTGATGGCCATGCTGCTTGGCCATAACCAGTATGGCGGAATCATGTCGATGCCGCCGTCGATCGCCCCGACTTTCATGGCGATGGATCTGCTCGGCGCCTTGGACGTGGCGATGCTCAGCGTGATTTTCGCCTTCCTGTTCGTCGATCTGTTCGACACCTCGGGCACGCTGGTGGGGGTCGCGCATCGCGGCAAGCTGCTCGACAAGGAGGGCAAATTGCCACGACTCGGTCGGGCCATGATGTCCGACAGCACCGCTTCCATGGCAGGTGCGGTGCTTGGTACCTCGACCACCACCAGTTACATCGAAAGCACCGCGGGCATCGCCTCGGGCGGACGCACTGGCCTGACGGCGGTGGTGGTGGGGGGGCTGTTTCTTATCAGTCTGTTCTTCGCGCCGCTGGCAGGCTCGATTCCCGCCTACGCCACGGCCGGAGCGCTGCTCTACGTGGCGGTGCTGATGGCCGGTAGCCTTGCGCATGCCAACTGGGATGACCCTACTGATGCCGCACCGGTACTGATCGCTGCGCTGGCAATGCCGTTGACCTTCTCGATCGCCGAAGGCATCGCGCTGGGCTTCATCAGCTATGTCGCGATCAAGGCTCTCTCCGGGCGTTTCAAGGATCTCAACCCGGCGGTGGTGATTCTGGCGATTTTGTTCGTTCTTAAGTTCCTTTTCCTCGACTGACCACTACTACTGGATAGAACCTGCGATGAGCATCTACGGTGACTATATAAAGTCCGTGATTCGTACCGTCCCCGACTGGCCACAGCCCGGGGTGAATTTTCGTGACATCACGCCGCTTCTCCAGAACAGCAGTGCCTTTCGCAAGCTGATCGACAGCTTCGTGCACCGCTACCAGGAGATGGACCTGGATGCCATCGCCGCCATTGATGCGCGGGGCTTCATCATCGGGGCACCGCTGGCCTACGAGTTGGGCTGCAGCTTCGTGCCGGTGCGCAAGAAGGGCAAGCTACCGTTCAGGACCATCAGCGAGACCTATACTCTAGAGTACGGTCAGGCCGAGGTCGAACTCCACTCCGATGCCTTTCGCGAGAACGACCGCATCTTGGTGATGGACGACCTGATCGCCACCGGCGGTACCATGCTGGCTGCCGCCAAGTTGATCACGCGCAGCGGTGGCCATGTGGTGGAAACCGCAACCATCATCGATCTGCCGGAGCTGGGGGGCTCGGCCAAGATCCGTGAAGCAGGCTATGGCGTGTTCGCGGTTTGCTCCTTTACCGAGGACGAGTGATCGTCCTCGCCACTTCTTCCAGTTCTTGTCAGCGGGTTAGCCACCATGAGCGCCAATCGTTATCAGCAGCACTTCACCGTTTCCTGGGACCAGCTCCATCGCGACGTGCGCTCGCTGTGTCATCAGCTCGTCGAGCGTGATTTCAAGGGTATTATTGCGATTACCCGGGGAGGATTGATTCCCGCCGCACTGATTGCCCGTGAGCTCAACGTTCGTCTGATCGATACGGTCTGCATCAAGAGCTATGACCGCATGGATCAGGGGGGGCTTGACGTGATGAAGGGAGTCGACCATGACGGCGATGGCTGGCTGCTGGTCGATGACCTGGTGGATACCGGCAAGACCGCGCGCAAGGTACGTGAAATGCTGTCTAGGGCACACTTCGTCACGATCTATGCCAAACCAGAAGGGCGGCCGCTCGTCGACCAGTACCTGACCGAGGTGGCACAGGATTGCTGGATTCAGTTCCCTTGGGACATGGGCATCGCCTATGTCGAGCCGCTGGTGGATCAGGTGCGTAGCCAGCCCCGCTAACGGCAAGGAGCCGAGCATGACAGGGTCACCGCTTCCCGAGAGCTGGAACCGTCACCTGGGCGTTGAATTCGAATCGCCCTACATGGCGGCGTTGCGTGAATTTCTTCGCCAGGAGAAGCGTGCCGGCAAGGTGATCTTCCCGCACTCGTCGCACTGGTTCCGCGCCTTCGAGCTCACGCCTCTCGACGGGGTACGAGTGGTGATCCTGGGGCAGGATCCCTACCATGGGCCGAACCAGGCCCATGGGCTCTGCTTCTCGGTGCGCCCTGGCGTGCCGACGCCCCCCTCGCTGCAGAATATCTACAAGGAGCTGGCCCAGGACGTCGGCTTCACGCCGGTCAACCACGGCTTCCTCGAGCACTGGGCGCGACAGGGCGTGCTGCTGCTCAACAGCGTGTTGACGGTGGAGCAGGGCAGCGCCGGTTCTCACCGGGGCCAGGGGTGGGAGACCTTTACCGACCGCGCCATCGAGGTGATCAATGAGCAGTGCGGGGGCGTCGCCTTTCTGCTGTGGGGCAGTTACGCCCAGAAGAAGGCCTCCTTCGTCGATCGCAAGCGCCACCTGGTGCTGCATTCGCCGCACCCCTCGCCGTTGTCGGCTCATCGTGGCTTCTTCGGCCAGCGCCACTTTTCTCAGGCAAACGACTTCCTCCAATCGCGAGGAAGCGGCGCCATCGATTGGCAACTCCCTGTCCAGCCCGCGTAAGTGTCCACTTCAGCGAGCGGGGCGCAATCGGGTCTCGTCAGGCTAGCCTGACGCCACGGGGGGCAGGCCTTAACTTGCCTGCCCGATCAAGCTAGAATGCGCGCATTTGCCGGCCCGCAGCGATCCTGCGCAGCGCCAGCTATCCGACCCCCACAGAGAGGCCACCGCCATGAGCGTTCATGCCATCAACCATCCACTGGTCAAGCACAAGCTGGGTCTGATGCGTACTGCCGACATCAGCACCAAGAGCTTTCGTGAACTGGCCGGTGAGGTGGCCAAACTGCTCACCTATGAGGCGACCCAGGATCTGGAACTCGAATCGTCCACCATCGAGGGGTGGAACGGCGAACCTATCGCCGTCGAGCAGCTCAAGGGCAAGAAGGTCACCATCGTTCCGATTCTGCGGGCCGGTCTCGGCATGCTCGATGGTGTCACCGACCTGATCCCCAGTGCCCGTATCAGCGTGGTGGGGCTTTATCGTAACGAGGAGACGCTTGAGCCGGTCCCCTATTTCGAGAAGTTCACCAACGATCTCAATGAGCGCCTGGCGATCGTCATCGATCCGATGCTCGCCACTGGCGGCTCCATGGTCGCCACGCTGGACATGCTCAAGGCGCGTGGCTGCCCCTTGATGAAGGTCATCGTGCTGGTCGCCGCCCCGGAAGGCATCAAGCGAGTACAGGAAGCCTACCCTGACGTCGAGATCTATACGGCCGCGGTCGACGAGCGGCTCGACGAGCATGGCTATATCGTGCCTGGCCTTGGCGATGCCGGCGACAAGATCTTCGGCACACGTTAAAGCCGATTCGGATCGGCTTCCCTTCGGAGGTCGAGTCGGTGATGCCTCGAAACATTCGATTTCCTTGGCAGGCGTGGTTTTCGAAATCGAATATCTCGCTTGGCTCATCGTCCACTGCGTACTTGGCTTAGCGGTGAGGCCGGCCCGGTACCGGCGCAGGGCAATATCGCGCAGCAGATCTTCTGGTACACCACCTTCACTGCCGACATGGTCAGTCCCGATGTCGCCGTGATGGATGACGAAGGCAATCCCAACTTGACGCCCACCGGGACCAACGTTCCCGATTACCCGCGCATGGCACCGCTGTGGTGGCAGAACCTGGCGCCAGGACGGGTCGCGTCGCAGCGCAATTCCTCGGGCAATAGGTTATGGAGTAGACTGCGCCGCGAATGCGCGGGGCACATCTCTTCCAAGACCCTGCGGATAACGAAGCAATAGGGAGCTTTTCATGACTGATCGAACGGCGGCCGCTCAAGAGCCGCGAGAATCCGCATTGCGAACCCTGCTGACCGGTGGACAGATGCTGTTCGTGGCCTTCGGCGCCCTGGTGCTGGTGCCGCTGTTGACCGGACTCGATCCGAGCGTGGCGCTGTTTACCGCGGGGGCGGGCACACTGGTGTTCCATGCGGTGACCCGTCAGAGCGTGCCGGTCTTTCTCGCTTCGTCGTTTGCCTTTATCGCCCCCATTCAGGGCTCGGTGGCGAGCTTCGGCGTCTCCGAAACGCTTGGTGGCCTGTTCGCGGCGGGCCTGGTCTACGTCGCCATGTCGCAGCTTGTCAGAATCAAGGGCACCGGCTGGCTCAATCGGGTGCTGCCTGCGGTGGTGGTAGGGCCTGTGATCATGGTGATCGGCCTGGCCCTGGCGCCAGTGGCGGTCAGCATGGCGAGTGGCGAGACAAGCGATCACATAGGCTACGGCCAGGCAATCACCCTTTCGATGATCAGCCTCTTGGTTACTCTGGTGCTGGCGGTATTTGGGCACGGCGTGCTGCGCCTGATCCCGATCATGGGCGGCATCGCCACGGGATATCTGCTCGCCCTGGCCATGGGGCTGGTCGACTTCACGCCGGTACACGAGGCGGGTTGGCTGGCGCTGCCGAGCTTTACCGCACCGACGTTTCACTGGGCGGCGATCCTGTTCATGATCCCGGTGGCGGTCGCTCCGGCGGTTGAGCATATCGGCGACATGGTGGCGATCGGCTCGGTTACCCGTAAGAATTACCTCGAAAAACCCGGCCTGCACCGCACGCTACTGGGTGATGGCCTGGCTACCTCCACGGCGGCGCTGTTCGGTGGACCGCCCAATACGACATACTCCGAAGTGACGGGCGCGGTGATGCTCACCCGAGCGTTCAATCCAAGGATCATGGTGGTCGCGGCAGTGATCGCCATCATTCTGGCATTCGTGGCCAAGCTCGGTGCGCTGCTGCAGACCATTCCCGGCCCGGTCATGGGCGGTATCATGGTGCTGCTGTTCGGCTCGATCGCGGTTGTCGGCATGAATACCCTGGTGCGTGCCGGTCAATCGCTGACCGCACCGCGCAACCTGGTGGTGGTGTCGTTGATTCTGGTCTTCGGTATCGGCGGCATGCAGTTGGGCGGCGGTCAGTTCACCCTCCAGGGCGTCAGCCTGGCGGCGATCATAGGCATCGTGCTCAATCTCATCCTGCCGCCCGCTCGGGAAGGAGAGTGAGAGTAAAGGGGATAGTTAGGAGCTTGAGCAGCGCAGAGGCAGGGCGCAGTTGGGTGCCCTATGAGCCTCAGGTATGATGCTGCTCGCCACCGCCATCCGAGAACGATGGCGGATTATTGGCACTGACGATGATGCACTCTGCGTGACCGACATTGCGAAAGCGGTGGGGCAAGTGGGAGTCGAAATAGTAGGCATCGCCTATGCCGAGTTCTCTCGCCTCACCATCGACGGTCAACTCGATAGTGCCAGCGACAATGACGCCGCCCTCTTCGCCGGCATGCTCGAGCATCTCTTCGCCGGTATCGGCGCCTGGAGGGTAGCGCTCATAGAGTATCGACATGCTGCGATTGGGTCGGCGGGCGCCGACCAGGCGCCAGGAGAGCTTGCCATCGCTGATCTCGGTGAGTTCATCGGCGCGGTAGAAGACCTGTGACTGGCTGGTCTCCTCGCCGGCGAAGAATTCACTGATCGAGACCGGTAGTGCATCGAGGATCTTCTTCAGCGAGCTGACCGAGGGACTGACACTATTCTGCTCGATCAACGAAATGGTGCTATTGGTCACACCGGCGCGTTTGGCGAGTTCACGCTGGGAAAGACCCCGGCTCAGTCGCAATTGTTTCAGCCGATTGCCGACGTCGAAGCCACTCATGATGCCAATCCCCGTTGAGCATATTTGACGGCATGATACCGGTTCGCCTCCGCAATGATAAGGTGAAAGCGGACAGCGCATTTTGAGAAAGGCGAACCGTGAGGTAACCGTCATGGTCGTCTAGATTACCCCTGATTGGGGTTCAATTTGAAAAGTGGTAGCTTGAGTGCATGGAAAAAACGCGCGCTAGTCAAAAGCGGGATGCCGAGCCATTGAGCGGGTTGATCCTTGCCGGTGGTCAGGGGCGGCGGATGGGTGGGCGTGACAAGGGGCTCGAGCCGTTTGCCGGTAAACCATTGATAGTGCATGTCCTGGCACGGCTGGAGAGACATGTCGACGAAGTCCTGATCAACGCCAATCGCAATCTCGATATTTATCAACGCCAAGGGTGTCGTGTCGTCACCGATCGAGAGGGCGGTTTCCAGGGGCCCCTGATGGGAATCTGGAGTGGCTTGATGGCGGCCACGACACCCTGGGTTTTGGTGGTGCCCTGCGACACCCCCGCATTGCCAATGAACCTGGTCGAGCGCATGGTGAAGGGGAGGGGCGATGGTGATATCGCTCTGGCCCATGATGGCGAGCGTGCCCATCCGGTCGTGGCGCTTATTCGTCGTTCGCTGGCCGACGATCTGGGCGAGGCGCTGGCTCAGGGTGAGCGCAAGATCGACCGCTGGTATGCCCGCCACCCCTTTTGCCATGTCGATTTCAGCGACTGCCCTGAGAATTTCGCCAATCTCAACAATGTGGAAGAGAAGGCCTTGCTGGAAGGGCGTCTGCATCCGCAACAACAAGAGTGACGCTCACTCTCGATGCGTCTGAACACACTGTATCAAGCGTTTCCGCGTCCCTGGAAACGCACGTGACTCCATGGAACGCCATGACGTTGACATTCGAAGAGCATCTTCCCCTGCTCGGGATTGCGGCCTGGAGCGGCACCGGCAAGACCACCCTGCTGGAGGCGCTACTGCCAAGGCTGGGTGAGCGGGGCCTCAAGGTAGCGGTCATCAAGCACGCTCACCATACCTTCGAGGTCGATCAGCCGGGTAAGGATAGCCATCGCCTGCGCCAAGCGGGAGCCGCCCCGATGTTGGTCGCTTCCCGCGCCCGCTTCGCCCTGATAATGGAGACTCCAGACCAGCAGGAGCCGGATCTGGCAATGCTGATCGAGCAAGTCGAGCCGCTGCGCCCTGACCTGGTGCTGGTGGAGGGCTTCAAGCAATGGCCACTGCCCAAGCTGGAGCTATATCGCCAGGCGGTAGGCAAGCCGCTACTGGTCGAACAGGACCCCTGGATTCGCGCGGTGGCAAGCGCAGAACCGCTGGCTCTCCCGGCAGACGTCGACGCGCTGGATATGAACGATATCGATGAAGTGAGCGCCTGGATCGCGGCCTGGTCTTCACGCTGGCCGGCCGAGGCCAGGGCGCGCACCGGCAGCCGTATGGAGACGCGAATATGACACTCTCCTGTTTCGAGCTTGGCGAGCGTATGCTGAGCGTCCAGGAGGCGTTGGTGGCGGTACGCCAGCTCGTGCCAGAGCCCCTGCCGGCGCAGAGCGTGGCCCTTGTCGAGCTGCCCGGACGAGTATTGGCACAGGCGATACACTCGCCCATTGCGGTACCTCAGAACACCAATGCCGCCATGGATGGCATCGCGCTGGCCTGGCCCGATGAGGAGGCTTTGCGTCCCGCTACATGGCCGCTGGCGGGCGAGGTGCTGGCCGGTCACTCCTATGGCGCTAGACTTCCCACCGGCGAAGCGGTGCGTATCACTACCGGGGCGCCGCTGCCAGAGGGGGCCGACACGGTCATCATGAGCGAGCAGCTCGAAACGCTTGAGTCGGACACCGGCACGCGCGTGCGCGTGGCCCGCGCCGAGCGCGTCAAGCGCGGCCAGAACGTCCGTCAGGCCGGCGAGGATGTCGCCCAGGGCAGTCTGGCACTACCTGCAGGCTCACGCCTCAAGCCTCAGCATCTAGGCTTGCTCGCCTCGCTGGGGCTGGCGCAGGCCCAGGTACATCGGCGCCCTCGGGTCACGATCTTTTCCACGGGGGACGAGGTCACGGCTCCTGGCGAGCCACTGCCTTCGGCGGGGATCTTCGATGCCAACCGCTTCTCGCTGCGCGGCCTGCTGACAGGGCTGGGGGTCGAGCTCATCGATCTGGGCATTCTGCCTGACGATCACCAACAGTTGGTACAGGCACTGGAGAGGGCTGCCCAGGAGAGCGATATGGTGATTACCAGTGGCGGCGTCTCGGTCGGCCAGGCGGACTGGGTGAAGCGTGCCCTGGCCGAGGTCGGCGATCTTGGATTCTGGCGCATTGCCATTCGCCCTGGACGCCCCCTGGCCTGCGGCAGGCTGGGGGCGCGCCAAGTGCCCTTTTTCGGACTCCCCGGCAACCCGGTTGCCGTGATGGTCACCTTCCTGCAGTTCGTACAGCCGGTTTTGCGTCAGCTCCAGGGCGAGACGCACTGGCAGCCGATGCGCCTCACCGCTCTCGCCGAGGAGGCTCTGCCCAGCCGACAGGGACGGGTGGATTTACTGCGTGGCATCTTTCATGGCGACGACCAGGGGCGACTATGGGTGAGAAGTACCGGGCATCAGGGCTCCGGTATACTCTCTTCTATGGTAGCCGCCAATTGCCTGATCGAGATCGATGCCGAGCGTGACGGAGTGACGATGGGCGAGTCCGTGACACTGCAACCTTTCGATAGTCTTACATGAGGCATGACCAGCATGAGCCTGACTCACCTTAATGCCCGCGGCGAGGCCCATATGGTCGATGTCGCCGACAAAGCCGAGAGCCGCCGCGAGGCAGTCGCCTGCGGTCATATCAGCATGGCACCGGCGACGCTTTCGCTGCTCTCCGAAGGCGGCCTGCCCAAGGGTGATGTGCTGGCCACGGCACGTATCGCCGGAATTCAGGCGGCCAAGCGTACCCATGAGCTGATTCCCTTATGCCATGCGTTGGCGCTCTCCAAGGTGGCCATCGAATTCCAGCTGGATAGCGAGAACAGTCGCGTGGGCGTTACCGCGACGTGTCGCCTCAATGGCCGTACCGGGGTGGAGATGGAGGCGCTGACCGCCGTCTCGGTGGCTTGCCTGACCCTTTATGATATGTGCAAGGCGGTCGATAAGGAGATGCGAATCGGCGGTATCCAGCTTCTCTCCAAGACTGGCGGCAAGTCCGGCGACTACCATCGTCAGGAGCGGGTTGAACCGATCGTCACCGATGACTGTCTTGAGGGGGAGATCCGGGTGGGTATGCCAGGCGAGATTCCCACCGTCCGGGTCAAATGCCTGGCCGAACTACGTGAACGACTGGGCGTGAGCGAACTGGACATTTCGTTCGACTCTCTGCCGACTCTGGACGTCGGAGGGCTCAAGGCGGCTCTGATCGAGCGCGATCGGCGTTTCTTGCCGCTCCAGGAGCGGCGCGTCCTGTGTGCCATCAATCAGGTCATGGGAGGCGACGATACGCCACTCACCGATGGCGATGAGGTCGCTTTCTTTCCCCCGGTCACGGGAGGTTGACATGATTCGAGTGCAGCAGGCTCCGTTCGATCCGGGAGCCGAGCAGCAGGCCATGACCCAGGGGCGCCGCGATATTGGTGCCGTGGTCTGTTTTACTGGCCTGGTGCGGGATTTCAACGAACATCCGGATGTCGTCGCATTGACGCTCGAGCACTACCCCGGCATGACCGAAGCCTCGCTAGGCGCCATCGTCGACAAGGCAAAGAGGCGCTGGGAGGTCAATGACGTACGTGTCATTCATCGGGTCGGGAAACTCGCTCCGGGAGATCCCATCGTGTTGGTTGCGGTGGCGAGTGCCCATCGGAGGAACGCTTTCGAGGCGTGCGACTTCATTATGGATTATCTCAAGACACACGCGCCTTTCTGGAAGAAGGAGCATACCCGCGACGGCCACTACTGGGTATCGGAACGGGAGCGTGACCTACACGACGCCAGGCGTTGGGAGGAGGCATGAACACCCTGATCGACGATTTCAATCGTCGTGTGACCTACGTACGCATCTCGATTACCGATCGCTGCGATTTTCGCTGTGTCTACTGCATGAGCGAGGAGATGACTTTTCTGCCGCGTGCTCAGGTGCTCACGCTGGAAGAGATCGCCATGTTGGCTCGGGCCTTTACCGAACTTGGCGTCGAGAAGCTGCGCCTTACCGGCGGAGAGCCGCTGGTAAGGCGAGGTGTCGAGCAACTGGTAAGCGACATCGGGCGTTTGCCTGGGCTCAATGACTTTGCCATGACCACCAATGGGGCAGGGTTGGTGAAGCATGCCCAGGCGCTGCGCGACGGGGGGCTCGATCGTCTCAATATCAGCCTCGATTCACTGGATGGCGCCAAGTTTCGCCAGCTCACTCGTACCGGCGATCTGGATAAGGTCATTGCTGGTATCAGGGCCGCAAAGGCGGCAGGATTCGAGCGCATCAAGCTCAATGCCGTCATTCTCAAGGGGCGCAATGACGATGAGGTGCTCGATCTGGTCGAGTTTGCTCGCAGCGAGGGGCTCGATATCAGCTTCATCGAAGAGATGCCGCTGGGTGACGTTTCCGATCACTCCCGGGCGGAAACCTTCTATTCGAGCGACGAAGTCCAGGCGATCATTGAGCAGCGCCACGCGCTGTATGCGACTCCTGAAACGACGCCGGGACCGTCGCGCTATTTTCGCATGACCGATAGCCACTCGCGTATCGGTTTCATCTCACCACACAGTCACAATTTTTGCTCCAGCTGCAATCGTGTCAGGGTCACAGTCGAGGGGCGCTTGCTGTTGTGCCTTGGCAATGAGCATTCGGTGGATCTGCGTGAGGTGATGCGTCGCCATCCGGGCGATATGCAGGCGCTCAAGACACGAATTATCGAGGCAATGCCACTCAAGCCCGAGCGACACCACTTCACGACCGACGGCGATGTCCAGGTCGTTCGCTTTATGAATATGACAGGTGGCTAGGCCTGAGGCCGGCTCATCTGTCATGTTGCCCGCGCTTTTTTACCCGATTATTTGAACCTCATTGCCAAATTGCTATTGTCTCTTTTCCTTGCCAAGAGGGGGGATAGGCATATACTTTTTATCAAGGATTGCTTGTCCCCGTTTCATGATTCTCAATATGGAGGAGGCTAATGTCTTCCGAAACTCTGGAGCGCATCGCCCGTAATAAGAACGTCGCCCGCGCTGCGGCGCGCCAACTGAGCATGGAGCAGTTGCACAAGCTTGCGGAGGTGATTGGCGAGGTCATCGAGCAGAAGCAGCAAGAGGATTCTCAGCGTCATGAAGAGGAGATCATGAAGGAGCGCAAGCTGGCGGAGATTCGTGAAGCGATCAACGATGCCGGCCTCTCTCTGGACGATCTTGTCGGCGAACAGCCCAAGCGCCGTCGCGGCCGTCCACCCAAGAGTGCCAAGTCCTCCTGACGGGGTCATGATTCAGGGCGCTGGGAACACATTCATAAAAGCGGACTTCGGTTCGCTTTTTGCTTTTCTGGATCAGCCGCGCAGCGAAATCTCGTTATGCTCGGCCGCGAAGAGTTGTAAATGTACTTCCGGCAGGTGGCGCAGACGCTCCTCGAGATAGTCCAGAATACGGGGCTGCAACAGCTTGCGAAGATCGGCGAGGTTTTCTGCTTCGTTTTCCTCAATGAGCGCATCGAGCCAATCGATGAACGCCACCTCGTCGAGCGCCGTTGAGGCACTGGAGTCCATGACTGGCCGCCCAACACGCGACCAGCCATCTCGTGAAGCGGCAACCGATAGCGCCAGAAAAAGGGTGCCATGTCGTCCATGCCGTGGGGCCTTGTCATTGAGCCCAGGAAGCGGTGCGACATCATTCTGTGAGACGATGCACGGAGGCTGAGGGTAGCGCCCCTCAAGCTCGAGATTCTCGCCATCGAATCGAATGAGGTCGCCATTGGCGGGACACAACGGTGCCGCGATGCCCAGCGCCTCGGCTAGCTCCTGATGGGCTTGCTGATGTCGTTGCTCGCCATGTACCGGTAGCAGCATACGCGGCTTTACCCACTCGTAGAAGGTCGTGAGCTCATCGCGAGCGGGGTGGCCGGACGCGTGCAGCTCCGGATGCCCCCGCTCTTCGAAGACCGTGACACCAAGACGTTCAAGCGCAATTTGCAACCGCCCGATCAAGCGTTCGTTGCCCGGAATGGCCTTGGCGGAAAAGATCACCGTATCCCCGGCCATCAATTCGAAATGGGGATGACGGTTCTCCGCCAGTCGCGAAAGTGCTGCACGCGGTTCGCCCTGGCTGCCGGTGGCGATCACCAGCACCTCCTCGGGGGGGAGATAGCCCAGATCACGCAACGGCACCAGGGGTGGCATATCCTCGAGATAACCCAGACCACGTGCAATGGCCACCATGCGCTCCATGGAACGTCCCATCAGGCTGACACGACGGTGGGTACGCTGCGCGGCTCGACTGATCGCCAATACCCTAGCCAGGTTGCTGGCAAAGCAGGAGACGATCACGCGACCTGGACAGCTCTCCAGGGTGCGCTCAAGGGCGCTTGCGACATCGCCTTCACTGCGCGAATGGCCGGGAGTTGGTGCGTTGGTGGAGTCGCCGATCAGCAGATCGACGGGAGCCAGGGCGCGGAACGCCTCTTCATTTGCCGGTGCGCCGATCAGTGGCTGCGGGTCGAGCTTCCAATCTCCCGTGTGGAGAACCTTGTGATGTGGAGTGACGATGAGCAGCGCACAGCTTTCCGGAATCGAGTGAGGCAACGGCAGGTAGCGTAGGGTAAAGGGGCCATACTCCAGCGCTTCGCCAGGCTCGATGACATGGATCGCATCGCTCGACAGGCCCCGCTCGTGGAATTTGGCGCGCAGCAGTCCGGCGGCCAGAGGCGTGGCGTGTATGGGGCAGCCCCACTGTGGCCAGAGCCAGGCCGCTGCGCCGATGTGATCCTCGTGACCATGGGTGATGATCAAGGCTCGGGGCGTTATGCCAAGGGATGCTAGGCTGGCGAGATTGGGCACCTGAAGGGGGCTGTCCGGCAGGTCCTGGCGAATCATCATGCCGCAGTCCACGGCGATCCACTGTTCGTGATAACCGTATAGCGTGAGGTTCATGCCGATCTCACCACACCCCCCCAGCGGCAGAAAGTGCAGGGGAGGGCGCGGGCGTCGGCGAATCTCTACGCGGTGTTGCAACATGATCGACACGGGCCTTGAGAGAGAAACTTCATCATACGGGAAGGGCGCCTATCGTCACAACGCGCGTGTTCCGATGATATTGAATTCGTTACAATATTGATCTTGGTGGCCTGACCACTTCGCTGCTGTTTTGTTAATGGATGGTTATCTTGATGTCAGACTATTATCGCCTGGTGGTCTCTTGCCCCGATCGTGTCGGGATCGTGGCGCGGGTCTCGAGCTTCATCGCCCGGCAGGGCGGTTCGATCACCGAAGCCAGTCAGCACTCCGACCTGGCCACGGGGCGCTTCTTCATGCGTTATGAAATTCTGGCGGACTCCGTGGCCCTCGGGATCGATGAGTTGCGCACTGCGTTTGCCGATATCGCCAGTGAATTCGAGATGCAGTGGGCCCTGACCGACACAGCGCGGCGCCAGCGCGTGGTGCTGATGGTGTCGCGCGAGTCGCACTGCCTGGTGGATCTGCTCTATCGCTGGACGGCGGGCGAGCTCGATTGTGACATTCCCTGCGTGATCTCCAATCATGAGGACCTGCGTGCGCTGGTGGAGTGGCACGGGATTGCCTATCACCACGTGCCCGTCGAGCGTGACAACAAGGCGGGTGCCTTTGCCGAGGTGGAACGGCTGGTCGAAGCGGCCAACGCCGATACCGTGGTCCTGGCGCGCTACATGCAGATCCTGCCGCCGGGGCTATGCCAGCGTTATGCGGGACGTGTGATCAACATCCATCACAGCTTCCTGCCCTCGTTCGCGGGGGCCAAGCCCTACCACCAGGCTTACGAACGTGGCGTGAAACTGATCGGGGCGACGTGCCACTATGTCACCGAGGAGCTGGATGCCGGCCCGATCATCGAGCAGGATATCCATCGGGTGAGCCACTGCCATACGGCCGGGGATCTGGTGCGTGTCGGCAGAGACGTGGAGAAGTCGGTACTAGCGCGCGGTCTACGCTGGCACTTGCAGGATCGCGTGCTCATCCATGGTAACAAGACGGTGGTCTTCGCCTGACAAGAGCAAAGGAAGCCGATGACGTTTGCACAACTTGTCTTTCACCCTTGGATACTATGGCTGACCGGCGCGATAAGCCTGCTCATGCTGACGCTTGCCGGAGCACAGCGCCCCTGGCGCGAGCTGCTCGGCAGCAGCGGGCTTCAGCATCGCTGGATGGCGGCCTGTCTGGCGGTCGTGCTGATGTGGCAATTGCGGGCCCAGGCGGTGGATTGGCTGACGCTGCACCTGGTCTTCACTGCCTTGCTGACCCTGATCTTCAAGGTGCCGCTAGCGCTTGCGATCAACCTGATCGTCAACCTGGCCATGGTGGCGATCGGCAAGGTCGCCTGGCCGCTTCTTGGTATCAATATTCTGATGAGCGGTGTGGTGCCAGCGTTGGTGGTGGTGGTGATCTGGCGCCTCGTCGACCGCTTTCTCCCCGACAGCTTGCCGGTGTACGTGTTCGTCTGTGGTTTCTTCGGTCCTGCCCTTGCCACCCTCGCGAGTGGTCTGACAGGCGTAGTGCTCGTTGGGCTGGGGGCAAACGACTCCCAGGCCTGGTTTCTGGTTCAGGAGTACGCCCTTTTCCTGCCGCTGTTGATGCCCTCCGAGGCGTTCATTACCGGCATGCTGCTGAGCATCCTGGTGGTCTACCATCCTGAATGGGTGGCCACCTTCAATTCCCACCGCTATATCGATACCAAATGATGCGCTCGCCCCGTTTAGCCTGAATGAGGCGCAGGCGGACTACCGCCTGCGTCGAATAGCGTCAACTGGCGCTGGGCTTCGCCGGAAATCAGGCGCACGCCCACCCCGAGCAGACGTACCGGGCGCCGGCCGCGCTTCCAGGCCTGCTCGAGCAGGACCGCCAGGCACTCCGCGCTGGTACGGCTGGCGCCAGTCTCCATGGTTGTGAGGCTGAAGTCGTCGAAGCGCAGCTTGATGAACAGCTTGTCGATGGGGGGATGGCCGTGGCGGGCGAGGCGTTCTTCCAGGCGCGAAAGCAAGGGGGGTAGGGCGGAGCGGCAAGCGTCGAGGTCGGGAAGATCGCGATCGAAGGTGTTCTCCACGCTGATTGACTTGCGCTCGCGCTCGGTGCGCACGTCGCGCTCATCAATGCCACGGGAGAGTTCATAAAGGCGCCGTCCGAACTTGCCGAAACGCTCGAGCAGCGTGTCTATCGGCCAGCCTCGCAAATCCTCGCAAGTCACGATTCCCATGGCATCGAGCTTGGCGGCGGTGGCCGGTCCCACACCATGCAGCCGCTTGACCGGCAGGGCACTGACGAAGATGTCGACCTCATCAGGGGTAATCACGCATAGGCCATCCGGCTTGTTCCAGTCACTGGCGATCTTGGCTAGGAATTTGGTGGGGGCGACTCCCACCGACACGGTGATGCCGGTGCGTTTCAGTGTCTCCTGCTTGAGCCACTGGGCCATCCAGGTGGCACTACCCTGGAAGCGCTCGACTTCGGTGACGTCGAGATAGGCTTCATCCAGCGACAGCGGTTCGATGAGGGGAGTCAGCTCTTGAAAGATCGCTTGTATGTCGCGAGATACGCCGCGGTAGCGTTCAAAATCGCCAGGCAGCAGTACCAGTTCAGGGCACAGGCGCAGCGCTTTGGCGGTGGGCATCGCTGAATGGATTCCGTAGGCCCGGGCAGGATAGTTGCAGGTAGCGATGACGCCGCGTCGCTCCGCGGCACCACCCACTGCCAGTGGCACGTGACGCAGTGCCGGATTGTCACGCATCTCGACGGCGGCGTAAAAACAGTCGCAGTCGGCGTGCAGGATCTTCTTCATGTAGAGGAAGTGGGATCAGTTGAGGGCCTGGCCATTGCCGCCACGAATCACGCCGACGCCAATACCTTCGATCTCCAATGCCTGGTGGCGTAGGTCGATCTCGATCGGCATGAAGTCACTATTCTCGGCGGTCAGCCACACCGTGTGCCCCTGGCGCTTGAAGCGTTTTACAGTGACCTCTTCATCGAGACGGGCAACGACGATCTGACCGTCGCGAACACGGTTGGTGCGATGTACTGCCAGTAGGTCTCCCTCGAGAATGCCGATATCTTGCATCGATAGACCCCGCACACGCAGCAGGTAGTCGGCGCGTGGGGTGAAGAATTCAGGCGGCAGTGGGCAGTGGCGATCGATATGTGCCGCGGCCAGGATCGGGCTGCCGGCGGCGACTTCGCCGATGATGGGCAACCCGGCGCTTGTGGCCGGTTCGGCCTCGATAGCGGGGCTGGGCGCTGGCTCCTGGGCGGGCAGGCGGATGCCGCGCGAGGTGCCGGCCACCATGCGAATCACGCCTTTCTTGTCGAGTGCGCGCAGGTGCTCCTCGGCGGCATTGGGCGAACGAAACCCCAGTGCTCTGGCGATCTCGGCCCGGGTCGGAGGATAGCCAAGTTCGCTCATGGTCTTGACGATGAAGTCATAGACATTTTGCTGGCGCGGCGTGAGGGGGCGAGTCATGGAGCCTCCGCGATATCGAGTTTGGTTAAGTATACAGCATGGGATTGTATCCAGTAAGTGAGCGTGTTGTCAGCACCCATTGCGGTGATTGCGTTTGAAAACGCGATAATTGTGAGTTTTTTTAAGGGGGCGTAGAATCCTAAAACGTTTAAAACAATCGTTTATCATCGCTAAGAGGCAAGCCCATGGCTCAGAACGATACCGTAACGCGTATTCTGGACACTGCTGAGGTGCTGTTTGCCGAACGTGGCTTTGCCGAAACCTCCTTGCGCAACATTACCAGCAAGGCCAAGGTCAACCTGGCGGCGGTGAACTATCACTTCGGTTCGAAGAAAGCCTTGATACAGGCCGTGTTCGCCCGCTATCTGGACCCCTTCACCGAGCGCTTCCATGCGGCGCTCGATGAACTCGAAAACCGCCATCAGGACGGCATCATACCGCTCGAGGAGCTTCTCGAGACCATGGCGCGTTCGGTGCTGGAGGTTCCCGCCGAGCGCAACAGTCTCAAAGTTTTCATGCGCCTGCTGGGGTTGGCCTATAGCCAGGCACAAGGGCATCTTAGGCGCTATATTCAGGAGCACTACGGCAGCGTTTTCACCCGCTTCACGGAGTTGGTACGCAAGGCCACGCCGGAGCTGCCGGATGCCGAGCGCTTCTGGCGTCTGCACTTCATGCTGGGTACCGTGATCTTTACCCTGTCGGGACTCGATGCGCTGCGGGACATCTCCGAGAAGGATTACAACGAGCCTGTCACGGTCCGGGAACTGGTTCGTCGCCTGCGGCCGGTGGTGGTGGCGGCCATGCAGGCGCCGCTACCCGAGACCCCATCACAGGAACTCTCGACGGCGGTATGACAAGATGATCACGACACCGCGTATCAGCGAGCTCCCTCCGGTTCGGCAACCCTGGCTCGAGATCGATCTTGTCACCCAGCGGCTATGGATCTGGCAAGGCCAGGCGCGCGGCGCCGAGCATGTCATCTCCAGCGCCAGTGCCGGCACAGGCCAGCGGGAGGGTAGCAACCAGACACCGCTTGGCTGGCACTACGTTCGTGCCGCCATCGGGGCGGGACAACCGCCTGGGGCGGTATTTCGTGGCCGTCGTCCCACCGGCGAAGTTTTCGATGCGGCGCTGGCCGAGGCCCATCCCGAGCGGGATTGGATCTTGACGCGCATTCTCTGGCTGTGCGGGCTCGAGCGAGGCCGCAACCGCGGCGGCGGCTGCGACTCCCAGCGACGCTATATTTATCTGCATGGCACCCCCCCCGAGGAGCCCATGGGAATGGCCGCATCGCATGGCTGCATACGCCTGCGGGACGCAGCACTGCTCGACGTGTTCGATGTGGCCGTGCCTGGTACCCCAGTGTGGATTCACGACTGAGCGGTCTGAGTGCGGTGCACAATCCGCATTGTTGTCAATCGAGGCATTGGTCTAGAATCGCCTCCTTCTCAGCTAAGGAAGATGCTCATGACTCAACCTGTCGGGCCGGTGATGCTGGATCTTGAGGGGACTAGGCTTCGCCGAGAAGAAGCTGAGTTGCTCAGGCGTCCCGAAGTAGGAGGCGTCATCCTGTTTTCCCGCAATACCGAGGATGCCGCGCAGGTACAGGCGCTGTGTGCCGCGATACGGCGTGTACGTCCCGATCTGCTGCTGGCCATCGACCAGGAGGGCGGTCGCGTGCAGCGGCTGCGCCACGGGGTGACTCGCCTGCCCTCCATGGCAGCGCTCACTCAGGGCTATGAGGAGGACGCCGAGACGGTACTCCATCACTGCCAGGATGCCGGCTGGCTGCTGGGCATGGAGATGGCTGCCTGTGGGCTCGATGTCACCTTCGCTCCGGTGCTCGATGTCGACGGCGGGACCTCGACGGTGATCGGCGATCGCAGCTTCTCCGCCGACCCCCAGGCGGTCGCCCGGATGGGGGGCGCCTTCATCGCCGGCCTTCACGATGCGGGCATGGTCGCGATCGGCAAGCATTTCCCCGGCCATGGCGGAGTCGCCGCCGACTCTCATCATGAGTGTCCCGTCGATGCCCGCTCGCTTGATGAGCTGCGCCAACACGATCTGATTCCTTTCGCGGCGCTCGCCTCGCGGCTCGATGGCATCATGCCCGCGCATGTGGTCTATTCCGCCTTTGATGACAAGCCCGCCGGCTTCTCGCGCAGCTGGATTGGCCTTCTGCGCGAAGAGCTCGGGTTCAAAGGGGCGATCTTCTCCGATGACCTCTCGATGGCCGCTGCCGGCGTGGCGGGCAGCGCGGGGGATCGTGCGCTGGCAGCGCTCGAGGCGGGGTGCAACATGGCGCTGGTGTGCAATGATCGCGCTGCCGCCATCGAGGCGCTCGATGCCTGCCTGGGACGGCTCACCAAGCGTCCTGCCAAACTGCGCTATGGGCGCGCCCGACCCAGTCTCGACGCGTTGCCGGCTCTTTCACGCTGGCGTCGCGTCCATGCACGGCTCGAAGCCCTGCATCCCGCTCCGAACAAGATCGACTCCTCTGCAAGCAATTCCCATCAGGAAGACAATGGCTAAACTCGATTTCGATCTTAACGACTCCCTCGCCAGCATGCGCGAAGTCATGGAACATGCGGATTGCCTGATCAGTCAGCAGGAGGTCGAGCGAGCCCTCGACCGCATGGCCGAGGAGATCACCGCTGATCTGGGCGACAAGTTGCCGGTCTTCTACTGCGTGATGAATGGCGGCCTGATCACCACCGGGCATCTGTTGACCCGGCTGGGCTTCCCACTGGAAGTCGATTACCTGCATGCGACCCGCTATCGCGGCGGATTGCGGGGGGGCGAGCTGTTCTGGCGTGTGTCGCCGGAGATTCCTATGGCTGGGCGCCATGTGGTCATCGTCGACGATATACTCGACGAGGGGGCGACGCTTGCCGCCATTCTCCAATATTGCACGGACGCCGGCGCGGCTAGCATCTCCACAGCGGTGCTGGTCGACAAGCGTCACGAGCGCAAGGCGGTGCCCGGCCTCAAGGCAGATTACTGTAGCCTCGAGGTGGTCGATCGCTATGTGTTCGGCTTCGGCATGGATTACAAGGGCTACTGGCGCAATGCGCCGGGTATCTTTGCGCCCAAGGGACTGTGACAAGGGCCAAGGCTGTTTTCCAAGAGCGCGGCTGGCAACAGCCGCACTCGAGACAGGCATTCGAGCGGATGATGATGGCTCGTCTAGTCGAGACCCAATTCGTGAGTCGCGGCCTCGCGCATCTTGAACTTCTGGATCTTGCCGGTGACAGTCATCGGAAAGGCGTCGACGAACTTCACGTAGCGCGGGATCTTGTAGTGGGCGATCTTGCCCTTGCAGAACGCCTTGAGCTCCTCTTCGTCGAGGCTCTCGCCCTCGCTCAACTTGACCCAGGCCATCACTTCCTCGCCATACTTCTCGTCGGGTACGCCAATGACCTGTACGTCGGAGATTGCCGGATGGGTGTAGAGGAAGTCCTCGATCTCGCGTGGATAGATGTTCTCGCCGCCGCGAATGATCATGTCCTTGATGCGGCCGACGATCGCCACATACCCTTCCTTATCCATGATCGCCAGATCGCCGGTGTGCATCCAGCCGGCAGTGTCGATCGCCTTCGAGGTGGCGTCGGCATTCTCCCAGTAGCCCAGCATCACGCTGTAGCCGCGCGTGCATAGCTCGCCCTTTTCACCACGTGGCACCAGCGCCCCGCTAGAAGGGTCGACCAGCTTGACCTCGAGGTGGGGGTGGATGGTACCCACCGTGGTCACGCGCTTCTCTAGCGGCGCATCGGTCTTGGTCTGGAAGCTCACCGGGCTGGTCTCGGTCATGCCATAGCAGATGGTGACGTCCTGCATATGCATCTTGTCGATGACCTGGCGCATCACCTCGATGGGGCAGATCGAGCCGGCCATGATGCCGGTGCGCAGGCTGGAGAGATCGAACTCCTTGAAACGTGGGTGTTCAAGCTCGGCGATGAACATCGTGGGTACGCCATAGAGCGTCGTGGCCTTCTCAGCGGCCACTGCCTTGAGGGCGGCCTCAGCATCGAAACCCTCGCCGGGATAGATCATTGCGGCACCATGGGTCATGCAGCCCAGGTTGCCCATCACCATGCCGAAACAGTGATAGAGCGGCACCGGGATCACCACGCGATCCGCCTCGGTGAGATTCATGGCGCGGGCAACGAACAAGCCGTTGTTGAGAATGTTGTGGTGCGACAGCGTCGCGCCCTTGGGCGCCCCGGTGGTCCCCGAGGTGTACTGGATGTTGATCGGCTCGTCGAACTGCAGCTCGGCCTGCAGCGTTGCCAAGCGCTGATCATCGACCTGGCTTGCATATTCGAGCAGACGGCTCCAGCTCAGCATGCCGGGCAGGACGCGCGCCGCATCCAGGCAGACCACGCGCTTGAGCGAGGGCAGGCGCTGGCTCGAGATCTCCATCGTACTCTCGCGTGCCTGGCTCAACTCGGGCACCAGCTCGCCGATCATTCCCACATAATCGGAAGCCTTGAAGACGCCCTGCAGAATCAATGTCGAGGTGCCCGACTGCTTCAGTGCATACTCCAGCTCATGGGTACGGTAACTCGGGTTGATATTGACCAGGATGGCACCGATCTTGGCGGTGGCGAACTGGGTGATGGTCCACTCGGCGCAGTTGGGCGACCAGATGCCGACGCGATCGCCTCTGTTCACCCCTAACGCCAGCAGTGCACGTGCCGCCTCGTTGACGGCTGCCTGCAGTTCGCGCCAAGTGTAGCGAAGCCCCTGGTGCAAACTGATCAGGGCATCGCGCTTTTCAAATCGCTCGACGATCTCGTCGAAGCAGTCACCGATGGTCTGACCCTTGAGGGGCGTATCGCTGATCCCGCTCACATAGCTGCCCGGGGCGGCTGGCGTTGGTGTCTCGCTTGCGTGAGTGCTGGCGTGTCGGTCTGTCATGGCGTGGCCCGTCTTGTTGTTGAATTAAGAACGAACGTCGTCTAGGTTGCGGTAGCCGATAGTGAGGAGAGGGCTTCCCGACAGCGCATCTCGACATCGTCGAGTTCACGTTGCATCAGGCGGATATCCTCAAGCTGTCGCTCCATGTCGCTGCGCTTCTCGGCGAGTATCTCAAGCAGGCGATGCAGCTGCCGTGCATTGCCATCGGGCATCGCGTCGTAGAGCTCGATGACTTCGCGAATCTCGGCCAGTGAAAAGCCCAGGCGCTTGCCGCGCAGCGTCAGCTTGAGGCGTACCCGATCCTTCTCGTGGTAGATGCGTGTCTGCCCCCGCCGTTCGGGCTCGAGCAACCCCTCCTGCTCGTAGAAGCGAATCGTGCGAGGGGTCACCTCGAACAGCTTGGCCAGCTCGCCGATCGAATAGGTTCGGCGTTGCAGGGCTAGAGGCCCCATGTCGCTGGCAAGTTCGCTGGACGGCGGATTGGTACGGCTCATGCGTGGCTTCCTCTCTAACAGACGGGTCGAACGTTCGGCCGACATGATGTCGTATCCTTATGCCGCTTTCCAAGCAGCTTGCCCGTCTGATGGCAGTCGCGAGTCGACATATGAGGCTAGCCTAGCGCTAGTTTACGTTAACGTAAAGTGGCTGGGAGCCATGATCTCCTTAGACCAAGGGGTGACTTGCACGTAACCGAGCAAGTGCTAGGTTGGTTGTCGACAAAGGCGAACAAGCGCCGCCGATAACAACTCGCCTGAGGGCCACGTCATGGACTTTGCATTGACCGAAGATCAGAAAGCGCTGCAACAGGCCGCTGCCGATTTCGCCAAGGCCGAGCTGATGGAGCATGCTTCCGACTGGGATGCTCGCTCGCACTTTCCGGTCGACGTCATCAAGCGTGCCGGCGATGCCGGTTTTCTGGGTATCTATATTCCCGAGGAGCGCGGGGGGTTGGGGCTGTCACGACTCGATGCCAGCCTGATCTTCGAGCAGCTTGCCCAGGGCTGCATTTCGACCACGGCCTACCTGACGATTCACAACATGGCCAGCTGGATGGTGGCCAGTTGGGGCAGCGAGTCGCTTCGTGAAGCCTGGCTCGACGCGCTGATCGTTGGCGACAGACTCGCTTCCTACTGCTTGACCGAGCCCGGCGCAGGATCGGATGCCGCCAATTTGCGAACCCGGGCGCTACGTCAGGGCGATGACTATCTCATCAGCGGCAGCAAGATGTTCATTTCCGGCGCCGGGGCGACGGATGCGCTGGTGGTGATGGCGAGAACCGGCGAACCCGATAGTGGTGCCGGGGGGATCTCGGCGTTTCTGGTACCGGCTGACAGTGGTGGCATCGAGTACGGCAAGAACGAGGAGAAGATGGGCTGGAAGAGCCAGCCCACCCGGCTGGTGAGCTTCGATGAGGTGCGCGTGCCGGCCAGCCATCGCTTGGGGGAGGAGGGTGAAGGTTTCAAGATGGCGATGCGCGGCCTCGACGGCGGCCGATTGAATATCGCCAGTTGTTCGCTTGGCGCCGCGCAACAGGCGCTGACGCTTGCAAGGAATTACCTGGGTGATCGCAAGCAGTTCGGGCGTGAGCTGGCGAGCTTTCAGGCACTGCAGTTCAAGATGGCCGACATGGCCACCCAGCTCACGGCAGCTCGTCTGATGGTGCGCCACGCCGCCTGGCGACTCGATTGCCAGGATCCGCAAGCC
Source organism: Halomonas sp. TA22 (assembly GCF_013009075.1). Lineage (NCBI taxonomy): Bacteria > Pseudomonadati > Pseudomonadota > Gammaproteobacteria > Oceanospirillales > Halomonadaceae > Halomonas > Halomonas sp. TA22. Next base: position 2,727,445 of record NZ_CP053108.1, on the reverse strand, counting down.
ACCACGTACTGTGCGATGGCCAAGCGGATGGCCACCGACATGGGGTTCGAGGTCTGCAACGAGGCGCTTCAGCTACACGGCGGTTACGGCTATATCCGCGAATATCCGCTTGAGCGGCTGGTGCGGGACACTCGTGTGCATCAGATTCTCGAGGGCACCAACGAGATCATGCGCCTGATCATCGCAAGGTGCCTGTTCGCCGATGGCATGATCGAGGCGATGCCGTAATCACGCTATGTTGATGCAAGTTGTTCTTCTACCGCCTGGCCTGGAGACGCATGCCGATGCCGGAACTCGCAGTACGCTTCAATGAACTACCTACGCAGGACGATCACCGGATAGGCGTGGCGACGCTGAATGCCCCTGCATCGCTCAACGCCCTATCGCTCGAGATGATCGAACAGCTTGCCGAACGGCTGGAGGCCTGGGAGGGCGATCCGCAGGTAGTGGCGGTATGGCTGGAGGGGGCGGGTGGCAAGGCCTTCTGCGCCGGTGGCGATATCGTTGCGCTGTATCGCAGCATCACCGCTGGCGGCGATGACATGTCCGAGGCACGCGCCTTCGCCGAAGCCTACTTCAGTGCCGAGTACGCCCTCGATTACCGTATTCATACCTACTCAAAGCCGCTGCTGGTGTGGGCAGACGGCATCGTCATGGGGGGGGGCATGGGGCTGATGGCGGGTGCCGGCTATCGGCTGGTGACCGAGTCGTCACGGTTGGCGATGCCCGAGATCAGCATCGGTCTCTATCCCGATATCGGGGCGAGCTGGTTCCTCAGCCGCATGCCACCCGGTGTAGGCGCCTATCTCGGCCTGACAGGAGCGCAGCTCAATGCCCGCGATGCACTCGACCTGGGGCTTGCCGACCGACTGATACCGCGTGAGCGCCATGCGGATCTGCAGCAGGCGCTGGCCGACGCCGACTATGGCAGGGGGCTGCCGAGCGATGCTCATCGCGCCGTAAGCCGGGTGCTCGATGAGGTAGAGGTGCGTGAGCAGGCGCCCAGCGCCCAGCTATGGCCGTACCTCGATCACCTGCAGGCCTTGACGGCTGGCACCGATGTCGCCGATGCCTGCCGGCGGATTCTCGACGATAGCCGTGACGAGAGCTGGCTTGCCGCCAACCGGGCGCGCCTGGCGGCGGGCTGCCCGCTCAGTGCGCACCTGGTATGGCGCATGCTGGAGCGTCACCGGCACGGTAGCCTGGTCGAGACATTTCGTGAGGAGCTGTCGCTGTCGGTGCGCTGTTGCACCGAGGGGGATCTCGCCGAAGGGGTGCGCGCCCTGCTGATCGACAAGGACAAACAGCCGCACTGGTCGCATGTCGATGTCGAGTCGGTGCCCGCAGGCGATGTGACGGCACTGCTCGCACCTCTCTGGCCAGCAGACTCGCACCCGCTGCGAGGGCTTGGCAACAAAGATGGTTCCTACCCTTGAGCGTGTCGCCACGACGCGCCTGACAACAATCACAACGCACTGAACAGGAGTAGCATTATGCGCATCGCATTTATTGGTCTTGGCAACATGGGAGCGCCGATGGCCGGCAATCTGCTAGATGCCGGCCATGACGTCTGCGTTTTCGATCTGGTGGAGAGCGCCATGCAGTCGCTCGAGAGTCAGGGCGCCACGCGTGGCGAGAGCGCCCGGGCCGCCGCGGCCAAGGCCGAAGTGGTCATTTCCATGCTGCCGGCGGGCAAGCATGTCAAGGGGCTCTATCTGGGAGGTGAGCAATCCTCCGGATTGCTCGAATCGCTCACGGGCTCGCCATTGATCATCGATGCCTCGACCATCGCGCCAGGCGACGCCCGGGCGGTGGGCGAGGCGGCGGCGCAACGCGGCCTGACCTACCTGGATGCGCCCGTCTCCGGTGGCGTGGGCGGGGCGAAAGCCGGCACCCTGACGTTCATCGTTGGCGGAGAGCAGGGCGGCTTCGAGCGAGCCAAGCCGATACTGGAAGCGATGGGCAAGAATATCTTCCATGCGGGAGGCGTGGGTGCTGGTCAGGTAGCCAAGATCTGCAACAACATGCTGCTCGGGATACTGATGAGTGGCACGGCCGAGGCCCTGGCGCTGGGTGTCGAGAATGGCCTGGATCCTGCGGTGCTCTCCGAGATAATGAAGCAGAGCAGCGGCGGCAACTGGGCGCTCAACGTCTATAACCCCTGGCCGGGGGTGATGGAGTCCGCGCCGGCCTCCAAGGAGTATCAGGGCGGGTTTCTCACCGATCTGATGGCCAAGGACTTAGGGCTAGCCTGGGAGCTGGCGCTGGGGTCGAAATCGGCGGTGCCGATGGGCTCCCAGGCCCGCAACCTGTTTGCACTTCATACAGCCCAGGGCAGTGGAGGGCTCGATTTTTCGAGTATCCAGCGTCTCTATCGGCACGCGCCCAAGTAGTCCCCCTCCCGCCGGGGCTAGTATTGGGCGGCTTTATGTTCTACATTTAGTAATAATGTAGAAATTATTTAGCCGTCCAATACCCATTTCGTCCCCCTGGAGTTCCCGATGAGCCAGATTACCCCCATGACCTGGGAAGACCCGTTCCGCCTGATCGATCAGCTCGATGAAGACGAGCGCATGGTGCAGCAGACCGCCCAGGACTACTGCCAGGAGAAGTTGCTGCCGCGGGTGCTCGAGGCCAACCGCCACGAACGCTTCGACCGCGAGATCATGACCGAAATGGGCGAGCTTGGCCTGCTCGGCGCGACCATCGATGGCTACGGCGGCGCCGGTCTCAACTATGTCAGCTACGGGCTGATCGCTCGCGAAGTCGAGCGTGTCGACTCCGGTTACCGCAGTGCCATGAGTGTCCAGTCGAGCTTGGTGATGTATCCGATCCATGCCTTCGGTAGCGAGGCGCAGCGCGAGAAGTACCTGCCCAAGCTGATGAGCGGGGAGTGGGTCGGCTGCTTCGGTCTGACCGAGCCGGATCATGGTTCCGATCCCAACGGCATGAGCACTCGTGCCGTCAAGGTCGAGGGAGGCTGGAAGCTCAATGGTGCCAAGACCTGGATCACCAACTCGCCGATCGCCGATGTGTTCGTGGTCTGGGCCAAGGATGACGAGGGCGTGCTGCGGGGCTTCATTCTCGAAAAGGGCATGAAGGGTCTGACTGCACCCAAAATTGAAGGCAAGTTCAGCCTGCGCGCCTCCGTCACCGGCCAGATCTCGATGGTCGATGTCGAGATCGGCGATGAGCAGTTGCTGCCGGGGGTAACCGGTCTCAAGGGGCCGTTCTCGTGTCTCAACCGTGCCCGCTATGGTATCAGCTGGGGGGCGATGGGCGCGGCCGAAGCGTGCTGGCACGCGGCGCGCCAGTACACATTGGATCGCAAGCAGTTCGGACGCCCACTGGCCGCCAATCAACTGATCCAGAAGAAGCTCGCCGACATGCAGACGGAGATCGCCCTTGGCCTGCAGGCCTCGCTGCGCGCAGGCCGCATGATCGATGCAGGTCAGCTGGTGCCGGAGGTGATCTCGCTGATCAAGCGCAACAACTGCGGCAAGGCCTTGGATATCGCCCGCGTGGCGCGCGACATGCATGGCGGCAATGGCATCGCCGACGAGTACCACGTGATCCGCCACGCCATGAACCTCGAGGCGGTCAACACCTATGAAGGCACCCACGATATCCATGCGTTGATCCTCGGCCGCGCCCAGACCGGAATTCAGGCCTTCTCATGAGGGTGAGCCAAGCGGAGCCCGGGCCGATGAGCGGACCACTGGAGGGGTGTCTGGTACTCGACATGTCGCGGGTGCTCGCCGGCCCTTGGGCGGGACAGCTGCTCGCCGACCTGGGAGCTCAGGTGATCAAGATCGAACGGCCGGGCCAGGGCGACGATACGCGTAGCTGGGGGCCGCCGTGGCTTGAGGATAGCGCGGCAGACTCCCGCGAGGCGGCCTATTTCCTGTGTGCCAACCGTGGCAAGCAGTCGCTGGCCGTGGATATCACCCACCCCGAGGGGCAGGCGCTGGTCCAGGCGTTGGCCGGGCGTGCCGACATCCTGCTCGAGAACTTCAAGGTGGGCGGGCTCAAGCGCTATGGCCTGGACTACGCGAGCCTGTCCAAGCGCAATCCGCGCCTGATCGGCTGCTCGATCACCGGCTTTGGCCAGGATGGCCCCTATGCGCATCGTGCCGGCTACGACTTCATGATCCAGGCGATGGGCGGGCTGATGAGCGTGACCGGCGACGCTGAGGCGATGCCGATGAAGACCGGGGTGGCGATCACCGATGTAATGACCGGGCTCTATGCCACGGTCGGGGTATTGGCCGCCCTGAATGAGCGTGAGCGCACCGGGCGTGGCCGCCACGTGGACGTGGCGCTGCTCGATGTGCAGGTGGCAACCCTTGCCAACCAGGCGCTCAATACCCTGGTCTCGGGACGCGATCCGCAGCGCCATGGCAATGCCCACCCCAATATCGTTCCCTACCAGGCGTTTGCCTGTGCCGACGGTTATCTAGTGTTGACGGTAGGCAACGATAGCCAGTTCGCTCGTCTTGCCCAACTGCTGGGGCATCCCGAGTGGGCAGGCGATACCCGGTTTGCCACCAATGCCATGCGGGTCGCCAATCGCCAGCTGCTGGTGCCGATGGTGGCCGAGCGACTGGCTAGCCGCGAGCGCGATCGGTGGCTTGCCGAACTCGAGGCGCTGGGGATTCCCGCCGGTCCGATCAACAGCGTATCCGAGGCCTTGAGCGATCCCCAGGTGCGCCATCGTGGTATGGTGACCTCGCTACAGCGTGACGGCATGACGGTGCCGCAGATCGCCAATCCGCTGCGCTTCGATGGTGACTCGCAGACCAGTCATCGAGCACCGCCAGCCCTGGGCCAGGACAGTGACAGCGTGCTGGCCGGGATGGGGCTCAGCGAGACGCAGATTGCCACACTTCGCGCCCAGGGCATCGTCTCTTGAGCATCGTCTAGCGGGGATTGAAGCGCCGGTTGAGCCCTGTCTCGGCGATCATGCGTGTCGAGATCTCCTCGATCGAGAAGCGCGTGGTATCGATATAGGGAATATGCATCTGCCGGTAGAGCCCTTCGGTCTGCTGCACTTCCTGCATGCACTGGTCCATCGAACAGTAACGGCTGTTTGGCCGACGCTCGCTGCGAATGGCGGCCAGGCGGCGCGGGTCGATGGTCAGACCGAACAGCTTGTGACGGTAGGGGGCGAGGGAGGGAGGCAGCTTCAGGCTGCCATCCTCGTCGAGATCGTCCTCAGTGAAGGGGTAGTTGGCGGCGCGAATGCCGAACTGCAGGGCGAGATAGAGCGAGGTAGGAGTCTTGCCGCAGCGTGACACGCCGACCAGAATGATATCCGCCTTGTCGTATTGATGCGTGCGTGCGCCATCGTCGTTATCCAGGGCGAAGTGCACCGAGTCGATGCGGTTCATATAGGTGTCGTCGTGGCCAATGGCGTGGGTGCGTCCCACGCTATAGCTCGAATGCGTCGCCAGCTCCTCTTCCAGTGGTGCCAGAAACGTCGAGAAGACATCCACCTTGAAGCCACTCGCCGTGCTGATCACCTGCCGGATCGCTTCATCGACGATGGTGTCGATGATGATCGGTTGAGCGCCGTCGCGCACCGCCGTGGAGTTGATGATATCCACCAGCGACTGGGCTTTCTCGGTGGTGTCGATATAGGGCTTGGTGATCATTCGGATATCGATGTTCTCGAACTGGGCCAACAGGCTTCTGCCCAGGGTTTCGGCGGTGATGCCGGTGCCGTCGGAAATAAAGAAGGCGGTACGCGTCATGAGGCTTCTCTCGGCTGGACATCGGCCGATTGTCGATCCTGGCAAACGTTTCGGCAACTGTACTTTCAGTGCTGCGACTACAGGAAAGCTCGATTTTCGACGTTTGTTGTAAAAAACCTTCCCTGACTTCGCTGTTAGACTAATGGCGAATATGACCGCCGCTTGATAGGGTGTCGCCAAACGAATATTAGCGACGTGCGCTGCTAACATACCGCACCCGCATCGCCGACAAAGAACAAGGGGGTCTCGTGGAAGAGTACATTCTGTGGTTCGACCAGTTGGGAATGGACGACGTCGAGCGTGTCGGCGGCAAGAATGCCTCGCTTGGCGAGATGATCTCCAATCTCGCCGAAGTCGGGGTAAGCGTGCCGGGCGGCTTCGCCACCACCGCGCAGGCCTATCGTGAATTCCTCGCTCACGAGGGGCTCAATGAGCGGATCAATGCCGCGCTTGCCCGCCTCGACGTCGATGATGTCAACGAGCTCTCAAAGGTCGGTGCCGAGATCCGCCAGTGGGTGATCGAGACGCCGCTGCCGCCCAACTTCGAGGCGGCGCTGCGTGAGGCCTATGGGCGCCTGGCGGATCAGCACCCTAACCTGAAGGCGGCCGTGCGCTCGTCGGCCACCGCCGAAGACCTCCCCGATGCCTCCTTTGCCGGCCAGCAGGAGACCTTCCTCAATATCGAAGGCTTCGACAACATCAAGCGTGCCGTGCATGAGGTGTTCGCCTCGCTGTTCAACGACCGGGCGATCTCCTACCGTGTGCATCGTGGCTACGCCCACGAGAACGTGGCGCTCTCCGCCGGCGTGCAGAAGATGGTGCGCTCCGAGACCGGTGCGTCAGGCGTCATGTTCACGCTGGATACGGAGTCCGGCTATCGCGATGCAGTCTTCGTCACGGCCTCCTGGGGGCTTGGCGAAACCGTGGTTCAGGGGGCGGTCAATCCCGACGAGTTCTATGTACACAAACCGACGCTCAAGGCCGGGCGCCCGGCGGTGCTGCGTCGCACGCTAGGCTCCAAGCTGATCAAGATGATCTATACCGAGGAGGCCAGCGCGGGCAAGTCGGTGGCTACGATCGATGTGCCGCTGGCCGAGCGTGGCCGCTTCTGCATCGATGACCAGCAGGTCATGGACCTGGCGCGCCAGGCGGTGATCATCGAGGAGCACTACGGGCGCCCCATGGACATCGAGTGGGCGCTGGATGGCGATGACGGCAAGCTCTACATCGTCCAGGCGCGTCCCGAAACCGTGGTCTCCCAGCTCGAGGGCGGCAAACTCGAGCGCTTCCACCTAAAGGAGAAGGGGCGCACGCTGGTCTCTGGTCGCGCCATCGGTCAGCGCATCGGCAGCGGAGCGGTCAAGGTGATCCTCTCGCCGGACGAGATGGACAAGGTCAAGCCGGGCGACGTCCTGGTGACCGACATGACCGACCCGGATTGGGAGCCGATCATGAAGCGTGCATCGGCGATCGTCACCAACCGCGGCGGCCGTACCTGCCATGCGGCGATCATTGCCCGCGAGCTGGGTATTCCCGCCGTGGTGGGGTGTGGCGATGCCACCTCGGTGCTCGGCGACGACCGCGAAGTCACGGTCTCCTGCTCCGAGGGCGACACCGGGCATATCTACGAGGGGCTTCTGGATTATGAGTGCAAGACCTCGAGCGTCGATGCCATGCCCGAGATCCCATTCAAGATCATGATGAACGTCGGCAACCCCGACCGTGCCTTCGGTTTCGCCAGCCTGCCCAATGCCGGCGTTGGGCTGGCGCGGCTCGAGTTCATCATCAATCGCATGATCGGCGTGCACCCCAAGGCGCTGCTTGAGTACGATCGTCTGCCTCAGGACCTGCAGCAGAGCATCGACTTGCGCACTGCCGGGTATACCGATCCGGTGAGCTTCTATGTCGACAAGTTAGTGGAGGGTGTCTCGACGCTGGCGGCGTCCTTCTATCCCAAGCGGGTCATCGTGCGCCTGTCGGACTTCAAGTCCAACGAGTACGAGAACCTGATCGGCGGCAAGCTCTACGAGCCGGGCGAAGAGAATCCGATGCTTGGCTTCCGGGGTGCCTCACGCTATATCTCCGACGCCTTCCGCCCCTGTTTCGAGCTGGAGTGCCAAGCGCTCAAGCGTGTGCGTGACGAGATGGGACTGGACAATGTCGAAATCATGGTGCCGTTCGTGCGCACCCCCGACGAGGCCAAGGCGGTCGTCGACCTGCTGGCGGCCAACGGCCTGTCGCGTGGCGAGAACGGTCTCAAGGTGATCATGATGTGCGAGTTGCCGGCCAATGCGCTGCTCGCCGACGAGTTTCTCGAGTATTTCGACGGTTTCTCCATCGGCTCCAACGATCTGACCCAACTGACGCTCGGGCTCGACCGCGATTCGGGTATCGTTGCCCACCTCTTCGACGAGCGTAATCCCGCCGTGAAGAAGCTGTTGGCAATGGCCATCCAGGCGTGCAAGGCGCAGGGCAAGTACGTCGGTATATGCGGCCAGGGGCCGTCGGATCATCCCGACCTGGCCAAATGGCTGATGGAGCAGGGCATCGACTCGGTGTCGCTCAATCCCGATGCAGTGCTCGAGACATGGTTCATGCTGGCGGGTGAAACCTTGGCCTGATCATCGCTCGCATCAGCCTCTAGCGTTGCGCCCGGCCATCGGCCGGGCGCAGTCGTTGATGGGAGGGTTCCCCGTCTCGCTTCGCTCGCCTATGCTGTATTCCTAACTTGCCGCTACAAGGAAGTATCACCATGACGCGCTGTTCTCGTTTGCCTTATCGCGTATTGGCTCCCGCCGGTGTTGCGCTGCTGCTGGTTCTTCCACTCTCGGCGATGGCCGAAAGTGCCGAAAACGCCGAGAGTGCCTTCGAGTACTCCACTCCCGAGATCGCCCCGGAAGCGGGCTCCGGTTACGAGGAGAAACCCGGCTGGGCCACCGAGCGCTTCGCCGTTGCCGCCGCCAATCCGTTGGCGACGGACGCGGGTTACCAGGTGCTCCAGGCCGGCGGTTCGGCCATCGATGCGGCCATCGCCGTGCAGATGGTACTGACCCTGGTCGAGCCGCAGTCGAGCGGGATAGGCGGCGGGGCGTTTCTGATGCATTTCGATGGCGGGAGTGTCACCGCCTTCGATGGTCGTGAAACCGCGCCCGACGAGGCGGAGGGCACGCTGTTTCTCGATGAGGATGGCGAGCCGCTGGACTTCATGGAGGCCGCCGCCAGTGGGCTTTCGGTCGGCGTTCCCGGCGTGGTACGGATGCTGGAACTGGCGCACGAGACCCATGGCACGCTTGCCTGGAGCGAGCTGTTCGAGCCGGCGATAGCCCTGGCCGAGCAGGGCTTTCCCGTGAGCCGGCGGCTGCACGCCATGCTGGAAGGCGAGGAGCGCTTGCGCGACGACGAGCTGGCAAGACATTTCTATTACGACGAGGATGGTGAACCCCTTGGCGTTGGTCATGAGCTGAAGAATCCTGCCCTGGCAGCGATTCTGCGAGAGCTGGCCGAGCATGGCAGCAAGGCGCTGCATACCGGGGCGATCGCCGAGGATCTGGTCGAGCGCGTGCAGAATCACCCGCAACGTCCTGGCGCCTTGAGTCTTGAGGACATGGCCTCCTACGCAGCGAAGAAGCGCGACCCGTTGTGCACCGATTGGCGAGAGTGGTCGATCTGCGGCTTTCCACCTCCTTCGTCGGGGCATCTGACCATCATGCAGATACTCGGTATTCTGGAGCATCTACCCGAGGTCGAGCAGCCGCTCGAGGGGGATCGCCCAAGTACCGAGTGGCTGCACCAGTTCCTCGAGGCGTCACGGCTGGCCTTTGCCGATCGCGGCAAGTACATCGCCGATCCGGATTTCGTCGATGCTCCGGGTAGTGATTGGAACAGCATGCTCGACCCCTATTACCTTTCCGGTCGCGCAGCGCTCATCCAGGCGCAGGAGAGCATGGGTAGCGATGGCGCCGAGCCGGGCAAGCCGGGCGAGGTCACGACCGCCTGGGCGGTTCAGCCCAACCAGCCCGAGTACGGCACCAGCCACATCAGTATCGTCGATGAGAATGGCCACGCCATTGCCATGACGACCACCATCGAGGCGGCCTTCGGTTCGCGCATCATGGCCGATGGCGGCACGGGACTTGATGGCGGCTATCTGCTCAATAACGAGCTTACCGATTTCTCCTTCACCCACGAGGATGGCCAGGAAAACCCGATTGCCAATCGGGTCGAGGGGGGCAAGCGGCCGCGTTCGAGCATGAGCCCGACGCTGGTATTCGAGCGTGATAGCGGCGATCTCGTGGCAAGTCTGGGCTCCCCCGGAGGTGCAGCAATCATTCACTACACCGCCAAGGCACTGGTCGCTATGCTGGATTGGGGGCTCGATGCCCAAGAGGCGCTCAACCTGCCCCATGCAATCACGCTTGGCGGACCCGTCTCACTCGAGGAGGGTCGTTTCCCGCCGGAGACCCTCGAGGCGCTTCAGGCGCTCGGCCATGAGGTCAGCGAACGTGAGCTGACCAGTGGACTGCAGGCGATCCAGCGTGTCGAGGAGGGTTACTTCGGCGGTGCCGACCCGCGCCGCGAAGGAACGGTGATGGGGGATTGACACTCCCGCGCCTTGGCCGGCAAAGCGCCCCGTTCTAGCTGCGTAGCCAATTACGCAGCTTGACGAGCAGCAGCTCGCCATCGCTGAGCTCGCGGCGGTCGGTGAGCAGTTCGGCGAGCAGGTCGGGTCGGTCGGTAATGATATTGTCGACCCCAATGTCGATCAGTTGGGACATGCGGGCCCGGTCATTGATCGTCCAGGCGTGCAGCTCATAGCCATGGTAGCGGGCGATGCGCACCTCCTCCTCGGTGACACGGTTGTGGCGCAGGCCAAGGGCATCGAAGCGGGTACGATCCAGGGTGCCGGGCAGCACGAATTGTGCCAACAGCGTCACATGCAGCTGTGGTTCGCGCGCCTTGATCTCGCTTGCCAGCGCCAGTGACATGGTCGCCATCAACACCTCGTCGCGCACGTCCTGGCCGCCACACTGCTCCGGTGTGGCGCTCTGGGTCCGGCACTCCTCTCTGGCGCCATTCTCGCGATGCAAATCCTCGATCACGGCCTCGATCAGGTCGATCTCGCGGCCCGTGTCGGGCTTGAGGTCGATCATCAGTGGGCTTGTCGTGCGCGTACGCGCCAACGCCTCGCCCAAGAGCGGAATACGCTCGCCAACGAAAGCATCGCCAAACCAGCTGCCGACATCGAAGAGCTGCAACTCCTCGAACGTAACCTCACCGAGATTGCGGGCGTCGCCGATCAGGCGCTGCAAGCTGCGATCGTGATAGAGCACCACCTGCCCATCACCGGTCAGGCGGACATCGATCTCGATGTAATCGGCGCCATCCACGATCGCTTGGTCGATGGCGGCTAACGTGTTTTCCGGTGCGACCATGGAGCTTCCACGGTGAGCCGTGATGAGAACGTCATCGCGCAGCTCGAAGCTATTGACGATCAGCCATGCCTGGCTGATGGCAAAGGCCACCACTGCGATCTCCACCGCCCAGGCGAGGCGTCCCGGATGCGCATCCGGCGGCGGAGAGGCAGGCCTGGGTTGCTGATGTGCAAGACGCAGGTAGAGGCACGCTGCCAGCAGACTATTGATGGCTATCCCTAGAAAGGTGATGGCCAGGGTCAGCAGGACATAGCCGCTCAGGTAGAGGAGCATGGCCGGTATCAGCACCGCGTTGCGCTCCGGCAATTGCCAAAGTAGCGGTGTGCCGAGCCGATCATAGAGCCAGGTGAAGAGTACCGGCAGCGCGATGATCAGCAGCAGTACGAGGATGACGGCAAGGGCGATATGGCGCTTGCGCCCGCGCGTGAGCTCCCTGCTGCGAGAGAGCGCCTGCAGGGGCGTCAGCGACTCCAGTACCAGCGCCGGCAGGGCGAGTATCCAGCGAAAGTAAAGCGTCGCGGCGAGCGCCATCCAAACGAGTACGATCGGCAGGCACGCAGCCAGGAATTGCCAGAGCGCTGGCGGCCGCACCCGCTGAATGTAGTACGGATCAAGAGCGCCCAGGAAAACGCCATAGAGCCAGGCGATCGCTAGTACCACGGGCAGCAATAGCAGCAGGTGGGTGCCCACCTGCACTACCACTAGCCCGAACAGCGCCGGGAACCGTCGCAGGCTGCTCCAGAACGCTTCCCAGGCCAGTCGGTAATGATTGCTTCGATGGCGTACCGCAACCAGGATCATGCCCGCCTGCTGCAGATAAAGAACTACGAAGATAAGGGCGATGGCGGACATTAGCCAGAGGCCCCCACCGGGCGAGATCAGAATATCGAGCAGGGCGCTATCGGTAATGACGGGACGCCCGAAACGCCCCAGTAGCGAGGTCAGCGTCCAGGCCACCGCCGGCAGTAGAACGGCCGAGGCGAGCAGGGTGAAGAAGAGGTGATAGGCGACCAGGGGGCGCAGATGCTCACGCAGGGCGCGCAGGAGATCGCGGTTGAGTTGGGTGAGCGACAGCATGGCGTTCCGTTTCCAGCTAAACCGTTAGCCTGTCATCGCGCTGGTGTGTTGACAATATCGCGAGTGAAATGCCATGCCTGTTGTATAGCACGAGTGTGCCTAGCCGTTCAGTGGCAGGCGCTGCTCCGCGATCACGATGCCGTTGTTGTCGGCATATAGCCACTGGCCGGGATGCAGGGTGGCGCCGGCAAAGGTGACAGGAATATCGCGCACTCCTTCGCCGCGTTTCTCGCTACGCCGAGGGTGTGCACCGATGGCCTGAACGCCAAGCTCCATCTCGGCCAGTACATCGACATCACGTACGCAGCCATACATCACCACCCCCGCCCAGCCGTTGTCCACGGCCTGTTCGGCCAGCATGTCACCGAGCATGGCACAGCGATTCGAGCCACCGGCATCGACGACCAGCACCGCACCGTCGCCGGGCTCGGCAACGGCCTGCTTGATCAGCGAGTTGTCTTCGAAGCACTTGATGGTTCGAATCGGGCCGCAGAAGGCCTCGCGACCACCATAGTTGGCGAAGATCGGGTCAAGCACCGCCACTTCAGGATGGGCGTCGCAGATATCGGGGGTAATGATGTGGTCCATGGTCGCTCCTTGTGACCTACTCGGGATGGCTTGTCATCATGGCATAGTCGAGTGAAAGAGCGCTCCTTGCCTATAGGACCAAATGCGAATTTCCTCAAGCCTCCTCATGCCCGTGCAGCGTCAGACAGTGTTTTCCCGGGAGAGTCTCGGCCTGACATGTGCATGAAACATCAGCATCACCCCAAGTGCCAGAAGCAGTGCGCCGGCATACAGGGCATAGAGCCGTGCGGGCTGCCATGCGGCATCGAGCAGTACCCCGGCGACCAGCGGCGAGACGATCGCACCGAGACGGCCGAAGCCTAGCACGACGCCGACGCCACTGGCACGTATGGCAGCGTCGTAGCTCTGGGGAACCGTGGTATAGAGGCCGGCAATTGCCCCGTTGAGCAGCAGGCCGATAAAGAAGCCGACGCTTAATGCCAGGGCCAGGAACTGGGCCGCAGGAACCATGACCACTAGCATGATCGCGGTGAGCAGCAGGAAGGCATGTAGAATGGCACTGAGCCTGATTCGGCTCGCGCCGACTCCCATCAGCAGCGCGCCAACCATTCCGCCAAGGTTCAACAGCATGCCACCGGCGATCCCATGCTCGGCGGAGAGTCCCGCCGCCTCCAGTAGCCTGGGCGTCCAGCTCATCACGAAGTAGAAGCTGAACATCACCAGAAAGAACGCCATGCCAAGGAGCAGGGTGGTGGTGAGGTTTCGCGAATCGAACAGCTGGCGGTAGTTTGAGTGTCGCGACACCTCGGCACTCTGCTCTGGGAGTTGCGCAAGACTGGGCTGCTTGAGCTTGCTTGCCAGGGTATTCACCCGCGCCAGTGCCTGGGCAGGGCGCTTGTGCAGCAGGAAGTCCAGCGATTCTGGCAATTGAACAGCCACGACCAGTAGCGCCAGCAAGGTAAGCAGGCCTCCTGTCAGAAACACGTAGCGCCAGCCCAGCGTATCATTGAGATAGGTGGCGAGTAGTCCGCCCAGGGTGGCGCCCAGCGCAAAGCCCACCGATTGCAGGCTTATTGCCAGCCCGCGCCAGCGGCGGTTGGCGTACTCGCTGCTCAGGACATTGGCGCTGGCGAGAATCGTGCCGACCCCGATGCCCGTCAATACCCGCAGCACCGCCAGCGATTGCGGGTTCGGGCTCCAGAACGAGAGCGTCATGCAGGTGCCGGAAAGCAACAGGCTCAACATGATCAATGGACGGCGCCCATAAGTGTCGGCGAAGGGCGCGATCAGTGCCGAGCCGATCGCCATGCCGACGATACCCGCGCTGAGCAGCATGCCAAGCTCTGCACCGGAGAGCCCCCACTCATGGGAGACGGCGGATGCCGTGAAGGCCATGGCCAGCACGTCCAGTCCATCGATGGCGTTGAGCAAGAAGCAGATGGCGATGGCCTGCCACTGAAAAGCGGACATGGGACCGTTATCGACTGCGTGGCGTAGCTTCATGGCATTCATGACCAAAGGAGCGCTATTCGCCCCATATCTCCTTGGCGATCTGCACGACCAGCTGCAACTTAGCCTGTTGCTGCTCTTCGGTTATGGCATTGCCCTCCTCGGTGGAGGCGAAACCGCACTGGGTACTCAGACAGAGCTGGTCGAGGCTGACGAACTGTGCAGCTTCGTGAATCCTCGTTTTCACCTCCTCGACGTCTTCCAGCTCACCGCTCTTGGTGGTGATCAGCCCCAGCACGACTTTCTGGTGGCCTGGCTTGATGAAGCGCAGTGGCTCGAAGCCGCCCGCCCGCTCGGAGTCGTACTCAAGGAAGAACACATCGATGTTGACCGAACCGAACAGCAGTTCGGCCACTGGTTCGTAACCGCCCTCGGAGATCCAGGTGGAGCGAAAATTGCCGCGGCAGACGTGCATGGCGACGACCAGATCGTCAGGCTTGTCTTCGAGCGCGGTATTCAGCACGCGAGCATAGGTCTGAGCCAACTGGTCGGGATCGTCACCGCGCTCGCGGATCTGGGCACGCTGATCATCTGAGCAGAGGTAAGCCCAGACGGTGTCGTCGAGCTGAAGATAGCGGCAGCCGGCTTCATAGAAGGCCTGAATCGCCTGCTTGTATACTTGAGCCAGATCATCGAAGAATCCCTCGATATCCGGGTAGGCATCGCGACTGACCACCTTGCGTCCTCCCCGGAAGTGCAGCACGCTGGGGCTCGGGATGGTCATCTTCGGTGTGGCCCCTTGGCTCACGCTGTTGAGAAACCTGAAGTCCTCGAGCATGGGATGGTGGCCAAAGCCGAGCTTGCCCACCACGCGTACGTTGCGCGACTTGGTCTGAACGCCAGTGAACTGAATGCCTTGATCGGCGTCATAGCCCTCTACTCCCTCTAGCCCCTCGAAGAAGTCGAAATGCCACCATGCACGACGCAGTTCGCCATCGGTCACTACCTGTAAGCCGGTCTGGCATTGGCAGTCGACGACATGACGAATCGCCTCGTCCTCGATGCGGCGCAGCGCTTGGCTA
This sequence comes from Halomonas sp. TA22, assembly GCF_013009075.1. Lineage (NCBI taxonomy): Bacteria > Pseudomonadati > Pseudomonadota > Gammaproteobacteria > Oceanospirillales > Halomonadaceae > Halomonas > Halomonas sp. TA22. Next base: position 2,712,124 of record NZ_CP053108.1, on the reverse strand, counting down.
TCAAGCACGCCGGCCTGCTGTTGGTCGCGTGCTGTCTTGAGTGTCTCGGGGCGCAGCAGGCTACCGACGACGTCAGCGCGGAAGGGAGGAGGGGTGGCAGTGGTCATCGAGAACTCCAAACGACTAATATGATCGGTAACTAATGCATAGGCGTACCATGATCACAAATCTACTAGGCGAATGACGAACGATGATTTTTCAGCTCAGCATGAGCGAGATTCATCATGCACGGTTCATGGCCCCGTGAGAAATCGGCAGGCAATAAAAAACGCCCCGCACAGGGCGGGGCGCTTCGGTCATCGGCGCTGATTGCGGCCCTAGGACCGCAACCATCGATGTTGCGAGCATCGGCGACGAAGGGTGTGCTTCTCGGTCTTCAGGGCCTTGATCAGGCTTCCTGAGCGACAGGAATCACGTTCGAGGCGATCTTCTGATACTCCTCGATTTCATGGAAATTCATGTAACGATAGATCTCACCGGCCATCGCGTCGAATTGTCCCATGTAGCCCTGGTATTCTTCCACGCTTGGCAGGCGTCCTTCAACCGCTGCGATGGCGGCAAGCTCAGCCGAGGCCAGATAGACATCGGCACCATCCCCCAGGCGGTTGGGGAAGTTGCGCGTCGAGGTGGAGACGACGGTGGACTTGGCGGCTACACGCGCCTGGTTGCCCATGCATAGCGAGCAACCCGGCATCTCCATGCGCGCGCCGGCGCGACCGTAGATGCCGTAGTAACCCTCTTCGGTGAGCTGGTGCTGGTCCATCTTGGTCGGCGGTGCCAGCCACAGGCGCGTCTTCAGGCTGCCGGCCGGCTGCTTCTCGAGCAGCTTGCCGGCGGCACGGAAGTGGCCGATGTTGGTCATGCACGAGCCGATGAACACCTCGTCGATCTTCTCGCCAGCCACCTCGGAGAGCAGGCGGGCATCGTCCGGGTCGTTCGGCGCGCAGAGGATTGGCTCCTTGATCTCGTCGAGATCGATCTCGATCACTTCGGCGTACTCGGCATCGGCGTCGGCACGCATCAGGCTCGGGCTGGTCAGCCACGCTTCCATGGCGTCGATGCGGCGGCTGATGGTGCGCTCGTCGCCGTAGCCATTGCTGATCATCCACTTGAGCAGGGTAATGTTGGACTTCAGGTACTCGGTCACACTCTCTTCGGAGAGCGTGATGGTGCAACCCGCAGCACTGCGCTCGGCGGAGGCGTCGGAAAGCTCGAAGGCCTGTTCGACGGTAAGCTCCTCTAGTCCTTCGATCTCCAGCACGCGACCGGAGAAGGCGTTCTTCTTGCCCGCCTTGGCCACGGTGAGCAGGCCCTGCTTGATGCCGTAATAGGGGATCGCATGGACCAGGTCACGCAGGGTGACGCCGGGCTGGCGCTTGCCCTTGAAGCGCACGAGTACCGATTCCGGCATGTCCAGCGGCATCACGCCAGTGGCGGCGGCGAAGGCAACGAGGCCGGAGCCCGCCGGGAAGGAGATGCCCATCGGGAAGCGTGTGTGTGAGTCGCCACCTGTGCCGACGGTGTCGGGGAGCAGCATGCGGTTCAGCCACGAGTGGATGATGCCGTCGCCCGGGCGCAGCGAGACGCCGCCACGGTTCATGATGAAGTCGGGCAGGCTGTGGTGGGTCTCCACGTCGACCGGCTTGGGATAGGCGCTGGTGTGACAGAACGACTGCATGACCAGATCCGCCTGGAAGCCCAGACAGGCGAGATCCTTGAGCTCGTCGCGCGTCATCGGGCCGGTGGTGTCCTGGGAACCGACGGTGGTCATCTTCGGCTCGCAGTACATGCCAGGGCGTACGCCCTCCATGCCGCATGCCTTGCCGACCATCTTCTGAGCCAGGGTGTAGCCCTTGCCGGTATCGGTGGGTTGCTCAGGGGTCTTGAAGACATCGGCAGGACCCAGGCCGAGCTCGGCACGGGCCTTGTCGGTGAGGCCGCGACCGATGATCAGGGGGATACGGCCGCCAGCGCGCACCTCGTCGAGAATCACGCGTGTCTTGAGCGCGAAGGTGGTCAATACCTCGTCGGTGCCGTGCTTGCAGACCTTGCCTTCGTAGGGGTAGACGTCAATGACGTCACCCATCTCCATCTTGGAGACGTCCATCTCGATGGGCAGGGCGCCGGCATCTTCCATGGTGTTGAAGAAGATCGGCGCGATCTTGCCGCCGAAGCAGTAGCCACCGCCGCGCTTGTTGGGCACGTAGGGGATGTCGTCGCCGAAGAACCACAGCACCGAGTTGGTGGCGGACTTGCGCGAGGAGCCGGTACCCACTACGTCGCCCACGTAGGCGACCGGGAAGCCCTTGGCCTTGACTGCTTCGATCTGGGTCAGCGGCCCCTTGGTGCCGGGGAGTTCAGGCTCGATGCCTTCACGGACATTCTTGAGCATGGCATTGGCATGCAGCGGAATGTCGGGGCGCGACCAGGCGTCGGGAGCGGGGGAAAGGTCGTCGGTGTTGGTTTCGCCGGAGACCTTGAATACGGTCAGGGTGACCTTTTCATCGAGCTTGGGCTTGGCCAGATACCATTCGGCATCGGCCCAGGATTGCAGCACGTCCTTGGCGACGGCGTTACCTGACTTGGCGCGCTCGGCGACATCGTGGAAGGCATCGAACATCAGCAGGGTATGCTTGAGCTGCTCGCCCGCTTCCTTGGCCAGTGCGTCGTTGTCGAGCAGTTCTACGAGAGTGACGATGTTGTAGCCACCCTGCATGGTGCCCAGCAGCTTGACGGCGTGAATCTTGTCGATCAGCGGTGAGCTGTCATCGCCCTTGGCGATGGCGGTCAGGAAGCCGGCCTTGACGTAGGCGGCCTCATCGACGCCGGGAGGAACGCGGTCGGTGATCAGCTCGAGCAGGAACTGCTCCTCGCCCGCAGGCGGGTTCTTCAGCAGTTCGATCAGCGCGGAGACCTGTTCGGCATTCAGCGGCTTCGGCGGGATGCCCTCGGCGGCACGTTCCTCGACATGTTGGCGATAAGCTTCAAGCACGATAGGGGGCCCTCATCAAGTTTCTATGCCAAAACGGACTTCGCTATTGATGCCAAAAGTGTCCAATGTCGGCGAAATCGACCGTTCTGGTGCTTGCGGTATTCTGTGGTCAGGCGCAGGGAATTCTACGTGAAACTGTCGACAATGTTAAGCGGGCACCGCTTGAGCCAGCTAGAACTTTGGTCTGCGGGCAGTGCCGCAAGGCTAAGGCAGGTGCCGTCGCATGCACGACACGGTAAGATGAGCCGCAGGTGGGGCCTGAGATCTGTCACCCCTTTTATAGCGTATTGAGTGAGGCGTTGAACGTCGCCGCTCAGGCCAGGCGGCACACAGGTGCGTGCCGGCAAATGCACATCAATGGTCGGAATATAGTATGCAAGACGATACCGAAAGCTTGATTCCAGAGTCCCTGCTGCAGTTTCTGGGCTGTCCTACCCCCGATGCCTGGATCGCTGAGGCGCTGGAGCACCAGGATCTGCTGCTGATCGATCATGCCCAGTGTGAGAAGAAAGCGGCGTCTACCGCTATGAGCCTGATGTATCGCTATGTCGATCGCCCGCTGTTGCTGACCAAGATGTCGCAGCTGGCCCGCGAGGAGCTGCTGCATTTCGAGCAGGTGGTCAAGGTCATGGAGGAGCGGGGGGTGAAGTATCGCCATCTCAGCGCCTCGCGTTATGCCGAAGGGCTTCGCAAGCATGTGCGCGCTGAAGATCCTGGCCGCTTAGTCGATATCCTGATCATAGGCGCCTATATAGAAGCGCGCAGTTGTGAGCGCTTTGCGCGCCTGATACCGCATCTGGATGTCGACCTTGCCAGGTTCTATCGAAGTCTGGTCAAGTCGGAAGGACGCCATTATGAGGATTACCTGATGCTGGCGCGTCTCTATACCGAAGAGAGTGCCGCGCAGGCGCTGGAGGAGCGCATTGCCTTCTTCGGTGAGTGCGAGGCCCGGCTGATCGTCACCGAGGACGACGTGTTTCGTTTCCACAGTGGGCTTCCGGCAGCCGCCTGATCGCTCAGGGTCGCTGCAGACATTGCAACAACGCAGGAACCAAGATGATACGGGAAACATCCACCAACGAGCAGTTGTCCCTGTTTGGCCACTTTTCACTGACGCTCGGTGAGGACAATCTTTCCCAGTTCAGCTATGACAAGGTCAAGGCGCTGCTGGTCTATCTACTGCTCCATTCGCAACCGGTAAACCGCGCCACCTTGGCCGAGCTGCTTTGGCCGGATCAAGGGCTCTCTTCGGGTCGCACCAACCTGCGTCACGCACTGCATTGTCTGCGACAGTCCTTGGGCGAAGAGGCCGACCGGGTGCTGGTGGTGTCGCGTCAGACCATCGCCTTTCGCAAGCCGGAGAGCTGGCGCTTCGATATCGAAGCGCTGGAGCAGCTTCTCAAGGCACCGCCCGATATCGCCTCGCTCGAAGCGGTTCTCGAGGGCTATCGCGGCGATCTGGTCGAGGAGCTGCAGCTCTCGTCCTGTGCCGAGTTCCAGCGCTGGCTGTTACGTCTGCGTAACGAGTGGCGTCAGCGTGTCATCGCCTTTGCCGAAAGGGTGCTCGAGGCACAGTCGGAGGTGCCGGAGTCGCTGTTGCGTCTCTTGGTCAGTCGTTTTTCCGGTTACGGCCCCTTCCACGAGCGATTGGTACGCCAACTGGCGGAGCAGGGCCAGCCGGCGGCCGCGCATGAGCAGTACACTGCCTTCCTGCAGCTGCTGGCACTCTCGGGCCAACAACCGGAGCCGGGTTTCCTACAGCTTGCCCGTTATTGGTCGGATGGCAAGAGCGATACCCAGATGCTCACTCCCCAGGGTGCCTACTCCAGGGCATTGTCGGTGGAAGGCGCGCCGCTGCGCGATGAGGAGATAGAGCATCGTCAGCTCTCGGTCATGGCGATTCGTCTGAGACTCAAGGGCGATTGGCAAGATCGGACAGAAACCCGTGCCTGCCTTTCATTGCAGCTTGAACTGTTGCGTTGGCTTGAGCAGCAGTGCCATCACCTTGGCGGGTTCTGGCTTCCCGGTGCCACCGGTGGGCTGGGGCTGGCCTGTTTCGGTACGCATGGACCAGCTCATCAGTTGGCCGAGCTGGTCGCGCTGTATGAACACTGCCGTCGTGCGCTGCCCGACGAGTGCGTGCGCCGCTGGAGCGGTGAGTGCGACGCACCCAGCTTCGAGTTGGCCGCGGGTCTCAATAGCGGACGTGTCGCCTACCTGCCCGAACGGCAGCTGGTCGATCCGCTAGGACAGGTCACCCAGGGCTCCCTGGAGCTGATGAGCGCAGCTATCGGGAGTGAGCTTGTGATCTCACAGGAGGCGAGCCAACACATGCCACCGGCCTTGGACCTACAACCGCGCCTCTCTTCGCGCCTGGTGGCAAGCGATGGGCGAGTTCGGCTGCGTGCCTTGGTGCTGGGAACCAACGAAGGAGGGCGAGAGGCACTCCCGCCGAGCCTGGTGGGCCGCGAGTCGGCACTGCGCAAGCTGCGAGACGCCCTGGCGCGTGCCGGGATCGGCTTGCGTCAGTGCGTGCTGGTGCGTGGCGCTTCCGGGATGGGCAAATCGGCGCTGCTGGTGGGGTTTCGCCAATTCGAACAGAGCCGCGACGTGAGTGTCTGCTGGCAGCCGACCACGAGGCTTTCCGTGCAGTCGCCCTATGGTGTGGCGCGAGCATTGCTGCGCTGGCACCTTGATCAGGAGCTCGGCGCCGAGAACTTGGCGCGGCTGCTCGAGGAACTTCCCGAGCTTGGCGTGGACGTGGCGCGACGTCAGCTTCTCGAAGAGGCACTAGGCGTTCGCGAGTCAGAAGAGGCCATGGCGCATGCACACAATGGCGAGGCGCTGGAGCTGGTCGTGGGACTGATGCAGCGCTTGATCGAGAAGCTTGCCGACGAGCGCCCTCTGGTTCTGATCATCGATGACCTTCAGTGGCTCGATGAGCCCTCCTTCAAGGTGCTAGCCGGCCTCCAGGCACGTCTGCCGATCAATTGTTCGTTGCTGGTGGTGGCCAGCCATCATGGCCGCGAAGCGCTGCCCATGAAGTTGCACTGGGATCAGCAGGTCGTGCTGGGGCGGCTCGACAATCTGCAATCCTCGCGCTTGCTCTCCCAGTTGGCCAGGCGCTATCGGTTGCATCTCAGCCCTCGGCTGAGAGGGCAGCTGATCGAACGCTGCGATGGGGTGCCGCTCTATCTGCAGGAGATCTGCCGGCGCCTCGATGTGGGGCGACGAGAGGGGCGTAGCGTTAACATCGATGAATTACCACATGGCTTGCTGGGGCTGCTGGCCAGCCGTATCGATCAGCTGGACAGCGATCGCGAAATCGCTCACGTGGCAGCGGTGCTCGGTCGGCAGTTCCGCCTCGACTTCCTGAGCGAGTGTAGCGGCTGGGAGAGCGTGCGCCTCAGACAGGCGCTCGAGCTGATGTGCCGGCTCGAAGTGATCGAGCCCTGCGCCAACTCCAAGGAGTTCGATTATCAGTTCAGTCATCAGTTGCTGCAGGAGGCCGCCTATCTCTCCTGTCCCCGTGACATGCGGGTCCGTATCCATCGCCAGGTGGTTGTGCTGATCGAGGAGCATCACCCGGTCTGGATCAGCCGCCACCCTGGCGATTTCGCCACCCATCTACGGCGCAGTGGCCACTATGCGCGGGGTGCACGCTATTTCGAGTTGGCAGCGAGGGAGGCACTCAAGGTCAGTGCCAACCGTACTGCGCTGAAGATGGCCGATTTCGGCTTGGCCAGTCTGCGTCATGTCGCCGACCAGAACGAACGCGAGATCAGCCTGCTGACGGTAAGAGGCCAGGCAGCCTTTGCGCTGGAGGGCCATGGCTCGCCCACGGCCCATGAGAGCTTCGTGCGTGCCCGTGTACTGATGGACAGCGTCGCGGGCAGCGAGAGCGACGAGGAAGCTGATCTGGAGCAGCGCTTCCTGGTCAATTGGGGGCTATGGGTTGGCTGCAGCCAGCGGCATGCCCACGCCGATGCGTTTGCGCTCGCCTCGACTCTTGCCGGCCTTGCCGCACGCCTCGAGGAGCCGCGCTATCAGCGTCTTGCCGCCTATGCCCGCGCCAATTGCGAGTACTGGGCCGGGCGCATTCGCCAGGCGTACGACCATCTGGAAGAGATCGATCCGCTCAATCAGTCCATGTTGATCGAGTGGCTGCCATTCTCGGACCACCCCCAGGTGGCGGCGGCCTGTTTCCAGGGATGGGCGCTGTGCCTGCGTGGTGACTACCACCGTGCAGAGCAGCAGACGGAAGCGGCCATTCGGCTTGCCGAATGCTTCAATCATCCCGGGTCACTGGCGATGGCGCTGCTATTCGCCGCGGCCGTCTATCGCCAGTTGGGACATATTCATCTTGCTGGCGTGCGCGCGCAGCGTGCGTTCGATCTGACGGGCACGCCCGATCTACATCTCTGGCAGATGTCGTCACAAAGCATGCTGGGCTGGCAGCGGGCCCTGGCGGGAGACCGTGAGGGACTGACCATGCTTGAAATGGGGATGGAGGAGTTCAACGAGGTGACGGGGCGCGATCGTTATACGCGCCCTGTGTTGTGGTACGTGGATGCATGCGTGGCGCTGGGCGAGCTCGCGCGCGCCGAGGATTATCTCGACCATTGTCTGCTGGTGGCTCAGGAGCGCGGTTCGCTCTATTTGCCGGAACTGGCCATTCAACTGGCGCGTCTTCATCACCAGCAGGGCAGGCCGCGCGAGACGATCCGCCGGCTGGCGGAGCAGGCCCTGGCCCAAGCGCGCGAGCATGAAAATCTCCATCAGCAACTCAACGCTCTGGAGCTCTGGCTGACACTGATCGATCCTCGCGATTGCGCCGCGCGTGAAGAGTTTCGCCATCTATTGGGTGAGGTGTCGCACTGTGATGCGCCGGTGCTGCTGCGCTGGCATAGCCTGCTCGATCAGCGCTCCACCAGGGTGCTGGATGTGCATTCGTAGAGCGGATTTTCGCTGCTCAGGTGGCAAGCTCCAGCGCCGCGATGCGCTCAAGCGCCTGGAGACGGCTATCGCCGCATAGCTCGTCATCGTAATCGAACAGGTGGCACACGGTGGGACGCAGTGGCTGGCCAAACAGACGACACAGGTTGCGTTTATCGAGCTGAATGCAGCGAACTCCGGCTGGTTTGCCATGGGGCATGCCCGGTATCGGCGAGGTGATCGAGGGTGCGATACAGCAGGCGCCGCAGCCAGGGCGGCAGCCGTTCGCGCTGTGTTCCGTCATCGCCCCTGGGCCTCGGCGAAGGCACCCTTGTCGACTCCTTCGAAAGCCTGGACGCGTATCGATGCGCCGCTTTCCCTGGCAATCCTCTCCGCAAGCCAGGCGGCGATGTGCTCGACGGTGGTGGGCGTTGGAAGTATCTCGCAACGCGCCTTGGGCAAGCGCAGCACGAAGCGCCCCTGTGCGGAGCGGTAGCGCGTGGTCAACAAGCTCTGATCAACCGTTTCCGCCTCGCCTCGCTCGACAATATCTTCGACGTCCACCAGGTAGCGGTCATCGAGAATGGCGGCCCAGCGGGCTTCGAGCGCCGGGTCGCGCTGACCGTTTTTCCAGATCACCAGCCGTGAGCGATGCCCATGGGCGATACGCTGGCAGTTGCCGGCATGGCGCTTCAGCCCATGACTATAGGTATAGGCGGCGCCGGCGATGGTCTCGTCACGTAACCTCAAGCGGATGGCATTCACTCGTGGCGGTGGGCGTCGCATCATCTCATGCGCGAAATGCTCCGCCAGCCGATCGGGGGTGATCTCCTGCCACGGCAGAAGCGTAAAGGCCTGACGCGGGCCGCGAACTTCCATGACATAGGGCAGCCGCGTTCGAATCGACAGGCCTTCCTGACACTCCTGCACGCTGATTCCCGCCGCGCGGGTCGGGACCAGCAAGGTATGGTCGGCGCCGCTGTCGAGGCGCGACTTGATCCAAGGCTTGACCTCGCCGAAGTCGAACAGCATGCCATCTTCGCCCAGCTCGCCATCGAGCTCGACATCGACATGCCAGCTGGCGCCGGTCAGACCGCGCTTCGGGCACCATACACTGACATCCATTTGGGTCAGGCGATTAACGAACAGTGTCATCAGGCGAATCCTGCAATCTTGTGTATCTGCATTGAAAGGCGCCACTGGGGAGATGTCAGGCAGTAGTCCAGCGTATCCGACAGCGTATCGTTGGCGATTCCCTGGGGGCGCAGATCCATGGGCTGAAGATAGAAATGGTCGAATGCCAAGGATTCGAACCGCTCTGGAGGAGCATCCGCCTGCGGATAGACCAGCTTGAGTTCATTACCGGAGAGGATCTTCAGCTCGCTTGTTCCCTTGGGGCTGACACATAGCCAGTCGATGCCTCTGGGCGCGGGCAGGGTACCGTTGGTCTCCACCGCGACTTCGAAGCCATGCTCATGCATGGCGTCGATCAACGGCGTGTCCAGCTGCAGAAGCGGCTCGCCGCCAGTGAATACTGCGTAGGGGATCGCACTGCCTGCGTCATCGGGCCAAAGTGCGGCCAGGTGAACCGCCAGATGCTCGGCTGTGGCAAAGCGGCCGCCGCCGGGGCCATTGGTGCCGATGAAGTCGGTATCGCAGAATCGGCAAATGCTCGCCTGTCGATCCCTGCTACGGCCAGACCAGAGATTGCAGCCGCTGAAGCGGCAGAACACACTGGCTCGACCCGCCTGGGCGCCTTCTCCCTGAAGGGTATAGAAGGCTTCCTTGACGCTATACATCCTTGCCGCTCCTGCCAGGCTCCGGCACCGCCGTGGAAGACTCAGGCCGCCGGAAATAGCTCAACGGATCCTCGCGGTCATTGTCTCTGAAGGCCGCCAAGCGCTCCTGACAGCTGCCGCACTCGCCACATGCCAGTGAGCCGCCCAGATAGCAGGTCCAGGTCTGCGAGTAGTCGAGCTGCATGGCCAGCCCGTCGGCCAGGATATCGGTCTTGCTGACATGCAGGTAGGGTGCCACGACCTGGATGGCGTCGAAATTGGCGATAGCGGCAACATCGTTCATGCGCTCGACGAACTCAGGGCGGCAATCGGGATAGAGCACATGATCACCTCCATGAGCGCCATAGAAGACCTTGTCAGCTCCGATGTTGACCGCCTGGGCAATGGCCAGCGATAGCAGGATCATGTTGCGATTGGGCACCACCGTGGCTGCCATGTTGCTGCCGTCATACTCGCCGGCAGGTAGGGCGCGGCTGGCATCGGTCAGTGCCGAATTGTCGATCAACCCATGGATGGCGCGAATATCGATGACCTGATGGGCAATTCCGAGACGCTGGCAGACGCGCCGGGCGACGTCGAGTTCACAGGCGTGGCGTTGGCCGTAGTCGAACGACAGGGCATGCACTTCATAGCCTTCCTTCAGGATACGATGCAATACGGTATAGGAGTCCATGCCGCCGGAGTAGATCACGACAGCGCGAGGGTGGGCAGCGGGAGAAGCGTTAGAGGGACAAGACATGACGGAGCCTTCTGCGGAGAATTTATGATGCTGCACTTGCCTTCCGCAATGGGGCGTTGGCGTGGTGCAGGCCCGGGATCCGGTCCGGGCGAGGTGGGCATTGTAGCGATGCCGATGAACAGTGGCCAGCACGCAACGCAAGGCTAGCCGTTGGCGCCACTCATGGTTACTCTCATGGGAGATTCAACAACCGGATAGCTTATGGCGACCATTGAACATACGGCCATTGTGCATGCCCCGCCCGAGCGGGTGTTCGCTCTGCTCGAACGCGTCGAGGACTTCGCGGATTATTCGGACCTGATCGAGGCCGTCGAGCCGCTTGGGAATCAGCGCTATCGCTGGCACATTCGTGCAGTAGGGATGGACTGGACCTTCGATGTAACGATCACCGAGAAAAGTGCACCCGAGCGGCTGGCCTGGGAGTCGCTCGATGGGGTGCGCAATGAAGGCTGCTATCGCTTGCGGGCAGTGCCGGAGGGTACCGAGGTGTCGCTGAGCGTGAGCTATCACATCAAGAATCGCCTGGTGCAGAGCACGGTCAATCGTGCGGCCAAACCCCTGGTAGCCAAGGTCGGCCGGCAGATACTCGAGCGTGTCGAGGCGAGGCTATAGCGAGACGTGGGAGCGGAGTGGTAGACCTGCGTGAGGGCAAAATAGGACTACTGCCGCTGTCGAGAGCGGATTACACTGCACATGTCGAAGCCCCGGCTTCCTGCTGATGATGGCCACCTACCATGTGGAAAGGCGTGTTGCTCTGCTTTACTGTCCTGTTCGCTCAACTGGGCGTGCTGCACTATCTCGATCTGCGCATCCTGAATGCAGAACGTCAGGAAGCGAATGCCGTCGCTGTCCTTGATGAGCGAGAAGAGGAGACTTCCGCAAGCTAGTCGCGCCAGCGTGATGGAGCGTGGCCCCGATTCATGTCACCATTGGCCGCATTCGATATATCCGGTGGGGACATGAGTCGGGCAAGAGACAGTGAGGCGAGATTTCAGTGGCGTTGGATCGCCATCGGTGGGTCGTTGATCATGGCGATCCTGCTTTGGATATGGCAGTCGCCGGATCTGAGTGCCTTCCGGCATTGGGCCGAGGAGGCCTCCCATCACCCCCTTACCATGCTGGCAGTGATGCTGATCATGGCGGTAACCCTTGCAGTGGGTCTGCCGGGCAGTATCGGGCTATGGTTGATCGCACCGTTTCATCCGCCCTGGATTGCTACTCTGATGCTACTCATCGGTAGCCTTGGGGGGGCGCTCGGCGCCTACTGGCTGGCGGCTCGCTTTCGCCAGCGCATGACGCCCAAGGGACTTACCAAACGTATCATGACGCTGATGAGTGAGCGTAGCGATGCCTTCACTCAATGCGCCTTTCGTATCCTTCCCGGCTTTCCTCACTCCGTCATCAATTATGCGGCGGGTCTGCTCAGGCTGCCGCTAGGTACCTTTGTCGTGGCGGCACTGCTTGGGTTAGGCGTCAAGTGGGCGGTCTACGCCAGCGCTATACATGGTGCACTAGAGGCGGTGGAGAGCGGAGATGCCTTTAGCATCGATGTCCTGCTTCCCTTGATAGCATTGACACTGCTGCTACTCATGGGCGCCTGGGTGCGTCGTCGGGTCGAGCGCAGGCGCAGTGAATGATTCTGCTCATGCTTTGGGAGGGGAGGCGGGGGAGACACTCGGCTGGTAGAGGGAGATCTTCGCTCGCCCGCCACGCTTGGAGAGGTACATGCCCTGGTCGGCGGCATGAATCAAGTCGAAGACATCGGCGAAGTCACCATCGTCGAGATTAGCAATGCCGATCGATGCGGTGACATAGAGGTGGCGGGTACCAGTATCGGCCAAAGGGCGCTCTGCCAAGCGGTGGCTCAAGCGCTCGGCAACCTCGAGCGCTTGAGCATTGCCTGCACCTGGCATGAACAGGAGAAATTCCTCGCCTCCATAACGCCCTCCCAATATCTGTTCGTCTAGCTGCTCCTTGAGCAACTCGGCGAATGCCTTCAGTACCTCATCTCCCAGTCGATGGCCATGCTCGTCGTTGAGCTTCTTGAAGTGGTCCAGGTCGATGAAGATCACGGCCAGTGAGATGGCATTGCAACGTGCCCGCTCAAAATGTTCGCCAAGCAGCTTTTCGAGATAAGGCCGGTTATAGAGGCGCGTCAGGCCATCGAAGCGCACACGCTGATCGAGCGCCGCGTGGCTATCCCTGAGCTTCTGGAGCTCTTTTTGTTGGATGGTCAGTTGCTTGTTTAGCCGCAGGCTGTGGGTATGGAGCAGCTGCTTTGCCTCGAACAGAATCTGGCGGGCATCGAAACCTGATGGTTGGGTCAGCGCCATCAGGGTCGAAAGGCGGGGCAGTTCGATCTGCAACGACACCACCAACTGATCGAAAGTGACGTCATCGAGGGCCAGGGCATGGGTGATTTGCGGCAGTACCACGGCCAGTTCGAGTGCGGGGATCGGTGCCAGCCAGGCGTCGGCCATCGTGCCGGAAGCGATGATGCAGCGCTGAAGAAGACTCTCCTCTTCGAGATTGGCATGGCTTGAGGTAATTCCCTTGACCAGCCTGGCGGGAAGTTGCCACTGGGCCGCTAGCCAGCCCCCTATCAATGCATGGTCGCATCCCCATAACGCTCTCTCACGCTTGCAAAGTGAAACATGATCGTCGCTGCTCTCGTACAGCTCTCCATAGAGTGTTGGGACGCATGCATCCAGCGCGAGCATGCCAATGTCTTGCAGCAAGCCAAGAGTAAAGGCGCACCCTGACGTGGGCAGGCGGTGGTAGCGGGCAAGGCGCTGGGCAATGAGGGCTGCGAGCAGTGAGCGTTGCCAGAAGTGAGTCAGATCGAGGCGGCTATCGTCCTTCGGCAGGGAGGTGTTGGCAAGGCCAAACCCGAGCGCTATCGATAGCGTCGCATCCAGCCCGAGCCGGGATACCGCATCCTGGCAGGTGACGGTGGGCAGGGCGGGAGCATGAAAGACACTGTTGGCCATGGAGAGCAGGCGCAGTGTCAATGCGGGATCCTGTTCGATGGCAGAGGCGTACTCATGCAGACCGCTGTCTGCCGACTGCGCTAAATTGATGACCTTCAGGACTGATGAGGGGAGCGAGGGCAGAGGAGAGACGAGCGCAAGTTGGTCACGCAGTGTGTCGGGCAAATCCGTAAAGGTGTTGGCGAAACTGGTGCTATTACGCTTCAAAGGGTCGGCGGTTTGCAACACTCCTTATGCTCCCTTCAATGCCGCTGTCGCCTTTTAACTGTAAGGTTAAGTAATAGCGCGTATGTTTTAGGTAAAATTCATTGTCGACTATTGATGAGTTGACGCGCTTCGTCAAGTTCGCAAACGTCGTGGTCTAGACCTTGGAGGAGACGTTGGCAAAGCGCTGGCGCGGAGCTTGGCCATCGGGGCCATACAACGTCTTGCCTGTCACGTCGTGTAGAAAGTTGAGTGTGCGCTGATTGAGGCGTAGTCGGCCTTGTATCAATTCGCCATTGAGTTCGTTGAGACGCCGCGCACGTTCGGTGAGCTCGCGCATCTTACTCCACTCGCCGAGGCAGTCGTAATCGCGTGCCGCCTCTTCTGCGCCTGACAGACCATCGGCATAGCCGAGTTTATGCTGGGCCTTTCGCCGCTGAGCCTCGAGCTGATCAAGTTCAGCGAGCAGCTCCTGCTTGATGGTGGCGATGCCATTGAGACGCTGCCCATCGATCTGCCCCGGTATGAGGGCTTCACGCTCCTCGAGCAAACTGGTTACCAGTGCCTCGAGGCGCTGATGCTGGCGGGTGAGATGGGCGGCGAGACTCATTAGCGTGAGGAACCTGAATTGTCGTTGAGCATGTCGCGGATGCTGTTTAGCAGACCATCGGCGATGCGCTCGGCGTGGATCTCCAGGCGGCCCTCACTGATTGCCTGGCGTATCTCCTCGACACGAGCGCTATCGATATCCTGGCTGCTGTTAGCGCCGGACTGGCTCAAATGGGTGACTGCCGCCGGTGTGCTGGCCTTGCTGCCGGCGGTGCTGGGTGTGCTCTTGGGAGCGCCGCTCAACTCACTCTGATTGGTGCGATTCAGCGGATGGGAGCTATCGATTTTCACGGGAAGCCTCTTTGGTTCATGCCTTTCCTCTAGTATCGGCCAGGAAACGATGAACTTGAATCGAATTTAGTAAATCACTTCTAGACGATTGTGGCCGCTGACCCGGGCTCTCAACATGTCGCGGTTATCGAGGCGTACCCGGACTTCGCTGCCCATGGCACCGCTATCCAGCGCCTCGCCTTCACGGCTGATGGAGAAGCCGCTGCCACTCGCTTCGATGCGAACCCTGGCGCCACGCTCGACCAGGTAAATTTCCCGCAACAGCTGAGACGTCAGCGGCATGCCCTCGCGCAGGGGTCTGGCGGCCTGCTGGCCTACCGCCTGGCTCATGTCGGTAATGACATCGCGGGGCATGCGTCCCATTGAGGCTTCGCGCAGTTCCAGCATCCCGGCATCGAGAATCGTGCCGGGAGCGAGGTCGCGTCGAACGGTCACGTACTCGCCAATCACAGTCACCGTTGCTTGCATATAGCGCACCTGCCCTCCTTGGTCACCGCAGCGTACCCCTACCGAGACACGACCGTTAAGCGTGGCATTGGCATGCGGCAGGAAGGGCTGCGGATCGATGCAGGCCGGAAGGTGCGCCGATGGGGGGTGAACTTCGATATGCACTTCGCTTCCCAGCGACTGGCTCTGCTCGTAAAGGAAGGCGTTAACCCGATCGGTCAGCTCGGTCTGGGCGGTGCTGTTGGCTTCGGCGCTCAATGCAAGGGCAAGGCCCAGCAGGCAGGCAAGCAGCGATAGGGACCAGCGCAAGGCAAGAGTGGTGCAAGACATAGGACTCTCCAGCGCGGTCTGCCGCGAGAAGGAGTGAATGAGCAAGGATCACGATTCTAGGCATTGGCACCAGAATGCATCGTCGAAAATGAAGCGGGATTCACGGTCTGTTTGCGGCTTTGCCAGGACAGCCGTTCATCTAATCTTCACGCTGACCCAATACCCCTGTGGCCGCACCGGTCACGCAAGACGGAGGTTCAATGGATGATCGATCAGCTCGATGGTGCCCTGCGCTTTCATCAGGAGGCTTTGAACCTCCGTGCCGAGCGTCATGAGGTACTGGCAAGCAATATCGCCAATGCCGATACGCCCAACTACAAGGCGCGTGACATGGACTTTTCCCGCGAACTGTCTCGGGTGATGGAGAGCGGCCGCCAGAGTGGCAGCGGTATGGCACTCGCCACCACCTCGGCCCGGCACATAGAGGCCAGGAGTTCCGCTCCTGCCATTCAGGAGTTGCTGTATCGCATCCCGGATCAGCCAAGTCTCGATGGCAACACTGTGGATATGGACCGCGAGCGTACCCAATTCGCCGATAACGCGGTGCGTTACCAGGCCGCCCTGACCATGATCAACAGCCGTATCCAGGGTCTGAAGACCGCGATGCAGCCCGAATAATACGCAGGAGTCACACGATGTCGATGTTTTCCGTATTCGATATATCCGGTTCGGCGATGAGCGCCCAGGCGCAGCGCATGAACGTTACCGCCAGCAACCTGGCCAATGCCGATAGCGTGGCCGGTCCGGATGGCCAGGCGTACCGCGCCAAGCAGGTGATGTTCGAGACACAGGCGCAGGGGCGTCACGGCACCGGTGGGGTGCGAGTCTCTCAAGTGGTCGATGACCCAAGCCCGATGCGCTTGGAGTACCGTCCCGAGCATCCGCTGGCCAATGAGGAGGGCTATGTGACCATGCCCAACGTCGAGCCGGTCCATGAAATGGTCAACATGATCTCTGCGTCGCGCTCCTACCAGGCCAACGTCGAGGTGATGAACACCAGCAAGCAGATGATGCTCAAGACATTGACGCTGGGCGAGGGCTAAGCCGTGAGTAACACGATCGATAACAGCGTGCTCAACAGCCTGAATACCACCAGTACGAGCAAGAATCAGAGTGCTTCCAATGACATCATGAACGATTTCATGACGTTGTTGATCACCCAGATGCAGCATCAGGATCCGCTTGATCCGATGGACAATCATAACCTGACCTCGCAGATCGCACAGATCAATACCGTCGCCGGGATCGAAAAGCTCGAGACCACTCTGAAGGGGATCACCTCTCAAATCGATGCCAGCCAGATGCTCCAGGCCTCCGGCCTGATCGGGCAAGGCGTACTGGTGCCGGGCGACCGCATCCAGCTGGCTATCGACGAGTCGGGGCAGGCCTACAGCACGCCCTTCGGCGTCGAGCTGGCACAGTCGGCCGAGAATGTGAAGGTCACGATCACCAATGCCAGTGGCCAGGTGATCAATCAGTACGACATCGGTCCGGTCAGCGCTGGCGTCGAATCCTTCAGCTGGGACGGCAAGAGCAGTGATGGCCAGCAGGTAACGGCGGGCAGCTATCGCGTCAGTATCGAAGCGACCAGCGATGACAAGGCGATCGCCGTCGATACGCTCAACTACGCCGTGGTGGGGGGTGTGACGCCCAGCCAGAACGGTAGCGTGCGCCTCGACCTGGGCGCTGTGTATGGTCAGGTCGCGCTGAGTGACGTCAAGCAGATTCTCTAACTTCGAGGAAAGATCATGAGTTTTTCACAAGCATTGAGCGGTCTGAACGCTTCCGCCACCAAGCTGGGTGCCATCGGCAACAACATCGCCAACTCCCAGACGGTGGGCTTCAAGAGCTCCAGTGTGCAGTTCGCCGACGTCTATGCCAATAGCCGTATCGGCCTGGGTACCCAGGTCGCCGGAGTGCAGCAGAATTTCAACGCCGGCAATATCGAGGCGACCAGTCGTAACCTCGACCTGGCCATCGCCGGTGACGGCTTCTTCCGCTTCCAGCAGCCCAATGGCGAGGTGGTCTACTCGCGCAACGGCCAGCTGACCATGACCGCGGCCGGTGCCCTGATCAACTCCCAGGGCGCCAACATCATGGGCTACCCCGCGGATGCCGATGGCAATATCCAGGTCGGTGGTGCACCGGTGGCACTGAGCGTGCCGGCGGACGACATCCCTGCTCAGGCCACCAACCAAGTGGATATCGGCATGAACCTGAATGCCGGCGAAGCGATTATCGATCGGGCCGCTACCCAGTTCGACATGGGCAACCCCGCCAGCTACAGCTACGCCACCAATGCCACGGTCTACGACTCGCTGGGCAACGCCCGCAACATGACGCTCTATTTCACCAAGGTGAGTGAAGCTGCCAATGGCAGCGCCTGGGAAGTGCAGGCCAAACTCGCGGGTGTCGATGAGCCGATACAGGTTACACAAAATGAGGATTTGACCACTACTCCTCCTACCGCAGCTAGCTTGTTGACGTTCGATACCAGCGGTAGCTTGAGCGGCGCCGATAACTTCGATGTCGTGTTCGATGACCTCCCCGGCGCGGCACCGCTGGCGTTCAATCTCGACCTGTCGGGCGCGACCCAGTTTGCCAACACCTCCACGGTCAGTTCCCTGACCCAGGACGGTTACACCTCGGGTGCCCTGGTTGGCATCACCATCGAGAACGATGGCACAGTGATGCGTAACTACTCCAACGAGCAGTCGCTGGCGGCCGGTCAGATCGTGCTGGCGAACTTCCGCAACCCCGAAGGACTGACACCGGTGGGCGACAACGCCTGGGTGGCCACGGCCGCTTCGGGACAGGAGCTGGTCGGCGCGCCGGGTACCGGGCTGCTGGGTGGCCTGCAGGCCGGGGCGCTGGAGAGCTCCAACGTCGACATGTCCCAGGAGCTGGTCGACATGATCGTCGCCCAGCGCGCCTACCAGGCCAACTCCCAGACCATCAAGACTCAGGATGAACTCCTGCAGACCGCCATCAACCTGCGTTGATGACGGCTGAACGGGGGAACTGACCTATGGATCGCATCCTTTATACCGCGATGAGCGGCGCCAAGCAGAGCATGACCCAGCAGGCAGTGGTCAACAACAACTTGGCCAACGTATCGACCGCCGGCTTCCGTGCCCAGCTGCATGCCATGCGCGCCGTGCCGGTGCAGGGCGATGGTGCGTTGCCGACCCGCGTGTCGGTAGCTGCCACCACACCTGGTTCGGATTTTTCACAGGGGCCGATGATGTCGACCGGCCGTGAGCTGGACGTGGCCCTCAAGGGCAATGCCTGGCTTGCCGTGCAGACCGCTGATGGTGGCGAGGCCTATACCCGGCGTGGCGATCTGCAGGTGGATGGCAATGGTGTGGTGCTGATCACCGGGCGTCCGGTGATGGGCGAGGGCGGCCCGATCATCGTGCCGCTGGGCTCCAGCGTCTCGATAGGTGCGGATGGCACCTTGAGTGCGATCGGCGCAGGCGAAGACCCTGATGCCCTGGTGGATGTCGGCCGCCTCAAGTTGGTGACTCCGGACGTGGCCATGAACCGCGGCGATGATGGCCTGTTCCGTCCACCGCTGAACGAGGAGGGCGAACCCGGCATCCTCCAGGCCAATGAAGAGGCGCGTCTGGTCAGCGGGACGCTGGAGGGCAGCAACGTCAGCGCCATCGAGAGCATGGTGGCGATGATCGACGTAGCCAGGCGCTACGACATGCAGATGAAGGTCATCGACAGTGCCAATGAGAACGCTCAGCGCGCCAACAACCTGCTCTCCATCCAAGGGTAAACAGAGGCTATACGCATGATCAATTCACTCTGGACCGCCAAGACCGGTCTTGAATCTCAGCAGGTGCAGTTGGATGTGATCTCCAACAACCTTGCCAACGTGAGCACCAATGGCTTCAAGCGCTCGCGGGCGGTATTTGAAGACCTGCTCTATCAGAACCTGCGTCAGCCCGGTGCGCAGAACGATGTCCAGAATCGCCTGCCTTCCGGTTTGCAGGTAGGCACTGGGGTGCGCCCGGTCGCCACCGAGCGTCTGCATACCCAGGGCGGGCTGCAGAATACCGAGAACTCGCGCGATCTGGCGATCAATGGCCAGGGCTTCTTCCAGGTCCTGCTGCCCGATGGCTCCACCGCCTATACCCGGGATGGCAGTTTCCAGATCGATGAGAACGGCCAGATGGTCACTGCCAACGGATATCCGATGGAGCCGGCGATCATCATCCCCGATAACGCGCTTTCGCTGAGTGTCGGCGAGGATGGCATCGTCACGGTCACCCAGCCGGGTACCACGCAGAGCAACCAGATCGGCCAGATTACCATCTCCACCTTCGTCAACCCGACGGGGCTCGAGAGCATCGGCGGCAACCTCTACCTGGAGACGACTTCATCGGGTCCGCGTAATGAGTCCATGCCGGGAATGAATGGTGCGGGTCGGTTGTTCCAGGGCTATGTGGAAACCTCCAACGTCAATGTGGTGGAGGAGATGGTCAGCATGATCCAGACCCAGCGTGCCTATGAAATCAACAGCAAGGCGGTGCAGACCAGCGATGAGATGCTGGCTCGCCTCGCCCAGCTGTAACCCGTCGTCGATGGCGATGCAGTACGGATCCAAGCGGAGCGCAATATGAAGCGGTGGACTTCCCCCTGGCGTAATTGGCGCCTGTTGAGCCTGGCACTGATCGTATCGGTGCTGGCGGGCTGCGCGCAGATGCCGCGCCCTTCGGTCGTCGGTGAGCAGGAGCAGGTGATGATACCCGACCGCTTGCCGCCCGAGCCCAACGGTTCCATCTATCAGGCGCATCGGGGCAGCCATCCGCTGTTTGAGGATCGTCGTCCCCGCATGGTCGGCGATATCCTGACCATCGTTCTTGACGAAGAGGTGAGCGCCAGCAAGAACGCCCAGAGCAATGCCAACCGTACCGGTTCGTCTGGGCTCAATATCGCTCAGGTGCCCGATGTGTTGGATATCCTCGAGGAGTATGGCTTCGATCTCACCGGTACCAGTGCCTTCAGTGGCGGCGGTGGATCCCAGGCCAACAACAGCTTCACTGGCACGATCACCGTCTCGGTGCTTGACGTGATGGCCAATGGCAACCTGCGGGTGCGCGGTGAAAAGCAGATCGCCATCAACCAGGGAGTCGAGTTCATCCGCTTCTCCGGGGTGGTCAACCCGCGCACCATCACTGGCCAGAATACCGTGCCCTCAACACAGGTCGCTGATGCACGCATCGAGTACGTTGGCGATGGTTACATCAACGAAGCACAGCACATGGGGTGGTTGCAGCGCTTCTTCCTCAATGTGTCGCCATTCTGATCGGGATCGACTGACTATGTGCATGCTCTCTTTCCCTTCTTTGCCGCTCGTGCGGGGTCTGCTGCGACTGGTGCTGATATCGGTGCTGTGGCTGGGCCTGGTCATTCCGGCCCAGGCCGAGCGGTTGCGTGAGCTTGCGACCTTCGCTGGCGTACGTGACAACGCTCTGGTCGGCTATGGCCTGGTGGTGGGACTCGACGGGACTGGCGACCAGACCATGCAGGCTCCCTTTACCGGCCAGAGCCTGACCAACATGCTCTCGCAGATGGGCATTACCGTGCCGGCAGGCACCAACATGCAGCTGCGCAATGTCGCTGCGGTGATGGTCACGGCCGATCTGCCGCCTTTCTCGCAGCCTGGCCAGCGGCTCGACGTCAATGTCTCCTCCATCGGAAATGCGCGAAGCCTGCGTGGCGGCACACTGTTGATGACACCGCTCAAGGGTGCCGATGGCGATACCTATGCCATCGCCCAAGGCAACCTGCTGGTAGGCGGTGCGGGCGCGGCGGCAGGGGGCAGTAGCGTGCAGGTCAACCAGTTGGCCGGTGGGCGCATCGCAGGCGGGGCCATGGTCGAGCGTGAGGTACCGCTGCGCCTTGGAGCCAATGGCGGTATTCTGGATCTGCAGCTCAAGCAGGCGGATTTTGGGACTGCTCAACGCGTCGTGGCTGCAATCAATGGCGCCTTTGGCTGGCCGGTCGCCGCCGCTCAGGATGGCCGCACGATTCGCCTCCAAGGACCGAACGATGCCAACGATCGAGTCAACTTCATGGCGCGTATCGAGGAGCTGCAGGTCACGCCGACCGAGGCGCCGGCGCGGGTCGTGCTCAACTCGCGCACTGGCTCGGTGGTGCTCAACTCGAGCGTGACCCTGCGCCGTGCAGCCGTCGCGCATGGCAATCTGTCGATCATCATCGATACCCGCTTCGGTGTCAGCCAGCCGGCACCCTTCGGGGCGGGAGAGACGGTGGTCGTGCCTGACGCCAATATCGAGATCTACCAGCAGGACGCCTTCCTGCAGATGGTGGAGGGGGCGGACCTGGTGGATGTGGTCAATGCGCTCAATGCACTGGGAGCCACCCCAGCCGATCTGATGTCGATCCTCGAGGCGCTTAAGGCGGCGGGCTCGCTGCGCGCCGATCTGGAGATCATTTGATGAATGCGCATGATCTTGGGGGTCAGTTCGCCCTCGATACCCAGGGCATCCAGAGGCTGCAGCACACGGCACGTCGTGACCCCAGCGCTGGCCTGCCCGAGGCCGCCCGGCAGTTCGAGGCGCTGTTTCTGAACATGATGCTGAAGAGCATGCGCGAGGCATCGCCGCAGTCGGATCTGTTTAGCAGCCAGCAGAGCGAATTCTACAATTCGCTGCTTGACCAGCAGTGGTCGCAACATCTGGCGGGGCGCGGCTTCGGTCTTGCCGAGCAGCTGATCAACCAGCTGGAAGGGCGCGGCCTGGTGCCGGTACAGAGTGTGGCGCGCACTCAGGCGGATGAGCTGATTGCCGGCATTCCCCGCGGTACACCGCGCGTGCTGAGCGATGCCATGCATGGCAGCAATGCATTGCCCCCCGAACAGGATTTCCTTGGCGAGATCGATGCACGCAGGCCTCCAAGCTTCATGGATGAGCTGAATGTCCAGCTTCCGGGACAGGCTGTCGCCGAGCCGAGTGCTGCCCCCCGAACCGAGACAGTATCGCGCCCCACGCAAACCGGAGAAGGCAGTCGCGCCGAGCATGTGCAGCGCTTCATGGACAAGCTGGCTCAGCCCGCACAGGCCGCAAGTCGTGCCACGGGCGTGCCGGCCGAGCTGATCCTGGCCCAGGCGGCACTCGAGACGGGCTGGGGACGCCACGAGATCCCCACGTCTGGCGGGGGCAACAGCTACAACCTCTTCGGCATCAAGGCGGGCAGCCGCTGGCAGGGGGCGACCACCGACATCACTACCCATGAATACATCAACGGCCAGCGCACCCAGATGAAGGATACCTTCCGCGCATATCGCTCGTATGAAGAGGCCTTCACCGATTATGCGCGGCTGATCGGTGACAACCCGCGTTATGCGGGAGTCGTCACTGCCGCGAATGCCGAGCAGGCTGCCTACGCCTTGCAGAGTGGCGGTTACGCCACGGATCCGCGCTACGCGAGCAAGCTGATTGCGGTGATGAACACTATGGGAGCGGTCGAACCATTGCCCGAACGCTCGCTGGCCGGCGTCTTTTTCTCCTATTGATTGGGCCTGATTAGCGGATGGCTAAAGATTCTCGCCCCGGGGTCGATAAGCAGTGATAACAGGTTAAGGAATCCAGCATGAGCATGTTCGCGATCGGTGTCAGTGGCCTCAATGCGGCGCAAAGTGCGCTTTACACCACTAGCAACAATATCAGCAATGTTTATACCCCCGGATACAACCGTGAGCTGGTGATCCTAGGTGAAAGTCCGACCGGCTCGGGCGTGCGTGTCAATGATGTCCAGCGCCAGTTCAACACCTTCGTGGCGAACCAGCTGAATGCCTCGACCAGCGCCAGCTCGGCCCTTGCCGCCTACCAGTCGCAGATCAGCCAGATCGATAATCTACTGGCCGATGATGAAGCTGGCCTGGCCCCGCTGATGCAGAACTTCTTCTCTGCACTTGGTGACCTCTCCTCATCGCCCTCCGATCCTGCCGCTCGGCAAGGGGTTATCGGTACCGCCGAAACGCTGAGTGCGCAAATGCGGGCATTCGATGGCTATTTGCAGGATATGCAAAAAGGCGTCAATGGTCAGATCTCCGGGGAAGTCGAACAGATTAATATGCTCAGCGAGCAAATCGCTAAGCTCAACAAAGAGATTACGCTAGCGACGGCGCGGACGGGTGTAGCGCCCAATAATCTGCTCAACCAGCGCGATAACCTCGTGGCCGAGATGAGCAAGCATATCGATGTGCAGCTCGTCGTTCAGGATGGTGGGAGCTACAACCTCAATCTGGCCGGGGGGCAGCCCCTTGTGTCCGGCACCATCAACTATCAGCTCGAGGCGATGGCATCCCCCTACGATCCCCAGCGAACTGTCGTTGGCTATCGGGATGCGTCGAACAATATCGTCGCCCTGCCTGAGACGGCCATCAAGGGCGGGACGATGGGTGGTCTGCTGAGCTTCCGTTCCGAGGCGCTCGACAAGGCTCAGAATCAGCTAGGCCAGATGGCCGTATCGCTCGTCGCTGGTTTCAATGCGCAGCATGAGCAGGGGGTCGATCTCAATGGCAATCTTGGCGAGGCGTTTTTCTCGTTAGGTTCGCCGCAAGTCTATGCGCATGGCAAGAATGCCGTGAATGGCGCCCAGGCTTCCGTCGTTTTTGGCGATGTATCGAAATTGACCACGGCGGACTATACCGTGACGGTAACGGGCGTGGACGGTGGTGAGCCGACGTTCCAGGTCGTACGCAAGGATAGCGGACAGATCGTCGAAGCCACCTTCGAAAACGATACGTTGAGCTTCGGCGGAGTCGAACTCACCTTCGAGGGCGGCCTGGTAGCAGGCGACCGTTACGAAGTGCAGCCGGTGCGTCGGGCAGCCGGTGGTGTCGAAACGCTGATCAATGACCCTGCCAAGATTGCGGCAGGTCAACTCAATGATGGCAGCGTGTCGGGGGCAGGGGACAACCGTAATGCCTTGGCGCTACAGGGGTTGCAAAACCAGAAGCTGGTGGCGGGAAATGCCACGCTCAATCAAGCCTATGCCTCCATGGTCAGTGATATCGGCAACAAGACCAATGTCGTGCAGGCCAATTTACAGATGCAGCAAGGGCTGACCGATCAGCTGCGTGCGGTGCAGCAGTCCGAGTCCGGTGTCAATCTCGACGAGGAGGCGGCCAACCTGATGCGTTATCAGCAGTTCTACCAGGCCAATGCACGCGTGATCGAGACTGCGACGACGATGTTCGACACCATTCTCGGTCTGCGGACCTGATTCGGAGAGTCACTACGATGCGTATTAGTACCGTTACCATGTTCGAGCAGAGCGCTTCGTCGATGAATCGCCAGCAGAGCGAGTTTCTCAAGATCAGCCAGCAGATGGCCACGGGCCGCCGGGTCGTCAACCCCTCCGACGATCCTCAAGCAGCTTCACGAGCACTTGGCGTTTCACAGTCGATTGCCGTGACGCAGCAATATACCGATACGCGGATAATGGCGAAAAACACGCTATCGCAGACCGCCAGTGTCATCAACAGTGTGACCGATGGCATTACCAGCGCTCGTACGCTGATAGTACAGGGTAACAACGGCACGCTGAGCAATGCCGACAGGCAATCTATTGCTAGTGAACTCGACGGTATCTATCAGACCATGCTGGGTCTGGCCAATACCACCAATGGTAATGGCGACTATTTGTTTGGAGGGTTCAAGAATGACGAGCCACCCTTCAAAATGGCCAGTGTCGATGATGGCCCTGATTTTGTCGAATACCAGGGTGATGACAATACCCAGACACTGCAGGTCGACCCTACACGCCAGATGCCGGTGCAGGAGAACGGAGCGGCTATTTTTGGCGATGTCTTCACGACTTTAGAGAAGGCCATCGCGGCACTCGAAACGCCGATCGTGACACCGGAGGATCAGGAAGCGTTCAATGAGGCGATGAACAGTGCGCTGCGTGAGTTCGATGCAAGCCTGGATAACGTGCTCACGATAGGCGCCTCGGTGGGTGCAAGGCTCAATGAACTCGATGTGCTGGATTCTGTTGGTAATAACCGCATGCTCAACTACCAGCAGACGCGCTCTGATCTCGTTGATCTCGACTACAACAAGGCGATTTCCGACTACTCGATGCGTCAGGTAGGGTTGCAAGCGGCCCAACAGACGTTCGTGGGTATCCAGGGCCTATCGCTGTTCAACTATATGTAATTACCCGACGGCAGTGACACTCTTGGCGCCACTGGCATGAATAGCGGGCGCTGGACAGGAATGCGGTTGACGCAATAAAGGAAGCCATATGAGCACCATCACCTCCCTGGGGATCGGCTCGGGCCTTGACCTGAACGGCCTGCTCGATGATCTTGAAGCGGCCGAGCGCTCGAAACTCGAGCCCATCGTCAAGCAGCAGGAGAGTCATCAGGCAACGATATCGGCCTATGGTCAGCTAGAAGGGGCGCTTGGCAATCTGCAATCCGCCACTGCTGCACTCAACGACCCCGCGACTTTCCAAGCAGTGGGCAGTGATGTTCGTGGCGATAGTGTGCAGGCCGCAGCAAGCGCCAACGCCGTACCGGGGCAGTACCAGGTCGAAGTGATGCAGCTTGCGCAAGCCTCTAGTGTCGCAACGCAGGGTGTCGCCGATACCACCACCCAATTAGGTGCTGGCACGTTCACCTTTACCTTCGGTAATGGCGACACGCTTGAAGTGGAAATTGATGAGGAGGCGAGCTCGCTCGCAGAGATACGCGACGCCATCAATGCCAAGAATGGTGGTGTCAGCGCCTCGATCATCAACGATGGTAGCGAAGAAGGCTACCGCTTGGTATTGGCTTCCAGCGAGACGGGAACCGACGCTGCGATCACCAACGTTGATTTCGGCACCTTGGGAAGTGAGCTTGCGTTGGATGCAGATACGCAAGTGGCCGCACTCGATGCGAAGCTCAAGGTCAACAATGTTGAAATAACCAGTCAGTCCAATATGGTCGACGGGGCTATCCAGGGTGTCACCCTGAGTCTTATGGATACTGGCAACTCGACGATTACAGTAAGAAAGGATACCGATGTCGCCAAGCAGGCGATCTCTGATTTTGTCGATAGTTATAACGCGCTGCGCACGACCATCAATCAACTCACCAGTTTCAATGCAGAAACGGGAGCGGCTGGTGAGCTTTTAGGCGATAGTACGCTACGCAGTATCGAAAGCCAGCTGCGAGGCGTGCTGAATGGGGGAGTCGAGGGAGACGACGGCTTCAACTGGCTGCATGAAATGGGCATCAGTTTGAAGCTCGATGGTACCTTGGAACTGAACAGCGCCAAGCTCGATGAGGTGATCGCAAGCGATCCTACTGCAGTAGAAAAATTCTTTGTCGGCAGCGGCAATACCTCCGGTCTAGCCAAGCAGCTCGATGACATGCTGGGTCGGACACTGGCGGATGGAGGGCAGTTGGATAATGCAGTCAGCGGTCTTGAATCCAAGATCGATCGACTGGACCAGCAGTATAGTCGTACCGAACAGCAGATCGAGACGACTCTGTCGCGCTATAGGACGCAATTTACTCAGCTGGATATGATGATTGCCCAGATGAATCAGACAAGTGACTACCTGACCCAGCAGTTCGAGATGATGAATGCCCAGCTCAATCGGTCATAGTGGGTCGTTGATATGCGGCAAGACAGTAGGGGATATCCCATGAGTGAGATGATCGCCAGTTATCAGTCTCTGCTGTCAAGCGCCGCACGATTACTGGAAGCGCTGAAGCGCTCCGATTGGGATGCCTTGACCGATCTCGAGGCTGAGTATCGTGAGCAGTTCGAGCGCGTACAGAACGCCGACGCGACGCCTCAGCAGGATCCCACTATCTTGCGACGCAAGCAGCAGTTGCTCGGTGAGCTTCTCGAACACGATCGCGAGATCCGCAAGTTGATGGGGTCTCGTCGTGAGGAGTTGAGTCGCCTGATGAATATTACGCGCCGACAGGGCAAATTGCATCGCGCTTATGGCGCTCACAGCCAGTGATGGGTAGAACGTACCGCGGGGCGATGTTGCGGTGGGTGATTGCGGGCGCTTTGATGGCGCCCTTGGGCGTTATGGCCTCCGGCAGCTGGGTGGTTTCGGCACCGAGTGTGCGTGTGGCCATGGCCGAGAGAGAGACGCACTCTGCGCCCATGCAGTTCTCCGATGGCAGCGCCGTGTCACGTGGGGCGCGAATCCATAGCGTCAGTTGGCAGTATCGCCTGCCACCCGGTACCCAGGTGCGTGCCTGGCTGTGCCAGGAGAATGACTGCATTACGCTCAATCAGGCGCGAGGCAGCAGCCTTGCTCTGGCTGGGCGCTCAGCCACCCGACCGATGCATTTTCGTTTCGCGCTGCCCCAGGGCCAGAAGAAGATGGTCGAGGTGCGCGAGCTGCAACTTATCGTCAACTACCATTGATCAATGGCCGTCAGCTCAGCGGGGCCATGGCATCGAGCAGTTGCCTGAGAAACAGCAGGCTATCGCCAAACAGTCGTTGAAGGAATCGTCCGATATCGGACATCAGCACCATCAGCAGAAACAGCCCGACGGTAAGCGAGGCGGGAAAACCGATATTGAAGACCGTCAGCTGCGGTGCTGAACGGTTGAGAATGCCCATCGACAGGTTGATGATCAGTAGCGGCCCTACCAGCGGCAGGGCCAGT
Organism: Halomonas sp. TA22; assembly: GCF_013009075.1. Classification (NCBI taxonomy): domain Bacteria; kingdom Pseudomonadati; phylum Pseudomonadota; class Gammaproteobacteria; order Oceanospirillales; family Halomonadaceae; genus Halomonas; species Halomonas sp. TA22. The sequence continues at coordinate 2,684,121 of NZ_CP053108.1, read as the reverse complement.
AGCATCCCCGACGCGAAAATGGTGCCGCCAAAGCGCACAAGCAGCTCGAAGGCGCTTGCATTGAAGCCACCCATGCCTATCGGCAGCATGAAGAAGGTGGAGGCGACAATCTCGATCAGGATGAGATGGCCATTGAAGGCCAGGAACATCAGCAGCGTGATCATGAAGAATAGCCGCGACAGGATCATGGTGTTGGCGCCCGTGTCCGGCGAGAAGAAGGTGGCGAACGCCAGACCCATCTGAAGTCCTATGAATTCACCTGCTGCCTGAACCACAGCGTACATGACGTGCATGGTCAAACCGATGGCGATACCGATCAGCATCTGTTCGATCATGATGCCAAGACTGGCCCAGGAGAGCATCGGTACATCGGGCAGGGGTGGCAAGGTAGGGCCGACCACGACCGTGAGCAGAACCGCCAAGCCGATCTTAGCCTGGTTAGGCACGCTTGAGTGGCCAAGCAGCGGCGAAGCCATCAGGAAAGCCGAGATGCGCACGAAAGGCCAGAAGAATAGCAGTAACCAGGCCTGGAGCTGGGCAAAGGTGACCTCTACCATGGCAAGGCTAGATCAACATCAGCGGAATGTTGGTGAACAGATCGCGAGTAAAATCGGTGATCAACTTGAGTAGCCACGGTCCGGCGAGAACAAGCACGGTAAAGACACCCAGTATCTTAGGGATGAAGGAGAGCGTCATTTCATTGATCTGGGTCGCTGCCTGAAAGAGACTCACGATCAGACCCGTCAATAGGGCCGTGATCAGCAGAGGCGCGGCCAGTAATAACGTGACGCGCATGCCTTGGTAGGCCATGCTCATTACCACTTCGGGGGTCATGTTGCTGCGCTCCTGTCAGGTAGCGTAGGGGGCGTCATAGGTAGAAGCTTTCAGCCAGTGAGCCGATGATCAATTGCCAGCCATCTACCAGCACGAACAGCATCAGTTTGAAGGGCAGGGAGATGGTTGCCGGCGGCACCATCATCATGCCCAGCGACATCAGGACGCTGGCGACCACCAGATCGATGATCAGAAACGGAATGAAGATGGTAAAGCCGATCTGAAAGGCGGTCTTGAGTTCACTGGTGACGAATGCCGGCATCAGTACTCGCATGGGCACGTCTTCAGGCCCCTGCATAGGGCCGACATCAGCCAGCCGAGCGAATAGTGCCAGGTCGGGCTCACGGGTCTGCGCCAGCATGAATTCGCGGAAAGGCTGGCTGCCAATGGTCAAGAATTGCTCGAAATTGATGTCATTGTTAGAGAGCGGTACCCAGGCACTCTCATAGACCTGAGAAAACACCGGCGACATCACGAAAAAGGTCAGGAATAGTGCCAGTCCCAGTAGAACTTGGTTGGGCGGCGCCGACTGTGTACCCATTGCGGTACGTAGCAAACTCAATACGATGACGATACGGGTGAAGCCGGTCATCATCAGTAGCAAGGCCGGAAGAAAGGCCATCGAGCTAAGCAGCAGCAGGGTTTGCAGCTGGATGGACCACTGCTGGCCGCCATCGCCGGTAGGCTCGCTGATCAGTCCGGGAATTGCCTGGGCAAGCGCCGTCGAAGGCAGCGCCGTTAGCAGCAGGGCCAGTAACGCGAGACAGCAGGCCGCAGCGTGGCGATTGACGATATGGGTCACGACTCTCCCCGTGAGCGATGGCGCGCTCGGCCCAGTGTCTGTGTTGCATTGTGCTTCAGCGCGTAAGCGAAGCGGCCAGCGAAGCTCGTCGCCTCCGCGCCTGTTTTCTCGGGATCCGGGGGAGTGACACTCCGCGCCGGTTCGATGGGTGCCGACAGTTCATGCAGCTTGTTCACCTGTCCTCCACCGACGCCCAACACCAGCCAGGTGTCTTCCACCTCGACGATGACCACACGCTCGCGACTACCCACCGCCGTGCTGCCAACGACTTTCAGGCGTTGATTCTGAAAGTGGCGATTGGGCCCCAGCCGGCGCAGCAAATAACTGCATAGCAGGATGATGGCGATCACCAGCGCCAGTGCGGCGGCAGTCTTGCCCATCGCGGCCATGCCCAGCAGCGTATCGCCGCTGGCAGTGGCCGTATCCACTGTCGCGCTTTCCAGGAGTGGCCTGTCGAAGTAGGAGCGCTCCATGACGGGGGCCAGCTGGCCTCCCTCCCTCTGGGCGACTTGCTGAGCAGCGTCGAGTGCGGTGGTGGAAAGCAGCTCGCTCATCGATTGAGTTTCTGCACTCGCTCGGAAGGGGTAATGATTTCCGTGATGCGAATCCCGTACTTGTCATCAACGACCACGACCTCTCCCTGAGCGATCAGATAGCCATTGATCAGGATATCCATTGGCTCGCCGGCGAGTCCTTCGAGCTCAATCACCGACCCTTGGGCCAGCTCGAGGAGCTGCTTGATGGTGATGCGCGTACGGCCCAGCTCGACGGTGAGCTTGACGGGAATGTCCATCACCATTTCGAGGTCGCGCATGGCGCCGCCGCTCTGGCCCTTGTCCAGGGGCTTGAACACCTGCGCCCCGGCGGATTCCACCTGGGGTGGTGCCACCTCGGGTTCGCTGGCGCCCTGCTCGGCCAATGCCTCCGCCCAAGGGTCGTCATCACTCGCACTGTTGTCTTGCTGCTCCGCCATGGCGCTGGCCCAGTCATCCTCAAGCGGCGCTTGTGACGTATTGGAGGCGTTCTGATCGGGGTTCTTGGGATCAGTCATGTTTCGATTCCTTGGCTTGCGGCGTTGACCCTTTGACGAAAGTTTCCTTGGCCGACTTGGATGACGGGGCGTGTTCGATCAACTCGTGGACACGTAATGCGCGCTGGCCCTGCTGGCTGCCATATTCACACTTCATGACAGGTACGCCGTCGACACGAGCGGTAACGATCTCGGGCAACTCGATGGAGAGCACGTCGCCTTTCTTGAGCGACATCACACGTCCGATGGAGCTCGAGACTTCGACGAAGTCGGCGATCAACTCGACATGTGACTGCTTGATCTCGCCGGCCATGCGCTGCTCCCACTGGCGCTCCTCTTCAGGATGGCTATCGGTCAGCGGTCCGCTGAGCTGGTCGCGCAGTGGCTCGATCATCGAGTAGGGCATGCATATCTGGAAGTCGCTGCTCAAGTTGCCGACTTCGAGATGGAAGGTGCTGTTCACCACGATCTCGTTGGGAGAGCTTGTGATGTTGGCGAACTTCACCTGCATCTCGGAGCGCAGGAAGTCGACCTCGAGAGGGTAGACCGAGCGCCACGACTCTTGATAGGCATCGATAGCAAGTGCCAGCAGGCGGCGAATGATGCGCTGCTCGGTATGCGTGAACTCACGCCCCTCGGACTTGGTAAGAAAGCGTCCATCGCCACCGAACAGATTGTCGACCACCATGAACACCAGGCTTGGAGGAAATACCACCAAGGCTGAGCCTCGTAAGGGCTTGAGGGCGATCAAGTTCAGGTTGGTCGGTACCGGAACGTTGCGGGCGAATTCACTGTAACTTTGATATTTGACCGCATCGACGGTGATATCGGCGCTACGTCTGAGCAGGTTGAACAGGCTCATCCGGAAGTGCCGGGCAAAACGCTCGTTGATGATCTCCAGCGCATGCAGGCGCTCTCGGATCACCCGGTGCTGAGTGGCCGGATCGTAGGGACGCACGCGTGCGCCGTCGTTATCGGTCGGAGCGGCGTCTTCCTCACCGCTGACACCCTTGAGAAGGGCATCGATCTCTTCCTGCGAGAGCAGATCGTCTTGGGACATGTGGCTATGCGCTTCTGTCGGACTCAGGGAAATGACCGTCTGGCGACGACGAGAGAAAGCGTTCTACTGGACAATGAAGTCGGTGTAGAGCACGTCGTTGATCGTCAAGAACGGTTGCGGATCGGTCAAGGGCTGGTCGAACAGTGCCAGGATATCGTTGGTGAGCGCCTGCTTGCCCTCCGGCGTGGTCAGCGTTTCGGCCTCCTGACTAGAGAGCAGCATGAGAAGTCGGCTACGTACCTGTGGCATGTGGGTAGTGATCACCTCTTGTGTCGCGACATCGCCAACCCGCAGCGACAGCCCCATGTAAAGCAGGCGCTGATCGTAGTGACGGCTTTGCAAGTTCACGGTGAAGGGGGAGACGTTGACGAAGATTGGCTCGGCGGCGCGAGGCGCTTCGACTTGAACCTGCGCTGCGCTGGGGGCATCGCCGCTGCGACCGTCCATGAAGTAGAACATGGCCGCGGAGCTGCCCATGGAGAAGAGAATGATCAGGATGCCGATGATCCACCAGGGCTTACGGCCACCTTCAGTACGAGTCTTTGCCATTGTGTTTGCCACCATCAATTAGTCGACCAGCTATGGTCCGATCCAGAGACAATTATGGCGATAGCCGAGCCATCGCCATGGTTTGAAAAGGCCGACCTTAAGCGCCCATCTTCACGCTTTGGCCTCCTGGTTTGCTCATGCTACGTGAGTCATATCGGCGAAAGCAGGGGAATATGAAGGTGGGGGGCCTCTCAGGCATACAGATCGACACGCCCTTCGAGCAAGGGATCGACCGTTTGGTGAGTGCCGATATCGTTGATATCAGCATCGCCGTTGGCTGTGCCAGATGAGATATTGGATGAGCGCTCGCTCTGGCGTGCAAATGACGGCTGCTCCTGCTGCCCTTGGGAGTGCTCGCCCACCATCGTTTCACCAAGCGATATCCCCTGCTCCTCAAGGGCTTCACGCAGCTGCGGAATGGCCTGCTCGACGGCGGCCCTGACGTGGGCATGGTTCGAGAGGAACTGGGCCTGGGCGCCTTGCTCACTCATCTTCAACGTGATAGAGAGCGGACCGAGCTCAGCGGGATTCAGGCGCAGTTCGACCCGTTGATCGCCGCCTTGAGCAAGACGTACCAGTTGCTGGCCCAGCTGCTGCCCCCAGGGCTGGCTGGCGACAGGGGCAGCCAGGGCGGCGGTTGGGGCGCCCGCGACACCTGGAGAGGTGCTCTGAGCAGCGCTCGAAGCGCCGGGAATTGCCGAGGCGAGGCCAGTATCGGCAACGCTGGTAGCACTTTGCTGATTGAAGTCACCACGGCCGCTGAATTGAGTACCACCTATCGGCGTGGCCTCAAGTTTCACTTCCCCTTGGGCATTGATGCTAGGCATGGGGGCGGCATTGAGCTGAGCATCGGCCGCACGATAGTTGCCTGCCATCTCACGTGGCGCGGTGCCTGAGCCCTGCCGCTGCTGGGCGGGATCGAGCAGCAGTTCATCCCCTGCCAGTGAATACGACCCTGAAGACAATCCTGACGATATACTCGCTGCCTTGGTCGAGGGGACATCGCTCAGTTGCGCTGTCGGCATGGCACGGCCTTGAAGCTGCTGGAGCGAGGCCTCGCGCCCCCACTGGCTTGCCGTCACCATTTCAGAGGAGGCGGGTGCCAGACCGGCACCGGCGATCAGTGCCATGCGTTCACGAATCTCGGCCAGCTGATCCTCCTCGGCAGAACGCAATAGCTCGTATTCATGGGAGAGTGATGCATCGCTGCTCGGCATTGCCTCTTGACGTTCAGCGGAGCGCCCAAGGTCATCCGTTTTCGACACGGCATTGCCGGCACGAGCGATGCTCTCAGCCAGCGGGGTAAGGGCGATAGGCAGCGCCGCTCCCTCCGGCTCGTCTGGCATGAGCTCGAGCGAATCCGGACCGACGGCAGCGCCATCGACGCTTGCGGTGGTGGCTTCGCCAGCAGCAGCAGGCATGGGCCCCCCTTGCCTTGCCGTCTGATGGGCCACCTGCTGCAGCGCCAGGGCGAAGCCGGTGTCCAGTGTGGCGCCGACCTGAGTCGACTGGGAGGGGGCCTTGCTTGTGGCCATGGCCAGTAGTGTCGTGATATCCATTTTGCCTCCTGTCTCAGGCATGCCCGAGAACCTCGGGCGTACCGGCGATGCGACGCATCGACGCTATCGTTCAGTATGTATCGTTGGGATCGCTTGCGCGCCTGCGTGCCAGAGAGATGGCGGTCGACTCATCGCTACTGCGAAGCTCGCGGCGGTTCTCATGCTGCCTGGCCTGCATCTGGCGGCGCGAGGCGAGGGTATCGTAGGAGGAGAGTTTGCTCTGCTCCTGCTGCCAGTGGTGTTGACTGGCCATGACCCGTTGTTGCTGCTCTTCGAGGGCCTTCTTGGCGCGAACGATCGCTGCATCAAGCGAGGCGAGAAACTGTTGATAGTTATGCATGGTGGCAGGGTCGATACCATCGTGCATCGCCTGCTGTAGGCGCTGTGCATACTCAAGACGGTAGCGGCCCAACGTGTCGACCTGCTCTTTGGTCTGTTGCTGAGAGCGTCTTTCGCTGGCTAGCGTCTGTCCGGCATTGTCGCGCGATTCGCGGGCCAGCCCGATCAGGATGTCCAGAGGCTGCTGCTGCATCAATTCGCCCCTCCAACGAGTGCCGACATCGCCAGCTGCGCCTGGGATATCTCGGCACGTTCATCGATACGCTGTTGCAGAAAGCCTTCCAGGTGCGGATAGAGCTGTACGGCCTGATCGAGGCGCGGATCGTGGCCTGGACTGTAGGCGCCAACGCTGATCAGGTCCCGATTACGCTGGTAACGTGAAAAGTGCTGCTTGAACTGCTGCGCCTGACGCTGCTGCTCCGGTGACACGATAGCGGTCATGGCGCGGCTGATCGACGCTTCTATGTCGATTGCCGGATAGTGGCCCGATTCCGCCAGCGAGCGGGAGAGCACGATATGCCCATCGAGTATTGCCCGTGCCGAGTCGGCAATCGGGTCCTGCTGGTCGTCACCTTCGGTGAGCACGGTATAGAAGGCTGTGATCGATCCGCCGCCACGCTTGCCATTTCCGGCGCGCTCGACCAGACTCGGCAACTTGGCAAACACGGAGGGTGGGTAACCCTTGGTTGCTGGTGGCTCGCCGATGGCCAATGCGATTTCGCGCTGCGCCATGGCATAGCGCGTCAGCGAATCCATGATCAATAGCACGTTGCGTCCTGCATCGCGGAACCCCTCTGCCAGGCGAGTGGCATAGGCCGCTCCCTGTAGACGCTGAAGCGGCGAGGTATCTGCCGGGGCGGCGACGACCACGGCCCGGCGGCGACCCTCTTCACCGAGAATGTTATCGATGAAGTCCTGTACCTCACGGCCACGCTCACCAATCAGGCCGACCACGATCACGTCGGCTTGGGTATAGCGAGCCATCATGCCAAGCAGCATCGACTTGCCCACGCCGGAGCCGGCAAACAGTCCCATGCGCTGTCCACGCCCTACGCTGAGCAGGGCGTTGATGGCGCGGATGCCGACATCGATCTGCTCTTCTATCGGCGCACGAGACAGCGGGTTGAGTGATGGCGTGGCAAGCGTGTCATGACAGGCGTCCGCAAGAGAGCCCTTGTCGTCGAGCGGACGGCCATTGCCATCGACCACGCGCCCCAGCAGGGAATCGCCCAAGGGAAAGCGGCGAGCGCTGCCGGTACCCCGGTCGCCTAGCGGGAAGACGCGCGCTCCGGGCGCCAGGCCGTGAATCTCGGCCAACGGCATGAGAAATAGTTTCTCGCCGGCGAAGCCGACCACTTCCGCCTCGGCATAACGCTCGTCCTGGCCCGCATGCTGTGAAGAGAGTTCGATACGACAAGCGCTGCCGAGCGGCACCTGCAGGCCCACGGCTTCGAGCACCATGCCGGTGGCGCGAATGATCCGTCCGCTGGCACGATAGGGCGGTACCACCGTGATGCGCTCGGTGACGCTGGAAAGCGTCTGCCGCCAGTGGGCGTGATGTGGATTCGTGCTGGCTTGGGTCATGATGCCTGCTCCTCACCGGAGGCGTCGTCAGGATCGCTTATGCGGGGCTGACGCTGGCGAATCTGATCCGTGATGCTTTGCCAGCGACGCTCCCAGGTGGCATCCAGCTCGCCACTGACGCTGGTGGCGCGACATCCCCCACGGCTGATCTGGGCATCGGGCTGAAGCTTCCAACCGGCGGCGGAAAACTCATTGCCCATGTGCGCCTGGACCAGCGCCAGGTCATCGGGATGCAGCCACAGTCGCGGGTGACCGGTGAGGCTCGGCTCTGAATGCAGAAGTTCGCGGACGATCTCCAGTACCTGTTCCGGGTGTGCCTTGAGGGCATCGCCGGCCAACTGGCGTCCGGTCGCCAGGGCGAGGTCGACCAGGTCAGCCGCGATATCGTCATCGAGACGACTCAATGCCTCCTTGAAGCCGTTCGAAAGCGGGGCAAGGGGCGAGAGTATTTCGTGCGCCTGACGCTGCAGTTCCTGCTCACCGGCGGCACGCCCTTCGCCCAAGCCTTGGGCGTAGCCCTCCTCATAGCCGGCGGCGCGGCCCGCTTCAAAGCCCTCCTTGCGAGCGGCCTCGCGGGCCTGTTCTCGGAGTGCCTCGAATTCGGCATTCCGTTTGAAGGCCTGTTGACGGATCGCATTATGCCGTGCTTTCTCGCGCGCTTGCTGATCGCGCTGGGGCGTGCCCAATTCGTCCATCTGCCAGCGGCGCCAGCTATCGTCGCGCCTGCCGCTTCCTGAAGGCGGAGGCGCGTTAGACATAGGTATCGTCTCCACCGCCAAGCACGATTTCGCCGGTATCCGCCAGACGTCTTACCACCTGTAGGATGGCCTTCTGCTCGGCCTCGACCTGCGATACCCGGATCGGTCCGCGGGCCTCCATGTCTTCCTGCAGCAACTGGGCGGCACGCTGAGACATGTTACGCAGGAACTTCTCGACCAGCGCCTCGGGAGCGCCCTTGAGCGCGACCACCAGCGAGTTGGTATCGATCTCCTTGAGCACCAGCTGAATGCCGCGGTTGTCGAGATCCTGAAGATTCTCGAACAGGAACATTTCGTCGATGATCTTCTGGGCGAGATCCTCGCTGTGGGCGCGTACCGTTTCGATGACGATCTCTTCCTGGCTGGAGTTCATCAGGTTGAGGATCTCGGCCGCCGTTCTCACGCCGCCCATCTTGCTGCGCTTGAGGTTCTGGCCGTCGAGCATGCCACCCAATACCTCGGTGAGCTCCTGCAGGGCGGCAGGCTGCACGCCGCTGAAGGTCGCGATCCGCAGTACCACGTCGTTGCGCAGCTTGTCGTCGAACAGCTCGAGTATGCTGGCGGCCTGGTGGCGCTCCAGGTGCACCAGGATGGTGGCGATGATCTGCGGGTGCTCGTCTCGAATCATCTCGGATACCAGCGACGCCTCCATGAGATTCAACGAATCGATGCCGGAGGAGGTGCCGCTGCTCTCGAGAATGTCCTCGATCAGACTGGAGGCGCGCTCGCTGCCCAGCGCCTTGGTCAGCACCGAGCGGATGTGATCGCTCGAGTGCAGGTTGATGGCGGTGAACTCCTCCGACTCGGTATGGAAATCGGATAGTACCAGGCGCATCTCTTCATGCGAGATCTGATCGAGATTGGCCATCTCGTGACTGACGGCCTGCACTTCCTTGGCCGAGAGGTACTTGAATACCTCGGCGGCGCTATCTTCATCGAGTGCCAGCAGCAGAATTGCGCTGCGCCGGGCACCACTCATCTTGAGAGGGGCTGCGTTATTCATACTTGTTCATCCAGCTGCGTACGATCATTGCCACCAGGCGAGGATCTTCCTGAGCCATTTCACGCGCATCCTTGAGGTTCTGCTCATAGTCGTTCGACTTGCGGCGCTTGCGTAGCGGTGTATCGCCACGCTCGTCATCACCTTCACCAAACTTCGCCGCTTCCTGTTCATTCTCGTCATCGTCGCCGACGACTGCCCGGAAGCCTGGCTCGAGCGCGGCGTTGGCCAGCACGGGCTGCTGGGTATGGCGCTTGATCAAGGGGCGCAGTATCAGCAGGTAGAGCAGCAGGGCGATGAAGGCCACCAGCAGGTAACGACCCAGAGTCAGTGCCAGTGCCTGGATTTCGGGTGACTCCCACCATGCGTATTCGATGGTCTCGTCGCGCTCCAGGGTGAAAGGGCTGTTGACCACTTCGATCTCGTCGCCGCGAATTTCAGAGAACCCCATGGCCTGACGCACCAGGCGATTGATCTGGTTCAGCTCGGCATCGCTCAGCGGTACGCGGGCCAACTCGCCCTCGGCGTCCCGCTCCTCGCGATAGTTGACCACGACGGCCACCGAGAGACGCTCGATCTGGCCGCGACGGTGCTGGATATGGGCGATGTTGCGATCGACCTCGTAGTTTACGACATTGTCATGACGCAAGTTGCTCGGCGGCTGCGTCGGGTCGTTGATCGGCTCGCCGTCCTCGTCGGTCTCCTGAAGCTCGATCAGTGAAGGCGCCGCGCCGGGAGGCGTATTGGTCAAGGCGCCGGGGATGCCCCGTGCGATATCGTCGCTTCCACTGTAGGAGGTGCTCAACTGCGAGCTGCGTACGGCGGCTTCGTTGGGGGCCTGGTTGGGGCCGAAGCGCTCAGAGGTTTCCTCGCGGCTGGAGAAGTCGATCTGGGCTGCCACCTGGGCGCGCAGATTCTGGCTGCCGAGAATCGGCGCGAGAATGTTTTCGATACGCCGCTGGTAGGAGCGCTCTACCTCCTCGATGTAATTGAGCTGGGTGCCATCGAGGTCACGCGCGGCGCCACCGGGCTTGGAGAGCAGTCGACCGGTGTGGTCGATTACCGTGACGTCATCGGCGGCGAGTTCAGAAACGCTGCTCGACACCATATGGATGATCGCGTTGACCTGACCATCGCTAAGGGAGCGGCCGGCATGCAGCGTGAGTACCACGGACGCCTTGGCGGGTTCGCGATCACGAACGAAGACCGAGGGCTTGGCCATGGCCAGGTGGATGCGTGCTCGCGTGACCGGCCCGAGTGACTCGATGGAGCGAGCCAGCTCACCTTCGAGGCCGCGCTGGAAGTTGATGTGCTCGGCAAACTGGCTGACGCCAAAGGCCTGATTGTCCATCAACTCGAAGCCGACGTTGCCACCTTGCGGCAGCCCTTTTTCGGCCAGTTGCAGGCGTAGGGTATGAACCTGATCGCTTGGGACCAGCAGTGTCTGACCGCCCTCGGAGAAGCGATAGGCGACGCCGCGCTGGTCGAGCTCACCGATGATGCGGCCACCATCGGCTTCATTCAGGTTGCTGTAGAGCACGCGGTATTCGGGGCTGCTTGCCCACATCAGCAGTGCGATGACGATGGCGACCACGGCGGCACCGGCGATCAGCAGCGGCACCAGGGGGTTGGCGCGCATCTGATCGAGGAGCTGGCTAGTAGTGGCACGGCCTGCCGTCTCAGCGGTTGCGGAGGCGGGTTGTGCGGCACCAACGGTAGAGGCGCCTGTCGTCCTGGAGGCGTCGCTCATTCGCCTCCTCCGAGGAGTGTCCGCTGCTGCTCATTATGGAATACAGAAGTCATTTCGCCATCCGGCTCCACGTTACGTCTGGGTCGCTGCCGGTCATGCTGGCAGGCGGTCGTGTGATGAACGCCATTATGCGCAGCCTGGTAAAGGGTAAAGGAAAGAAAAGCCGGACTTTTGCGGGTCAATTGATGCTTTGGTCCTGGGCGTTACCTTGATAGGCTTGCCTGCAACCCATCATCGAGTTCTCCGTCATGAGTACACCTGCAATTCAGTCAGCCTTGTCCCAGATGCATGCACTGGCTACTCAGGCCGGCGGCTTGCAGCCCAAGGGACAGCATCTCTCCACTGCTGTGGGCCAGGGGGGGTTTGCCAGCGAGTTGCAATCTTCGATCCAGCGCATCAACCGGCTGCAGCAGGCTGCCAGTGCCAAGGCCACTGCCTTTCAGTCCGGTGATCCCGATGTGGCGCTCAATGACGTCATGGTGGACATGCAGAAGGCCAGCGTGGCCTTCCAGATGGGGGTACAGGTGCGTAACCGGCTGGTCACCGCCTACAAGGATGTCATGAACATGCAGGTGTAACTTGGCTCAGCGCTCACCCGCTAGCGGCGTCATGAAGCGCTGCCGCCGGTCCTGGTCGTCCAAGGGCTGGGCGAGAAGGTGAATGAGCTTCGTCATGGCCGCCTCGGGGGTCATGGCTTCGCCTGACAGTACTCCTGCAGCGGCAAGTCCCTGACCTGCGGCATAGTCGCTCATCTCGATATGCCCATGAGGGCATTGGCTGATGGCTGCAATTAGCTTCCCTTCCCCCGTGGCCTGTGCCAGTACATCCAGCAGGGCCGGGCTCTCCGGAATGTTTCCTCCGCCCCAGACTTCCAGCAGGGCTCCTCTCACCTGCGGCTGTTCCAGCCAGGCGGCGATCTGCCAGGCGGCGATACCGGGCCACAGCGTCACGCGTACCACCGAGGCTCCCTGGCCTGAATAATCGAGTAGCTCGAAGCGGGGTGCGCCGCGCTGCTGGACGGCCAGCCCTCGGTTGCGATAGATCACTGCCTGATGTGATACCACCTCGCCGAGCAGGGGGTAGTTGGGACTGCTGAAGGCGTCCCTGTCACGGGTATGCCACTTGCGTGACCGCACTCCGCGCATCAGCTTGCCGGCAAAGCACAAGGCGACCTCCTGAAGGTCGGGATGGGCGGCAAAGCGCAGCGCTGCCTCGATATTGTCGAGCGCATCGGAATCCACCGCTTCCAGAGGCTGCATGGCACCGGTGACCACGACCGGCAGGGCGATGCCCTGAAGCTGGTAGGCGAGACTGCTTGCAGTCCAGGCCAACGTATCGGTGCCATGCAGAATCACTATCCCCGAGTGGTCTTGGTGGCGCTCGGCGATCATCCTGGCCAGCTGCGCCCAGGTGGCGGGTGTCGCTGCACTGGAGTCGATGGGATGCGGGGTCTCGACAAACGTGAATTCAGATAGTGTCTGTCGCCGTGCCGGTGGCAGCGTATCCAGTGCCTGGCGTAGTCGCGCTTCGAAATCGTTACCTGGCACCAATCCTCGTGGGCTCGACACCATGCCCAGCGTTCCCCCGGTGTAGATAACGAGTAACGGGCGCTGAGCTAGTGGAAGCACGGCAGGGTCCTTATCGAGACTGAGGGATGCCGTGCATGATAACCGAAGAGTGGCGCTTGTCATGCGAGAGTGGACTTCGCTGCCTTGTCATTTTCTCGTGCGTTCTTTCGAAACTGCAGTTGTGGTGTCGGCTTGCCCAAGGCATAGCCTTGGGCGCGGTCGCATCCCAGATCACGCAGATAGTCGAGCTGCTCGAGGGTTTCTATGCCCTCGGCGCAGACATGGCGTTCGAAACCTTGGCAAAGCCGCATCAGCGATTCGACGATCGCGCGATCCTTGACGGAGTGGGGCAGGCCGGCAATGAAGGAGCGATCGATCTTGACGGTATCGAAGGGGAACTGTTTGAGATGGGAGAGCGATGAAAAGCCTGTGCCGAAGTCATCTAGCGCGATGGAGATGCCGGCCTGATGCAGGTCATGCAGCTGTCGCTTCACGCGTCCTGGGGATTGGATCAAGGCCGTTTCCGTGACCTCGATCTCAAGAGCGCTTGCCGGTAGCCCTCGGCGCTTTAGGGAATCGATGACGAAACTTGCCAGATCGTCATCATTCATCAACTGAACGGCACTGACATTGACGCTGACAAAGTGATCGGGACGACGCGATTGACACGCGGCCATGGCGTCAAGGGCGGAGGCGAGAATCCAACGTCCGATCGCCAGCATGTCGCCGTTCTCCTCAAGAATCGGTACGAAGAGATCGGGACCGATCTGTCCCAGTTCATCGTCGCGCCAACGCAGCAGAGCTTCGGCTCCAGTGGGGGAGGAGAGATCCTCTAGGCGCCAGATGGGTTGGTAGTGTAGATAGAGGTCGCAGCGTTCGTGTGCACCCGCCAGTCGCTGCTCGATATGTTGATGACGATTCTCCTCGTCCAGCATGCCAGGAAGATAGTGATAAGTGGAGCCGCGCCCCTGATTCTTGGCGCGCCTCAGGGCCGCATTGGCCTGACGCAGCAGCTCTCCGGCATCGCTCGAGTCCCCGGGAGTGTTCCGGTGCAGGGCGATTCCCGCGCTGGCCGTCACATGCAACTGCTCGACTTCGTGACGCGACGGCAGCGAAAAGGGGGTGTCGTCGATGCTCTGTTGCGCCCACTGAATGATTCGGCATGCTTCATGCTCATCGGAAACGTTGAGGGCAATGGCGAATTCATCGCCGCCGAGCCTAGCAAGAAGAGCCTCAGGGTGATCCAGCAATAGACTGACGAGCCTTTCGCTCAGCGCCACCAGTATGGCATCGGCATTGGCCGTGCCGTGCGCCTCATTGATGCGTCTGAAACGATCGACCCCCAGCACCAGCACCATGTCGATATAGTGGCGGCTAAGGCGCCCTCGCTTCTCGCGCGCGAGCCGTTGCTTGAGTTGATGAAGAAATCCATGGCGGTTGAGCAGGCCGGACAGTGCATCATGCTCGTTGATCCAGTCGATCTTGCGCTGAGCCTGAAGCGTATCCCGAAGATCGCGTGCCACCATGACCAGATTGACTTGCCCGCTATCTTTATGGCGAATGCGCTGGATGGCGGCCTGGGCGGGGATATTGGGCCCTTCTGGGGTCAGCAGCGAGATATCGATGCGCTCTACTGCCTCATTTTGTACCTGTGCCAGTACCGTGGCGAGCGCACTGCCATCCTCTACCAGGTCGCACGGATCACGACGCATGAGGTTAGCCCTATCACAATTCAGTAGGTCAGCAGCCCCCTGATTGGCGTATCGGATCGACCGGCTTCGCTCGTCGATGATCATGACGAGGTCGGCACTCACGCTCAGCGTGGCATGCACTTCCTCGAGTGAGGCAGCCAATGCCTTCATGAGCCGCTCGGCCTGGATGGCATGAATCAGTCTAGATCCCAGCGCTTGGAGCGGTGCCATGAGATTGCCGTCTTGCTCGGGATTGCTGGTCTGGGTGGGATTGGCCAGTATCAATACGCCATTCATGACGTGACTATCAAACAGGGGGATCGCCAGCGCAGCATTCACTTGAAGCGCAGGCGCCAGGAGTTTCTTGAAAAGGGGATGGGATAGGTCATCGTTGCTAAGTAACCTGACCACCCTACCGAACGGCGCTCCATTCAGACTTGGATGGGCCGTGTCAGTAGCGAAATTTCCTGGAGCAGTGATGAATAACTCCTGGATAAGGGGGGTGACGTGATGAGCTGAGAGTCCCTCTACATGAAATGTCTGTGTTGAGCTTTCCTCCGTGCAGCTTGCCACAAAGCCAAACTCGCTTGAGGTGAGCGCCAATAGTCCATCAAGTATTTCGCGCAATACCAGGCGTGGTGGCATCCCCTTGAGAAAATGCTGTTCAGTCCGTTCTGTCAGCGCTGCCAGGCTAAGCCTACCTTTAGCATCGCCGGGTCGGCGGTGGTCCGGCTTGCGTTGTATGATGAGCAAGCTGGCTAGGTCGGCCAGACGCTCGAGGATAAGCCGTTCCTTGGGGGCGAATTCCCGCGGCTCGGGACTGATGATGCAGAGTGTTCCTATTGGAAGCTTGTTGGCGCCATAAAGAGGCATTCCTGCATAAAAGCGGATGCAGGGACTGCCGGCAACCAGGAGAGAATTACTGACATTGGGATCACGCTTGGCATCCTCAACGACGATGCCGTCGGGGGTGCGCATCGTCTGTACACCTAGTGCGTCATCCAGCGCTGTCTCGCATATATCGGTACCGACCGTCGATTTGAACCATTGGCGTTGATCATCGATCAGGCTGATAAGTGCAATGGGCACATCAAAAAGGCGGCAGGCCAGGTGGGCCAGGTCGTCGAAGGCCCTTTCGCATGGAGTATTGAGTATCTCTAAGTCCTGCAGCGCAGCCAACCGCTCGCTCTCATCAAACTGCCAGTAGCTGGTACGGGGGGGCAGGTCAAGCATATCCGCTCCTGATCAATCCATAATATTTCCGCCAGCAAAATCACAACAAGCTTATTCAGAAAATCCTTATTTAATAAGCTTGTTTCCTCGTCAAGCCTCGAGCTGTATGAGCCGTCCTTGAAGCTGGCTCAGGGATTCGGCAATTCTCAACACTTCCTCGCTGGGAATCTGGCGTATGGTTTCGCCGGTATCGCGATCGATGATGCGGGTGACGGTGCGGTTCTCGAACTCATTCAGGTCAAATTCGACACCATAAGAGCGCATGACTTCATTAATTCGCTGAAGAGGCTCGAATAGCTCAGCCACCGTCGTTGGCGCTGCTGCGCCGCGCACGGCTTCAGTCTCTATGGTAGCCACCTGGCGAGTGCCCAGTTGGGCCAGCATGGTGTCAAGCCGCTGCTGTGTCGTCAGTGCGCGCGTTGCGTCACTCAAGTCATTGATCATGTCGCTCATACAGATCCTCGTTCCCAGCCATGAACATTGTCGTCAAAGGCTATCGGCGCACGAGAGTCAAACTTTAATCTTGCTTGAAAAGCAGCCCGCTCCAGGCGGACCAGGGGAAGCCTGGTCGGCAGAGGGTAGTCGTTTCGTTACTGACAGATGATGTCGGAGCGGACGAGATAGGGGATTCAGTTGGTAGATGAGGTGCCGAGGTGCTTTACCATGGCGTCGACAAGGGCTGCTGAGTGGGTGGCTGCCTGATCGATGAACTGGGCGAAGGAGAGGTCGGATTCCTGTCCGGCAATATCGGAAAGCGCACGAATCACCACGAAGGGGCAGTCGTAGAGATGGCAGGTCTGCGCGATGGCGGCGGCTTCCATCTCGGCGGCAAGCATGGCGGGGAAGCGCTCGCGAGTCTTCTTGACGCTCTCGGGACAGGACATGAAACTGTCGCCGGTAGCGATCAGGCCCTCGACTATTCTCAATTCATCAAGGCGCTTGCTGCACTCTCGTGCTGCCTGAACCAGGCGAGGGTCTGGAAGATAGGCCGCAGGCATGCGGGGCACCTGGCCATAATCATAGCCGAACGCAACCACATCCACATCATGGTGGCGAACCTCGGAGGAGATGACCACGTCCCCTATCGCCAAGTCTTCGCCAAAGCCGCCCGCCGAACCGGTGTTGATGATCGCCTCGGGCTGGTACTTGTCGAGCAGCTGGGAGGTGCCTACCGCCGCGTTGACCTTGCCGATGCCGGATTGCAAGATTATGACCTTCACGTCGTGCAAGCTGCCGGTGTGAAAGATGAATCCGGCGTGCTGTCGCGTCTCGTGTTCCGTCAGTCGGGAGGCCAGCAACTCAACTTCCTCTGCCATGGCGCCTATGATGCCAATCGTCTTCATGAGAAACCTTATTATCGGGCTTGAGTGGTGACTCAGGAGAAGACCTGGGTCCACTCGTTACGCTTGGACAAGAAGCCACGGGCGATCTGCTTGGCACCTTCCAGGCTGTGGCTGGCTGCCCAGCCGCACTGCATCTCGTTGCAGGCAGGGACCTCGTCGGCGCCGAGTACGTCTTCGAGCGTCTTTTCGAGAAGGTCAAGTACATCGTCATAGTCGTCGTGGTTGATCAATGCGACATAGAAGCCGGTCTGGCAGCCCATGGGGCTGATATCGACGATCTTATCGGTATGATTGCGTGACAGCTCCGCCATCAGGTGTTCCAGCGAGTGCAGCGCGGGCATCTCCATATGCTCCTGATTGGGCTGGCATATGCGCATGTCATACTTGTGGATCTCATCGCCGTTCAGGCCGGCCTTGACGCCTGCCAGGCGGACATAGGGCGCCTTGACCTTGGTATGGTCGAGGTTGAAGCTCTCGACATTCATCTTCTGCTGTTCGCTCATGGGGGCCTCCGGCACTGACATGACTTTGACGTGAATAGGCGACTAGTCTAGCGCACCGCTACCGTGCTTGCATGGCGTCATGCAGCTCGGCGGCAAACAGCGTATTCTCGAGCAGAGAGGCGACCGTCATGGGGCCGACGCCTCCGGGTACCGGAGTGATATGACCCGCTCTCTCGGCCGCCGCTGCAAAATCGACATCCCCCTTCAGTTGGCCTTCGTGGGTGCGGTTGATCCCTACATCGATGACCACCGCTCCTTCCTTGACCCACTCGCCCTTGACCACGCCGGGTTTGCCCACGGCAACCACCAGCAGGTCGGCGCGACGCACATGCGCTTCCAGGTCGTGAGTGAAGCGGTGGCACACCGTGGTGGTGCAGCCGGCCAGCATCAGTTCGAGCGCCATGGGGCGGCCGACGATGTTGGAAGCGCCGACCACCGTCGCATTCAGGCCGCGTACCTCGATGCCGCTCTCATGCAGCAGCGTCATCACTCCTTTCGGTGTGCATGGGCGCAGCATCGGCAGGCGCTGAGCCAGGCGGCCAAGGTTGTAAGGGTGGAATCCGTCGACATCCTTGTGCGGCAGGATGCGTTCGAGCATCGGACGGGCATCGAGATGGTCGGATAGGGGGAGCTGCAGCAGTATGCCATCGACGGTGGGATCGGCATTGAGCTTGTCGATCAACGCTTCCAGCTCCTGCTGGGTGGTCTCGGCGGGGAGCGTATGGCGCAGAGAGAGGATGCCGGCCTCCTCGCAAGCGCGATGCTTGGTGCGGACATAGACATCGGACGCTGGGTCATCACCGACCAAGATCACGGCGAGACCGGGAGTGCGAGCGTTCGCCTGGCGACGTGCCTCCACCTGCTGTGCAACCTGGCGGCGAACGCGAGCGGCAATGGCCTTGCCATCGATCAATTGGGCGGTCATCTGTCTATATCCCCTGAGCATGAGAGAGTCCGAGGGGGAGGATTTTCGCATGAGAGGCGCCGTAGTCAAAGCGCGATAATCCAGGCGAGTCTCGCTAAAGGCTTGACCTGCGGAGAAAGATCCGTAGAATACGCCTCGCATTGACGGGCCGGTTATGCCGCCGTCAAGGCCGTGCGATATGTCGGCGGGGTGTAGCGCAGTCTGGTAGCGCGCCTGCTTTGGGAGCAGGATGTCGGGGGTTCGAATCCCTCCACCCCGAC
The DNA here is from genome assembly GCF_013009075.1 of Halomonas sp. TA22. NCBI lineage: Bacteria > Pseudomonadati > Pseudomonadota > Gammaproteobacteria > Oceanospirillales > Halomonadaceae > Halomonas > Halomonas sp. TA22. The sequence goes on along the minus strand of NZ_CP053108.1, from coordinate 2,665,333 downwards.
CATGTCGATATCGTGCAACGGTGGTAGAGTTGCAGCGTGTGTCGGCGGGTCGGCAAAGAGTGTTGAGGCCGTAGATGCGCCCATAGCTCAACCGGATAGAGCAACGGCCTTCTAAGCCGTAGGTTGCAGGTTCGAGTCCTGCTGGGCGTGCCACCTGGTCGTGGCGGCGGTCGAGCAGAGCTGGCTTGATGCAGTTGGCGTTTATGGTGGATGTAGCTCAGTGGTAGAGCCCCGGATTGTGGCTCCGGTGGTCGTGGGTTCGATCCCGGATTCGAACCTCCGACCCCCTGATTCGTAGTCAGGTACTCTATCCAGCTGAGCTACGGGCGCTTGATCATCCACTGCAACGCTTCGAATTCGAAACGCTTGTATCGATGATGTTTTAACATCAATGGCGGAGAGGGAGGGATTCGAACCCTCGATGAGGCTATAAACCCCATACTCCCTTAGCAGGGGAGCGCCTTCAGCCACTCGGCCACCTCTCCCTCATCGACACGGCGCGTATGTTACCGTTTCTAAAGCACACTGTCCATCATTAACGGCAATTTTTTCTAAACGACCAGATCCAAAAAAGCCGGCAAGTGACCCACCTTACCGGCCCGGGCGACAACCTGATGTCAACAGGCCTGCCTCAGGCCTGAGACTCTCCCTCGGTTTTCTCGCGCTGAATCCTCTGATAGATCTCTTCGCGATGGACCGACACAACCTTAGGTGCATTGACACCGATACGAACCTGATTACCCTTGACGCCCAATACGGTCACGGTGACTTCGTCGCCGATCATTAGGGTCTCTCCAACTCGGCGGGTCAGGATGAGCATAGCTGATCTCCTTCTCAGACTTCCTGCAACGGAATGCAAAAATTCATTACTTCAAGCCTAATAGTACTAGGCAATTAAAAATCATAAGCAGCGTTGAATATAAGCGCCACCCCGATGCTTTAGCTTCCTGCTATTCATAGCGTAGAAGCTATAAGCAAAATTTAAATGCCTTATTCCTGTTCAATATCGTCCTGGTCCAGACCGAAGGCAGTGTGCAGGGAACGCACCGCCAATTCCATCTGCTTTTCATCGATCACAACGGAAATCTTGATTTCCGACGTCGAGACCATGCGGATATTAATATTCTCATCGGCCAGGACCCGGAACATCTTTGACGCCACACCGGCATGGGAGCGCATGCCGACACCCACCAGGGAGACCTTGGCGATGTTATCGTCACCACGCAGCTCGCCACCGCCCAGATCGGGGATCACCTGATCCTGAATGATGCGCATGGTGTGCTTGTAGTCGCCCTTGGCCACGGTGAAAGTGAAATCGGTGTAGTCGCCTACCGGGGCCACATTTTGCACGATCATATCGACCTCGATATTGGCATCGGCGATCGGCCCAAGGATACGTGACGCCACGCCCGGCACGTCCGGCGTATTGAGCAGGGTCAGCTTGGCCTCGTTGGCGGTGAAGGCGATACCGGAGATCAGCGGTTCTTCCATGGAATCCTCTTCTTCATCTGTGTCAGCGACGATCAGCGTGCCGGGACCATCCTCGAAACTGGAGAGCACACGTAGCGCCACGTTATATTTACCGGCGAATTCGACGGCACGGATCTGCAGCACCTTGGAGCCGAGGCTCGCAAGCTCGAGCATCTCCTCGACGGTGATCGTCTCCAGCCGGCGCGCCTTGGAGCAGACGCGCGGGTCGGTGGTGTAGACCCCGTCGACATCGGTGTAGATCTGGCACTCATCGGCCTTGAGCGCCGCGGCCAGCGCCACACCAGTGGTATCCGACCCGCCGCGCCCAAGGGTGGTGATGTTGCCCTCGCCATCGACGCCCTGAAAGCCCGCCACGACCACGACCTGGCCGTTGTCCAGATCTTCGCGCATGTCATCGGTTTCAATCCGTTGAATACGCGCCTTCGTGTGCGCGCTATCGGTCATGATGCCGACCTGAGCGCCGGTATAGGAGGTTGCCGGGACGCCGAGCTTGTGCAGCGCCATGGCCAGCAGCGAGATCGTCACCTGTTCGCCGGTGGAAACCAGCATGTCCATCTCGCGAGGCGTGGGTTCGTCGTTGATTTCACTCGCCAGGCCGATCAAGCGGTTGGTCTCGCCGCTCATCGCCGAGACTACGACCACGATCTGATGTCCCTCTTCTCGGAAGCGCTTGACCTTCTCCGCCACGGCCTTGATGCGCTCGACCGAGCCCACCGAGGTGCCTCCGAATTTCTGTACGTATAACGCCATATGCGATTGTCCTGGTAGTCAGTAAATGAGTACGTCAAGCAACCCTGTGCGTCGGCCAACGCCACAAGCAGGGCTGGGCCTGTGGCCAGCCCTTGGTCGTCAATCGAGCCTGGCGGCCAGCCACTCCGGCACGCTTGCCAGCGCCTGGGGCAGCCCGGCGGGGTCGCTGCCGCCCGCCTGGGCCATATCGGCACGCCCGCCGCCCTTGCCGCCAACCTGGGCGGCAACATGATTGACCAGGTCGCCGGCCCGCACGCGGCCAGTCAGATCGTCGGTGACACCGGCGATCAGGCTGACCTTGCCGCTATCGCCGTCGGCCACCCCCAGCACCACGACGCCGGAGCCGAGCTTGCTCTTGAGCTGGTCGAGCACGCCACGCAGCTCCTTGCCGGAGACACCCTCGAGCTGCTTGGCCAGCAGCTTCACCCCTGCGATCTCGAGTGCATCGCTGAGCATGTCGCTGCCGGCGGCACTGGCCAGCTTGGCCTTGAGCCGCTCCAGCTCCTTCTCGAGGCCGCGGTTGCGCTCGATCAGCGACTCGACGCGACCTTCGACCTGCTCCGGCTTGGCCCTCAGGCGCTCGCCGATCCGTGCCACACGGGCCTCCTGCTCGAGGAAGTAGGCCAGAGCCCCCTCGCCGGTGATCGCCTCGATGCGTCGCACGCCCGAGGCGATGCCGGCCTCGGAGACGATATGGCAGCAGCCGATATCGCCGCTGCGGGTCACGTGAGTGCCCCCGCACAGCTCGATGGAGAAGTCATCGGCGCCGATGGTCAGTACCCGTACGTTATCGGCGTACTTGGCCTCGAACAGCGCCGCGGCCCCCTTGGCCTTGGCGGCCTCGAGGCTCATCTGCTCGATGCGGGTCTCGGCGTTGGCGAGGATCTGAGCATTGACGATCGCCTCCACTTCGGCCAGCTGTTCGGCCGTCATCGCCTCGAAGTGACTGAAATCGAAGCGTAGCCGCTCAGCACTGACCAGCGAGCCCTTCTGCTGCACATGATCGCCCAGCACCATGCGCAGGGCCTTGTGCAGCAAGTGTGTGGCGGAGTGGTTGCGCACCGTGGCGGCGCGCAGCGAGGCATCGACACGCGGCGTGACGATGGCGCCAACCTTGAGCGAGCCCTCGATCATGACGCCGTGGTGCAGGTGGTGCCCACTCTGTTTCTGGGTATCGGTGACCTGGAAGCGCCCGCCCTCGGCGATCAGATAGCCGCTATCGCCCACCTGGCCGCCGGACTCGCCGTAAAAGGGCGTCCGGCCGAGCACGATCACCGCCTTCTGCCCCTCCTCGAGGGCCGCCAGGGCATTGCCCTCGCCATCCAGCATGGCGGTGATGGTGGCGCTGTCCTCGAGACGGTCGTAGCCGGTAAAGGCGGTTTCTCCCTCGAGCTCCAGTGCCGCCTCGTAGGAGGCACCGAACTGGCTGGCGGCACGGGCGCGCTCGCGCTGCGCCTCAAGCTCGCGCTGGAAGCCCGCCTCGTCGAGGGTGACACCGCGCTCGCGGCACACGTCGGCGGTCAGATCATAGGGGAAGCCGTAGGTGTCGTAGAGTTTGAATACCGTCTCACCCGGCAGCACGTCGCCCTGAAGATCGGCAAGCGCCCCTTCGAGCAACCCCATTCCGTGGTCGAGGGTGCGGGCGAACTGCTCCTCCTCCTTGAGCAGTATGCGTTCGATCTGGGCACGCGCTTCGCGAAGCTCCGGATAGGCCTCGCCCATTTCGGCGTCCAGTGCTACCACCAGCTTGTGGAAGAAGGGCTCGCTGACACCGAGCTTGTGGCCGTGGCGAATGGCGCGACGAATGATCCGGCGCAGCACATAGCCGCGCCCCTCGTTGGAGGGCAGCACGCCATCGGCAATCAGGAAGGCACAGGAGCGGATATGATCGGCGATCACGCGCAGCGACGGCGCGGTGGTATCGCCGTGACCGGTCGCCTCTGCCGCGGCCTTGAGCAGGTTCTGGAACAGGTCGATCTCATAGTTGGAGTGCACGCCCTGCAGCACCGCGGCGACGCGCTCGAGCCCCATGCCGGTATCGATGGAGGGCTTGGGCAACGGATTCAAGTTGCCGGCCGCATCGCGATCGAACTGCATGAAGACCAGGTTCCAGATCTCGATGTAGCGGTCGCCATCCTCCTCAGGGCTGCCGGGAGGTCCGCCCCACACCTCGGGACCGTGATCATAGAATATCTCCGAGCAGGGCCCACAGGGGCCGGTATCGCCCATCTGCCAGAAATTGTCTTTCGCGCCGATACGCGCGATGCGTTCGTGAGGCACGCCGATTTCGTCTGCCCAGATGCTGTAGGCCTCATCATCCTCGGTAAATACAGTGACCCACAGTTTCTCGGCGGGCAGCCCCAGGCGTTCGGTGAGGAATGTCCAGGCAAGGCGGATGGCGTCACGTTTGAAGTAATCGCCGAAGCTGAAGTTGCCGAGCATCTCGAAGAAGGTGTGATGCCTTGCGGTATAGCCGACATTGTCCAGGTCGTTGTGCTTGCCGCCGGCGCGCACGCAGCGCTGGGACGAGGTCGCACGTACGTAGGGGCGCGGATCCTGCCCGAGAAAGACATCCTTGAACGGCACCATGCCGGCGTTGGTGAACAGCAGCGTCGGGTCGTTGCCCGGCACCAGCGAGCTCGTCGGCACGATGGTGTGGCCCTGCTCCTCGAAGAAAGTCAGAAAGGCCTGTCGAATGTCTGCGCTTTTCATAAAGTATCCGTGACGATAAGCATTTTGGCACGCCAGGCAGGCGTACTCCGGCCAGGCAAACCGGCGCGAAGCACAACTGAGCGCGACCACGCCGACACAAAGGGCAGTAGTATAACGCAGTCGTCAAGGAACTTTCAGCGGGAGAGATGCGGGGAAATGGGTCAATCGTTCCAGGCATTGGCCAAGGCATGGCGAACCTGGTCGAAATCGAAGCCGCGGCCGGCCAGGAAGCGTTCGCGACGGGCACGCTCGCGCGGGTCGCCGCCGGGGCCATCGAAGCGTCTGGCAAGGGTCTCGCAGGCCAGCGCGTACCAGTCCTGATCGGTCTCAGCCAGGGCCTGGGCGATCAATTCGCGGGAGACGCCTCGCTTGCCAAGCTCGGCGCGGATCTTGAGCAGACCCTGTCCGCGCGACACACGCGAACGCAGGAAGCTTTCCAGAAAGCGCTGGTCGCATTGCAGCCCCTGCTCGGCGAGCTGATCGAGACATGCCGACACCTCGCTGTCGGCATGTCCCTTGGCGGCAAGGCGCGATTGCAACTCGAAGCGTGAGTAGTCGCGTCTTGCCAGCAGGCGAATGGCATCGTCACGGGGAGAGGAATCGCCCCTGTCGGAAGTGCCAAGCATGAGTTAGAGCAGGTCGTCCTCGCCGCTCGCTTCGGGAACGGCGGATTCGGTCTCGGCCTTCGGCTCGACGGTGGCCAGCAGCTGACCGCGAATCTGCGTCTCGATCTCGTCCATGATCGCCGGATTGTCCTCGAGGAACTGGGCGGCGTTGGCCTTGCCCTGACCGATCTTGTTGCCCTTGTAGCTGTACCAGGCGCCCGCCTTGTCGATCAGGTTGCACTGCACGCCCAGATCGACGACCTCACCGGCATGGTAGATGCCCTTGCCGTAGAGAATCTGGAACTCGGCCTGGCGGAACGGCGGCGCCACCTTGTTCTTGACCACCTTGACGCGGGTTTCGTTGCCGGTAACCTCGTCGCCCTGCTTCACCGAACCGGTACGGCGGATATCCAGACGCACGCTGGCGTAGAACTTCAGCGCATTGCCGCCGGTGGTGGTTTCCGGACTACCGAACATCACGCCGATCTTCATGCGGATCTGGTTGATGAAGATCACCATGCAGTTGGCGTTCTTGATGTGTCCGGTCACCTTGCGCAGCGCCTGGGACATTAGACGTGCCTGCAGGCCGACGTGGGAGTCGCCCATCTCGCCCTCGATCTCGGCACGCGGGGTGAGCGCGGCCACCGAGTCGATGACGATCACGTCGACGCCGCCGGAGCGCACCAGCATGTCGCAGATCTCGAGCGCCTGCTCACCGGTGTCGGGCTGCGAGACCAGCAGGTCATCGAGGTTCACGCCAAGCTTCTCGGCATAGCTCGGATCCAGCGCGTGCTCGGCGTCGATGAAGGCGCAGGTCTTGCCCTGTTTCTGGGCCTGGGCGATCACCGACAGCGTCAGGGTGGTCTTGCCCGAGGATTCCGGGCCGAAGATCTCGACCACCCGACCATAGGGAAGCCCGCCGATGCCCAGTGCGATATCCAGCCCCAGGGAGCCGGTGGATACCGACGGCATGACGACGCGCGGGGTATCGCCCAGCCGCATCACGGTACCCTTGCCGAACTGGCGTTCGATTTGGGAAAGAGCGGCGTTGAGCGCCTTGGAGCGATTATCGTCCTGAGCCATTAAGGGCCTCCTACGATGACGAGAGGGAACTGAGCACTGTATGACTGCACAGTATTATGGAGAAAAAAGCGCGGCGCGCCTACCGTTCTCGCAATTTTTTAGCGTTCGAGCCGCGCGATCAGTCCGGCGAGGGCAAGCTGTACCGCTTGGTGGCGGATGGCCTCGCGGTCGCCAGGGAAGTGATGGCGTTCGGCCTGCTGCTGGTCATGACTGCCCCAGGCTAGCCATACCGTGCCCACCGGCTTCTCCTCGCTGCCACCACCGGGGCCAGCGACGCCGCTGATCGCCACCCCCAACGCCGCACCGCTGTCGCGACAGGCACCGGCCACCATCGCCTCGACCACCTCGCGACTGACCGCACCGCAGCGCTCGATCAACGCGCCAGGTACGCCGAGCAGGCGCGTCTTGGCGGCATTGCTATAGGTCACGTAACCAGTCTCGAAGTAGTCGGAACTGCCAGCCACGGCGGTGATGGCGCAGGCCACCCCGCCGCCGGTGCACGACTCCGCAGTGGTCACGTTGATCGCCCGAGCGCGACACAGCTCGCCGAGCCTTTCGCCAAGCGCGGCCGGGGCAAGGCTTTCAAGGTTATTGGCGGGGAGTGACATGGGTTTCTCCTGCTATCGACAGACTGACGGATCGCTTTGGTCAGCGTAGAATAGTGGCTTTTCGCAGCGACCGCAGGGTCGCTGCAAGGCCTTACGACCCACTCAAGTATCAAGGACTCCCATGTCTCAGGCCAGCGTGCAGCACACGCCGATGATGACCCAGTTCCTGAAGATCAAGCGCGAGCACCCCGACGTGCTGCTGTTCTATCGCATGGGCGACTTCTACGAACTCTTCTTCGACGACGCCAGACGTGCCGCCGCCCTGCTCGACATCACCCTGACCAGCCGCGGCCAGTCGGCCGGCAAGCCGATCCCCATGGCCGGCGTACCCTACCACAGTGCCGAGGGCTACCTGGCAAGGCTGGTCAAGGCCGGCGAATCGGTGGCGATCTGCGAGCAGATCGGCGACCCCGCCACCTCCAAGGGGCCGGTGGATCGCAAGGTGGTGCGTATCGTCACCCCCGGCACGCTGTATGACGAGGCGCTGCTCGATGCACGCCGCGACAACCTGTTGCTGGCCCTGCACCCTGCTGGCCACTGCTGGGGGCTAGCCTGGCTGGAGCTCTCCAGCGGGCGCTTCAGCCTGCTCGAGGTGGAGGGCGAAGCCGACATGCTCGCCGAGATCCAGCGCCTCGCCCCCGCCGAGCTGCTGGTGGCCGACGGCATCGATCTTCCCCCGGCACTTGCCGGGCGCAACGGCGTGCGCCGCCAGAGTGACTGGCTATTCGATCTCGACGCCGCCACGCGCACCCTGTGCGATCAGTTCAACGTGCAGGATATGCGCGGCTTCGGCTGTGCCCATCTGCGTGCCGCACTGACCGCCGCTGGAGTATTGATCGAGTATGCCCGCGATACCCAGCGCTCGCGGCTGCCCCACGTCACCGCCATTGGCGTGGAGAACCGCGACGACGCGGTGGTGATCGACGCCGCCACCCGGCGCAACCTAGAGATCGACATCAACCTCGGCGGTAGCCCCGACAACACCCTGGCCAACGTGCTCGACACCACCGCCACCGCCATGGGCTCGCGCTTGCTCAAGCGCTGGCTCAACCGCCCGCTGCGCGATCGCGCCCAACTGGGCGAGCGCCAGGCCGCCGTTACCCTGCTGCTGGAGCGTGAGGCGTTTGTGGCACTGCGCGACACGCTTGGCGCGATCGGCGATGTCGAGCGCATCCTTGCCCGGGTCGCGCTCTATAGCGCCCGGCCCCGCGACCTGGCCCGCCTGCGCGATGCACTCAATGCACTTCCCGTCCTGCAGACGTCGCTGGGCGAATTCGCCGAAGGCTCGACGCTGGATGCGCTGCGCCGCCATATTCGCCCCTATCCTGAACTTGCCGAGACCCTGACCCGTGCGCTGGTCGACAATCCGCCAGTGGTGATTCGCGACGGCGGGGTGATTGCCAACGGTTTCGATGCAGAGCTCGATGAGTACCGCGGTTTGGCCGAGCACGCCGGCGACTACCTGATCAAGCTCGAGACCCGCGAGCGCGAGCGTACCGGCCTTGCCGGGCTCAAGGTCGGCTACAACCGCGTGCATGGCTACTATATCGAGATCCCCCGCGCCCAGGCCCGCGAGATACCGATCGACTACCAACGTCGCCAGACGCTGAAGAACGCCGAGCGCTTCATCATTCCCGAGCTCAAGGAGTTCGAGGACAAGGCGTTGTCGGCCAAGTCACGCGCCCTTGCCCGCGAGAAGCTGCTCTATGATGCCCTGCTCGACACCCTGAATGCCGAACTCGACCAGCTCCAGGCCAGCAGCCGTGCCCTGGCCACCCTGGATGTGCTGGCAAGCTTCGCCGAACGCGCCCAGGTGCTCGACTTCACCCGCCCTCGACTCGCCGAGACGCCGGGCATCGCCATTCACGGCGGCCGGCATCCGGTAGTGGAGCGGGTCAGCGAGGCACCCTTCGTGCCCAACGACCTGATACTCGACGACAAGCGTCGCATGCTGGTGATCACCGGCCCCAACATGGGCGGCAAGTCGACCTACATGCGCCAGGCGGCACTGATCACCCTGCTTGCCCATACCGGCAGCTTCGTGCCCGCCGACGATGCCGAGATCGGCCCGGTGGATCGCATCTTCACCCGCATCGGTTCCAGCGATGACCTGGCAGGCGGTCGCTCGACCTTCATGGTCGAGATGACCGAGACCGCCAACATCCTGCACAATGCCACCGACTTGAGCCTGGTACTGATGGACGAGATCGGCCGCGGCACCAGTACCTTCGACGGCCTGTCACTGGCCTGGGCGAGTGCCGAGCATCTGACCCGGACCCGCGCCTTCACGCTGTTCGCCACTCACTACTTCGAGATGACCGCCCTGCCCGAACAGGCCGAGGGAGTGGCCAACGTGCATCTGACGGCCGCCGAGCACCGCGATGGGATCGTCTTCATGCATCGCGTCGAGGAGGGGCCGGCAAGCCAGAGCTACGGACTTCAGGTCGCACAGCTTGCCGGTGTGCCCCAGGGGGTGATCGCGCGGGCCCGTGAGAAGCTGGCTCAGCTGGAGCAACATGAGGTGGATCATGGCCGTCCCTCCATCTCCACGGCACCCGCCGATGGCTACGCCACGCCGATCCAGAACGACCTGTTTGCCACGGCGCCCCACCCGTTGATCGAGGAGCTTTCGGCCCTCAGCATGGATGAGTTGACTCCGCGCCAGGCACTCGAATTGCTCTACGCTTGGCGGGAACGCATATGAAGTGGGCATGACCTCATGCCAAAATGATCGAAAGGCGTTTGTCACGGCGTCTTGCTGGGCCCTGGCGACACCACTAGAATATGTCGCCATTAGAATGGCCGCTTATATAGAGCAGCGTGCTTATAACCCTATTCACGGTATCGGCAGGCAACCGAGCGCCGTCAGGAAAACGACCGAGGGGAAGTCACATGACATTCGTCGTCACCGAGAACTGCATCAAGTGCAAGTACACCGATTGCGTAGAGGTCTGCCCGGTCGACTGCTTCTACGAAGGCCCCAACTTCCTGGTCATCCATCCTGACGAGTGTATCGACTGCGCCTTGTGTGAGCCGGAGTGCCCTGCCGAGGCGATCTTCTCGGAAGATGAGCTACCGGAGGGGCAGCAGGCCTTCATCGAGCTCAATGCCGAACTCGCCGAGGTGTGGCCAAACATCACCGAGAAGAAGGATCCGCCAGCCGACGCCGAGGAGTGGGACGGCAAGCCGGGCAAGCTTGAGCAGCTCGAACGCTGAAAACCGCTACGCCAGACATGGCGACGCCGAATGCGAGGCATTCGGCGTCGTTATTTACCTGACGGGCTGCTTGGCTGGTCGATCAATCGACAAGGGCGACCCGAAGGTCGCCCGCTCCTAGCCACTCCTTGAGCAGTTCCCTCCGCTCTTTCTCCCTTGGTTTCCCTGCCCGGAGGCGACATCATGTCGCACCTGGCTCACCATTTCTGCATCCCGATGCATCCTGCCGGAAAAGCGACTGCCTCTCCATGTCCTGAATGAAGTGTGGCAGGTAGGAGGCAAGACTCAAACAGGGGGCAAGGGATGAGAAACAACGTTTCTCAAAACGCTGCACAACAAGGAGGGTAAAGCAAGGCAAATTGAATCGATGCAAATCAGGTCATTACCGATCGGCAATGCCCTGCAAGAGAACCGTCATACGTATCGAGCAAGCGATAAGACGCTCCTCTTGTCCGTAATCTCTTACATCAAATGAAGTGATAGATTACGCAGAGGAGGTAAAAATCGATTTCTTAATGTTACAAGGATCACGAATATAATGTCAAGGTAACAAAACTCAACGCGGGGAGTAAACCCCGCGCATGGAGAGCCCTCATACTAAGTGTCTATCCTTGTCCTTTAATCGCCGCCAGCCCCGGATAACGCGCCCTGTCGCCGAGCTGCTGCTCGATCACCAGCAGGCGGTTGTACTTGGCGACGCGGTCGCTGCGGCACAGTGAGCCTGTCTTGATCTGACCTGCCGAGGTACCCACGGCCAGGTCGGCGATGGTGGTATCCTCGGTTTCGCCGGAACGGTGCGAAATCACCGCGGTGAAACCCGCATCCTGCGCCATCTTGATCGCCTCCAGCGTCTCGGAGAGCGAGCCGATCTGGTTGAACTTGATCAGGATCGAGTTGCCGATCTTCTCATCGATTCCGCGCTTGAGGATCTTGGTGTTGGTGACGAACAGATCATCGCCGACCAACTGCACGCGATCGCCAAGCTTGTCGGTCAATGCCTTCCAGCCATCCCAGTCGGATTCGTCCATGCCATCCTCGATGGAGACGATCGGATACTGGTCGCACAGCTCGGCCAGGTAGTCGACGAAGCCCGAGGCATCATAGGCCTTGCCTTCACCCGCCAGGTCGTACTGGCCATCCTTGTAGAACTCGGAAGAGGCGCAGTCGAGCGCCAGGGTCACGTCACGCCCCAGTTGATAGCCGGCATCTTCGACCGCCTGCTGAATGACCTCGAGCGCCTCGGCATTGGAGGAGAGGTTGGGGGCAAAGCCACCCTCGTCGCCCACGGCAGTGGCCAGACCGCGGGCGGTGAGCACCTTTTTCAACGCGTGGAAAATCTCCGCCCCCATGCGCAGGCCTTCGCGGAAGTTGGTCGCCCCCACCGGCTGAACCATGAACTCCTGGATATCGACATTGTTGTCGGCGTGCTCGCCACCGTTGAGGATGTTCATCATCGGCACCGGCATGCTGAAGGACTCCGGCTGGCCATAGAGCTCGGCGATATGCGCATAGAGCTCGACGCCCTTGTCGGCAGCGGCGGCCTTGGCGGCAGCCAGCGACACGGCGAGAATGGCGTTGGCCCCCAGGCTTGCCTTGTTGTCGGTGCCGTCGAGCTTGAGCATCGCCCCATCAAGCTTGCGCTGGTCGTTGGCATCCATGCCAAGCAACGCATCGCGAATCTTGCCGTTCACGGCCTCCACGGCCTTCAGCACGCCCTTGCCCAGATAGCGGGACTTGTCGCCATCGCGCAGCTCAAGCGCCTCGCGGGAGCCGGTGGAGGCGCCGCTCGGGGCGCAGGCCACCCCCTTCGCTCCACTCTCCAGCACGACCTCGGCCTGAACGGTGGGGTTGCCGCGGGAGTCTAGAACCTCGAGGGCGCGAATATCGACAATAGTGGTCATGTTGTATCGTCCTTAATCAATCAACGGTTGTGGCAATGAATCGGGCTCGGTTGCGCGTGGCGGCGCTCAGGTAATCTCCAGTGGCGCAAACCCCTTGACGAGGTCGTCGAGCACCTTGAGCTGGGTAAGGAACGGCTCGAGCTGGTCCAGCGGCAGCGCACATGGACCATCGCACAGCGCGGCGTCCGGGTCCGGATGCGCTTCGAGAAACAGCCCGGCAAGCCCTACGGCAACGCCGGCCCGCGCCAGCTCCGCGACCTGGGCGCGCCGGCCGTCAGCACTGTCGGCACGCCCGCCGGGGCGCTGCAGCGAATGGGTGACATCGAAGAACAGCGGGTAGCCGGTCTGCTTCATGTCGCCGAACCCCAGCATGTCGACGATGAGATTGTTGTAGCCGAAGCTCGAGCCGCGCTCGCAAAGAATCAAGCGGTCGTTACCGGCCTCGCGGCACTTGCTGAGGATATGGCGCATCTCCTGGGGGGCCAGGAATTGCGGCTTCTTGATGTTGATCACGGCACCAGTGGCTGCCATGGCCACCACCAGGTCGGTCTGGCGCGCCAGAAACGCCGGCAGCTGGATGATATCGGCCACCTCGGCGGCGGGCGCCGCCTGCCAGGGCTCGTGAACGTCGGTGATGACCGGCACACCGAAGCGCGACTTCACCTCGGCGAGGACCTCAAGCCCCTTCTCGAGGCCGGGGCCACGATAGGAGTGGATCGAACTGCGGTTGGCTTTGTCGAAGCTCGCCTTGAATACATAGGGGATACCGAGCTTGGACGTGACCTCGACATAGGCCGCGGCAACCTCGAGCGCCAGCTCGCGGGACTCGAGTACATTCATGCCGCCAAACAGCATCAGCGGTAATGAATTGCCGGCCCTAAGGCCGGCGAATTCAATGATCTTCTCCTGATCGCTCATAATCGACTCCTTGCTTCTCAGCCCTGGGGTTGCGCCTGAGCATGCAGGCGGGCCCGCACGTTCTTGTGCTCAAGCGCGGCATTGACGAAGCCGGAGAACAGCGGATGGCCGTCACGCGGGGTTGAGGTGAACTCCGGGTGGAACTGGCACGCCACGAACCAGGGGTGATCGGGCAGCTCGATCATCTCGACCAGCGACTGATCGACGCTCTTGCCGGAGACGATCAACCCGGCCTTCTCCAGCTCGTCGATGAACTGGTTGTTGACCTCGAAGCGGTGGCGGTGACGCTCGACAATCTCATCGGCCCCATAGGCCTCACGCGCCTTGGAGCCCGCCTTGAGGTGACAGAGCTGTCCGCCGAGACGCATGGTGCCCCCCAGGTCGGAGGCCTCGTCACGCAGCTCGATCTTGCCTTCGGCGTTGATCCATTCGGTGATCAGGCCCACCACCGGATGCAGAGTATCGCGGGTGAACTCGGTGGAGTTGGCGTCCTCCCAACCGGCAATATGCCGGGCGAACTCGATCACCGCCACCTGCATGCCCAGGCAGATGCCGAGATAGGGCACCTTGTTCTCGCGGGCATAACGGGCCGTGGCGATCTTGCCCTCCACGCCGCGCTCGCCGAAGCCGCCCGGCACCAGAATGGCATCCTTGCCGGCCAGCCGCTCGGTGCCCTGGCGCTCGATGATCTCGGCATCGATGTAGTCGATGTTGATCTTGACCCGGCTCTGGATGCCGGCATGGATCAGCGCCTCGTTGAGCGACTTGTAGGCGTCGAGCAGCTCCATGTACTTGCCGACCATGGCGATGTTGATCGATTTGAGCGGATTGAGCTTGGCGTCGAGGACATGAATCCACTCGGCGAGGTCGGCCGGTTGCGCCTCGAGGCGCAGCTTGTCGCAGACGATCTCGTCAAGACCATGTTCGTGCAGCATCAGCGGAATGCGGTAAATGGTATCGGCATCCTGCAGCGGCACCACCGCACGCTCCTCGACATTGGTGAACAGCGCGATCTTGCGCCGCTCGCTCTCCTCGAGTTCGACTTCGCTTCGGCAGATCAGGATGTCAGGCTGGATACCGATCGAGCGCAGCTCCTTGACGCTGTGCTGGGTCGGCTTGGTCTTGGTCTCGCCGGCGGTCTTGATATAGGGCACAAGCGTCAGGTGCATGAAGATCGCGCGGTTGGCGCCAAGCTCACTTCTGATCTGGCGAATCGACTCGAGAAACGGCAGCGACTCGATATCGCCGACGGTACCGCCGATCTCGACCAGCGCCACGTCGAAACCCTCGCCACCCTCGTAGACCCGCCGCTTGATCTCATCGGTGATGTGCGGGATCACCTGCACCGTGCCACCCAGGTAATCGCCGCGGCGTTCCTTTCGCAGCACGTTCTCGTAGACGCGGCCGGTGGTGAAGTTGTTGCCCTGGGTCATCTTGGTGCGGATGAAGCGCTCGTAGTGCCCCAGATCGAGATCGGTTTCAGCGCCATCTTCGGTGACGAATACCTCACCATGCTGGAAAGGGCTCATGGTGCCGGGATCGACATTGATATAGGGATCCAGCTTGAGCATGGTGACCTTGAGGCCGCGAGCCTCGAGAATCGCCGCCAGCGAAGCCGACGCAATGCCCTTGCCGAGAGAGGACACAACGCCGCCGGTCACGAAGATATATCGTGTCATGAAGAACCTGTCGAAACGTGATCAGAAGGCGCAGAAGGAAACCACGCCAGGATGGGTCGACAGAGTAGCAGATTCGACCCCGGCGCTCAATTTTGGCCTTTACGGCACAGGCTCAGCGCCACCACTGCGTCATGGTGCCCCCCAGCGGATCGTACTGGGGACGGCTCACCTTGGCGATGCGCGTCACCGCCGCATCATGCTCGGCCGGGTCAGCCCGCAGCAGGTCGAGTTCGGGCTGGTCCACGGGATAGGCCGCAAGCAGCAGAAAGTCATCGCTGGATTGGACATGGCAATGCCCCGTACCGGCGGGCAGCACCAGGACATCACCTGCGCGCACCTCCACATCACGCCCCGCCTCGCCCCCCAGGCGCAGGAGTCCCCAGCCGGCAAGCGCACCAAAGCCTTCGTGCGCGATAGAGTGATAGTGATGATAGTCATAGACGC
Organism: Halomonas sp. TA22; assembly: GCF_013009075.1. Classification (NCBI taxonomy): domain Bacteria; kingdom Pseudomonadati; phylum Pseudomonadota; class Gammaproteobacteria; order Oceanospirillales; family Halomonadaceae; genus Halomonas; species Halomonas sp. TA22. Next base: position 2,649,926 of record NZ_CP053108.1, on the reverse strand, counting down.
CCCCGCGCCAGCTCGGCTTCCAGCCATGGGCGGTAAATAGGCTCGCGAAGCGTTGCGCCAACGCCTCCTGGTCCAGCGCAGGGTCGACGCCCCGCGAGCGAAAATGCAGCGTCGCCAGACGAGTGTTGGGAATGCGGCCATCGTCATCGAAGGTCAACTGCTCGGGGGCAACGGGCCTCTCGTCCGGGGATAACAGCCCTAATGATGCCAACGCGTCGTTCATATCGCTCCGCCTCTTGTCGATGTGAGATACCTTGAGTCTAGAAGAGCTCGCGGCCGGGAGGAGAGTGCAAACGAAAACGCCCCGGCCAGTGGCCAGGGCGAACGCCTATCACAAGCAGTGGTGGGTTACACCTCGAGGTAGTCGAGAATCCCCTCGGCGGCCTGGCGACCCTCGAAGACGGCGGTCACCACCAGGTCGGAGCCGCGCACCATGTCGCCGCCGGCGAAGACCTTCTCGTTGCTGGTCTGAAAGGCGAACTTGCCCTTATCGAGCTTGCCCTGCTCCTTGGCCACCACCCGTCCGCGGTCGTCGATCTGGATGTCGTGGGTCTCGAACCAGGCGATTTCACTGGGCTGGAAGCCGAAGGCGATGATCACCGCGTCGGCGGAGAGCACCTCCTCCGAGCCCGGCACCACCTCGGCGCGGCGACGGCCCTTCTCGTCGGGCTCGCCCATCCGCGTGCGCACCAGCTTGACGCCCTCGACCTTCTCCTCGCCGACGATTGCCACCGGCTGGCGGTTGAACAGGAACTCGACGCCCTCCTCGCGGGCACTGGCCACCTCGCGCCGGGAACCGGGCATGTTGCCCTCGTCGCGGCGATAGGCACAGGTCACGCTGGAAGCCCCCTGACGGATCGAGGTGCGATTGCAGTCCATGGCGGTGTCGCCGCCGCCCAGCACTACCACACGCTTGCCCTTCATCGAGACGTGCTCGTCGGTCGCCACGTGGTAGCCGAGGTTGTGGTTGATGTTGTCGATCAGGAAGTCGAGCGCCTTGTGCACGCCGGGCATGTCTTCGCCGGGGAAGCCGCCCTGCATGTACTTGTAGGTGCCCATGCCCATGAACACGGCATCGTATTCGTCGAGGAGCTGCTGGAACTCGATGTCACGCCCGATCTCGACGTTGAGACGGAACTCGATGCCCATCTCCTCGAAGATCGCGCGGCGACGCTTCATGACGTGCTTTTCGAGCTTGAACTCGGGAATGCCGAAGGTGATCAGGCCACCGATCTCAGGATAGCGGTCGTAGACCACCGGCTTTACGCCATTGCGCGCCAGGATATCGGCGCAGCCAAGCCCTGCAGGTCCGGCGCCGATCACCGCCACGCGCTTGTCGGTCCAGGTCACCTTGGACATGTCCGGGCGCCAGCCCATGGCGAAGGCGGTCTCGGCAATATACTTCTCGATCGAGCCGATGGTGATCGCACCGAAGCCGTCGTTGAGAGTGCAGGCACCCTCGCACAGCCGCTCCTGGGGGCAGACGCGCCCGCACACCTCCGGCAGCGTGTTGGTGCGGTGCGATAGCTCCGCGGCCTCGAGAATATTGCCCTCGCTGACCAGCTTCAGCCAGTTGGGAATGTAATTGTGGACCGGGCACTTCCACTCGCAGTAGGGATTGCCGCAGTGCAGGCAGCGATGTGCCTGACTCGCGGCATCCTGAGGGCGGAACGGTTCATAGATCTCGGTGAACTCCTTGGCCCGCAGCCTGGCATCCTTCTTCGGGCGGTCCTGGCGAGCCACATCGATAAACTGGAAATCGTTGGATAAACGGTTAGCCATGTTGTGTTTCTCCTCTATCTCGATCGAGCAGCCGAGGCTACTCGGGCCGCCGGCGTGATTCGGCCAGCAGGCCGTTCAGGCTTGCCGCTTTGGGCTTCACCAGCCAGAAGTGGCGGATATAGTCCGAGAAGTTGCTCAGAATCTCCTGCCCCCGCACGGATTGCGTCTCGGCCACGTACTCCTGGATCACTTCACGCAAATGGCGACGATATGCCTCCATCATCTCGGTATTCACCCGGTGAATCTCGACCAGCTCATGGTTGTAGCGATCCACGAAGCTGCGATCCTGATCGAGCACATAGGCGAAGCCTCCGGTCATGCCGGCACCGAAGTTGAGGCCGGTATCGCCAAGTACGCAGACCAGGCCGCTGGTCATGTATTCACAGCAGTGATCCCCCGCGCCCTCGATCACGGCATGGGCACCGGAGTTGCGCACCGCGAAGCGCTCGCCGGCGGTACCCGCGGCGAACAGCTTGCCGCCGGTCGCGCCATACAGGCAGGTGTTGCCGACGATGGCGGTCTTGTGGCTCTCGAAGCGACTGCCCTTGGGCGGTGTGATGATCAGCTTGCCGCCGTTCATCCCCTTGCCCACGTAGTCGTTGGCATCGCCCTCGAGATAGATGTTCAGGCCGCGGGCGTTCCATACGCCGAAGCTCTGCCCCGCCACCCCGGTCAGTCGCAGGGTGATCGGTGCATCCTCGAGGCCCGCCTCGCCGTAGCGCTTGGCCACCTCGCCTGAGACCCGCGCCGGCACCGAGCGGTCGCAGTTGCTGATGGTAAAGCTGAACTCGCCGCCCGACTTGTGCTCGATACTCTCCTTGAGCGCATCGAGAATCTCCTCGTTCTTGGTTGCCAAGTCATGCGGCATGTTGCGCTGGACCTGACAGAAGCGCGGTGCATCGCTCGGCACCCAGTCGTTGCCGAGCAGCGGGCCGAGTTCGAGCTTGCGCTGCGAACTGGTCAGCCCTTCGATCTTCTCGAGCAGGTCGGTGCGTCCGATCAGGTCTGTCAACTGGCTCACGCCGAGTGAGGCCATGATCTCACGCGCCTCTTCGGCAACGAAACGGAAGTAGTTCTTGACCATGTCCACCGTGCCGCGGAAGTGCTCGTCGCGCAGATAGTCGTTCTGCGTGGCGACGCCGGTGGCACAATTGTTGAGGTGGCAGATGCGCAGGTAGATGCAGCCCAGCGAGACCATCGGCGCGGTGCCGAAGCCGAAGCTCTCTGCGCCGAGAATCGCCGCCTTGACCACATCGAGGCCGGTCTTCAGGCCTCCATCGGTCTGCAGGCGGATCTTGTCGCGCAGCCCGTTGATGCGCAGCGCCTGATGCACCTCGGGCAGGCCCAGCTCCCAGGGGCTGCCGGCGTGCTTGATCGAGGTCAGCGGGCTCGCTGCGGTGCCGCCGTCATAGCCCGAGACGGTGATCAGGTCGGCATAGGCCTTGGCCACGCCGGTGGCGACGGTGCCGATCCCCGGCTCGGAGACCAGCTTGACCGAGACCAGCGCCTCGGGATTGACCTGCTTGAGATCGAATATCAGCTGGGCCAGATCCTCGATGGAGTAGATATCGTGGTGCGGCGGCGGCGAGATCAGGGTGACGCCGGGCACCGCATAGCGCAGCCGTGCGATCAGCTCGTTGACCTTGCTGCCCGGCAGCTGGCCGCCCTCGCCGGGTTTGGCGCCCTGGGCAACCTTGATCTGCAGCACCTCGGCATTGGCCAGGTAGGCCGGGGTGACCCCGAAGCGTCCGGAGGCGATCTGCTTGATCTTGGAGGAGCGGATGGTGCCGTAGCGCGCTGGATCCTCGCCCCCCTCGCCGGAGTTGGAGCGACCGCCGGCCTCGTTCATTGCCTGGGCCAGCGCCTCGTGGGCCTCCGGCGACAGCGCTCCCAGCGACATCCCGGCACTGTCGAAGCGCGGAATCAGCGACTCCACCGGCTCGACCTCGTCGAGCGGTATCGGCTGCTCGGACAACTTGAGCTTGAGCAGGTCGCGGATGGTGGCGACCGGCCGCTCGTTGACCAGCTGCGCGTATTGCTTCCACTTGGCGTAGTCGCCCTCCTGCACGGCGGCCTGCAGCGCCTTGATCACATCCGGGTTGTAGGCATGGTACTCGTAGCCATGGACATACTTGTAGAAGCCGCCTTGACGCGTGGTCTTGCGCGCAATCCACGCCTCCCGCGCCAGCAGCTCCTGCTGCAACTGCAGCTCGGCGAAGCCGGTTCCCTCGATACGCGAGGCCATGCCCGGGAAGCACAGCTCCATCACCTCCGACGAGAGCCCCACCGCCTCGAACAGCTGCGCACCACGATAGGAGGCGATGTGCGAAATGCCCATCTTGGAGAGGATCTTGAGCAGCCCCTTCTGCATGCCCTTGCGATAATTCTCGCGAGCATCCGCCGGGTTGCCCACCAGGTCGCCGGTGCGCTGCATGTCGGCCATCACCTGGTAGGCGAGATAGGGATAGACCGCCGTGGCACCAACCCCGAAAAGAACCGCCATCTGGTGCGAATCGCGGGCGAAGCCGGTCTCGACGACGATATTGACGTGGGTGCGCAACCCCTTGCCGCCCAGATGGTGGTGCACCGCGCCGACGGCGAGTGCCGGGTGAATCGGCAGATACCCCTTGGTCAGTCCGCAGTCCGAGAGCACCAGCACCACCTTGCCGCTGCGCGCCGACTCCTCGGCCTGCTGACAGAGCGAGACGATGGCCTGCTTGAGCCCGAGCGACTCGGGATCGTAACCCAGCGACAGCGTGTCACTGGCGAAGGCCTCGTCCTCGTGATGCGTCAATGCCATGAACTTGCGCGGCGACAGTATCGGCGTGGTCAGGATCAGGCGGTGAGCATGCTCGGGTGTGGCCTTGAAGACGTTGAGCTCGGCACCCATGCAGGTCTCGAGCGACATCACGATCGCTTCGCGCAACGGATCGATGGGCGGGTTGGTGACCTGGGCGAACTTCTGGCGGAAGTAGTCGGTCAACGGCCGCGGCTGGCTCGAGAGCACTGCCATCGGCGTGTCATCGCCCATCGAACCGACCGCCTCCTGGCCCGATTCGGCCAGCGGACGTAGGATCTGGTCGCGCTCCTCGTTGGTGACCAGGAACATCTTCTGGTAGATGCCGAGCTCATCGATCTCCATCGGCTGGAAACGCGCCAGCTCGGTCAACGAGGACTCGAGGTAACTGGCGTTCTCGTTAAGCCAGCGCTTGTAGGGGTAGGCGCTCTTGAGCCGCTCGTCGATATCGTCGGTATGCAGTACCTCGCCGGTGTGGGTATCCACCGACAGGATCTGGCCCGGCCCGACACGGCCCTTGGCCACCACGCTCTCGGGCGAGTAGTTCCAGATGCCGATCTCGGAGGCCACGGTGATGTAGCCGTTGTCGGTAATCACCCAGCGCGCCGGACGCAGGCCGTTGCGATCGAGCATGCACACCGCATGGCGGCCGTCGGTCACGACGATGCCGGCCGGGCCGTCCCAAGCCTCCATGTGCATCGAGTTATACTCATAGAAGGCTCGCAGGTCGCCATCCATGCTCTCCACGTTCTGCCATGCCGGCGGCACCATCAGGCGCACTGCGCGGTAGAGCTCCATGCCGCCGGTCATCAGCACCTCGAGCATGTTGTCCATGCTCGAGGAGTCGGACCCCTCGGTGTTGACGACCTGGTCGAGCTCGGTGATGTCGGGCAGCAGCTCGGAGACGAAATTCGCCTTGCGCGCGTTGGCCCAGTTGCGGTTCGCCTCGATAGTGTTGATCTCGCCGTTGTGGGCGAGGAAGCGAAACGGTTGCGCCAGCGGCCAGCGCGGCGCGGTGTTGGTGGAAAAACGCTGGTGGTAGACGGCGATGGAGATCTCCATGCGCTCGTCACCGAAATCAAGATAGAAGGTCGGCAGGTCCTCCGGCATCATCAATCCTTTGTAGGAGATGACCTTGGAGGAGAGCGAACTGACGTAGAAGTCCTCTTCGCGGGCAAGCTTCTGCTCGGCGCGGCGGCGCGCCATGAACAGATCGACGTTGAACAGCGTGTCGTCGCTGCGCTCGGCATTGGGGGCGACAAAGATCTGACGGATCCTGGGCTGGCACGCCTGGGCGATGGGGCCGCATACACTCGAATCGTGGGGAACGCTGCGCCAGCCGAGCACCTCGAGCCCGCGCTCACGCAATTCGGCTTCAAAAGTGTCACGGGCGTCGGCCTCACGAACGTCGTCGTCGGGCAGGAAGACGCTGCCTACCGCGTACTGCTCGCCAAGCGTTATCCCCAGCTCATCGCTGGCCACACCGCGCATGAACGCGTCGGGCATGGAGAGCAGCAGCCCACAGCCATCGCCGGTCTTGCCATCGGCATTGATGCCACCGCGGTGGGTCATGCAGGTCAGCGACTCGATTGCCGTCTTCAACAGATCGTGGCTCGCCTGGCCTTCCATATGGGCGATCAAGCCGAAGCCGCAGTTGTCGCGGAACTCACCAGGCTGGTGGAGACCTCTATTCATGGGCGTGCCCTCACAGAAAATTCGTAAGCTTGTATTCAGAAAGAAGGCGAGGCATAATTACCGGTTTTTCTTGTTATTTTATAAGGGTTTTTGAGCTGCCATTCTGAGATAAAAAGGCCGGTCAGCATAGCCAGCCCTTCCCTCCAGCGCAATTCTCCCGCACCTTCAGGTTCCCAAAAAACATTGCAAAATCGCGCTCTTAGGCTTCCCTTGGAAATAAAACCCCAAAGCCTTCAAAGGCTTAGCTCACCCCTACCACGCAGTCCCCTAGGATAATACTTTGGTCTAATTTTCACCTTTCCCCCCATGCCGATCGTGCATATGGCATGCGAATCGTGTCAGAGAGATCGCAAGCACCCCTATAACGCAAAACCCCCGCAGATGAACGCGGGGGTTATTGTCAGCGACTCTCTGGTAGCTCAGCGGCGGGGAAACTCGTCGAGGAAGCGCTCGAGCTGCCCGTGGGGCGTTTCGTCATCGATCACCGCATTGCCAAGCCCTTGGAGTAGGATCAGCCGCATTCGGCTATCGACGTTCTTCTTGTCGAGCCGCATGCGCTCGAGAAAGTCCTGCGCCGACATCTGCGCCGGCGCCATCAACGGCAGACCGGCCGCTTCGATCACGGCGTGGGCACGCGCCTCCTCGGCCGCCGACAGCCACCCCAGCCGGCAGGAGAGCGCGGCGGCCATCATCATCCCGGCCCCCACCGCTTCGCCATGCAACCAGTTGCCATAGCCCTGGTGCGCCTCGATGGCGTGCCCAAAGGTGTGACCAAGGTTGAGCAGGGCCCGCACTCCCTGCTCGGTCTCGTCCTCGGCGACGATAGCCGCCTTCAGGGCACAACTGCGATAGATCGCCTCGCGCAGCGCCGTCTCATTGAGCCCACGCAGCGCCGTCATCTGCGCCTCAAGCCAGGCCAGGAAATCGGCATCGCGAATCAGCCCATACTTGACCACCTCGGCCAGGCCCGCGGACAGCTCCCGCTCGGGCAGGGTCGCCAGGGTATCGGTATCGATCAGCACCATCTTCGGCTGCCAGAAGGCACCGATCATGTTCTTGCCGCGCGGATGGTTGACGCCGGTCTTGCCGCCCACCGACGAATCCACTTGGGAGAGCAGCGTGGTCGGTACCTGAATGAAGGCCACGCCACGCTGGTAGCTCGCCGCGGCGAAGCCGGCCATGTCGCCGATCACTCCACCGCCCAACGCCACCAGGGTGCAGCGCCGATTGAAGCCCGCCGCGATCAGCGCATCCCAGATCCGCGATAACGACTCCACCGTCTTAGTGGCCTCGCCATCGGGCAGAATGACCTCGCGCACCTCCAGCCCCTGCGGCAGCCCCTGCTTGAAGCGCTCGAGATAGAGCGGCGCCACCACCTCGTTGGTGACGATCATGACCTGCTTGCCGACCAGGTGGGGCGCGACCCAGCGGTCGTCTCCCAGCAGGCCCGAGCCGATATGAATGGGGTAGCGACGCTCGCCAAGCTCGACGTTCAGGGTGACGGGGGGTACGGGTGACTGGGACATGTTCACGCCTTGCATTGCAGTGGATCCACCAGCCGCGTGACGCGGCGCATGATCTCGCCGACCACCGCTCGCGGGCCGCGACGGTCGGTGCGCACCAGCAGATCGGCGGTGGCCCGATAGAGGGGATCGCGGGTGGCGAACATTCCACGCAGGATCTCCTCGGGGTTGCCGTTGCGCAGCAACGGCCGGTTGCGATCCTTGGCGGTGCGCTTGAGCTGCTGTTCGACGGTGGTATAGAGGTAGATGACGGAGCCCCGCTCGCGCAGGGCACGCCGATTCGATTCGCGCAGCACGGCTCCGCCCCCGGTGGCGATCACCAGGCCGGAGCGACGGGTGAGCTCGTCGATCATCTGCTCTTCGCGCTCGCGAAATCCCAGCTCGCCCTCGACATCGAATATCCAAGGGATATCGGCACCGCAGCGAGCCTGGATCTCGTGATCGCTATCCACGAACTCACGCGACAGTTCGGCCGCCAGAAGGCGGCCGATCGTGCTTTTTCCGGCCCCCATGGGACCGATCAAGATAAGGTTGGGTAAATCCTGCATCAGCGAAGCGCCAGACCGTCCTCTAGGATTCGAGGAGTGATGAATACTAGCAACTCTACCTTTTCGCTGGAGTCTTGTGTATAGCGAAACAGGTTACCGATGAGAGGAAGGTCGCCGAAGAAGGGCGTCTTGAACAGGCTGCGGATCTGCTCGGTGGTCAGAATTCCGCCCAGCACCACGGTTTCACCGTTGTTGACCAGCACCTGCGTCTCGATCTGATTGGTGTCGATGGCGGGCGCACCATCGTAGGTCTGATTGGCGACCGTGTCGTTGTTGATCACCAGATCCATGATGATGCGGTTGTCCGGCGTGATCTGCGGCGTCACCTCAAGCGACAGCACCGCCTCCTTGAACTCGGTACTGGTGGCACCGCTCGAGGTCGCCTCCTGGTAGGGGATCTCGGTGCCCTGCTTGATGATCGCGGTGCGCTGGTTGGCGGTGATCACACGGGGCTGGGAGATCGTCTGGCTCTTGCCCTCGCTCTCCAGTGCGCGCAGCTCGAGATCGAGCAAGACGTCACCCGACAGATAGCCGAAGGAGAAGGTGCTCAGAGGGTTGGTGGCATTCCCCATGTCCACGGCCAGCCCACCCATTGCCCGGTTGAGGCTGCCCGGATTAATATTTCGGCCAACGTATGTGCCATCCTCTGCCAGCTGGAATCCTCTGGTCGATTGCGCACCCCAGCTCACACCCAGCTCCCGCGTGGCGCTGTCGCGGGCAATCACGATACGCGCCTCGATCTGCACCTGACGCACGGCGACGTCGAGCTGCTCGAGGGAGCGCAGGATCTGCTGGAGCTGATCGGCGGTGTCCTGAATCAGCAATGTATTGGTACGCACATCCACACTGACCCGGCCACGCTCGGTCAATAGCCCGAAGCCACCGTCGCCGCGCAGCAGCGCCGCCAGGTCGGCGGCACGCGCATAACGCACCTGGAGAAACTCCGTGATCAGCGGGGCCAGGGTCTCCATCTGGCTGCGCGCTTCGATCTCCTGACGCTCGAGATTGGCCAGCTCGGACGCCGGCGCCACGACGATCACGTTACCCTCCTGACGGCTGGCGAGCCCCTGGCTCTTGAGCACTAGATCCAGCGCCTGGTCCCAGGGCACTTCCTGCAGATTGAGCGTCACGCTACCCGAGACGCTGTCGCTGGCCACCAGATTCAAGCCGGTGAATTCGCCGATGATCGACAGTACCGAGCGCACTTCGATGTCTTGGAAGTTGAGGGTGATGCGCTCCCCGGTATAGGGGAAACGCTGACGCTCACGCGTCTCACGCTCGACCGGCGAGACCGGCTGCGCCTCGATCACCAGCTCACGTCCGCTCTGGGTGGAAAGCATGGCAAAGTCGCTGGTGCCCTCCAGCGTCAGGGTCACGCCATCGCGGCCAGTCTGGGGCGTGACACGCACCAGGGGCGTGCCGAAATCGCTGACGTCGAGTACCTGATCCAGGTCGTCGGGAAGCGTGACGCCTCTTAGCTCCGCAATGATGCGATTGCCGCTTTCACGCACCCGGGCGTCGATCCCGGCCCGGTCGAAGGTCACGATCAGACGCCCGCCGCCCTCACCACCGCGCCGAAAGTCGATCTCTTCGATGCTGGGCTGGCGACTGACGGGGGCGACAGGCGCAGCCTCCACCGCCGTCTGGGCAGGCGGCGAGGTGCCGGCCGCTGCGGTGGAGGCATTGCCAATGGAGAGACGCAGCAGATCGCCCTGCTGGCTGGTATTGTAGGGCAGCGGGCCATCGAGAGCGAAGACCAGCCGCGTGCGCGAGCCCGCCTCCAGGGTCGTGACGCTCTCGACCCCGGCCAGATTGAGCTCCTGACGACGCCGCTCGATCTGGCTCGTCGTCTCCATCAGGTCGATGGCCAGCCGCGGTGGATCGTCGAGACGATAGCCCCGCACTTCGGGAACGCCACCGCTGAAGCGCATCTCCACGTCAAGCTCGCCCGACGCGCCCTGGCGAAATTCCAGCTCGGTCAGGGCCGACGCGGCCCACACGGGCAGCGCCGCCAGTGCCAGCGATACGATGATCGCCGTACGGCTGATGATATTCATTGTGACGTCCCCTGCTGGCGCCTTACCGGCTCGACTTGTCGAGCTCAGCGGCGCCGGTCATGTTCTTGTGTCAATGCAAGCTGCTGCGTGCGCTCCATCCAGCCACCCCGGGCATCGTTGACGAGTTCGACCAGCTGCACCGAGTGGTGGGTAATGGCCACGATTCGTCCATTGTCAGCGCCCAGGTGGTTACCGATGCGCAGACGATGCACCTGCCCGCCTGGCGCCTTGATCAATGCCGAGGGCTGATTGGCCACCGTCAGGATGCCCACCAGTGTCAGCGCCTCCAGTGAGTACTCCTCCAGCGGCTCGCGGGGACGCTGCAGGTCGGGGGCAAGCCCATCGGATACGGCGGCCGGGTTATCGGCAGGCAACCGCGAAATAAACGGGCTGCGCTGGTCGCCCTGGTCGTAGCTGAGCGACTGGTAACTCGGCACTTCCGGCAACGCGGGAACCACCAACTCACCCGGGTTGCGCCTCAGCGCGTCGAGCTCGCGATCCAGCCCGGCAATATCCGGATCGGCGCACCCCGCCATGCCGAGGATGACCAGCAGCGAGCCCAGACAGCGAGCTGGCCTCATGGCAACACCTCGGTGTCGGTGTGGTAGCTATAGGTACTTGCCAGCATCGACAGACGCAGCTGGCCTGGACCCGCCGGCGCCAGGGTGAAGTCATGCTGCGTCACGATCCGCGGTAGCCCCGCCACGCCGGCCAGGAAGGCGGCGATGCGGTGATAGTCGCCCTGCACCTGGATATCGAAGGGCTGCTCGATGTAGAACTCCCGCTCCACCGGAGTACGCAGGCGTATCACGTCGATGGTCAGCTGATTGTCGATGGCCGTCTCGCTGATATTGTCTATCAATGAAGGTATTTCGGCCCCGGTAGGCAACATCTTGAGCAGGAATTGCAAACGGTTGTCGAGCTCCTCCGCCTGCTCGCGCATGGTCGGCAGATTGGCCGCCTGCGCCGCCTTGCTGCGGTAATCGCTCAGAAGCTCACGCTCTTGGCGCTCGGCAATGGCCAGCTCCCCGGCCTTGGGTGCGGCCAGATACCAGTGCATGCCGGCGAAAGCCAGGCCCGCTGCCAGCAAACAACAGGCCAGCTGCAGCGACCAGGGCCAGCCCCCCGCCTCCTTTATGTCGAGCTCCCGCCAATCCAGCTCGCGCAGTCGCCGCCACTCGCCCGAGACGTTCATGGCGCCTCCTCCCGAGCCGGCATGTGTTGGGTGACGCTGAGACTGAAACGCCGGCGACTGCCGCTCTCCTCGGCCTCCACCTCAGAGAGCACCGGGATGTCGAGTGCCGAGGCGGCCGCCAACGAGCGCAGCTGATTGGAGACCTGGCGGTTGCTCTCGGCAAGCCCCGACAGACGCAGCGTATTGCCCTGTCGCGAGAGCTGAGTGTAGTGAACTCCCTCTTCGAGGCTCTCCACTAGCTGGTTGAAGACGTAGACCGTCTGCGGACGCCCGACCTGAAGGCGCGTGAAGACACCGATCTGTTCGAGCATTCGCTCGCGTGCCGCCTCGTGTTCGCCGATGGCGCGGATGTCGCGGTTCAAGCTGGCGGTCTGGGCCTGGATATGCGCATTGCGTTCACGCTGCGTATCGAGCCGATCCTGATAGTAGGCGATGACTGTGCCCCCCGCCGCGACACCCGACACCACCATCAGCGCCAGGGCGACGAAGAAGCGCCGGTTATGCCGTTCACGGGCGCGCTCCCGCCAAGGCAGCAGATTGATCTCGATACTCATTTGCGCCCCCGCATCGCCAGTCCGCAGGCAGTCAGCATGGCTGGCGCATCATCGGAGAGGGTATGGATGTCGATACGCGAGTTGACCTTCATGCCCAAGAAGGGGTTGGCGATCACCACCTCCATGCCGCTGTCGCTGGCCAGCCGCTCGCTGAGGCCAGGAATCACACTGGAGCCACCAGCCAGGATCAGCCGCTTGACCTCATGCTTGCGTCCAGCGGTGTAGTAGAGCTGCAGCGAGTGTCCCACCTGCTGTACCACGGTATCGAGAAAGGGCGTCAACACCTGGGCAACGTAGTCATCCGGCAAGCCTCCGCGCTTCTTGGCTAGCCCCGCCTCTTCGTAACTGAGACCGTAGCGACTACGGATATCCTCGGTCAGTTGCCGGCCACCGAATACCGTGTCGCGGCTGTAGGTGATGCGCCCATGACTCAACACATGGAAGGCGTTCATGTTGGCACCAAGGTCGATCAGCGCCGCGCAGTCGTCACTCTCGGGCCCGGGGAGCTGCTGGCGCAGTTCGGCGAAGGCACGCTCCATGGCGAAGGTTTCGACATCCACCGCTGCCGGTTCCAGTCCGGCCTGGAGCAGGGCCTCGGTCAGTTGGGAGACATCCCGCTGGCGACAGGCGACCAGCAGCACATCCTGCTGATCGCCATAGCGCGCATTCAGTCCCAGTCGCTGAAAATCGAAGGCCACCTCACTGAACGGAAATGGAATATGCTTGTCGGACTCAAGTTGAATGCGTGCGGCGATCTCGTCATCGTTGAGCGAGGCAGGAAAGGTGAGGGTCTTGGTAATGGTGGCACTGGCGGGTACCGCCGCGCAGGCGCGGCGAGAGGTCAGGCGCGCCTGCTCGACGGCGCGCTTGAGCGCTTCGACCACGGCGTCCATATCGCGGATACGGCGCTCGATAACGGCGCCTTCGCGAAGGGGCCGCACGGCATAGCTATCCACCTGATATTGGGAAGCCGTGCGTTTGAGCTCGATCAATTTGACCGTCGCCGACGTGATGTCGACACCGATCCATCCGGCGCCGGAGCGCTTCAATCGCACCACCTAGAGACCCCTGCGCCACTTGCGTAGTGGCTTTTTTCATTCTTATCGGATTTGAATCAGTCTGGTTGCCAGACTTTCCCATGAGATTACATGATATTTCCAGGCCGACATAATTGTCATGCTGTTTCCGCTTCTACGCTGGTCGCATCGGTGGCGAGTTCATATAATGCCTTCTCGCTCTGCGTCGTAGCCGCTGCCGCTCCACGACCGACCATCACGGGTACGTCTCTCCATGAAGTTGATTAGAACCTTTGTCATCTCCTTGCTCTGGCTGGTGCTCTCCTTGAGCGCCGCGAGCGTGCTTGGCGTGGTGGGTGCCGCGCTCTATTTTGCGCCGGGGCTGCCCGACGTTCGCCAGTTGCAGGATTTCGAGCTGCATACGCCTCTGCGCATCTTCACCCGTGACGGCAAATTGATCGGCGAGTATGGCGAGGAGCGACGCATCGCCGTGGAGTTCGACGAGATCCCGGTGGATCTGGTTCAAGCCCTGCTATCCGCCGAGGACGCCAACTTCTTCGAGCATCCCGGCGTCGACCCCCGCGGCCTGGCTCGTGCCGGCGTGGAGCTAGTCTCAAGCGGTGGCGCCATTCAGTCCGGCGGCAGCACCATCACCATGCAGGTGGCGCGTAACTATCTGTTGACGCTCGACCGCACGTTCACCCGCAAGATCCGCGAGATCCTGTTGGCGCTGCAGATGGAGCAGGTGTTGACCAAGGAGGAGATCTTCGAGCTCTACGTCAACAAGATCTTCCTGGGCAATCGCGCCTACGGGATCGCGGCGGCGGCGGAGACTTACTACGACCTGTCCCTGAGCGAGCTGAGCCTGGCACAGAAAGCGATGATCGCCGGCCTGCCCAAGGCCCCCTCCTCCTTCAACCCGCTGGCCAATCCGGAGCGCTCGTTGATTCGCCGCAACTGGATTCTCTACCGCATGCGCGACCTGGGCTACATCGATCAGGCCGCTTATGAAGAGGCGGTCCAGGCCCCGATCACGGCCCGCCGCTTCGCCGCTCAGGTGGAAGTCGATGCGCCCTACGTCGCGGAAATGGCACGCCAGTTCGCCATGGAGCGCTATGGTGACGACACCTATACCGGCGGCTACCGCGTCCACACCACCCTCGACAGCCGCCTGCAGCCCCATGCGCGCGACGCGCTCACGCGCGGCCTGATCGATTACGACACCCGCCACGGCTGGCGCGGAGCGGAGGATAGCGGCATCCCCTCGAGCCTGGTCGAGGCGCAGGAGCGCACCGAACGACGCGGCCTGGAGGAGGAGCTCTCCGAGTCACCCGAAGTCATGGAGACGGCGCGCCAGGCGGCACAGAGCAGCCAGACCCGAGTCGAAGGCATCGACGGTGACGTCAGCAATTGGCTGCGTATGCTCGAGCGCACGCCAGGCTTTGGCCCCCTGCAGCCGGCGATCGTGGTGGAGAGCGAAGGGCGTGAGATGCGCGTGCTCGACCGCAACGGCGAGCTCATCACCCTCGACTGGGCAGGCCTGAGCTGGGCGCGCGAGTATCGCAGCGCCTTCAGTCGCGGGCCCGAGCCGAGCTCGGCGGCTCAGATTGCCAGCCGTGGCGATCTGGTGCGCATCCTGCAGCATGAAGAGGGTAGCTGGCGTCTCTCCCAGCGCCCCGATGCCGAAGGCTCGATCGTCGTGCTCGACCCCGATACGGGCGCCATTCTCGCCCTGCAGGGCGGCTTCAGCTTCAATGCCAGCAAGTTCAACCGCGCCACCCAGGCACAACGCCAGTCGGGCTCGATCTTCAAGCCCTTCGTCTTCCTGGCGGGCCTGCAGGATGGCATGAGTGCGGCCACTGTTATCAATGATGCGCCAGTAGTGGTGCAGGATGGCAGCAACGACATCTGGCGTCCGGTCAACTCCGGCGGCGACTTCCTCGGTCCGACCCGCCTGCGCGTGGCGCTGGCACAGTCGCGCAACCTGGTCACCGTGCGCATCCTGCAGAGCCTGGGGCTGGATAACACCATCGAGTTCCTCAAAGGCTTCGGCTTCTCCGAGGGTCGTCTGCCCCACGGGCTGTCGCTGGCCCTCGGTAGCGCCTCGCTGACACCGGTCGAAATGACCAACGCCTATGCAGTGCTGGCCAACGGCGGATTTCAGGTATCGCCCTGGTTCGTCGAGCGCGTCACGCGTGGCAATGACGACAATGTGATCGACGAGGCGCTGCCCCGGGTGGCTTGCCGCGAATGCACCGAAGGAGCCACCGAGGTCGAGATCGACGGCAAGCGCTACCCGTTGGCCGAGCGCGTCGCCGATCCCGCTTCCGTCTATATCCTGCGCACCATGTTGCGTGACGTGATCGAGAGCGGCACCGGCCGCGCCGCGCTCGAGATCGGTCGTCGCGACATCGTCGGCAAGACCGGCACCACCAACGAGCAGCGTGACGCCTGGTTTGCCGGCTACAATGACAACCTCGTGGCCACCGTATGGATCGGCAAGGACAACAACGAATCCACTGGCGAATATGGGGGTCGTGCCGCCCTGCCGATCTGGATCGACTTCATGCGTAACGCGCTGGAGGGCACGCCGGAAGCGATGCCGGAGACTCCCGCCGGAATCGTGCAGGCTCGCATCGACCCCAATACCGGGCGTCGCCTGCACAGCGATCAACCAGGCGGGATTACCGAGATGTTCCATCCCGACTACTTGCCCGACTACCAGCCTCGCAGCGTCAGCCGTGAGCTGGAAGACAGCAGCGGCTCGCAGGGTACCGGCACCTACGAAGCGATCTTCTAAACAATAGAAGGCAATGATCGGGGCGGCTCTTGGCCGCCCCACTGTCATTGATCGTTTCGGGTATCGCGCGCGAGGGTTTCACACCTTAAGGCAACAGGGAGCTTCAACATGCCGCGTCAATTGCCGGTCTGGCTGGCTGGATGGGTAATCGCCTTGGTGCCCCTGGCAGCGCTTGGTCGGCCTTTCTATTCGCCACCCGCGCCCGCCGAGGACGCTGCCATCTTCAGCGGCAATGCCGAGCTCGGCTACACGCGCCTGTCAGGCAATACCGACAGCCAGACGCTGATCGCCAAGGGCAACCTGACTTGGTTGACGGGCCGCTGGACGCACAGCCTGCGCGGCGAAGTCCGCCATGTCGCGAACAACGAGGGTACCACTGCCGAACGCTATCTGGGTTCGCTCCGCGAGCGCTACGAGCTCGAAGGTCCCCACTACCTGTTCGGCTTCGCACGCTGGGAGCGCGACCGCTTCAGCGGTTACGACCGTCAGCTCACCGCCATCGGCGGCTATGGGCGCCAGGTGATCGATACCGACTCCCAGCAGCTCTCCCTGGAGGCGGGCCCCGGCTATCGACACGATGTCGTGCGCGATGACGATAACGAGGACCAGGCGGTCGCCTATGGTGCGCTGGACTACCGCTGGGAATTCTCGCCCATCGCCTCGCTGGCCCAGCAACTCTCGGTGGAGGCGACTGACGACAACATCACCTCGCGCTCCTACTCGGCTCTCACCGCCCGTCTCAACTCCCGGCTCGCGCTGCGCCTTTCCCATGAGATTCGCCACGATTCGCAACCCCCGGATACCGCCGATTACAGCACCGACCACACCACCAGCGCCTCGCTAGTCTACAACTGGTAGCGAAGGCTCTGACAGAAACGCCGCCCCTGACTCGGTCAGGGGCGGCGTTTTCTTATCAGATCACTACCTCAGTGAGTCTGCGCTCAGTCACCGTAGACCTGATCGACGCCGGTCAGCGGGTAGTGCGACGGGTAGGGCTTGCGCGCCACGCCGGAATCCACCGCCGCCTGGGCCACCGCCGAGGAGATCGCCCCCAGCAGGCGCGGATCCATCGGCGTGGGAATGATGTAGCCACGCCCGAAGGAGAGATTTGTGCTCTCGTAGGCGTCCAGCACCTCCTGGGGCACCGGCTCGCGCGCCAGATCCTTCAATGCATGCACCGCCGCCACCTTCATCTCCTCGTTGATACGCGTTGCACGTACGTCGAGGGCGCCGCGGAAGATGAACGGGAAGCCCAGCACGTTGTTGACCTGGTTCGGATAGTCGGAGCGGCCGGTCGCCATGATCACGTCGTCGCGCGCCGCATTGGCCACATCGGGATGGATCTCCGGGTCGGGGTTGGAGCAGGCGAACACCACCGGACTGGCCGCCATCTTCTTGAGCTGCTCCGCCGACAGCAGGTTGGGGCCGGAGAGCCCGACGAACACATCGGCGCCATCGATGGCATCGTCCAGGGTGCGCCTGTCGGTCTCGGTGGCGAACATCGCCTTGTACTGGTTGAGATCCTCACGCCCGCTGTGAATCACTCCCTTGCGATCGAGCATGTAGATGTTCTCGGCCTTGGCGCCGCAGGCCACCAGCAGCTTCATGCAGGCGATTGCCGCCGCGCCGCCCCCCAGGCAGACGATCCTGGCACTCTCGATGGACTTACCGGCGATATCGAGGGCATTGAGCATCCCGGCAGCGGTCACGATGGCGGTACCGTGCTGATCGTCGTGAAAGACCGGAATGTTGCAGCGCTCGATCAACGTGCGCTCGATCTCGAAGCACTCCGGTGCCTTGATGTCCTCGAGGTTGATCCCCCCCCAGGTATCGGCAATGCGTGCAACGGTATCGATGAAGGCTTGCGGGCTCTCGGCATCGACCTCGATATCCACCGAGTTGATCCCGGCGAACTTCTTGAACAGTACGCCCTTGCCTTCCATGACCGGCTTGCTGGCGAGCGGACCAAGATTGCCCAGTCCGAGAATCGCCGAGCCATCGGAGATCACCGCGACCAGATTGCCCTTGCCAGTATAGAGATAGGCATTTTCGGGATCCTTGGCGATCTCGCGGCACGGCTCGGCAACGCCGGGGCTGTAAGCGAGCGACAGGTGCTTTGCCGAGGTGGTCGGCTTGGTCAGCTCGACCGAGAGCTTTCCGGGGATGGGGTGAGCGTGGTAGTCCAGTGCTGCTTTTTTGGCGTCAGTCATTCTGATGTCCAGTCGTATCACGATAGGTGTCCGGTCAGAATATAGAAAAAACAGCCCCCTCACAACTTGACCAAGTTGCTCTCATTAAAGCATTTTCTGCACACGTTAGCGTCCTTTCACAGCCATTTGGCGTAACTTATACCAAATGACCACGGCATAACATTAAGCTTATCGCCACGCAAGAAAGGCGTTTTTTGCCACAAAAAAACCCGCCACCAGGGCGGGTTTTTGCTTCACGAGGCGTATCAGCCGCGCTTGACGGCACCGAAGCGCTTGTTGAAGCGCTCGACGCGCCCGCCGGTAGTGGCCTGCTTCTGCTTGCCGGTATAGAACGGATGGCACTGCGAGCAGACGTCCAAGTTGAAATCCTGGCCGGAGGTGGAGCCAATGTCGAAGGTCGCACCGCACGAGCAGACCGCTGACACCTTCTTGTATTCGGGATGGATACCTTGTTTCATTTTGAAGCCTCATGGAGCAGTATGCCGCCACCTGATCTTCTGCCAGGCACCGCATACGGGTTGTCTGTATGAACGTACGAAACCAATCGACACACCGGTCGAACCAAGCCCGCGGGAAACCAGCCCGGACCCTGGAGGCCGGACATTCTAGCAGAACCCGCAGCGGAGGCCAATTGCCCACTCCCTCTTTTCCCTCATTGCCTCCCCGGGTTCTGGCGATCGCCGTGCCGACCCCGCTGCGCCGCCTGTTCGATTACCGCCCCGGCAGCAGCGCACCCGCAGGGGGCTGGCAGCCAGGCATACGGGTACGCGTGCCGTTCGGACGCCGCGAGGTGATGGGCATCGTCATCGAGTGCCGTGATCACAGCGACTTCGCCCTGGAAGCACTCAAGCCGGTCAGCGGCTGGCTCGATGACACCCCCCTGCCCGCCGACTGGCTATGGCTCTGCCACTTCACCTCCCGCTACTACCAGCATTCGCTGGGCGACACCCTGCACCAGGCCCTGCCGCTGCTGTTGCGTCAGGGCCGTCCGCTCGAGGCGCGCACCCGGGAGCGCTGGCATCTCACTGCCAAGGGCCAGGTCACGTCCGCCGACGAGCTGGGTCGCGCGCGCCGCCAGGGGGAGTTGCTCGAGCTGCTGCGCCAGCATCCACGCGGCCTGGTCACCCGCGCCATCATCGCCCTGGCATTCACTCGCCAACAACTCGACGGCCTGGTCACCAAGGGCCTTGCCGAGCGCGTGGAGGAGGCGGCAGTTGGCGGCACCACGCCCACCGCGGGCCGCCTGGCCGAAGCGGCACTGAGCCTCAATCGCGAACAGTCCGGCGTGCTGGCCGAACTGCATGAAGGGATCGACCGCTACCACCCCTGCCTGCTGCATGGCGTCACCGGCAGTGGCAAGACCGAGGTCTACCTGCAGCTGATCGAGTCGGTCATCGCCCGTGATCGACAGGCCCTGGTGTTGGTGCCCGAGATCGGTCTCACCCCCCAGACCCTCGATCGCTTTCGCAAGCGCTTCCGGGTGCCGGTGGTGGCATTGCACTCCGGACTCTCCGATGGCGAGCGCCTGGAGGCCTGGCTGGCCGCCGCCAGCGGACGCGCGCCGATCATCATCGGCACCCGCTCGGCAATCTTCACTCCGCTGGCAAGGCCCGGCGCGATCATCGTCGACGAGGAGCACGACGGCTCTTTCAAGCAGCAGGACGGTCTGCGCTACCACGCACGCGACTTGGCGGTGATCCGTGCCCACCGGCATGGCATTCCGCTGGTGCTGGGCAGTGCCACGCCCTCGCTGGAGAGCCTTGCCCAGGCGCGCAGCGGCCGCTACCGCCACCTGCGGCTGACCCGGCGCGCCAGCCGCCATGGTCCGGCCCAGTTGGAGCTGGTCGATTTGCGCGGACGGCCGCGCCAGGGCGGCATGATCGCGCCGGTGATCGATGCCATTCGCACGACGCTTGCTGCCGGCAACCAGGTACTGGCATTCATCAACCGCCGCGGCTTCGCTCCGACGCTTGCCTGCCATGAGTGCGGCTGGATGGCGGAGTGCACCCACTGCGACGCACGGCTGACCCTGCACCGCCATCCGCCTCAGTTGGTCTGTCACCATTGCGACACCCAGCATGCCTTGCCGGACGCCTGCCCCAAGTGCGACAGTGGCGACCTGCGTCCCTTGGGAGCGGGTACCGAGCGCGCCGAGGAGACCCTTGCCACCCTGTTTCCCGACGTCCCCGTGTACCGCATCGATCGCGACAGCACCCGCCGCAAGGAGGCGCTCGAGAAGATGCTCACGGAGGTGCGAGGCGGCGAGCCCTGCTTGCTGGTCGGCACCCAGATGCTGGCCAAGGGGCATCACCTTCCCCATGTCACGCTGGTGGTGGTGATCAATGCCGATGCCGGCCTCTACGCCAGCGACTTCAGGGCGCTCGAGCAGAGCGCCCAGCTGCTGGTGCAGGTGGCCGGACGTGCCGGACGAGCCGAACACCCCGGCCGGGTGCTGGTGCAGACGTTGCATAGTGACGACCCGCACCTGCGCCTGCTCGCCGAGCACGGTTACGACGCACTCGCCGAGCAGTTGCTCGAAGAGCGCCGCGCCGCGGGCCTGCCGCCCTTCCGCTTCATGGCCCTGGCACGCTTCGAGAGCGCCCGCGAGGCCGATGCCAACGCACTGGCCGCAAGCGCCGGCGACGCATTGCGCGAGTGGCTCGCGCCGGGGGCGGGCATTCACTGCCTGGGCCCAGTACCAGCCCCCATGGAGCGACGCCAGGGGCGCTACCATGTGCAACTAATGCTGAGCGGCGAGCAACGCAGCAAGCTGCACGAAGCCAGCGCCTGGCTGATCGCCTGGCTGGAAAGCCGCCGCGAGGCGCGACGCGTACGCTGGTCGCTGGACATCGATCCGCAGACATTGAGCTGAGCCCAGGTTTTGAGTCATGGGTTTAAAGCCGCACCGCAATTGCCGATAATGGCCGGCCATGCCTATTCGGGCCGTCGACGCGCGGCAGCCACCGGGCGCCACGCCAGAGTCACAGGACATCAGGATTTCATGAAAGAGACGATTATCGCGCTGCTCGACGAAGCGCTTGTCACGCTCAAGCAGCAGGGCGACTTGCCCGACGACGTCACTCCCGCCATCAAGGTCGATCCCACCAAGGACAAGGCGCATGGCGACTATGCCACCAACCTGGCGCTGATGCTCGCCAAGCCGGCAGGGCGCAAGCCCCGCGACCTGGCCGAGGCGCTGGTCGCCGCACTGCCGGCCTCCGATGCCGTGCTCAAGACCGAGATAGCCGGCCCCGGCTTCATCAACTTCTTCGCCGCCACCGATGCCGTCGCCCAGGTCATTCCCGCCGTGCTCGAGACCGGCGATACCTTTGGTCGCAGCATGATCGGCCAGGGTCAGAAGGTGCAGGTCGAATTCGTCTCCGCCAACCCCACAGGACCGCTGCACGTCGGCCATGGCCGGGGCGCAGCAATCGGCGACTCGATCTGCCGCCTGCTCGAGGCTACCGGCTTCGACGTCACCCGGGAGTTCTACTACAACGACGCCGGTGCCCAGATCAGCAACCTGGCCCGCTCCGTGCAGGCACGCGCCAAGGGCCTCGGCCCTGACGATGCGAGCTGGCCGGAGGACGGCTACCGCGGCGCCTACATCGTCGACGTCGCGCAGAGCTACCTGGCCGGCGACACGGTGCATGCCGACGACCGTCACGTCACCGCCAAGGCCGACCCCGACGATCTCGAGGCGATCCGCGACTTCGCCGTGGCCTACCTGCGCCGCGAACAGGATCTCGATCTCAAGGCCTTCGGCGTGGCCTTCGACGTCTACTTCCTCGAATCCTCACTCTACGAAGAGGGCAAGGTCGAGGCCACGGTCGAAAGGCTCATCGAGGGCGGTCACACTTACGAAGACGATGGCGCCCTTTGGCTGCGCACCACCGACTTCGGTGACGACAAGGACCGCGTGATGCGCAAACGCGACGGCGGCTATACCTACTTCCTGCCCGACGTCGCTTACCACCTCGACAAGTGGCAGCGCGGCTTCGAGCAGGTGATCAACGAGCAGGGCGCCGACCACCACTCCACGGTGACCCGGGTGCGTGCCGGCCTGCAGGCGCTGGAGACGGGCATTCCAAAGGGCTGGCCTGACTATGTGCTACACCAGATGGTGCTGGTGACTCGCTCAGGAGTGGAGGTCAAGCTCTCCAAGCGCGCCGGTAGCTACGTCACGCTGCGCGACCTGATCGACGAGGTCGGCCGCGACGCCACGCGCTACTTCCTCGCCGCGCGCCGCGCCGACTCGCAGCTCACCTTCGACATCGACCTGGCGCGCTCGCAGTCCAACGACAACCCGGTCTACTACATTCAGTACGCCCACGCCCGAGTGTGCAGCGTAGTGCGCAAGGCCCAGGCGCAAGGCCACGACTTCGACCACGCACAGGCCATGGCCAGCCTGGCGCTGCTCGAGGAGGCGCAGGAGAAGGCGCTGATGAATCGCCTGGCGCGCTTCCCCGAGGTGGTCGAGCATGCTGCCGCGAAGCGCGAACCGCAGCAGGTCGCCCAGTACCTGCAGGAGCTGGCTGCCGATTTCCACACCTGCTACAACGCCGTCAAGGTGATGGTCGACGACGCGGCCCTGCGCAACGCGCGCCTGGCTCTCGGGCTCGCCACGCGCCAGGTGATCCGAAACGGCCTGGACCTGCTGGGCGTCAGCGCTCCCGAGGAGATGTAAGCCATGGCCCGTCGCCCGACTCCCAAGAAACGCGGCGCCACGAACAGCCGGCGCCAGCCCAAGCCAGCCCGGGGCGGCATCCCGGGCTGGTTGTGGGGCATCGCCGGCCTGGTGGCGGGTTTCTTCCTGGCCCAGTACGTACAGGATTCCGCTCCCACGCCCCTGGCCACGGTACTGCCCAAGCCATCCACGCCGACCGAGTCCTCCCAGGCACCGGAGGGCAGCTCCGCGGCCAGCGAGCCGCGCATGCCGACCTTCGAGTTCTACACCCTGCTGCCGGAGTCGGAGGTGATCGCGCCGCGCTCGGAAGTCGTCGTGCCACCCCCGCAACCACCCGCCGTGGCACGTGCCGAACCGGGCCAGGCGGAGGTCGACCCGATCGCCATCCAGTTGGCGCAGAGCACGGCAAGCGAGGCCGAGGCGGTTGCCGCCACACCGGAACCCGCCCCAGCGCCAACCGCCAATAACAGTCGCTACATGCTGCAGGCCGCCTCGTTCCGCGAGTCCGGCGATGCCCAGCGCCTGGCGGGCCGGCTGCGCGACTTCGGGTTGCTTGCGCAGATCAGCGAAGTCGAGGCCAGCGATGGCGATACCTGGCACCGCGTTCAGGTCGGCCCCTACGAGGACACCCGCGAGCTCAATCGCGCCCAGGACCTGATGATCACCCAGGGCATCGAGCCGCTGATGATTCGCTTGCAGAACTGATCCCGGCACGTTTTACGTCGTTAACGTAGTGGACCATGCGGCGTTTTGGCCTGGCGCCACGGTTGATTTCCCGCGTCGTTGCCCGCATGTCCAAGCTCACGTCTTTATGGAGCCATCAACATGACCACGATCGTATCCGTTCGCCGCGACGGTAAGGTGGCACTCGCCGGCGACGGCCAGGTGTCGCTGGGCAACACGGTGATGAAGGGCAATGCCAGCAAGGTGCGGCGTCTCTATCGCGGTCAGGTTCTGGCCGGCTTCGCTGGCGGCACAGCCGACGCCTTCACGCTGTTCGAGCGCTTCGAGGCGCAGCTGGAGAAGCATCAGGGCCATCTGGTCAAGGCTGCCGTGGAGCTGGCCAAGGATTGGCGTACCGACCGCGCCCTGCGCCGACTCGAGGCACTGCTCGCGGTGGCCGACAAGAACGCCTCGTTGATCATCACCGGTAATGGCGACGTGGTGGAGCCCGAGCGCGGCATCATCGCCATCGGCTCGGGGGGCAACTTCGCGCTCTCCTCTGCTCGCGCCCTGTTGGAGAACACCGAGCTGTCGGCCCGCGAGATCACCGAGAAATCCCTCGAGATCGCCGGCGACATCTGTGTCTTCACCAACCACAACATCACCCTCGAAGAGCTTTAGGACGGGCACCATGACTCAGATGACCCCCCGCGAGATCGTTCACGCCCTCGACCAGTTCATCATCGGCCAGCACGATGCCAAGCGCGCCGTGGCCATCGCCCTGCGCAACCGTTGGCGGCGCATGCAGCTCGACGAGACCCTGCGCCACGAAGTGACGCCCAAGAACATCCTGATGATCGGCCCCACCGGGGTCGGCAAGACCGAGATCGCCCGTCGCCTGGCCAAACTCGCCAATGCGCCCTTCATCAAGATCGAGGCGACCAAGTTCACCGAGGTGGGCTACGTGGGGCGCGACGTCGAGTCGATCATCCGCGACCTGATCGAGGTCTCCTTCAAGCTGGTGCGCGAGCAGGCCAAGGCCGAGGTGGGCAACAAGGCCGAGGATGCCGCCGAGGATCGCATCCTCGACGCCCTGCTGCCGCCGCCGCGCGGTCAGGAAGAGGCGCCACGGCATGACAGCTCGACCCGCCAGCTGTTTCGCAAGAAGCTGCGCGAGGGCCAGCTCGACGACAAGGAGATCGATATTCAGGTCACGCCCCAGGGGCCGGGCATCGATATCATGACACCGCCGGGCATGGAGGAGATGACCAACCAGCTGCAGAGCCTGTTCGCCAACATGGGCAAGCAGAAATCCGAGACCAAGCGGGTGACGGTCAAGGAGGCTCGGCTGCTGCTGCGCGACGAGGAGGCCGCCAAGCTGGTCAACGACGAGGAGATCAAGCGGCGTGCCATCGAGGCGGTGGAGCAGAACGGCATCGTGTTCCTCGACGAGATCGACAAGGTCGCCAAGGGCAGCGGGCAGTCCAGCGGTGGCGAGGTCTCCCGCGAAGGCGTGCAACGCGACCTGCTGCCGCTGATCGAGGGCTCGACGGTGTCGACCAAGTACGGCATGGTCAAGACCGACCATATTCTGTTCATCGCCTCAGGCGCCTTCCACCTCGCCAAGCCGTCGGACCTGATTCCCGAGCTGCAGGGGCGTCTGCCGATCCGCGTCGAGCTCAACGCGCTGACGCCGGACGATTTCCAGCGCATCCTCACCGAGCCCTCCGCGGCGCTGACCAAGCAGTACCAGGCGCTGCTGGCCACCGACGGCCTGGCGATCGAGTTCACCGATGATGGCATCCAGCGCATCGCCGAGATCGCCTGGCAGGTCAACGAGGGTACCGAGAACATCGGGGCGCGCCGCCTGCACACGGTGATGGAGCGGCTGCTTGAAGAAGCCTCCTACAAGGGCGGCGACCTGGGCGGCCCCTTGATCATCGATGCCGACTACGTCAACTCCCAGCTCGGCGAGCTGGCCCTGGACGAAGACTTGTCGCGCTATATTCTCTAACCGGAACATGGCATCAGTCACATCCCCGCGCGAAGTGCGCTGTGGCCCCAACCTTGGGCACTGCATTTTTCATTCCTGAAATATGAGCTTCGCGCGTGAATGTACCAATGCTACTCAGCGAGCTGGAGAAACAGCCATGGATGCTCCCATTCCCACCAAGGTGCACTACCACAAGAAGGCCCGCGAGCTGGAGCTGGGCTACCCGAACGGCGAGAGCTACCGGCTCAGCGTCGAGTATCTACGCGTCTTCTCGCCTTCTGCCGAGGTACGTGGCCATGGGCCGGATACCGCCGTGCTGCAGGTCGGCAAGAAGGATGTCGGCCTGCAGAACATCACCCAGACCGGCCACTACGCGCTCAAGCTGCACTTCGACGATGGCCACGACAGCGGCCTCTACAGCTGGGACTACCTCTATGCGCTAGCGGCCGACGAACGCACCAACTGGGCCGATTACCTCAGACGGCTGGAGGAGGCCGGCGCCTCGCGCGCACCGCAAACCATCCAGTTCAAGGAGCTGTGATGGTCTGAGCGCAGGCGGGGCGCTACACTATCGCCATTTGCCGACGCCGCGACAGCGTTCGTTGCCCGATTACCGCCTAGGCTAGGGATGATTCATGGAAAAGCGCACCACCCACTTCGGTTATCAGGAAGTGCCTGTCGAGGAGAAGGCTTCCCGTGTCGCCGACGTATTCCACTCGGTCGCGGCGCGTTACGACCTGATGAACGACCTGATGTCGATGGGCATCCACCGCTACTGGAAACGGCTAACGCTCGAGCGAGCCGGCGTACGCCCGGGTCATCACGTGCTCGATATCGCCGGTGGCACCGGCGATCTGACGCTGAAATTCTCGCGTCTGGTCGGGTCACGCGGTCGCGTGGTGCTGGCCGACATCAACGAATCGATGCTGCGGGTCGGGCGTGACAAGTTGATCGACCATGGGGTTGGCGGCAACGTCGAGTACGTCCAGGCCAACGCCGAATGCCTGCCGTTTCCCGACAACAGCTTCGATTGCATCACCATCGCCTTCGGCCTGCGTAACGTCACCGACAAGGACGCTGCACTGCGCTCCATGACACGTGTGCTCAAGCCCGGCGGCCGCCTGCTGGTGCTGGAGTTCTCCAAGCCACCCAGTGCGCTGCTCTCCCGGGTCTACGACGAGTACTCCTTCCGCCTGCTGCCCCGCATGGGCGCTTTGGTGGCAGGCGATGCCGACAGTTACCGCTACCTGGCCGAATCGATCCGCGTTCACCCCGATCAGGAGACCCTCAAGGGGATGATGGAAGCGGCCGGCCTCGAACGGGTCGAGTACCACAATCTGACCGGCGGTATCGTCGCTCTGCATCGCGGCATCAAGTTGTGATACTGCTGGCCAGCCTGGAGCGCACCCTCAACACCCTGCTGAAGCGTGATCCGGCTGCGCCGGCGCGCCTGGCCAGGCTTGCCGGCTCACGCCTGTTGATATGTCTGGAAACGCCGCATAGGGAGGTGTTGATCCAGTTCCATGAGCATGGGCTGCATCTGCAGCGGGCCGATGCCATGGATGAGAAGCACGTCGATGCCAGGGCCACGCTCTCCACAGGCGCCCTCGCCGCCCTGGCGAGCGGTGAATCCATTGAGCGCTTGATGTTGAGCGGGCGCCTGGAGGTGCGCGGGCGTACCGCGCTGTTGGAGGCGACCCGCGACCTGCTGCTGGATCTCGATCTCGACTGGGAGGGGTGGCTGGCCACGCTGCTGGGCGGCGCCCCCGCCCATCAGGTGGCCGAGAGGGGCCGACGGCTGGCCGAGTGGCTGCGTCGCAGCGGCCAGCACCTGCGCGTCGATATCAGCGAGTTCGTCTTCGAGGAGGCCAAGCTACTGCCTGGCCAGCAGCAGCTCGAGACCGCCCGCGATCTGTTGACCGAGCTGGAAGTCGCCACCGACCGCCTGGAGGCGAGACTCGCCCGGCTACGGCGTCTGATCAACGAGGAGACGTCCCGATGAGTCTGCGGCTACTGCGCATCTTCTGGGTGGTGACGCGCTACCGCCTGGATACCCTGCTGCCGCTGGCGCGCCTGCCCTGGCTACTGAGGCTGGTGTTCATCCTCTCGCCGCTGCGCATCCTGCCTATCGGCAAGCGCTCGCAGGGCGCGCGGCTACGCCTGGCCCTGGAGTCGTTGGGGCCGGTATTCATCAAGTTTGGCCAGATGCTCTCCACCCGCCGCGACCTGCTGCCGCCCGATATCGCCGACGAGCTCAAGCGCCTCCAGGATCAGGTGCCGCCCTTCCCCGGCAATGCCGCCGTGGCGCTGGTCGAATCGGAGCTCGAGATGAGCCTCGAGATGGCGTTCGCCGAGTTCGACCGGAACCCGCTCGCCTCGGCGTCGATCGCCCAAGTGCACTCGGCGCGTCTGCACAGCGGCGAGGATGTAGTGGTCAAGATCACCCGACCCGCCATCGACCGGGTGATGCGTCAGGACATGGCGCTGATGTATCGTGTCGCGCATCTGTTGCAGCGCATTCCTGAAGCGCGCCGTCTGCGCCCGGTGGAGGTGGTGGCCGACTACGAATCGACGCTGTTCGACGAGCTCGACCTGCGCAAGGAAGCAGCCAACACCTCCCAGCTCAAACGCAATTTCAAGCACTCGACACTGCTTCAGGTGCCCGCCATTCACTGGCCGCTGACGCGCCGCCGCGTCATGGTCCAGGAGCGGATTCGCGGCATACCGGTGGCCGATATCGAGGCCCTGAGGGCTCAGGGCACCGATCTCAAGAAACTTGCCGAGCGCGGGGTGGAGATCTTCTTCACCCAGGTATTTCGTGACAACTTCTTCCATGCCGACATGCACCCCGGCAACATCTTCGTCTCGCTTGAGAACCCCGGCGATCCCAAGTACATCGCTATCGACTGCGGGATCGTCGGCAGCCTGACCCGCGAGGATCAGGACTATCTGGCCCGCAACCTGCTGGCCTTCTTCCACCAGGATTACTACGAGGTCGCCGCACTGCACATCGAGTCGGGCTGGGTCGGGGAAGGCACCCGTGCCAACGAGTTCGCCGCCGCCATCCGCACCGTCTGCGAACCTATCCTCGAAAAGCCGCTCAAGGACATCTCCTTCGGCCAGGTACTGCTGGGGCTGTTCCAGACCGCCCGGCGCTTCAATATGGAAGTCCAGCCGCAGCTGGTGCTGCTGCAGAAGACGCTGCTCAATATCGAAGGTCTGGGGCGCCAGTTGCATCCCGACCTCGATCTCTGGAGTACCGCCAGGCCCTACCTCGAGGAGTGGATGAAGGAGCGCTCCGGCCCCAGCGGACTGTGGGAGTCGCTCAAGCGACAGGCCCCGGAGCTCTCTCGCCAGCTGCCGGAGCTGCCAGGGTTGATGCATCACGCCCTCACCAAGGTCGATCACGAGCAGAAGCAGATGAAGCGCCAGGCCGACTCGCTGGTCGGCGTCGATCGCCAGCTGACGCGCCTCACCCGCGGCGGACGCCGTCTGCGCTTCGCGCTGCTGCTGCTGGCCCTGGCGCTGGCCTGGCAACCCCTGTTCAACTGGGCCGCCCAGCAGCCCTGGCCGGTACTGGTCGCCGCTGCGCTGGGCATCCTGCTGCTGGCCTGGAATTGACCCAAGGACTCACCCGATAGAGGATGATGATCAATGAGCGAGATTCTCAATCGGCTCTCCGAAGTGCTCGCCGAACGGCGTGATGCCAAGCCCTCGAGTTCCTATGTGGCATCGCTGCACCACAAGGGACTCAACAAGGTGCTCGAAAAACTGGGCGAGGAGGCCACCGAGACCCTGCTGGCGGCGAAGGACGCCGAGCATGGCAGCGAGGCGCAGCGCCAAGCGCTTGTCGCCGAAACCGCCGACCTGTGGTTTCATAGCATGGTGATGCTGTCGCATCTGGGCATCGACCACCAGGCAGTACTTGATGAACTGTCTCGCCGCTTCGGCACCTCCGGGCTGGATGAAAAGGCCTCCCGCACGCCGACGCCCTGACTCAAGACTCATTTTAGCAAGATCGGAGATTCATTATGTTAGGTGGCATCAGTATCTGGCAGTTGTTGATCGTGTTGGGCATCATCATCCTGATTTTTGGCACCAAGAAGCTGCGCAACGTGGGCGGCGACCTAGGCGGCGCGGTCAAGGGCTTCAAGAAGGCGATGCACGAGGAGGAGAAGGAGAACGGCGACAAGGAGGCCGTGAAGCCGCGTGTCGAGCATGACGAACCGGGCAACACCTACGACGTGAAGGCCGAACGCAAGGTCGAAGATCACGACGAGCGCAAGTAATTGCCCATGTTTGATATCGGCTTTCTCGAACTGTTGATCATCGGTGTGGTGGGCCTTCTGGTGCTGGGCCCCGAGCGCCTGCCCAAGGCGGCGCGCACCGCGGGGCTGTGGATCGGCAAGATCAAACGTACAGTCTCCGGGATGCAGCGCGAGATCACCTCCCAGCTCGAGGCGGAGGAGTTGCGCCAAAAGCTCAATGAGCAGCAGAAGAAACTCGACGAGAGCTTGAACAAGGTCAAGCGTGACGTGGAGAGTATCGCCGAGCCGGAGCGCAAGGCATCCGCCGAACCCTCCTCAGAGGCGGCGTCCGGCCAGGCTGTCCAGGAGACGCCCCCGGCCGATCAGCGACTTTCCCAGGAGCCTGCCGCCACGCCGCCTGCGTCCGCCACCAGCCGTCTGGACCAGGCGCTTGAGCGCAAGGCGGAGCGCGATTCGACTGCCGATAGCGACACGTCAGATGGCGCTGCGCCGCCCAGCGACAAGGACTCCACCTCCCGATGAGCGACGATTCACCTCGCGACAACCAGAACATGGCCCAGGCGCCCTTGATCGAGCATCTCATCGAGCTGCGCTCGCGGTTGATGCGCAGCGTCGTGGCGATCTTGGTGATCTTTCTGTGCCTCTACCCCTTCGCCAACGAGATCTATACCTTCGTGGCCCAGCCGCTGATGGGGCTGCTGCCCGCCGGCTCCCAGATGATCGCCACCGAGGTCGCCTCGCCGTTCCTGGCACCCTTCAAGCTGACCCTGGTGGTGGCGGTCTTCATCGCCGTGCCCTTCGTACTGCACCAAGCCTGGGCCTTCATCGCACCGGGGCTCTACGACAACGAGAAGAGCCTGGCCATCCCGCTGCTCGCCTCCAGCGTACTGCTGTTCTATGGCGGCGCGGCCTTCGCCTACTACGTCGTCTTCCCGCTGCTGTTCCAGTTCTTCACCCAGACCGGGCCCGAGAACGTGGCGGTGATGACCGATATCAACCAGTACCTGAATTTCGTGCTCAAGCTGTTCTTCGCCTTCGGCGTCGCCTTCGAGATTCCCATCGCCACCTTCCTGCTGATCTTCACCGGCATCACCACAGTCGACAGTCTGACCAAGAAGCGTCCCTATGTCATTCTCGGCTGCTTCGTCATCGGCATGCTGCTGACGCCGCCGGACATCATCTCCCAGAGTCTGCTGGCCGTGCCCATGTACCTGCTCTACGAAGTCGGCATCCTGTTCGGCCGCCTGGTTCGTCGCAAGCGTGCCGACGATGAGAACAACAACGCCTCGCGCGGCGAGACCGAACGCCACTGAAGCGCACCGTCATGGCCGAAAAAACCCGCCATGCTGGCGGGTTTTTCTTGTTGCTCGCTGGCGCTTGCGTCTAGTCGTTGCTCAGCTCATCGAGCTTGTCGACCAGCTTGAAGATGCCCTTGGCGGCATCACTGATGCGCTCTGCCAACATGTAGGCCGGCGTGGTGACGACCTTGTTCTCGAAATCGACGATGATATCGTCGACCTTACAGCTGCGGTGCAGCCCACCCATGGCGCTGATCACCCCGGAAATCGCCGGGTCGTGACCGATGGTCACGGGAATGCCCGACCCCAGCAGGCGCGGCACCAGCACCGGGGCGATGCACATCAGGCCAAGCGGCTTGCCCACCTGGTGGAAGGCCAGCACCTTCTCCTTCAACAGCGGCAGCACCTCCATCTCGACGCCCGCTTCAGCGAAGTTGGAGAGATTCCTGGCCACGCCAAAACCGCCGGGCAGCAGCAGCGCATCGAACACGTCAGGATCGAGCGCCTCGAGAGCGTCGATCTCGCCACGCGCCAGACGCGCCGACTCGGTCAGCACGTTACGATTATCCGACTCGGCGGCTTCCCCGGTAAGATGATTGACGACCCCCGCCTGGGCGATGTCCGGTGCGAAGCAGCGGTAACCGATCCCCAACTGGTCGAGACGCAAGAAGGCCAGGGTACTCTCGTATATCTCCGCGCCATCCTGCACCCCGCAGCCCGACAATATGATCGCCACCTGTTTGCTCATGCAGTTCTCCTCGAATGCCTGACGCAGCGCGCCCCAGGTAATCCCATACTCTAGTGACTCCCTTGACGCGCCACAAGCCGCGCTTTTCCGCCATTCCCGCTGGTATACTCAGACGATCGCAGGCGGGCACAAGCCTGTCCAGCGCCACTGCCTCAACCAGTGGCCGAACCTTGTCATCATGGCGTCACAATCGACGGCGAAGATGCACGCAGCGGTCGGCCAGGACATGACCGGAGAATTCTATTGAGCATCACCACACCCCGACAGTTTCCCGCGTCTCGGCTGCGCCGCATGCGTCGCGACGACTTCTCCCGACGCATGATGCGCGAGTCGACGCTGACGCCTGCCGACCTGATCTGGCCAGTCTTCGTTCTCGAGGGGAGCGAACGTCGTGAGGCGGTTCCCTCCATGCCCGGTGTCGAGCGACTGTCGCTGGATCTATTGATCGAGGAGGCCCGCGAAGCCTACGCGCTGGGCATCCCCGCCATCGCGCTGTTTCCGGTGATCGATGCCGAGCTCAAGAGCGAGCTCGCCGAGGAGGCGTATAACGCCGGGGGCCTGGTCCAGCGCAGCGTGCGCGAGCTCAAGGCCGCCTGCCCGGAGCTCGGCATCATCACCGATGTGGCGCTTGACCCCTACACCAGCCATGGCCAGGACGGCATCCTCGACGAGTCGGGCTACGTGCATAACGACCGTACCGTCGAGACGCTGCTCAAGCAGGCCCTCTCCCATGCCGAGGCCGGCGCCGATATCGTAGCCCCATCGGACATGATGGATGGCCGCATCGCGGCGATTCGTGGCGTGCTCGAGCAGGAGCAGCTGCACAACACGCGCATCATGGCCTATAGCGCCAAGTACGCCTCGCACTACTATGGCCCGTTTCGCGATGCGGTGGGCTCCGCGGGCAATCTCGGCAAGGCGGACAAGACCACCTACCAGATGGATCCGGCCAACAGCGACGAAGCGCTACACGAAGTGGCACTCGATATTGCCGAAGGCGCCGACATGGTGATGGTCAAACCCGGGATGCCCTACCTGGACGTGGTGGCACGCGTCAAGCGCGAGCTAAAGGTACCCACCTTCGCCTATCAGGTCAGCGGTGAGTACGCCATGCACATGGCAGCCTTCAACCAGGGCTGGCTCGACGCCGACCGCATCATTCTCGAATCGCTGATGTGCTTCAAGCGTGCCGGCGCCGATGGCGTGCTGACCTATTTCGCCAAGCGCGCGGCACGCCTGCTCACACAATAAGCCGGAGGGCATGACCTTCCGTTGACTCTCATGGAGGCGAAATGGAAGCGTCATACGGTCAGTCGTCGCGGGGGGAGGCGCTGGAGCCTTCCGACACGGGCAGCAGCGAGATCGTTCCGCTGCGGGTCAACCACACCCGCAGCGGCCTTCATCCCAAGGCCCCGCCCGATGCCGACCTCGACGACCCAGCGCTCTACTTCAATCGCGAGCTGAGCCATCTGCAGTTCAATGTCCGGGTACTCGAACAGGCTCTCGATGCCTCGCATCCTCTGCTCGACAGGTTGTTCTTCCTGCTGATCTTCTCCTCCAACTTGGATGAGTTCTTCGAGATACGCGTGGCAGGGCTCAAGCACCGCCATGCATTGGGCCGCGACGACAGCGGCGATGACGGCCGTCTGCCACGCCAGATACTCGACGAAATCTCCCGCCTTACCCATCTTCAGGTCGAGCGTCAGTACCGCATACTCAACGTGGAGTTGATTCCCGCCCTTGAGGAGCAGCGTCTGCGCGTCAGGCGCCGCGAGCAGTGGACGTCGGACCAGCAGACTTGGGTGCGCGACTATTTCGACAACGAGATCATGCCGGTGATCAGCCCCATCGGCTTGGACCCTTCGCACCCCTTCCCGCGGCTGGTCAACAAGAGCCTCAACTTCATCGTCCAGCTCGAGGGGCGCGACGCCTTCGGCCGCGAGGGGGGATTGGCAATCCTGCCGGCACCACGCTCGTTGCCACGCCTGATCGCCCTGCCCGGCCACTGCTGCGAGACGGGTTTCGATGAATATGTGTTTCTCTCCTCGATCATCCACGCCCATGCCGAGGAGGTGTTCCCCGGCATGGCGGTATGTGGTTGCTACCAGTTTCGCCTGACGCGCAACGCCGACATGGCAGTGGACACCGGCGAGGTCTCCGATCTTGCCTCGGCACTGCGTGGCGAGCTGCTGGCACGGCGCTACGGCAAGGGCGTGCGCCTTGAGGTCGCCGATGACTGTCCCGAGGAGCTTGCCACCTTTCTGCTCAAACAGTTCGAGCTCGATGAGCAGGATCTCTACCGCGTGCGGGGGCCAGTCAACCTGACCCGGCTGATGGCGGTACTGGCCGACGTCAATCGCCCCGAGCTGCGTTATCGGCCCTTCGTTGCCGGCCTGCCCAAGGCGATCCGCAAGGGCGTCTGCCTATTCGACGTGATCGCCAATGGCGACATCCTGCTCCACCATCCATTCCAATCCTTCGCCCCGGTCGAGGAACTCCTCGCCGAAGCGGCACGTGATCCAGCGGTGCTGGCCATCAAGCAGACGCTCTATCGCACCGGCGCCGACTCACCGATCGTCTCGGCACTGGTCGACGCCGCACGCAGCGGCAAGGAGGTAACGGTGGTAGTCGAGCTGCGGGCACGCTTCGACGAAGCCGACAACCTGCAGCTCGCCTCGCGCCTGCAGGAGGCCGGGGCGATCGTCATCTATGGAGTGATGGCCTACAAGACCCATGCCAAGATGGTGCACATCGTACGTCGCGAACGCGGCAAGCTGCGCGACTACGCCCACCTGGGCACCGGCAACTACCACTCCAAGACCGCCAGGGTGTATACCGACTACAGCCTGCTCACCGCCAACCAGACGCTCTGCGAGGAGGTACACAAGGTCTTTCAGCAGCTTTCGGGAATGGGTAAGGCACGGCGTATCGAGACCCTGCTGCATGCTCCCTTCACGCTACATGATCGAATGCTGGCGATGATCGATCGTGAAGCGAGCCATGCCGAACAGGGCAAGCGTGCCCATCTGATCATCAAGTGCAACTCGCTGACCGAGCCGAGGCTGATCCGCGCACTCTACCGCGCCTCTCGGGCCGGCGTGGAGTGCGATCTGATCATTCGCGGCATGTGCTGCCTGCGGCCAGGTATTGCAGGCGTCTCGGAGAACATTCGGGTGCGCTCGATCATCGGACGCTTTCTCGAGCATAGCCGGGTCTTCTACTTCCATAACGATGGCAAGGAGGAAGTGTGGGCTTCGAGCGCAGACTTCATGGAGCGCAACATGCTGCATCGCGTGGAGACCTGCTTTCCGCTGCTCGACAGGAAGCTGGCGGCACGGATACGCAAGGACCTGGAGACCTATCTGGTCGACAACTGCCAGAGCTGGCACCTCCAGCCGGATGGCAGCTATCTCAAGCAGGCAGCGCAGGGCGCACCGATCAGTGCCCAGGAGACGCTGCTATACGCCTATGCCGCCAAGCCGTAAGCGAGTGACTAGCCGCGCTTGAAGGCGCGCAGATCCTGTGGGTCGTAATGGTCGACCTCTTCCGGCAGCCCTTTCTCCTCGCGGCGCTTGCGCACCTCGAGCCGCTCGGCGAGCCGTTCGGCATCGTCGTCGGTGGTGCGACCGTTGAGTTCGGCCAGTTGCGCCATGCCTTGGTGGTAGAAGCTCAGGATACCCAGCGCATTGGGGTTGTCCTCCTTGACCGCCTGGCGCAGCGTCGACAGATAGCTGCTGACCTGGGAGAGATGATGTTTGAGCTGCCAGACATAGCGCATCTCGCGCATCCAGGGACGCTCCCTCAACACCGCGAAGGTCAGGCTGGTGACGACCAGCCCCAGCAGCACCCCCAGTGCATTGAGCCAGAAGCTCGAACCGAAGGTGGCGGTCAACAGCTGCGAAAACAGCAGACCGAAAACGATCAGCTGCGCCGCCATGGCGATGCTGATCAGGCGCGCCTTGCGACGGTAAATCTCGGGATCATGCGTTTCGAAGCGGAACGTCACAACGAGTCATCCTTGCGTTCGGGGCGGGTGTCGACATGGTTCGATTATCCCGTGAACCCGCCCTTGGGTAAATCAGCGCAGCCGGACAGCGATATGATCCAATAACGCCTCGGTCTGCTCCCAGCCGATACAGGCATCGGTAATCGACACCCCATGGCGCAGCGTGGCGGCATCGAGGGCCTGCCGCCCCTCGTGCAGATGACTCTCGAGCATCACCCCCATCAGGCTGGTATCGCCGGCCAGTCGCTGGGCCAGCACGTCTAGCAGCACCGTTTCCTGGCGTCGATGGTCCTTGCGCGAATTGGCATGGCTGCAGTCGACCATGATACGCGGCGCCAGGCCAGCCTCGATCAGTGCACGGCGACAGGCCGCCACCGCAGGGGCCTGATAGTTGGGCGCGCCATGGCCGCCACGCAGCACGACATGAGTATGCGGATTGCCGGGCGTGGAGCGCATCACCGGCTGGCCATCGGCGCCGAGGGCAATGTGGCGGTGCGGATGCGCACTGGCGCGCATGGCATCCAGGGCAATCTCGACCCCACCGTCGGTACCGTTCTTGAAGCCCACCACAGCGCCCAGGCCACTGACCAGCTCCCGATGGATCTGTGACTCGGTGGTACGCGCACCGATCGCCGTCCAGGAGAGCAGATCCTCCAGGTAGGGGGCCACCATCGGCTGCAACAGTTCGCTTGCCACCGGTAGGCCTAGCGCCACGACGTCCCGCATCAGCTTGCGTGACACCGCCAGGCCATGTGCCATGTCGTCGCTGCCATCCAGGCGCGGGTCGTAGGCGAGGCCTTTCCAGCCAATGGTGGTACGCGGCTTCTCGACATAGACGCGCATCACCAGCAGCAGCCTATCCTCGACCCTCGAGGCGAGCTCGACCAGGCGTTCGGCATAGGTAAGCGCCGCCTCGGGGGCGTGTATGGAGCAGGGGCCGGCAACGACCAGCAGGCGGTCGTCGTGCCCATCGAGAATGGCCTGAATGGCCTGGCGCTGCCGGGCGACGCGTTGATACATCACCTCATCCAGCGGAAAACGCTCGGCAAGCTCACGCGGCGTGGGAAGAGGTATCTGTTCACTATCGAGACGAGCCGACTCGGCGGTCGAAGGGGGGGCGTCGAGTAGGGTTAGTGGCGCATTCATGCTGTTACCTCGGGCAGGATGTCGAACATCGGATAGGTGTGCCACCGATGATCTCCCGGCCGGAGGTGGCGGATTGAGCCGACCGGATGACGCTAAATCGCCAATAGACATCGCCGGTATAGTAGGTGGCGACAGGCTGCGGGGCGGTGAAAGCGTAACGGTCGGACATGATATCTCTCCTATGACAAAACCCCCGGTCGGGTTGCCGACCGGGGGTTCTGAAAAGGTGGTGGAGGCAACCCCGTGTGGGGCGTGCCTCGCGATGGGTCAGTTCGACCGTATCGCCGGCACGCCAGCGCTAAACCAATAGCCCCGATAGTCACGCCAAGCCGACAGACCAGTATCGGCCGTCCGCTGAACATAGGCGTTGTAGAGGGGTGTCATGGTCATCGCTGCCTCCTGAAACTCTTTTTTATCCTACACGGCCCATTGCGCTTGGCAAGCCACTTTTTTCAACTGAAGAGCTGCACCATCCTGATCGTGGCCGGCAGGCAGGTCATGCTCACGAAGACCACCAGGCCCAGAAGTATCGGTAACAAGCCGCTCGGATCTCGAAAGTTCTCGTCGTGAACCGTCATGTCCATCTCCATGTGGATTATTTCGTCAGGGGAGGCAAGTCTAGCGCAGGTGACGCCCGCCATCGACCGCAAGCGTCGTGCCGGTGACGTAGCGATTATCGAGTAGATAGCGCAGTGCCTGGTAGATCACCCCTGGACCTGGGATCATCTGCATGGCCGACTTGACCCTGGCCATGTCGACGTGGGTCTCATCGCTCTGCTCACCGAGCATGATCAGTGCCGGGGCGATAGCGTTGACTTGAATGAGAGGGGCATACATGGCCGCAAAGGAGAGGACCAGGTTTTCCAGCCCGGCCTTGGTGGCGGCATAGGCGGCATGGTCTGGCGAGCCCTTGCGCGCCACGTAATCGGTGATATGCACGATGTCGCGCTGCGGTTCGCTGCACGCCTCGAGCAGTTCACGGCACTTGAGGTTGATCAGGTAGGGCGCCAGCATATGCACGCGAAACAGCCGCTCGAACGTGGCGCCCTCCTCGCCCGGCAAGTCCGGCAACCCATCGCTTGCATTGTGCACGATGGCCCGCAGCGATGGCGTCGCCTCCTTGAGGCGAGCGATGAAATCTTCGATGCCTGCTTCGCTTGAGAAATCGCCATGCAGGGTCAGCGCACCGCGTTCGCGCAGCCTGTCGAGGGTCGGGCGTTCGCGGCGATAGCTGACGATCAGCGGGTGACCATCGTCGAGCAGACGCTCGGCGCAGTGGCGCCCGAGGCGCTGCGAGCCACCGGTAATCAGGATCGGCGAGGCACTCATTCACTCTCTCCGAATCAGGCTGCCGAGCGTGGGCACCAAGGGCTCACGCGGGGCATAGCCGAACACGTCCGAGAAGACCCGCGAGGGCTCGAGCTCGAGTGACGCCAGTACATCGACGCAGGCATAGACCATCCCCGGCGAACCGGAGAGATAGACATCCCGGCCCTTGACGCTTGGCAGCTCACGTCCGAGTACCGCATCGATGCGCCCACGGTGACCAGTCACACGCAATGCCTCGAAATCCACCGGCATGTCGGCCTCGGCGACCCCATGGAAATGGAAGTTGGGATAGTGCGACGCCCAGTGACGTGCCAGGCTCTCCAGATAGAGTTCACGCCGCTCACGTGCTGCCCACCACAGCTCGATGTGCCGCTCGGGATCGGCGGCAAGTGCCGCTTCGACGATCGACTTCATCTGCGAGAAACCGGTACCCGCGGCGACCAGCAGCAGCGGTCGCTCGCTATCGGGGTCGAGTATGCACTCTCCTCCCGGCAGGCGCAGGGTGAGCCGCGCGGCATGCTGCATCAGCCTGCGCAGGCGAGCCGAGTTGCTGCGTTCGGGCCAGTGCTGAATGTGCAGCTCCAGCATACCGTCGCCGCTATGGGCATTGGCGATGGAGAATGGCACCCAGGTATCCTCGTCAAGCCTGAGTTCGAGATACTGTCCCGGCGCATGCGCCATCGCCTCGGCACGCCCCTCCAGGTGAACCCGGAACACGTCGGGTGTGAGGTCTTCCAGTGCTGCAATCTGGCAGGTCAGCGTCCTTGTGGTTGCCGTCATCACAACCTCTTGTACGAATCGCGGCCGGTCATGGGCAGCACGATACCCAGCTCATCCCATCGGGCATCGACGCTCGCCTTGATGCCCTCATCCATGACGATGGGCGCGCCCCACTCACGATCGGTTTCGCCAGGCCACTTGCTGGTCGCATCCAGCCCCATCTTGGAGCCGAGCCCCGCCACGGGAGAGGCAAAATCGAGATAGTCGATGGGCGTGTTCTCGACCATCACGGTATCCCGGGCCGGATCCATGCGTGTGGTGATCGCCCAGATCACGTCCTCCCAATCCCGGGCGCTGACATCATCGTCGAGCACCACCACGAACTTGGTATACATGAACTGACGCAGGAAGCTCCACACGCCCATCATCACCCGCTTGGCATGGCCGGGGTACTGCTTCTTCATGGTCACCACCGCCATCCGGTAGGAGCACCCCTCCGGCGGCAGATAGAAGTCGACGATCTCGGGAAACTGCTTGCGCAGGATAGGCACGAAGACCTCGTTGAGTGCGAGTCCAAGGATCGCCGGCTCGTCGGGCGGACGCCCGGTGTAGGTGGAGTGATAGATAGCGTCGCGGCGCATGGTGATGCGCTCCACGGAAAACACCGGGAAGTGCTCGACCTCGTTGTAATAGCCGGTATGGTCGCCATAGGGTCCTTCCGGCGCCATGTCGTCGGGGTAGATGAAGCCCTCGAGGATGATCTCGCTGGAGGCAGGTACCTCGAGGTCGGCATGGCCACACTTCACAAGCTCGGTGCGCGAGCCGCGCAGAAGCCCGGCGAAGGCGTATTCTGAGAGCGAATCGGGCACAGGGGTCACTGCGCCGAGGATCGTGGCCGGGTCGGCGCCCAGCGCCACCGCCACCGGAAAAGGCTTGCCGGGGTTGGCCTGCTGAAACTCCTTGAAATCCAGCGCCCCGCCGCGATGCGACAACCAGCGCATGATCAGGCGGTTGCGGCCAAGCTTCTGCTGACGATAGATGCCCAGGTTCTGGCGGCTTTTGTGCGGCCCCTTGGTGACCACCAGCGCCCAGGTAATCAGCGGCGCCACGTCGCCCGGCCAGCAGTGTTGGATCGGCAGCCGGTCTAGGTCGACGGCATCGCCCTCGTAGACCCGCTCCTGTACCGGCGCCGAGCGCAGCACCTTGGGTCCCATGCTCATTACCTGCTTGAAGATCGGCAGCTTGTCCCAGGCATCACGAAAACCCTTGGGCGGATCGGGCTCCTTGAGAAAGGCGAGCAGCTTGCCCACCTCGCGCAGCGCCTCGACGGAGTCCTGGCCCATCCCCAGGGCAACGCGCCTCGGCGTGCCGAACAGGTTGCCAAGCAACGGCATGTCATGCCCCTTGACGTTCTCGAACAGCAACGCAGGCCCACCCGCCCGCAACGTGCGATCACATATCTCGGTAATTTCCAGATAGGGATCGACCTCGGCAGTGACGCGCGTAAGCTCTCCCATCTCCTCCAGAGCGGCGATAAATTCGCGCAAGTCCTTATATTTCACAGGGCTTTCCCGACTTTTGAACGACAGAGGGGCAGCATAGCATGCTGCCCCTCTAGTTGCCGCCGTACCTCTTATGTCTAGCGACTTGTGGCTAGCGGCGCTTCATTGCCTCGAAGAACTCGAGATTGGTCTTGGTATCCTTCAAGCGATCGATGAGGAACTCGGTCGCGGCGGTGTCTTCCATCGGATTGAGCAGCTTGCGCAGGATCCACATGCGCTGCATCTCGTCTTCCGAGGCCAGCAGGTCCTCGCGGCGAGTCCCGGAACGGCGAATGTTGATCGCCGGATAGACACGCTTCTCGGCCAGCTTGCGATCGAGGTGCGCCTCCATGTTGCCGGTACCCTTGAACTCCTCGAAGATCACCTCATCCATCTTCGAGCCGGTGTCGACCAGCGCGGTGGCGATGATGGTCAGGCTGCCGCCCTCTTCGATGTTACGCGCCGCACCGAAGAAGCGCTTGGGCTTCTCGAGGGCGTGGGCGTCGACACCACCGGTCAGTACCTTGCCCGAGGAGGGCACCACGGTGTTATAGGCGCGCGCCAGGCGAGTGATCGAGTCGAGCAGGATCACCACGTCCATCTTGTGCTCGACAAGTCGCTTGGCCTTCTCGATCACCATTTCGGCGACCTGCACGTGGCGCGCCGGCGGCTCGTCGAAGGTCGAGGCGACCACTTCGCCGCGCACCGTGCGCGACATCTCGGTCACCTCCTCCGGGCGCTCGTCGATCAGCAGCACGATCAGATGACACTCGGGGTTGTTGCGGGTGATCGAGGTGGCGATGTTTTGCAACATCAACGTTTTGCCCGCCTTGGGCGGCGAGACGATCAGGCCACGTTGGCCCTTGCCGATCGGCGCGGTGAGATCGATGATCCGCGAGGTCAGGTCTTCGGTGGAACCGTTGCCGATCTCCATCACCAGGCGTTCGTCGGGGAACAGCGGGGTGAGGTTCTCGAACAGGATCTTGTGCTTGGCGTTCTCCGGCTTGTCGAAGTTGATCTCGTTGACCTTCAACAGGGCGAAGTAGCGCTCCCCCTCCTTGGGCGGACGAATCTTTCCGGAGATGGAGTCACCCTTGCGCAGATTGAAACGGCGGATCTGTGAGGGCGAGACGTAGATATCATCGGGGCCGGCGAGGTAGGAGCTGTCGGCGCTGCGCAGAAAGCCGAAGCCATCCTGCAGGATTTCCAGCACCCCATCGCCATAGATGTCTTCGCCGCTCTTGGCGTGCTTCTTCAAGATGGCAAAAATGATGTCTTGCTTGCGTGACCGGGCAAGATTGTCGATGCCCATCTCCTGGGCGATTTCCAACAGCTCAGGAACGGTCTTTTGCTTGAGTTCGGTAAGATTCATCGGATTGTTCAGAAATTGCTCGTGTCAGCGGGCGACTTGCGCCGGAATAAGACAGGAGGCGGTGACGAAACGCCGCGTGGTGCGTTCAGAGCCCGGGAGGCATCCACTCTCAAGATTGATTCGCCAGTCGGCAGTTCCAGCAGGAAACGTCATGGACGAAAGCAAGAGCGAGGGAAGCGATATTCGTGTCGCCTGATTAGCGGTTCAACATGCGATACCCAGCATCCTGAACGGAATCAGCGGGCTGTCTGACGACTTGGAGTTGACCGCGACGCGGTCGGGAAGACTTCGGAACAGGCGAACGACCCGATGTTAGTCAAGCGGCGCGCCAAACGCAAGGGGCAATGTCATCGACTATCGTCATGCTCGGCCAGGCGCCTCTCTCGAGCCAAGTGGAGCCGAAGCCGAGCCAGGGGCCGATTGACAAGGCCACCGGTGCATCGCAACCTTGGGAGATCACGACCAAAGGACAACTCATGACCCGTGACACGGCCATGCGCAGGATGCCGGAGGCGGCCAGTGCCCCTCGCCGTCTCGCCGCTATCGATCTAGGTTCCAACAGCTTCCATCTTCTGGTGGCCAACTACCAGGACGGTGAACTGCAGGTCGTCGCCAAGCAGGGAGAAAAGGTGCAGCTCGCGGCCGGCCTGGACGATCAGGACCACCTCAGCGAGGAGGCCATGCAGCGCGCCATCGACTGTCTTGGCCGCTTCGCCCCCTTCATTGGCGACACCCCCGCCGGGCAGTTGCGCGTGGTCGGCACCAATGCCCTGCGCGCCGCCACCAACAGCCAGACGCTGATCGATCGCGCCGAGGCACTGCTTGGGCACAGTATCGAGATCATCGCCGGCCGGGAAGAGGCGCGGCTGATCTACCTCGGTGCGGCCCATGCGCTGGCCGATGTGCATGGCCGCCGGTTGATCGTCGATATCGGCGGCGGCTCCACCGAATTCATCATCGGCGAGAATTTCGAACCCCTGGCGCTGGAAAGCCTGCACATGGGCTGCGTGACCTTCACCGGACGCTTCTTCCCGGACGGCGAGATCAGCGAGAAGCGTTTTCGTCGGGCCGAACTCGCCGCCCTGTCGGAACTGGCCAACATCCGCCGCCATTACCTCGAGCTTGGCTGGCAGGACCCGGTCGGTTCCAGTGGCACCATCAAGGCCGTCTCGGCGGTACTCATCGCCAGTGGCGAGAGCGATGATGGCACGATCGCGCGCGATGCCCTGCTGGCACTGCGCAGGCGCCTGATCAAGTGCAAGCAGCTCGAGCAGGTCGCCATGGAGGGGCTCAAGGAGGATCGCGCCAGCGTCTTCCCCGCCGGCGTGGCGATCCTGTGTGCGATATTCGAAGCCTTCGGCCTGGAGCGCATGCGCTACTCGGACGGTGCGCTGCGTGAAGGGGTGCTCTATGACCTGGCTGGGCGCAACAGCCCGGAGGATTCACGCCGCCAGGCCATGGCCACGCTGCGTCGCCGCTACGATGTCGATGCGCGCCAGGCCGAGCATGTCGCCACCACCGCACGCGAGCTGCTGGCACAGGTAAGCCAGGCTTGGGAGATCAGCGAGGAGCAGGCCCAGTTCCTCGACTGGGCGGCCCAGCTGCATGAGGTGGGGCTGGCGATATCGCACAGTCAGTTCCACCGCCATGGCGCCTATCTACTGGCGCACTCGGATCTGACCGGCTTTTCGCGCCCTGAACAGCAGGCGCTGGCGTTTCTGGTCCGTTCGCACCGGCGCAAGTTTCCCGGCAAGGAGCTCGAGGCCCTGCCGGCCTCGTTGCGCACGACCTACTCGCGGCTGGCACGCCTGCTGCGTCTGGCGGTGATCCTCAACCACTCGCGTCCCGAACAGGCCACCCTCGGCTTTCAGCTGCAGGCGCAGGGTGAGGCGCTGGTGCTGACGCTGGGGCAGGCGCTTGGCGAGCACGCCCTGTTGACCAACGATCTCGAGCAGGAGAGCGTCTACCAGCAGGCGGCCGGTTTTAGCCTGACGCTAGCCCTGAGCCAAGCTTAGCGGCCGACATCGCCACCCCTCGGCGCACAGTAACGGCTCGCGCTCGCCCGGCACGAATACGGCCACTACATGCGCTTCATGCCAGGCGACAACGAGCTGCCCGCGCTGCCAGGGTGGTACTCCCCGCTCCTGCAGCAGGCGCTTGAGGTCGCGTCGCCCTCGCCCCGTCATCTGCAGCGTCTCGCCGCCAAGGCGTGGCCGCAGGCACAGCTCGACCGGCCCGCCTGATTTTTTCTCGAGCACCAGATTCAGCGAACCGATAGGCGTGGCAAGCGCCGCTTGGCCATCCCAGGCGCGCTGCCAGTCGGGCTCAAGCGACCGGCGCGGCGCCGCAAGATAAAGCGCCCCGCGCCAGAGGCGTGCCTCCCCCCCCGGCCAGTGAACGTGAACCTGGCTGTCGCGGCGCGCGTCCAGCTGTGCCTGTAGCGTGGCAAGCCGTGCCGCCGGCGGCGGCGGCAGGCCCAGGCACGTGCAGCAGTGGCGGATCAGCAGGCGTTGGCGCGCCGCCGAGAGATCAGACAGGGTCGCCAGCGGCAGCCACCCCGGACTGTCTCCCGAAGCGGCAAGATCGAGCTCGGCAAGCTCCTCGAGCAGGGCGTCGGCTTCGCCTGCGTATGCCGCCGAGCGGGCCAACGACGCCTGCCCCCCGGGCCATCGCGTCTCGATCAGGGGCAGCAAGCGGTGACGCAGGAAGTTGCGATCCAGGGCCGACTCGGCATTGCTCGGGTCCTCCACCCAGCTAAGCCTGCGGCAGTCAGCTTCCCGCTCCAGCTCAGACCGTGTGCTACCCAGCAGAGGGCGCGCCAGCTGTCGGCCCTGCCAGTCCCGGCTTGCCGGCATCGCCGCCAGTCCGCGCACCCCGCTGCCACGTAGTGCGGCGAGCAGGAAGCCCTCGGCCTGATCGTTGCGATGCTGGGCCAGCCATACTGTGTCGCCCACCGACACATGCCGGGCAAACGCCGCGTAGCGCGCCTCGCGGGCGGCGCCTTCGAGCCCCAGGCCGGAACTCATC
Organism: Halomonas sp. TA22; assembly: GCF_013009075.1. Lineage (NCBI taxonomy): Bacteria > Pseudomonadati > Pseudomonadota > Gammaproteobacteria > Oceanospirillales > Halomonadaceae > Halomonas > Halomonas sp. TA22. The sequence continues at coordinate 2,604,951 of NZ_CP053108.1, read as the reverse complement.
GACACTTGGACCCGCTCGACCGTCAGCGACACGCCGAGGCGCGAGCAGAGCTCGCCACAGTGCGTCTCAAAATCGCCAGCGGCGTCCTGCAGGCCATGATTGACATGCAGGGCCCTGAGCGTACGGGGATGGCGTCGACAGGCGTCGGCGGCAAGCGTGAGTAATAGCGAGGAGTCCAGACCACCGGAGAGGGCCACCCAAACGACACGCCCCGGCGGGGTTTCCGCCAGGGCGTGATCGATCAGCGCTTGCAATGACATTGGCTTATGCCGGGGCACCATAGCTCATGAGCCGTTCGTAGCGGCGCGCGATCAGGGCGTCGGTATCCATCGCCTGCAGACGATCGAGGCTTGCCAGCAGCGCCTCCTTGACCCGTTCGGCGGTGACCGTCGGATGGCGATGTGCGCCGCCCAGCGGCTCAGGAATCAGTGTATCGACGAAGCCCAGCTCCTTGAGCCGCTCGGCGGTGATACCCATGGCGTGGGCGGCATCGGGAGCCTTCTCGGCACTCTTCCACAGGATCGAGGCGCAACCCTCCGGCGAGATGACCGAGTAGGTGGAGTACTGCAGCATCGCAAGCTCATCGCACACACCGATGGCCAGTGCCCCGCCTGAGCCGCCCTCGCCCACCACGGTGGCGACGATCGGCGTCCTGAGCCGCGACATCACCGCCAGGTTGTAGGCGATCGCCTCGGACTGACCGCGCTCCTCGGCGTCGATGCCGGGATAGGCCCCCGGCGTATCGATGAAGGTCAACACCGGCATCTTGAAGCGCTCGGCCATCTCCATTAGGCGGCACGCCTTGCGGTAGCCCTCAGGGCGCGGCATGCCGAAGTTACGCCGCACCTTCTCCTTCACGTCACGCCCCTTCTGGTGGCCGATCACCATCACCGGCCGATCGTCGAGGCGCGCCACGCCGCCGACGATGGCGGCATCATCGGAAAAATGACGGTCGCCATGCAGCTCATCGAAATCCTCGAAGACGTAGCCGAGGTAGTCGAGGGTATAGGGGCGCTGCGGATGACGCGACAGCTGCGACACCTGCCAGGCACTCAGATCGCGAAAGATCTGCTCGGTGAGCTTCTGGCTCTTCTCCTGGAGCCTTGCCACCTCTTCACTGATATTGATCTTGCTGTCGTTGCCGACCAGCCGCAGCTCCTCGATCTTGGCCTGCAACTCGGCAATGGGCTGTTCGAAATCTAGGTAGTTGGGATTCATAGAGTTTCAGCTTGTTGGAGTCAGGCCATGTCGGCCATGGCTGTCGTGAAATGCTAAGTGTCGGGCATTATCGCAGCTTGGCCGTGTGGCGCAAGGCAGCGCAATGTCTGTCACCATCGGAATCAGCGGTACTTGAGGCGCACCCCGTCCTGCCCTTCGACCTCGCGCAGCGCGGTCAGCAGTTCATCGCAGGGCGCCACCTTCCACTCGTCGGCCAGCTCCAGCCAGCCGCTCACCTGACCGTTGCGATAGCGCAGTCGCACCGGCAGGCCCTGGGCATCGCGATGCGGGGTGAGGCTTTCACGCAAGCTGGCGATCAGGCGGCCGTTGGCGCGCGAGCCATCCAGCGACAGTTCCACCGCCTGGCCGAACTTGCTGCGCGCCTCGACCATCAGCGTGATCTCCTTGCCGCGCAGCCTCAGGCCGCCGGAGAAGTCGTCGCTTGAGACCTCACCCTCCACGATCAGCACCTGCTCGGTGTCGAGTCGCCCACGCAGCTGTTCGAACAGCTCGCCGAACAGCGACGCCTCGATCCGCCCGGTGCGGTCGTCGAGCGTGACGAAGGCCATGGTATCGCCGCGCTTGGACTTCATGGTGCGCATGCCCACCACCAGCCCGGCGACACGCTGCGGCTCGCGCGAGGGCTTGAGGTCGCTGATGCGCGTCGAGACGAAGCGCTTGAGCTCCTGCTCGTACTCATCGATGGGATGGCCGGTGAGGTAAAGCCCGAGGGTCTCCTTCTCGCCAGCCAGGCGCTCCTTGTCGCTCCACTCACGCGCGTGCAGATAGTCGGCGTAACAGTCGCCGGCCTGCTCGTCGACAAACGCCTCGCCGAACATGTCGACCATGCCCAGGCTCTGGTTGCTGAGGCTCTGCGCGGCGGCCTTGAGCGCCGGTTCCATGGTAGCGCTGAGCACCGCCCGGCTGGGCCCGAGATTGTCCAGCGCGCCTGAGCGTATCAGCGCCTCAAGGGTGCGCTTGTTCAAGCGCCGGGGATCGATGCGCCGACAGAAGTCGAAGATGTCGCTGAACGGGCCGCCTTCGGCGCGTGCCTCGACGATGGCGCCGATGGGCCCCTCGCCGACGCCACGGATCGCTCCCAGGCCGTAAACCACGCGAGCCTCGTCATCGACGGTGAACTTGTAGCCGCCGACATTGACGTCCGGTGGCGTCACGGTGAGTCCGAGTCGGCGCGACTCTTCGATCAACGGCACCACCTTGTCGAGGTTGTCCATCTCGGTGGACATCACCGCGGCCATGAACGGCCCTGGATAGTGCGACTTGAGCCAGGCGGTCTGGTAGGAGACCAGGCCGTAGGCCGCCGAGTGCGACTTGTTGAAGCCATAGCCGGCGAACTTCTCCACCAGGTCGAAGATGTTACCCGCCAGCTCCTTGTCGATGCCGTTGGTCGCGCACCCCTCCATGAACCCCGCGCGCTGCTTGGCCATCTCCTCGGGCTTCTTCTTGCCCATGGCGCGGCGCAGCATGTCAGCCTGGCCCAGACTGTAGCCCGCCAGCACCTGGGCGATCTGCATCACCTGTTCCTGGTAGAGGATGATGCCGTAGGTGGGCTCGAGCACCGGCTTGAGCAGCTCATGCTGGTAGTCCGGATGCGGATAGGAGATTTCGGCTCGGCCATGCTTGCGGTTGATGAAGTCATCGACCATGCCCGACTGCAGGGGGCCGGGGCGGAACAGTGCGACCAGGGCGATCATGTCCTCCAGCGAATCGGGCAGCAGGCGCTTGATCAACTCCTTCATGCCCCGCGACTCGAGCTGGAACACCGCGGTGGTATCGGCGCGCTTGAGCATCTCGAAGGTCGGCGCATCGTCCAGCGGGATGGTGGTGATATCGAGTGGCGCCTGGCCTTGGGTAGCGCGCACCTTGTCGACCATCTCCAGCGCCCAGTCAATGATCGTCAGCGTGCGCAGGCCAAGGAAGTCGAACTTGACCAGCCCCGCCTCCTCGACGTCGTTCTTGTCGAACTGCACCACCAGGCCGTTGCCCTCCTCGTCGCACAACAGCGGCGAGAAGTCGGTGAGCTTGGTCGGCGCGATCACCACGCCGCCGGCATGCTTGCCGGTACCGCGGGTGATGCCTTCGAGCTTGCGCGCCATGTCCCAGACTTCCTGGGCCTCCTCGTCACCGTCGAGGTACTCCTTGAGCGCCGGCTCCTGCTCGATCGCCTTGCCCAGGGTCATGCCGACCTCGAAGGGGATCAGCTTGGAGAGCTTGTCGCCGAGCGAATAGGGCTTGCCCTGGGCGCGGGCCACGTCGCGCACCACCGCCTTGGCGGCCATGGTGCCGAAAGTGACGATCTGCGACACCGCGTTGCGCCCGTAGCGCTCGGCCACGTAGTCGATGACGCTGTCGCGCTTCTCCATGCAGAAGTCGACGTCGAAATCGGGCATCGAGACGCGCTCGGGGTTGAGGAAACGCTCGAACAGCAGATCGTACTCCAGCGGGTCGAGATCGGTGATCTTCTGCGCGTAGGCGACCAAGGAGCCTGCCCCGGAGCCGCGTCCCGGTCCCACCGGCACGTCGTTGTCCTTGGCCCACTGGATGAAGTCCATGACGATCAGGAAGTAGCCGGGAAAGCCCATCTGAATGATGATGTCGAGCTCGAAATCGAGGCGCTGGCGGTATTGCGCCTCGATCTTGGCCCACTCATCGCTGTCGCGGGGATGCTTGGCGATCGGATAAAGAAAATCGAGGCGCTCGGTGAGACCGTCGTGGGAGACCTTGCGGAAGTATTCGTCCTGAGTCATGCCCGCGGGGATCGGGAACTCCGGCAGGAAGATCTCGCCGAGGCGCACCTCGACGTTGCAGCGTGCGGCGATCATCACGCTGTTCTCGAGCGCCTCGGGGATATCGGCGAACAGCTCGGCCATTTCCTGCGGGCTCTTGAGATACTGCTCCTCGCTGTAGCGCCGCTCGCGGCGCGAGTCGTTGAGCGCCTTGCCCTCGCCGATCGAGACCCGGGTTTCGTGAGCCCAGAAGTCCTCGCGCTTGAGAAAGCGTACCTCGTTGGTCGCCACCACCGGGGTGCCCGTTTCGGTGGCAAGCGCCACCGAGAGATGCAGGCACTCTTCGTCGTACTGCCGCGAGGTGCGCTGCAGCTCGAGATAGTAGCGTCCCGGAAAGTGAGCGTTCCACTCATCGAGCAGCGCGCGCGCCTCGTCCTGGCGATCCGCCAACAGATGACGCCCGACCTCCCCCTCCCGGGCACCGGAGAGGGCGATCAAACCCTCACTCTGAGCAAACACCCACTCCTTCTTGAGAATCGCCAGCCCCTGGCGCTGCCCCTCCATCCAGCCGCGGGAGATCAGCTCGGTGAGGTTGCGGTAGCCATCGTTGTTCATGGCCAACAGCGTCAGCCGATAGGGGTGCCCCTCGTCATGGCCATTCTCGAGCCATAAATCGGCACCGATGATTGGCTTGAGGCCGGCGCCTTGGGACGCCTTGTAGATCTTGACCAGGCCGAACAGGTTGGCCTCGTCGGTCACCGCGCAGGCGGGCATGCCCATTTCGACGGTGCTGGCCACCAGGGGCTTTAAGCGCACCAGACCATCGACGAGCGAGTACTCACTGTGGACGCGAAGATGAACGAAGAGCGTGGTCATAGCGGACTCGTGACTAATCGGTGATGGCAAGAGTGACGGCCAGGTCTTGGCTGACGGAGGCGGCGGTAACGGCTGGCACGTGTTCGAACAGTTCCAGTTGCCTCTTCACCGGCGCGAAGGAGCGGCGATGCTCGGACAGCGGCCCCAGCCTCTCCAGTGCAGCCAGATGCTCCGTCGTAGGGTACCCCTTGTGGCGGGAAAAGCCATAGCCAGGGTGTAGGGCGTCGAGTGCGACCATCTGCGCATCGCGGGCCACCTTGGCCAGTATCGACGCGGCGGCAATGGCGGGATGTCGAGCATCACCCTTGACCACCGCCTGGCCCGGCAGGGGATGGCCGGGCAACCTGTTGCCGTCCACCAGTAGATATTCGGCGGCGGGCGACAGTGCATCGATGGCGCGGCGCATGGCCAGATGGGTGGCATGATAGATATTGAGCACATCGATCTCGGCAGGCGAGGCCTCGGCCACCGCAAAGGCCAGGGCCCGCTCGCGAATGGCGAGGTTCAATGCCTCGCGACGCTTGGCGGAGAGCGCCTTGGAGTCATTTAGCCCCTCGATGGGTCGGGCGGGATCGAGAATCACCGCTGCAGCCACCACCGCGCCGACCAGCGGGCCGCGGCCGACCTCGTCTACCCCGGCCAGCCACTGCCCGGGGTAGTCGATCACCAGCGGAGGATAGTCACGCATCATCATCCATTCTCTCCGGCGCCACGCTTGCCGGAAGCGGGCACCCATCGATCAGGGCCTCCACCGCCTCGGCCGCCCGCGCGCTGGCTCCTCGCTGCAAGCCGGCATGCATCTGGGCGAAGCGCGCTTCGAGGGCCTGGCGCCGCTCATCGTCATCGAGCAGTGCCGCAAGCTGCTCGGCAATTGCAGTGACATTGGCATCGTCCTGGATCAGCTCAGGGGAGATCATCTCCTGGGCGATGAGATTGGGCAGCGAGATCCAGGGCGTCTTGATCAGACGGCTCATCAGCCAGTGAGTGGAGGGCGCCATACGGTAGGCGACCACCATGGCCCGGTGGCAGAGCATCGCCTCGAGCGCCGCCGTCCCCGACGCCAGCAGCACGGCATCGCTGGCGATCATCGCCTCGCGGGACTGGCCATCGAGCAGCACCACCCGGGAGGCGAGCGCCGGATACTCCTGTAGCTTGGCCTCGAGTTCACGATGACGCTGCCCGCTGGCTGCCGGAATCACCACTTGCAGGGCGGGACGTTCGGCGCACAGCCGCTCCACGGCGGTGAAGAAAGTGTCGGCGAGAAACCGTATCTCGTTGGCACGCGAACCGGGCAGCACCGCCAGTACCTGGGCCTGGTCATCGAGCCCCAGCGCCGTACGCATGGCTTGTCGATCGTTTTCAAGCGCCACCTCGTCGGCCAGCGGATGACCGACGAAGGCCACCGGCACGGCATGGTCGCGGTAGAACGCCGCTTCGAACGGCAGAAAAGTGAGCACCGCATCCACCGAACGCGCGATCCCCTTGACCCGCCCCTGCCGCCAGGCCCATATGGTGGGGCTGACATAGTGGGCGGTAGTCAGGCCCGCCCCGCGCAGTTGGCGCTCCAGGCCGAGATTGAAGTCCGGCGCATCGATGCCGATCATGATGTCCGGCTGCCAGGCCAGGGCGTCGCGGCGCAGCGCGCGGCGCACCTTGACCAGTTCGGGCAGGTGCTTGAGTACCTCGACCAGTCCCATGATCGACAGCGTCTCCAGCGGAAAACGGCTGTCGATGCCCTCATCGATCATGCGCGTGCCACCGATACCGCGAAACTCGACCTCTCCGAAGCGCGCCTTGAGCGCACGCATCAGGCTCGCGCCGAGAATGTCGCCGGATATCTCGCCGGCCACCAGATAGATCTTGAGTGGCGTGCTACGCATGCCTAGCGCGTGATACCGCGGGTGGAGACCTCGATCGAGGCGACGAAGGTATCGATCTCCGGCAGCGTCGTATAGTGTGCCTTGATCTCGGTCAGCGCCTGCTCCACGGTCAGTCCCTTGCGGTAGACCCGCTTGTAGGCGTCGACGAGGGCATTGATCGCCTCGCGGGAGAAGCCACGGCGCTTGAGACCGACCAGGTTGAGGCCATGCGAGTGCGCTGGGTTGCCGTTGATGATCACGTAGGCGGGCGTGTCCTTGGTGATGATCGAACCGCCGCCGGCCATGGCGTGAGTGCCGAAATAGCAGAACTGATGGATCGCCGCGAGCCCGCCGAGAATGGCGAAATCGCCCACTGTGACATGTCCCGCCAAGGTCACCTGGTTGGCCAGGATGCAGTCGCTGCCGATGATGCAGTCATGCCCGACATGGGCGTAGGCCATGAACAGGTTGCGACTGCCGATGGTGGTCTCCTCGCGCCCCTGAACGGTGCCGCGATGCAAGGTCACGCCTTCGCGAATGACATTGTCATCACCCATCACCAGGCGGGTCGGCTCACCGGCGTACTTCTTGTCCTGGCAATCCTCGCCCACCGAGGCGAACTGGAATATCTGCGTGCGCGCACCCAGTACGGTAGGCCCCTTGATCACGACATGCGGGCCGATGCGGCTACCTGGGCCAATCTCCACGTCGGGGCCGATCACCGTGAAGGGGCCGACTTCAACGTCCTCGGCCAAGCGGGCCTTTGGGTCAACGATGGCAGTTGGATGTATCAAGAAACCTTCCTCTCGGCACAGATGATTTCGGCTTCACAGACGAGCTCGTCCTCGACCGTCGCCCGGCAGGCGAACTTCCAGATGCCTCGCTTCTCGCGGATCACCTTGGCAGTCAGGTGCAAACGATCACCAGGCATCACCGGGCGCTTGAAACGGACATTGTCGCTGCCCACCAGGTAATAGACATAGCCATCCGCCGGCAGCTTGTTGACGGTCTTGAAACCCAGGATACCGCATACCTGGGCCAGTGCCTCGACGACCAGCACGCCCGGCATGATCGGATGGTGCGGGAAGTGCCCATTGAAGAACGGCTCGTTGATGCTGACGTTCTTATAGGCCGAGATGGACTCGCCAAGCTCGATCTCCACCACGCGATCCACCAGCAGGAAGGGGTAGCGGTGGGGTAGATACTCACGGATCTCGTTGATGTCCATTACCATCGATACAACCTCTAAAATAACGAAATGCTCGCCCTCGGGCGAGCATGCCAATAGCGGGAGCCCCACGCGATGAAGAGGGATTATACGCCTGAGTCTCGATGACTCAACGGTCAGGCCGACCCTTTTCCAGTCGCGCAAGCCGCTTGGCGATATCGTCGAGCTGCTTGAAGCGCACCGCATTCTTGCGCCACTGGGCATTGCTCATGGCACCGGTGCCCGAGGAGTAGATGCCCGGCTCATGGATCGAATTGGTGACCAGACTCATGCCCGTGACCTGAACGCCGTCGCAGATCGTCAAGTGTCCTGCCAGGCCCACCCCGCCACCCAGCATGCAATTCCGGCCGACCTTGGTGGAACCGGCGATCCCGACACAACCCGCAAGCGCGGTGTGGTCGCCGATCTGGACGTTGTGTGCGATTTGCACCTGACTGTCGATCTTGACGTCATCGCCAATCACGGTGTCGCCAAGTGCCCCCCGATCGATGCTCGAGCAGCTTCCCACTTCCACGTCATCGCCGATCACCACGCCACCCAGCTGGGCGATCTTGTGCCAGCGGCTGCCGTCGTGGGCGAAACCGAAACCGTCGCCACCGATGACACAGGCACTCTGCAGGATCGCCCGCTTACCGACCACGACCCCATGGCAGACTGTCACATTAGGGTGCAGGCGGGAATCCTCTCCGATGCTGCTGCCGGCGCCAATCACGCAGCCCGCCCCGACCACGACACGGTCACCCAGCGTCACACCCTCTTCGATGACGACCTGTGGACCGACCTGAACATCCTGCCCGAGAGTGACGCCGTCAGCGATGACTGCATTCGGATGAATGCCGACCGCTTGGCGCATCGCCAAGGGATCGAAGAGCCGTGACAGCTTGGCATAGCCCAGATAGGGATTATCCAGCGCCAGGCTCGCGGTAGGACAATCGGCGATATGATTGGGGTGCAGCAGTACCGCCGCCGCCCGGCTCTTGGCCAAGTGCTTGAGATAGGCCTTGTTGGCCAGGAAGGTGATGTCCTCAGGCCCCGCTTCACCCAGCGTGGCCAGACCACTGACCCGCCGACCGCCATCGCCCAGCAACCGCGCGCCCAGGCATTCGGCGATCTCCTCCAGCGTATAGCAGTGTGTGTTGGCGTCGTTCATGGGACATTCGTTCTGGTTTGTGGTTATTCGATCCAATCGCGCCGACGTTTAGTTCAGCGAATTGAGGATCTGCGTGACCTCATCGGTCAGGTCGAGGCCAGGTGCGCTGTGAACGACTGCCTCTCGATCGATCAGGATCTGAACATTGTGGCGCGCGATCACCTGATCGACGGCCCGCTCCAGATTGGCCTGGGACTGCTCGAGAAATTCCTGCTCGGCGCGCTGCTGTGTCTGGATGATCTGACCGCGCAGTTGCTGGAATTGAGACCCTTTCTGCTGCAGCTCCTGTTGCGCCGTCTGGCGCTCGGAATCGGACATCACCGCGCCATCGCGCTGCATGCGTTGTTGCAGCTGCTGTAGCTCCTGACCGAGGGTCTGGGCCTGCTGCTGCTGGCTACTGATCTGGCTCTGCAATTGCGACATCGACTGCTGTGCAGCATTGGTCGCCAGCAGCGCTTCCCGCCAATCCAGCACTGCAATATCAGCAGCCTGGCTCGACATGGCGAAGGTTCCCAATAAGCCAAGACACACGATTCCTGTCAACTTACGCATTCGGTCACTCCTGGTATTCGAACCAATTCAACGAGCCTTAGAAGGTCTGGCCAAGCGAGAACTGGAAGAACTGGGTATCGTCGCCGTCCTTGTCATTGAGCGGCTCGGCGATGCTAAAGGTCAGCGGGCCCACCGGCGTCAGCCAGGAGAGTCCGATGCCTGCACTGTAACGTAACTCGCCCAGATCGACACCCGACTCGCAGCGCGATTGGTCGCCTTCCAGCACCTCGTAGCAATCGGTGAGGAAGGTATTGCCCGCATCGATGAAGAAGCCTGTCTGCAGCGAGCGCTGGTCGTCGACGAAAGGCAGCGGGAAGAGCAGCTCGACGGAGCCTTCGACCAGTACGTTGCCGCCCAAGGTACGATCGTTGCCGCCCCCACGAGGTGAGGTTCTCGGTCCCAGCGTGTTACCGGTGAAACCGCGCACCGAACCCAGTCCACCGGAGAAGAAGTTCTCGTAGAACGGGTAGGGGTCGTTACCCACCGAGTCGGCATAGCCAAGCGTGGTGCCGAATTTCAGCGACCAGTCATTGTTGAGTTCGAACAACTGCTGGCCGCGATAGCGAAGCTTGTAGTACTCGGCATCGCTGCCCGGTGCAGCAGTCTCCAGCGAGACACGGTTGTAGTTGCCCGCCGTCGGCATCATCCCACGATTGAGGTTGTTGCGCGTCCAACTGGCGGTCAGCTTGAGGCTCTGGGCGTCGCTGCCCTGCTCCTCGACGTAGCGAACGATTTCCGACGCGGTATCGTTGTAGGTCTGGACCGACAGGTCCTCGACGCTGACACCGAAGTTGAGACGCGCCAGTTCGTTGATCGGGTAACCGAAGTTGATGCCAGCGCCATAAGCGTCGGTGGAGTAGGTCGAGATATCGGAATCTTCGTAATCGGTTTCGCGATAGAAAAGATTGTAGCCCCGCGAGACGCCATCCAGCGTCCAGTACGGGTCGGTAAAGCCAAAGTTGAGACTGGTAAAGGTGTCGCTGCGCTGCGCCCCGACATTGACCCGGTTACCGGTGCCCAGGAAGTTGTTCTGGGAGAGTGCCGCGCCGTAGATCACCCCGGCACTCTGCGAGAAGCCGACACTGGCCGATATCGAGCCGGAGGGCTGCTCCTCGACGTTGTAGGTGACGTCGAGCAGGTCGTTCTCACCCGGTACCGGCTGGGTGTCGACGTCGACCTGCCGGAAGAAGCCAAGCCGTTCGAGGCGCTGGCGGGACTGGCTGATCTGCTCGGTGGAGGCAGGCGCGCCCTCCATCTGGATCATCTCGCGACGCAGCACTTCATCTTCGGTGGTGGTGTTGCCGATGAAATTGATGCGCCGCACATAGGCACGCTGGCCGGGATTGACGGTAAAGATCACATCGACGGTATCGCCGTCCGCGGCGATCTGCGGACGGCTGTCGATGTTGGCAAAGGCGAACCCTTCGGCGCCCAGGCGCGAGCGCAGCGCCTCGGAGGAAGCGGTAATGTCGCGACGCGAAAATATCTCGCCGCGCTCGGCCGTCACCAGCTCGCGCGCCTCGGACTCGGAGATTGGCATGTTGCCGGCAAAGCGAATCTCGCCAAGACGGTACTGCTGCCCCTCATCGACGTTGACGGTGACGAATATCTGCGTCTTGTCCGGACTGATCGAGACTTGGGTCGAAGTGATGTTGAAGTTCACGTAGCCACGATCGAGATAGTAGGAACGCAGCCGCTCCAGGTCGCCCGATAGCGCTTCACGCGAGTACTCGTCGCGGGAGAACCAGCCGAAGAAGCGCCCGGGACGATCGTTGAGCTCGAACACGTCACGCAGCGTGTCGTCGTCGAATGCCTGATTGCCCACGATGTTGATCTGGCGGATGTTGGCCACCGCGCCTTCGTTGATATCGACGTTGACACGTACGCGGCTGCGGTCGATCTCCTCGACATTGGTGCTGATACGCGCGCTGTAACGCCCCTGCGCCTGATAGACCTGCTCCAGCTCGCGCTGGATCTCCTCGAGCGTGGAGAGCTGCAGTACCTGGCCTTCGGCAAGCCCGGCCTGACGCAGACCATTGCGTAGATCGTCTTCCGATATCTGCGAGTTGCCGGTGATGTTCAGGGCAGTGATGAAGGGACGTTCCACCACCTGGATGATCAGGATATCGCCATCGCGGGCCAGCTGCACGTCATCGAACAGTCCCGTACCGAAGAGCGCGCGCGCCGCCTGAGCCAGGTCGCGCTCGTCGACCGAATCGTTGGTACTGACCGGGAACGCATTGAAGACAGAGGCGGCGGACACACGTTGCAGTCCCTCTACGCGAATGTCGGAAACATTGAAGGTGTCTGCCAGCACTGGCTGGGCGCCGCTAAGCAACAACGCCGCCAATCCGATGTTCTTGAGTTTCATGCAGTCGATTCGCTCGAAGTTGGTCTGCCCGCTTGTGGAGCAGGCACCATATACATTAGTACGGGCTTCTGACAAGCCGGAGCACCTTCCTCCAGCCTCCCTAGCCCGGCGATTCCCGGAAAACATACGCGATGGTCAGCATCGTTGACATGCCTTGGCAAAGGTCCCTCGCTACCAGAGGCGCATGATATCGAAATAGAGCGCCATCAACATCAGGCTCCCCACCATTGCCAGTCCAATCCGCAGGCCCACCGCCTGGGCCTGCTCGGAGACGGGCTTGCCGCGCACCGCCTCGATGGCGTAATACATCAGATGGCCGCCATCAAGCACTGGGATCGGCAGCAGATTGAGCACCGCCAGGCTGATAGACAGGTAGGCGAGGAAGCTGATGAACGCCTCCATCCCGGTGCGCGCCGAGTCGCCGGCGAACTGCGCGATGGTGATCGGCCCCGAGAGATTGGAGGGTGAGATCAAGCCGACCAGCATCTTGCGTATGGCGTCCACCGTCAGCAGCGACATCTCGCCGGTGCGCGACAGCGACTGGCCGATGGCCGCCAGCGGACCATAACGGATCTCGCGCTGATATTCCTCGGGCCACTCCACCGGTTGCGCGCCGGCACCGATATAACCAATGGCGGCACCCTCCTCGAGCTCGCTACGCCCAGGCGTCAATGCCAGTTCGCGTTGCTGGCCGGCACGCTCGATGAGCAGCGCGAGCGGCTCGCCGGGATTGGCACGCACGGTATTGACGAAGTGCATCCAGTCTTCCACCGGCTGGCCATTCACTTCGACCACCCGGTCACCCGGCTCGAGCCCCGCTTCGGCGGCAGCCTCACCCTCCAGCACCTGGCCCAGCACCGCCGGGAAAGCGGGACGCCAGGGCGTCACTCCTAGGCTCAGTAGCGGTTGGGGCTGCTCCTGGCGAGCCAGCCAGTTTTCCACCGGCAGCCGATACTCCTGCGCGGCGGCCTGCGCCCCTTCGCGCGCCTCGATCCTGAACTCGCCACTGTGGCCGATCGCCGCGACCAGCTTGAGGTTGATCTCCTCCCAGGAGCGCACGCGCTCGCCCTGCACGGCGACGATCTCATGACCGGACCTCAGACCGCCCTGCTCGGCGGGCGAGTCGGGGGACACACTACCCACCACCGGAGCCACCGTAGTGATTCCGGCAACGAACAGCAACCAGTAGGCGGCGATCGCCAGCAGGAAGTTGGCTATGGGGCCGGCCGCAACGATCGCGATGCGCTGCCAGACGCTCTTGCGATTGAAGGCCTGATCCAGCTCATCGGGAGCGACCGGCGCCTCGCGCTCGTCGAGCATCTTGACGTAACCACCCAGGGGAATCGCGGCCACGGCAAACTCGGTGCCATGCCGGTCGACCCTGGACCAGAGGGGCTTGCCGAAGCCCACCGAGAAGCGCAGCACCTTGACACCACAGCGCCTGGCCACCCAGAAGTGACCGTACTCGTGAAAGGTGATCAGCAGCCCCAGGACCACGATGACCGCCAGTATGTTCTGAATCACGCCCATGCTTACCACTCCTGACAATGCCGCGCCACGCACACCGCCGCTGCGGCCCGGGCATGACGATCCTCGGCGAGGATCACCGCAAGCTCCGTTGCCGGAGAGACCGGGCACTCATCCAGCACCTGGGCCACGACCTGCGCGATACCGGTGAAACTCAGCCGCCCGGCGAGAAAAGCCTCCACCGCCACTTCATTGGCGGCATTGAGTACCGCCGGCGCGGTGCCCCCCGCCGCCATCGCCTGTCGAGCAAGCGTCAGGCAGGGGAAAGCAGCCTCGTCGGGCGCCTGAAAGTCGAGCCTGGCGATCTGGAACAGGTCAAGGGCCTCGACGCCTGCGTCGATCCGCTCGGGCCAGGCCAGACCGTAGGCAATCGGCGTGCGCATGTCAGGATTGCCCAGTTGCGCGATCACCGATCCATCGTGATAGGCCGCCATCGAGTGAATCACGCTTTGCGGGTGAACCACCACCTGAATCTGCTCGGGCCTGGCATCGAAGAGCCAGCACGCCTCGATCAGCTCGAGCCCCTTGTTCATCAACGTGGCGCTATCCACCGAAATCTTGCGACCCATCGACCAGTTGGGATGCGCGCAGGCCTGTTCGGGGGTTACCGTCACCAGGTCGGCGGCCTGCCAGCCGAGAAAGGGGCCGCCTGAGGCTGTCAGCAGCAGTTGCGACACCCCCAGTCGCTTGAGACCGCCACGGTGATCGACAGGTAGACACTGATAAATGGCATTATGTTCGGAATCGATGGGCAACAGCGTGGCGCCATGGCGATCGACCGCCTCCATGAACAGCGCCCCGCTCATCACCAACGCCTCTTTGTTGGCGAGCAGCACCCGCTTGCCGGCGCGCACCGCGGCAATCGTCGGCAGAAGCCCCGCCCCGCCGACGATGGCCGCCATCACTACATCGACCTCGGACGCCTTCGCGACCTCGACCAGCGCCGCTTCGCCACAGCGCACCTCGATGTCGAGGCCTTGTCTCTTGAGGTGCTCGCGTAGCCAGCCGGCATCGCGCTCGGACGAGAGTACCGCCACCCCGGGCCGATGCACGAGGCACAGCTGCGCCAGCTCCTCCCGCGAGGTGTGGGCGGTCAGCGCATGCACGCGGTAGCGGTCGGGATGGCGCGCGATCACATCCAGAGTGCTGGTGCCGATCGAGCCGGTGGCACCGAGAATCGTGACGGTCTGAACAGCGCCTGAAAAGGCGGAAGTAGAGGGAGTCTCCGGCATGGGCAGATCACATCCACAGGGTAAGCAGAGCGAACAACGGTATGGCGGCCGTCAGGCTGTCGATACGGTCGAGCACGCCGCCATGGCCCGGCAGCAGCGCGCTTGAATCCTTGATCCCGCGAAAGCGCTTGAGCATGCTTTCGAACAGATCTCCGAGCACCGAAGCCAGCGTGACGATCCAGGTAATGACCACCAGTGCCAGTCCCTGACCGACACCGAGGTTCTGCCAGACGCCGAAGATCAACGCCAGCAGGGTGACCGCCACAAGCCCGCCCACCACCCCTTCCATGGACTTGCCGGGACTGACCCGCGGCGCCAGTTTGCGCTTGCCATAGGCGCGACCGGCGAAATAGGCTCCGCTATCGGCGCTCCATACCAGCAGCAGCACGAACAGCAACCACTCCGCACCGCTGCCGCGCAACCACTGGAAGCCGACCCAGCAAGGCAACAGCACCGCCACCCCCAACGCCAGACGCCTGACAGATGCGCCCCACTGCGTTTGGCGATCGGGATAGTGCACGACCCAATAGAGATTGCAAAGCCACACCAGTACCGCCAGCCATAGCGGCCAGATAGACAGCGCCGCACCGCTGAGCCACATCGAAAGCATCAGCGCCGCCAGCCCCAGCGCGTAGCCCAGCCGCAGGCGGGGGGCCTCGATACCGGCCAGATTGGCCCACTCCCAGGCACCCAGCACCACCACAAGGCCGGTGAACAGGGCGAAGGCGCCACCCTCCAGAACGAAGAGCCCAATCAGCGTCAGTGGCGCCAGCCAAAGGGCTGTGATGATTCGCTGTCTAAGCACCCTGGGCCTCGATCTGTTCGTGAGTCATGCCGAAGCGTCGCTGGCGCTGCTGATAGCTCTCGACGGCCTGATCGAAGGCGGCGCCATCGAAGTCCGGCCACAGCAGCGGCGAGAAGTAGAGTTCGGCATAGGCGAGCTGCCACAGTAGGAAATTGGAGAGCCGCTGCTCGCCACTGGTCCGGATGCACAGATCCACTGGCGAGCAATCCGCCAGGCACAGCTCACTGGCCAGGCGCTGCTCGCTCACCTGTTCCGGGGTCAGCTTACCCTCGGCGACCTGCTCGGCCAGACGCCTTGCCGCCTGGGCGATATCCCACTGCCCGCCGTAATTGGCAGCGATCACCAGATGCATGCCGTGATTGTCCCGGGTCAGCGACTCGGCACGCTCGATATGCTTCTGGATCGAATGGGAGAAGCCCTCGCGCTCGCCGATGATCGTCAAGCGGATATTGTGTTCGTGGAGCTTCTTGACCTCGCGCTTCAGCGCCAACAGGAAAAGCTCCATCAACGCATCGACTTCAGCGATGGGACGTTTCCAGTTTTCGCTGGAGAAGGCAAACAGGGTCAAGGTCTCGATGCCGCGCTCGGCGGCGCGGCGGATCACCGCACGCACGGCTTCCACTCCCGCGCGGTGACCTCGCACCCCGGAGAGCCCTCGGGCGCGGGCCCAGCGGTTATTGCCATCCATGATGATCGCCACATGGCGTGGCTCTCCTTCATGATGGACTTCATAAGACGTTGACGTCATGGAGTCTCGCATGGAGGGAAAAAGTGCCGGGCGCCACGCGCCCGGCAGCCTTCAGACCTGCATCAGGTCATGTTCCTTGGCTTCCAGCAGCTTGTCGACCTCAGCGATGTGCTTGTCGGTCAGCTTCTGGATCTCGTCGGCGGCGCGATGCTCGTCATCTTCGGAGATCTCTTTCTCCTTGAGCAGCGATTTCAGGTCGCCATTGGCATCGCGGCGCACGTTGCGCACGGCCACCCGGGCGTTTTCGGCCTCGGCTCTCGCCTGCTTGATGTAACCCTTGCGAGTCTCCTCGGTCAGCATCGGCATCGGCACGCGAATCACATTGCCCGCCGACGCGGGGTTGAGACCCAGATCCGAGGTCATGATCGCCTTCTCGACCTTGGGTACCATGTTCTGTTCCCAGGGCATCACGGTCAGTGTACGGGCGTCCTCGACATTGACGCTGGCCACCTGGTTGATCGGCGTTGGGTTACCGTAGTAGTCGACCATGACGGCATCCAGGATGCTGGCATGGGCACGCCCGGTGCGAATCTTGTGGAAGTTGGCCTGAAGCGCTTCCAGGCTCTTGGTCATGCGGCTCTGCGCATCTTTCTTGATATCGTTGATCACTGTTCTACCCTCTGTCGATCAGAGTGCCTTCCGTGCCGCCCACCACCAGATTCAGTAGTGCGCCGGCCTTGTTCATGTCGAATACGCGTACCGGCATGTCATGGTCACGCACCAGGCAAATGGCGGTCAAATCCATGACACCCAGCTTTTGGTCGAGTACCTCGTCGTAGGTCAGACGATCGTACTTCACCGCATCGCTGTACTTGACCGGATCCTTGTCGTAGACCCCATCGACCTTGGTGGCCTTGATCACCACGTCGGCATCGATCTCGATGCCGCGCAGGCAGGCCGCCGAGTCGGTGGTGAAGAAGGGATTGCCGGTACCGGCGGAAAACAATACCACGTCTCCCGAGGTGAGGTAGCGAATGCCGGTCCGGCGATCATAGTGCTCCACGACACCGCTCATCGGGATCGCCGACATTACCCGCGAACGAATGTTGGAGCGCTCCAGCGCGTCGCGCATGGCCAACGCGTTCATCACCGTGGCCAGCATGCCCATGTGGTCGCCGGTGACCCGGTCCATGCCCGCTTCATTGAGCGCCGCACCGCGAAACAAGTTGCCGCCGCCCACCACGATACCCACCTGCACGCCGATCCCGACCAGCTGACCGATCTCCAGCGCCATGCGATCGAGCACCTTGGGGTCGATACCGAAATCGTGCTCGCCCATCAGGGCTTCGCCGGATAGCTTGAGCAGAATGCGCTTGTACTTCGACTTGGCGCCTCGCTCGGTCTTGGTGCTTTGCTCGGGGATACTGGACATGACAGGTCTCCTGGGTGGCATCGACGGACGGGAAGGAATACATGGCTGGCATTCAGCAGCCGGATACGCGATGGCGTGCGCTATTGCGCACGCCATACGTACCACGAAGTCGGACCTTAGCTACGGCGAGCTTGTTCCATGACTTCCTTGGCAAAATCGACCTCTTCCTTCTCGATGCCCTCGCCCACTTCGAAGCGGGCGAAGCCAAGCACCTCACCGCCCGCTGCCTTGACGAACTCGGCGACGGTCTGGTTGGGATCCTTGACGAAAGGCTGTTCGGTCAGGCTGTTCTCGGCCAGGTACTTCTTCAGACGGCCTTCGACCATCTTCTCGGCGATCTGCTCGGGCTTGCCAGCCATGTCGGGCTGCGCCAGGATGATCGCTTTCTCCTTGTCGAGCTGCTCCTGCGGCATGTTCTCGGGACGCGCCACGGCCGGATTGATCGCGGCGACGTGCATCGCGACATCCTTGGCTACTTCGCTGTTGCCGCCCTTGAGCAGAGTCAGCACGCCGATACGGCCGCCGTGGACGTATTCGCCCACCAGACCACCGTCAGTGGCTTCGAGCACCATGCAGCGGCGTACGCTGATGTTCTCGCCGATCTTCTGGACCAGCTGCTCGCGAACCGCCTCCAGCTCGCCCGCCATGACCGCGGCCACATCTTCGCTCTTGGCGGTGAAGAAGGCCTCGGCAATCTTGTCGGCGAACGCCTTGAAGTTGTCGTCGCGGGCGACGAAGTCGGTCTCGGAGTTGATCTCGACCATCACGCCATAGCTGCCGTCCTGCGCCACGCGAGTGACAACGGCGCCCTCGGCGGCGGTACGACCGGCCTTCTTGGCGGCCTTGAGACCGGAGTTCTTGCGCAGGTCATCGATGGCCTTCTCGATATCGCCACCGGCTTCGGTCAGTGCCTTCTTGCACTCCATCATGCCGAGCCCGGTGCGCTCGCGCAGTTCCTTCACTTGAGACGCGCTGATAGCTGCCATGTCATTACCTCTGAATGTGTGTCAACGTCGGTATTCGCTTGAGCCTTCCCACCCTGCGGGGTGGAAAAAGGGGGCCAGGCCCCCCTTGTGCATCGAGCCGAAGACAGCCGCGGACCGATGATGGTCAGCCAGGCTGCCTTGGCCAGCCGCGACTATCTTACTCGGCGACTTCGTTGGTCTCGGAGACCTCGACGAACTCGTCGGGACGGCCTTCCTTCGCCCGGGCACAGGCATCGGCGATGGCCTTGACATAGATCTGGATGGCGCCGATGGAGTCATCGTTACCCGGGATCACGTAGTCGACGCCGTCCGGATTGGAGTTGGTATCGACCACACCGATGACCGGAATGCCCAGCTTGTTGGCTTCGTTGATCGCGATGCGCTCGTGGTCGACGTCGATCACGAACAGCGCATCGGGCAGGCCGCCCATCTCCTTGATACCGCCCACGGAGCGCTCGAGTTTCTCCTGCTCGCGGGTCGCCATCAGCACTTCTTTCTTGGTCAGCTTGTCGAAGGTGCCGTCTTCATGCATCGCTTCGAGCTCGCGCAGACGCTTGATGGACTGACGAATGGTCTTGTAGTTGGTCAGCATGCCACCCAACCAGCGATGGTTGACGAAGGGCATGCTGACGCGATTGGCTTCTTCCTTGATGATTTTGCTCGCGCTGCGCTTGGTGCCGACGAACATGATCTTGTTGTTGGAAGCGGCCATCTTCTCGACCACGCCGATCGCTTCGTTGAGCGCCGGCAGGGTGTGCTCGAGGTTGATGATGTGGATCTTGTTGCGTGCGCCGAAGATGAACTTGCTCATCTTCGGGTTCCAGTACTTGGTCTGGTGGCCGAAGTGGGCCCCTGCCTTGAGCAGGTCGCGCATATTGACTTGAGACATGGATGACTCCTGGACTATCGGGTTAGGCCTCCACGCACCCCATGGATCCGACCGTCCGGCCTTTCGCCGCGACGGCACCCGGGAACATGTGTCGGTGCATGTGTGTATTAGGCGTTTCAGTTGCGCCCCGCAGACTGGGCGACCGGCACGATCCCTGTTAGGGTTCCTTGCCATCGGCACAGCGTTGCAGGAAAGCGCGCGGCTTTATACCATAGATCAATATCAAGATGAAGTCGTCGCGCATCGTCATGGCCTTTCGGTGCCATCGATGTGCCGCGCCAACCCCCCCTGATTCGAGACTCCATGAACGTTCCCATCAAGACACCCGAAGAGATCGACAAGATGCGCGAAGCCGGGCGCCAGGCCGCGCGCGTGCTGGAGATGATCACGCCGCACGTGCAGGCAGGGATCAGCACCGGCGAGATCGACCGGCTGTGCCACGAGTTCATCGTCGACGAGCTGGGCTCGACTCCCGCACCGCTCAACTATCACGGCTTCCCCAAGTCGACATGCACCTCGCTCAACCATGTCGTCTGCCATGGCTTCCCGGACTTTGCCCGCAAGCTCAAGAAGGGCGACATCATGAATCTCGACATTACCGTCAAGACCGCCGATGGCTACCACGGCGACAGCAGCATGATGTTCGTGATCGGCGAGACCATTCAGGGCGAGCGGCTGTGCCGGGTCACCCAGGAGTGTCTTTACAAGAGCATCGCCCTGGTCAAGCCGGGCGTCAAACTCTCAGAACTGGCGCGGGTCATCCAGCACCACGCCGAATCCAATGGCTATTCGGTGGTGCGCGACTTCTGCGGCCATGGCATCGGTGCCGGCTTCCATGAGGAGCCCCAGGTGCTGCACTACGACGGCTATGCCCCGGAGGCGGACATCGCACTGGCCGAGGGCATGTGCTTCACCATCGAACCGATGGTCAATGTCGGCGGTTACCGCACCAAGGTGCTGCGCGACGGCTGGACGGCGGTCACCAAGGACAAGAGTCTGTCGGCCCAGTGGGAGCACACCCTGCTGGTGACTGCCAGCGGCGTCGAGGTGCTCACCGCTCGCAGCGAGGAAGATCTGAGCTTCCTCGAAGCTTAGATCGGCCCATGCTCCTTCATCACTATCGCTTCGAACCCGACGAGAGCCTCTTCGACGAGGCGCAGCTGCGTGCCGAGCTGGCCGGCAGCCGCTCGCCCATCGCCCCCTTCAAGGCGGCACTGCGCGAGATCAAGGCTCGCCTCGACGAGCGCTTTCGCGCCGGTGCCGACATACGCGACCTGGTGCATGGCCGCGCCTGGTGCCTTGACCGCCTGCTGCAGGTCGCCTGGTCGCGGCATGCCTGGCCCGACGACGGCATCGCGCTGCTTGCGGTGGGCGGCTATGGTCGCGGCGAGCTGCACCCGCACTCCGACATCGACCTGCTGCTGCTGCTCGAGCACGACGACGACACCCCCTACCGCGAGCCGTTGACAGAGTTCATCACCTTCCTGTGGGACATCGGTCTCGAGATCGGCCAGAGCGTGCGCTCCCTCGACGACTGCGAGCGCGAGGCGCGTGACGACGTCACGGTAATCACCAACCTGCTCGAGACGCGCACCCTGGCCGGGCCGGAGCGGCTGCGCGAGAGCATGCGCGAGCGTCTCTCCACCGAGCGGCTATGGGCGTCGGATCGCTTCTTCGAAGCCAAGTGGCAGGAGCAGATAAGCCGCCACTACCGCTACAACAATACCGAATACCATCTCGAGCCCAACATCAAGAGCTCTCCCGGGGGGCTGCGCGACATACAGATGATCGGCTGGGTGGCCAAGCGCCATTTCGGCAACCTGCGTTACGAGGACGTGGTTGCCAGCGGCTTCATGAACGATGCCGAACTACGTATCCTGAGCCAGGGTCAGGCCTTCCTGTGGCAGGTACGCTACGCCCTGCACATGTTCACCGACCGCGCCGAGGACCGCCTGCTGTTCGATCATCAGCGCGCCATCGCCGAGCTGTTCGGCTACCACGACACCCCCGAGCGGCTGGCCGTGGAGCAGTTCATGAAGCGCTACTACCGGCACGTCACTGCACTGGCCGGGCTCAATGACATGCTGCTGCAGCACTTCGACGAGGTGATCCTGCGCGCCGACGAGGCACTCGAGACACGGCCGCTCAACCCCCGCTTCGAGATCAAGGGCGGCTATATCCAGGTGCGCCACGAGCGGGTCTTCCACCGCCGGCCGGCGGCCCTGCTCGAGCTCTTCCTGTTGATGGCCCAGCATCCGGAGATCGAAGGGGTGCGCGCCTCGACCATCCGCCTGATCCGCGACAATCGCCACCGAATCGACGTGCTGTTTCGCGACGACGTGCGCCACCAGAGCCTGTTCATGGAGCTGCTGCGCTCCAGCGGCAACGTCGCCCGCCAGCTGCGTCGCATGAACCGCTACGGCGTGCTCGGCAAGTATCTGCCGGAGTTCGGCCGGGCAGTCGGATTGATGCAGCACGACCTGTTCCACATCTATACCGTCGACGCGCATACGCTGCGCCTGCTCAAGTTCATTCATCAGTTCCGCAAACCCGAGGCGCGCCAGGAATTTCCCGTCGCCGCCGCGCTGATTCACCAGCTGCCCAAGCTCGAGCTGCTGTGGATCGCCGGACTCTATCACGATATCGGCAAGGGGCGTGGCGGCAACCACTCGATCCTCGGCGCTCGTGACGTCGAGGCGTTCAGTGAGCGCCATGGCCTCACCAGCCGCGACACCCGCCTGGTGAGCTGGCTCGTCGAGCACCACCTGCTGATGTCCAAGACCGCCCAGAAGCGCGACATCACCGACCCCGACGTGATCCGCGACTTCGCCCGCCAGGTGCGCGACGAGGTGCACCTCAACTACCTCTACGTGCTGACGGTGGCCGACATCAATGCCACCAATCCAACGCTGTGGAATGGCTGGCGCGCCTCGCTGATGCGCCAGCTGCACGCCGAGACCAAGCGCGTGCTGCGCCGCGGGCTTGAGAACCCACTCGATCGCGACGACTGGGTGCGCGAGACGCGCCAGGAAGCCTGGGGACTGCTCGCCGCCATCGGCATCGATGGCCAGCGAGTCGAGGCGCTCTGGGAGTCGCTGGGTGAGGACTATTTCCTGCAGTACTCCTCGAGCGAGATCGCCTGGCAGACCCAGGGCATTCTCGCCCACGGCGGCTCGCCCCTGCCGCTGATACTGATCAGTGTCCCTACCGAGGACATGAACGAGGGCGGCACCAAAGTCTTCATCCACACCCGCTCGGTGGACGATCTGTTCGCTGCCACCGCCGCGGCCATGGAGCAGTTGGGGCTGTCGATCCACGATGCGCGCATCGCCACCTCGAGCAACGACTGGACCCTCAACACCTTCATCGTGCTCGATGACGATGGCGAGGCGATTCGCGACTCCGAGCACATCGAAGGCATCCGTCGCCACCTGGTCGAAGAACTCGACGACCCGGACGACTATCCGCAGATCGTCACCCGGCACACGCCGCGCCAGCTCAAGCACTTCAAGGTCTCGACCCAGGTGACGATCGAGCAGGACCCGGCCAATGAGCGCACCATGTTGGAGCTGGTGGCCCCGGACCGCCCCGGCCTGCTGGCCAGGGTCGGCCGGATCTTCATGGAGCAGGATATCGCCCTCTCGGCAGCCAAGATCGCCACCCTGGGCGAACGCGTCGAGGACGTCTTCTACATTACCGACAAGCGCGGTGCGCCACTGACCGATGCCGAACGTCAGGAGTGCCTGCGTGCCCGTCTGGTCGAGATGCTCAGCGTATAGCGGCAAGTCGGGCGATAGGGCGGGATTTGAGCGAGCTCGGCGCCTTCCCTATAATCGCCTGCTCGATTCATCAGCGCCTCTCGCGCCACCAGGACAACCATGAACCCCGATCTTGATGCCCTGAAGCCCTATCCGTTCGAGAAGCTCGCAGCCCTGAAGGCCTCGGTGACGCCTCCCGACGCGCTGGCGCACATCCCGCTGACCATTGGCGAGCCCCAGCACGCCCCCTACGGCGAGGCGCTCGAAACGCTACATGCTCATCAACACGAGATGGCCCGCTACCCGGCGACAAACGGCCTGGCGGAGCTGCGCGAGGCGATCGCCGACTGGACAATACGACGCTTCGGTCTCAAGTCCCTTGATGCCGATACCCAGGTGCTACCGGTCAATGGCACTCGCGAGGCGATCTTCTCCTTCGTACAGGCAGCACTGGATCGCACCCGCCCGGCCAAGGTGGCGATGCCCAATCCGTTCTACCAGATCTATGAAGGCGCCACCCTTCTCGCCGGCGGCCAACCGCTCTACCTAGACTGCCGCGCCGAGCATGGCTTTCGTGCTGACCTCGAGTCGGTAAGTGCCGATACCTGGCGCGATGTTCAGCTGGTATTCATCTGCTCACCGGGCAACCCCACCGGAGCAGTGACGCCGCTGGCCGACTTCCAGCGCCTGCTCGAGCTGGCCGATACCCACGACTTCATCATCGCCTCCGACGAGTGCTATTCCGAACTCTACCTCGACGAGGCCGCTCCGCCACCCGGGCTGCTGCAGGCCTGTGCACTGCTCGGGCGCGACGACTACCACCGCTGCGTGGTGTTCCACTCGCTCTCCAAGCGCTCCAATCTGCCGGGGCTGCGCTCGGGCTTCGTCGCCGGCGATATCCGTCTGCTCACCCCTTTCAAGCGCTACCGCACCTATCATGGCTGCGCCATGTCGCTGCCGCTGCAGCATGCCTCGATCACCGCCTGGCGCGACGAGGCGCATGTGCGCACCAATCGTGACGCCTACCGCGAGAAATTCTCCGCCGTAACCGATATTCTCGCCCCGGTCATGGCCTTTCCCAAGCCTTGCGCGAGCTTCTACCTGTGGCCGGCGGTTGCCGGCGGCGAGGATGAGCGCTTCACCCGCGAGCTTTATGCCCAAGAGCACGTCAGCGTACTACCGGGCAGTTACATGGGGCGCTTGGGTAGCGGTGGCGATAACCCGGGCGCTGGCCGGATACGCCTGGCCTTGGTCGCCGAGCTTGGCGCGACCGTGGAGGCGGCGCGCCGGATACGCCGCTTCGTCGAAAGGAATGCGAAATGACCACCCTCTATGGCATCAAGAACTGCGATACCTGCCGCAAGGCGCGCAAGGCCCTCGACAGCCAGAGCGTCGCCTATCGCTTTCACGACCTGCGCCAGAATGGTCTTGACGACGCCCTGCTCGACCACCTGCTCGGGCAGGTGCCGCTAGCGTCCCTGATCAACCGCCAGAGCCAGACCTGGCGCAAGCTCGACGACGCCGACAAAGCGCGTATCGACAGTGAGGCAAAGCGCGTTCTCGCGGCCAACCCCACGCTGCTCAAGCGCCCGCTGCTGGATACCGGCAACGAGATCCGGGTCGGTTATCGCGATGGCGACTATGCCGACCTGCACGCCTGATCCCTGACATGACACTTCAAAGGAGACTCCCATGCTGAGCTTCGCGCTTGGAATCGGCACCCAGAATACCCAAGGCGATTGGCTGGAGATCTACTATCCAGCGCCGCTTTTTAAGCCCGAAGCGAGCCTCGTCGAGGCCGCCCGCCGCACGCTCGAGGCGCCCATGGGCAATACCACGGTGAGCTTCCTGCCCGAACACTGCGCCGCACTTGGGCAGGCACTCAAGGAAGCCGGCCACGGCGAACAGGCGGAACTTGCCGATGTGTTGGCGACAAGCCAGCGCCCGCTGGTGGCCACCTTCCTCGACAGCGACACCCCCCCCGAAAGCGTGCCGGAGGTCTACCTCAAGCTGCACCTGCTGTCGCATCG
The DNA here is from genome assembly GCF_013009075.1 of Halomonas sp. TA22. NCBI lineage: Bacteria > Pseudomonadati > Pseudomonadota > Gammaproteobacteria > Oceanospirillales > Halomonadaceae > Halomonas > Halomonas sp. TA22. The sequence continues at coordinate 2,579,603 of NZ_CP053108.1, read as the reverse complement.
CCTGGTCAAGCCCCATGGGGTCGACCTCAGCGGCATGTTCGGCTTGCTGCGCAACATCGCCTGGACCAACGAAGGCGCCATCGACATCGAGGAGCTACCGGCACGCCGCCTCAAGGCGCGCCTTGCCGGCCGCACCCTGTCGGTGGATTGTGTCGACAAGTTTCCCAAGATGACCGACTACGTAGTGCCCAAGGGCATCCGCATTGCCGACACCGCACGCGTGCGCCTGGGCGCCTATCTCGGCGAAGGCACCACGGTGATGCATGAAGGATTTTGCAACTTCAATGCCGGCACCGAAGGTCCGGGGATGATCGAAGGGCGCATTTCCGCCGGCGTGATGGTCGGAAAGGGCTCGGACCTCGGCGGTGGCTGCTCGACCATGGGCACGCTCTCCGGTGGCGGCAACATCGTCATCAAGGTCGGTGAGGGGTGCCTGATCGGCGCCAACGCCGGCATCGGCATCCCGCTGGGCGATCGCTGTACCGTCGAAGCCGGGCTCTACATCACCGCTGGCGCCAAGGTCGCCGTGCTCGACGATCAGGGACAGGAGGTCAAGGTCGTGGCGGCCCGCGAGCTGGCCGGCCAGGACGACCTGCTGCTGCGTCGCAACTCGACCAACGGCCGTATCGAGTGCCTGACCAACAAGAGTGCCATCGCCCTGAACGAGGCGCTGCACGCGCACAACTGATTCACCTTTCCGGGCCAGCCAAGTCGCTGGCCCAACTCCTTTCGCCATCAGGAATGCGCATGTCCACTTCCGCCAACGCGCCTCACGCCCTTTCGCCGACGCTATCGCTTGCCCTCGACCTGCTACGCCGCCCGTCGGTTACTCCCGACGATGCCGGCTGCCAGACGGTGATGATCGAGCGACTCGAGGGAATCGGTTTTCATGTCGAGCGCCTGCCCTTCGGCGACGTGGAGAACTTCTGGGCGGTGCGCGGCCATCACGGGCCGGTACTGGCCTTCGCCGGCCACACCGACGTGGTGCCCAGCGGCCCCGACGTGCACTGGGAGTACCCGCCCTTCGAGCCCTGTATCGATGCGCAAGGCATGCTGCGCGGACGCGGTGCTGCCGACATGAAGGGCAGCCTGGCGGCGATGGTCACCGCCGTGGAGCGCTTCGTCGCCGCTCATCCGGATCATGCCGGCAGGATCGCCTTTCTGATCACCTCCGACGAGGAGGGGCCAGCGGTGGATGGCACCCGTGCGGTGGTAGAGCATCTGCGCGAGCGCCATGAGCGGCTCGACTACTGCATCGTCGGCGAGCCCTCCTCCAGCGAAGCGTTGGCCGACATGATCAAGAATGGCCGGCGCGGCTCGCTGGGCGGCGTGCTGCATGTCAAGGGCATCCAGGGACATGTCGCCTACCCGCACCTGGCGCGCAACCCGATCCATGACGCGGCGCCGGCCCTGGCCGCTCTGACCCGCGAGCACTGGGACGATGGCAATGATTTCTTTCCCGCCACCAGTTTCCAGATCTCCAATGTCCGTGCCGGTACCGGCGCCACCAACGTCATCCCCGGTGATCTCGAAGTCGTCTTCAACTTCCGCTACTCAACCGAAGTCACTCACGAGCAGCTCAAGGCGCGCATCGTGTCGATCCTCGACGCCCATGGGCTCGACTACCGGCTCGACTGGACACTCAACGGCGAGCCCTTCCTCACCGCCGAAGGCGAGCTCGTCGAAGCCGCCGTCGCGGGGGTCGAGGAAGTCGTGGGCCGACGCCCCATGCTCTCCACCACAGGCGGCACCTCGGATGGGCGCTTCATCGCCACTCTGGGCAGCCAGGTGGTCGAACTGGGACCGCTCAACGCCACCATCCATCAGGTCGATGAGCGTGTCCGTGCCGCCGACCTGGACGTACTCAGCGACATTTACGAGGCTGTTCTCAGACGCCTGTTCGCTTGAACGCCCAACTTCGAGGTTCTGCCATGCAACGCTATCCGGATATCGAGATCTATCTGGCCTCGGCCGACATCCAAGCCCTCGATGCCTGGCTTGCCGAGCGCCTCGATGCCTCACCGCTGACACCCGCCGGCAAGCATCAGTGGCGCACCGTGGGCCACCTGGAGGGGATCAGAATCCCGGTACTGGTGGTGGAGAAGGCCGCCGACAGCTTTGCCAGCCTATGGCTGGACAGCAACACCACCCCCTGGCCGAGAGATGTCGACTGTGCCCGCGATGCCAGCACCGCGCTGGGCTGCGAGGTACGCTGCTCGCTAGGCGGCTGGCAGCCGGGTGATGATCCCGACCGCTTCTGGCGAGTGCTGCCGGATGGCACTGAGGAGGCCTTCACCTGGCCCGATTCGGGGCACTGAGTTCGTAAGGCGAGGCATGGAAAGACATGATTAGCGAAGAGACCGCCCCGGCAAGTCGGGGCGGTCTCGTGGTTTCTGCAGCAGGGGTCAGGCGATGGCGAAGATCAGCCAGGCAAGGGCAAAGCCCATCAAGCCGATGGTGGTCTGCATGACTGTCCAGGTCTTGAGGGTGGTCTTGACGTCCATTCCCAAGAAGCGCCCCACCAGCCAGAAACCGGAGTCGTTGACGTGGCTTGCCGTGACCGAGCCCGCGGCCAGCGCCAGCACCACCGCGGCGGACTCGACCGGATTGTAGCCGGCCAGCATCACCGCCGGCTGCACCAGGCCTGCGGCCGTGATCAACGCCACCGTCGCCGAGCCCTGGGCAATGCGCAGCGCCGTGGCGATCAGGTAGGCCGCGGCAATCACCGGCAGGCCAAGCCCCGTCAGGCCATCCGAGAGTGCATCGCCAATGCCACTGGCACGCAGCACACCGCCGAACATGCCACCCGCCCCGGTAATGAGGATGATCGCACAGACCGGCCCCAGCGCCGAATCCAGCAACTTTTCGACCAGCTCGCGGCCACGACCGCGACGCGTGCCCAGTACATGACAGCCCACCAGAACGGTGATCAGCAGCGCAACCGGTGTCGCCCCCAGAGTGCGCGCCAGGGCGTACCAGCCAGCCTGCTCGTCGACCCAGCCGATTGCGCGAAGCGTATCGAGGCCGGTATTGGCAAAGATCAGCAACAGCGGCAGCAGCAGCATGGCGATCACGGTGCCTGTGGGTGGCGGATTGGTGTCGCGTTCGATATCGCCGCCACCGGTGAGAATCTCCGGCACCGGCAGCACGAAGCGCTTGCCGGCCCATAGCCCGAACAGGTAGCTGGTGACGTACCAGGTGGGAATCGCCACCGCCAGGCCGAGCAGCATCACCAGGCCGATATCAGCGCCGAGTAACTCGCCGGCCGCCACCGGGCCGGGGTGAGGTGGCACGAAGATATGCATCACCGAGAAGGCACCCGCCGCCGGCAGGCCATAGCGCAGCACGCCACCGCCCAGGCGATGCGCCACGGTGAAGATGATCGGCAGCATCACCACCAGCCCGGCATCGAAGAAGATCGGGAAGCCGAACAGCAGCGAGGCGATGCCCAGCGCCAGGGGTGCACGCTGCTCACCGAAGCGCTCGATCAACGTATCGGCCAGCGCCTGAGCCCCGCCACTCGCCTCGACCAGGCGTCCCAACATGGCGCCAAGCCCCACCAGCAGCGCTACGCTACCCAGGGTTGCGCCGAAATTGGAGGTCAGCGTCGGCACGATCTGGTCGAAGGGCAGGCCGGCAGCGAAGGCGGTCAGCAGGCTGACCAGGATCAGCGCCAGGAAGGCGTGCATGCGAAAGCGGATGATCAGAACCAGCAGCACGGCAATGGCAACGACGGCGATGCCCAGTAGCGGACCGGCTTCCATGGTCTGTTGCCACTCATCGGGGGTCATAAGCGTGTTCCTTTGAGATGGTTAGCGCGTCGCGAGACCAAGCGTTTGCAGGGCGCGCTCGACGAGCGCATCGGGGGGCAGGTCGACGCAGACCGAGACGCCGCTCTCGTCATCGGCGAGCGGTTCCAGGTCGGCGAATTGCGACCCCAGCAGTGAGCCGGGCATGAAATGGCCGCGGCGCTGCTCGAGTCGCTCAGCGATATTCTCGGCATCGGCCATCAGGTGCACGAAGCGCAATTGGCAGCGCGCTCCACGCAGCAGATCGCGGTAGCGGCGCTTGAGAGCAGAGCAGGTCACCACCGTGCACTCCCCTGCATCAGCCTGTGCGGACACCCAATCGCGCAGGGTGGCAAGCCAAGGCCCCCGGTCTTCGTCGTTGAGGGGAGTACCGGCACTCATCTTGTCGATATTGGCCTGCGGATGGAACTGGTCGGCTTCAGCCAGCGTCCAGCCAAGCCGGGTGGCCAGGCCTTCCGCGGTGGTGGTCTTGCCAACGCCGGAAACTCCCATCACCACCAGGCACAAGGGCTCCGCTGGTCGTATAACAGTCATCAATTCTCCCGCTCGTGGGCATGTCTGGCCAGTGCTATACTCAAGTGAGCGCCGGCATTAAGTATTATCTTTCACGCCGAAAGGTAGCACCTTTAAAAGCGCGCCAAACATACTACAAAAGTCTTATATGCATATCGACCTTGAGCCATATCAAGAAAGGGAGGGCCTGCGTGCCCCTGCGCTGCACAACTCGACCGTCGACTCTCTCGGATTGAGGATCATCCGTGGCGAGCTTCGCCCCGGCGATGTGCTGACGCTGGAAGGTATCGGCGCCAGCCTTGGTGTCTCACGCACCGTGGCGCGCGAGGCGATGCGCCTGCTGGAATCGCTGGGCCTGGTGATCTCGAGACGCCGCGTTGGCATCATCGTGCAGCCCGCCGAGGCCTGGCAGGTCTTTGACCCCCGCGTCATCTGGTGGCGTTTGTCGAGCGCGGGGCGCGACGATCAGCTGCGCTCGCTGACCGAGCTGCGTATCGCCGTCGAACCGCTGGCCGCCGCCAGCGCGGCGCGCATGGCCGGCGCCAGCGAACGACGCCAGCTGGTGGAGATCGCCGATACCATGCGCGCACTGGGCGAAGCCGGAGAGCTGCAGCGCTTCCTCGAGCAGGACATCGCCTTTCATAGCTTGCTGCTAGCCACCAGCGGCAACGAGATGTTCGCCGCCCTCACCCATGTGGTCACGATCGTGCTGAAGGGGCGCACCGAGCTCGGCATGATGCCCGCCCATCCGGTACCCGAGGCGCTCGACCTTCATGACGCCGTCGCCCAGGCGGTGGCCAACGGCGATCCCGTCCAGGCCGAACTCGCCATGCGCAGTCTATTGACCGAGGTGCGCTCGGCGATGGTTCAGGAGGCGCCATAACGACAGCGCCCCGCACGAAGCGGGGCGCTAGTTGATACCAAGACTGCGACGGCTCAGGTGATGATGGTGACATCATCGGCCTGCAGGCCACGCTCGTTCTCGATGATGTGGTAACGCACCTTCTGCCCCTCGGCCAGGGTACGGTGCCCCTTGCCGCGTATGGCACGAAAATGCACGAACACGTCATCGCCATTGTGGCGAGTGATGAAGCCGTACCCTTTGTTGACGTTGAACCACTTGACCTCGCCGATCTCGCGGTCATCCTCCTCCTCGCCCTCCTCTCGCGCGAGGCGTTGCGAGGTGTGGGGTGATCCGGACTGCGAGACTGCTGCACTCACTGCGAAATTCGCGACCAGCAGCAGCAGAAACACGGCCAGCGCCGAGGCAAGATAGACCCCGGTAACGCCACCGAGCTGGAGTGTCGCCATCAATTGGCGGGATAGTGGCCCTCCGACAAAGGAGATGAACAGAGCGATGAGGAGCGGAGCGAGAGCGGCGAGCAACAGACTAATCAGACTAGAACGAAGTAAGACCTTACGATTCATGGACCTCAAGTTCTCTTGTTGTGATGGTGGAGATGACTGATGATGAATGCGTCCCGGACCATTGTCGCGGACACGGATTACGCACTGCAGGTGAAGCGATGAACGGCAACACGCAACGCGCCGATTCTAACATGCCTTATGGCGACTCGCTCGCTCGGCTCGAGGCGCGCCTGGAAGAACTGGAGAACCGCAGCGCCTATCAGGAGCACTGGCTTGACGAGCTTGATCGCGCCGTGGCGCACCAGGAACAGCGGCTCGCCGAGCTCGTGCGGCTCAATGAGCTGATGCAAGAGCGCCTGCGGGAGCAGCGATCGGCGCCGCAGGATGACCTCTTCAACCCGCACGATGAAGTGCCTCCCCACTACTAAAGAACAAACGAAAGCCCAAAAAACCCGCCTTGGCGGGTTTTCAGCGGCGATTGTTGCCTAAAATCAGTCGATCCCGTCCAGATAGCGCTCGACATCTAGGGCGGCCATGCAACCGCTGCCGGCCGACGTGATCGCTTGGCGATAGACATGATCGATGACATCGCCAGCGGCGAACACGCCCGGTACGCTGGTGGCAGTGGCATTGCCCTGCAGCCCGGAGCGCACCTTGATATAGCCGTCGACCATCTCGAGCTGGCCCTCGAAGAGTCCGGTATTCGGGGTGTGACCGATGGCGATGAACAGCCCCGGTGCATTGATCACCTTCTCGCTATCATCGAGGGTGGACTTGAGGCGCACACCGGTCACGCCACTGCCATCACCGAGCACCTCCCCCAGGGTGTGATTCCACTCCACCGCCATGTTGCCGTTCTCGATCTTCTCGAAGAGCTTGTCCTGCAGAATCTTTTCGGCACGCAGGCTGTCACGGCGATGCACCAGCGTCACCTTGGAGGCGATGTTGGAGAGATAGAGCGCCTCCTCCACGGCGGTATTGCCGCCACCCACCACGACGACTTCCTGATTCTTGTAGAAGAAGCCGTCGCAGGTCGCACAGGCCGATACACCCTGGCCCATGAACTGCTGCTCGGAAGGCAGGCCCAGATAGCGTGCACTGGCCCCGGTGGCGATGATCAGGGCATCGCAGGTGTAGGTGCCGCTGTCACCCTTCAGTGTGAAGGGTGTCTGGCGCAGCTCCACCTCATTGATGTGGTCGAACAGTACCTCGGTGTCGAAGCGCTCGGCATGACGCTTCATACGCTCCATCAGCTCAGGCCCCTGTACACCGGTATCGTCGCCGGGCCAGTTGTCGACATCGGTGGTGGTGGTCAGCTGGCCACCCGCCTGCATACCGGTGATCAGTAGCGGCTTGAGGTTGGCGCGGGCGGCATAGACCGCCGCGGTGTATCCGGCCGGGCCTGAACCGAGAATGATCAGGCGTTCGTGGCGCACTTCGCTCATGGGCAACCTCTGACTCGTACTGAGGATAATAAGAGTGACGAAAAGACCTCTGCGGCGGGCAATATACCAGAAGAGACCCTAGCGGTCCCGGCAGTGGCTCATGCTCATCGACATGTGCCTACCAAGTTGAGGGCCGTGGAACGGCCTTTCAAGAGCGCTTTGGCAATCACGTCGATAGACGTAATGCATCACCGGTCTTGGCACGAACGGGCCAAGCACGGCTACGCTTGAAAACACCCACTATCATAACCATGTGATAAGGATGTCCTGGATGGACGACTTTTCGCCTTTCTAAGGAGAAGACCATGAGCACCGACACCACACCGGATTCGCTTGCCACCCTGACCGTGGGTGAGCGGACCTACCATTACTACAGCCTGCCCCAGGCGGCACAGAAGCTTGGTGACATCTCTCGACTGCCCGTGACGCTCAAGGTTCTGCTGGAGAACCAGCTGCGTTATGCCAACGAGGAGAGCGCCTCACAGGAGGACATGCAAGCCCTGGTGGACTGGCAGAAGGAGGCGCGCTCGACCCGCGAGATCGGCTACCGTCCGGCGCGCGTACTGATGCAGGATTTCACCGGCGTCCCCGGTGTGGTCGATCTGGCCTCGATGCGCGCCGCCGTGGAGAAGCTCGGCGAAGATCCGGCACGCATCAATCCGCTCTCGCCAGTGGATCTGGTCATCGACCACTCGGTCATGGTCGACAACTTCGGCAACGCCACCGCCTTTCGCGATAACGTCATCCTCGAGATGGAGCGTAACCGCGAGCGCTACGAATTCCTGCGTTGGGGCCAGGAAGCTTTCGACAACTTCCGCGTGGTGCCTCCGGGCACCGGCATCTGCCACCAGGTCAACCTCGAGTACCTGGGCAAGACGGTGTGGACCAAGGAGGAGGATGGCAAGACCTTCGCCTACCCCGACACTCTGGTAGGCACCGACTCCCACACCACCATGATCAATGGCCTTGGCGTACTCGGCTGGGGCGTGGGCGGCATCGAGGCCGAGGCCGCCATGCTCGGTCAGCCGGTATCGATGCTGATCCCCGAAGTGATCGGCTTCAAGCTGACCGGCAAGCTACGTGAAGGCATCACCGCCACCGACCTGGTGCTGACGGTGACCCAGATGCTGCGCAAGAAGGGCGTGGTCGGCAAGTTCGTCGAATTCTACGGCGATGGCCTCGCCGACCTGCCGCTGGCGGATCGTGCCACCATCGCCAACATGGCACCGGAGTATGGCGCCACCTGCGGCTTCTTCCCGGTCGATGACGAGACGCTCAACTATCTGCGCCTGACCGGCCGCGACGATGCCCAGGTCGCGCTCGTCGAGGCGTATTCCAAGGCCCAGGGCATGTGGCGCGAGCCCGGCACCGAGCCAATCTTCACCGATACCCTGCACCTCGACATGAGCGAGGTGGAAGCCAGTCTGGCCGGCCCCAAGCGCCCTCAGGACCGTGTCGCGCTCTCCGACATGAAGGCGACCTTCGAAACCCTGATGGGAATCGAGACGCCGGACGCGCCGGCTACCGAAAAGTCCCGCTGGCAAGCCGAAGGCGGCCAGCCCGCCGATATGGAGTCACACTTCAGCCACGGCGACTATGAGCATGAGGACAGCCAAGCGTGTGAGATCAATGACGAGTCGTTCAAGCTCAACCCCGGTGCCGTGGTGATCGCCGCGATCACCTCCTGCACCAACACCTCCAACCCCAGCGTGATGATGGCCGCCGGTCTGCTGGCCCGCAAGGCAGCGGCCAAGGGCCTGACCACCAAGCCCTGGGTCAAGACCTCGCTGGCACCGGGCTCCAAGGTGGTCACCGAGTACCTCGCCGCCGGTGGCGTCCAGGAGGATCTCGACAAGCTCGGCTTTGATCTGGTCGGGTACGGCTGCACCACCTGCATCGGCAACTCCGGCCCGCTGCCCGAGGCGATCGAGAAAGCCATCGATGCCGGCGATCTGACCGTGGCCTCGGTGCTCTCGGGCAACCGCAACTTCGAAGGCCGCGTGCACCCACTGGTCAAGACCAACTGGCTGGCCTCCCCGCCGCTGGTGGTGGCCTACGCCCTGGCCGGCAACGTGCGTCTTGATCTGACCAAAGAGCCGCTGGGCCAGGGATCGGACGGCAAGCCAGTATTCCTGCAGGATATCTGGCCCTCCCAGGCGGAAATCGCCGAAGCGGTGGAGAAGGTCAAGACCGAGATGTTCCGCAAAGAGTACGCCGAGGTCTTCGACGGCGACGAGACCTGGCAGGCCATCGACGTGCCGCAGAGCGAAGTCTACGAGTGGTCTTCGAAATCCACCTATATCCAGCATCCGCCCTTCTTCGAAGACATGGATCGCACCCCGGCCCGGATCGACGACGTCGAAGGCGCGCACATCCTGGCGATGCTTGGCGACTCGGTGACCACCGACCACATCTCACCGGCCGGTTCGATCAAGCCCGACAGCCCCGCCGGACACTACCTTCAGGAGCATGGCGTCAAGCCCATGGACTTCAACTCCTATGGTTCGCGGCGCGGCAACCACGAGGTGATGATGCGCGGCACCTTCGCCAACGTGCGTATCCGCAACGAGATGCTTGACAACGTCGAGGGTGGCTACACCCGCCACGTCCCCTCCGACGAACAGCTGGCGATCTACGACGCCGCCATGAAGTATGCCGAGCAGGGCACGCCGCTGGTGGTCATTGCCGGCAAGGAGTACGGCTCCGGCTCCTCACGCGACTGGGCGGCCAAGGGCACGCGCCTGCTGGGCGTGCGCGCAGTACTGGCCGAATCCTACGAGCGCATCCACCGCTCCAACCTGATCGGCATGGGAGTGGTGCCGCTGCAGTTCCCCGAAGGGGAGGATCGCAAGTCCCTGCAGTTCACCGGCGACGAGACGATTTCGGTCTCCGGCCTGAGCGAGCTGACTCCGGGTGGCAAGGTCAAGGTGACGATCAAGAGCGACAAGGGTGAGAAAAAGCTCGAGGCGCTGTGCCGCATCGATACCGCCAACGAACTCGAGTATTACCGTCATGGCGGCATCCTGCACTACGTGCTGCGCAAGATGATCGGCGCGGCGTGAGCCACCACTGAGCAACCGAGCTCAGCCACCAACCATAACCTGCAGGCCCCGTCGTGACGGGGCCCGCTTGTGTTCAGCTCTCTGCGGCGGACGACTCCATCCAGCGCTGCCACAAGGCGATCACATGCTGACGGTGCTGCTCGACCTCCTGGATATCCACCCATCGCTCGGTCTTGGTCAAGGCCGCGCGGTGAGTGGTGTGGCGGTAGGCGAGATAGGCCTCGCGCAGACGGCGGGCATCGTCGGCGGGCATCTTGCCGCTCTCCTCCAGCGTCTCGAGGATGCGCATGTTGTCGCTGAAGCGCAGCAGCTCCGGAGCCTCGGCACCCAGCGCCAGTACCGCGTACTGACACAGGAATTCGATATCGATCATGCCGCCGGCATCCTGCTTGAGGTCGAAACGCCCCTGCTGTTGAACGGCCGCACTGCTGCCGAGGTGCTCGCGCATCTTGAGGCGCATCTTGACCACCTCCTCGCGCAGCGCATCGCTATCGCGCGGCTGGCCGAGGATGTCGCCTCGCAGCGCCTCGAAGCGCTTGGCCAGTACCGGGTCTCCGGCCACCACCCGGGAGCGCACCAGTGCCTGATGCTCCCAGGTCCAGGCCTGTTGACGCTGATAGTCGGCGAATGCGTCCAGCGTGGTGACCAACAAGCCAGCATTGCCCGAGGGGCGTAGGCGCATGTCGACCTCGTAGAGAGCACCGGCCGGCGTCACCGCGGTCAGCAGATGGATGATGCGCTGGCCCAGACGAGTGAAGAACACGGCGTTGTCGACGGCACGTGGCCCATCGGTCGTGCCCTGGGAGTCGGCATCGTGGATGAAGACCAGATCGAGGTCGGAGCCGTAGCCAAGCTCGATGCCGCCAAGCTTGCCGTAGCCGACGATGATGAAGCCGCCATCACCCTTGGAGCCGTCGCGGCGCTGCGGATGGCCATGCTTGCGCGTCAGGTGCTTCCAGGCCATTGCCAATACCTGTTCGAGCACCACCTCGGCGATATAAGTCAGGTAGTCGCTGACCTTCATCAACGCGCGGGCACCAGCAATGTCGGAGGCCGCGACATGCAATACCTTGGCGTGCTTGAAGTTGCGTAGCGCCTCGAGCAGCGCCTCCTCGTCATCCTCGGGGATGCGCCCGAGGGCCTGGCGCAGCTCGTCGGCCAGCCGCGACTTGTCGGCGGGAGTATAGAGCGTCGCGGGAGTCAGCAGCTCGTCGAGCAGGATCGGGTAGCGCGCCAGCTGCTCGGCGATCCAGGGACTGACCGCACACAGCCGCATCAGATGCTCGAGCGCCTGGGGATTTTCGCGCAGCAGGGCGAGATAGGCGGTACGCCTGAGCACCGCCTCGATCAGCGGCAACACCCGCTCAAGCGCGCTGTCCGGCGCCTCACTATCGGCCACCGCGGCGAGCAGCATCGGCATCAGCGCATCGAGCCGCTCGTAGCCGATGCGCTGCATGCTCTGCACCGCCCGCGAATGGCGCAGCGACACCAGGCGCCTGGCGGCCACCTCGGGCTTGGCGAAGCCGGCGTTGCCGAGCAGTATCACGGCGTCGTCATCCATCTCCTGATACGCCTCGCGCTTCCATAGCGCTCGCCACGCCTCGATGTCGCGCTCGTTGCCACTCGCCTCGCCTGGCGCAGTGTCGGCCTCCTCCTCGGGGTCGGAGATCACCGAGTCGAAATGCCGGCGCACTCTGTCGCGTACCTCGTCGAGGCGGGCGACCAGTGCCGGCCACTCCGTCATGCCGAGCGCCAGGGTGACTCGCTCGCGGTCGGGTTCATCCTCGGGCAGAGCCTGGGTTTGGCGATCCTCGAGCGCCTGGATGACATGTTCGAGATCGCGCAGGAACACATAGTCGGGCTCGAGCTCGTCGACCACCGCCTGGGGCAGCAGGTCGAGCGGTGGCAGGCGCTTGAGTGCCTCCCTGAGCGAGGTGACCTGCAGTTCGGTGTCGCGACCGCCGCGAATCAGCTGAAACGCCTGAACCACGAACTCCACTTCACGGATACCGCCGCGGCCGAGCTTGATGTTGTCATCCATGCCGCGGCGCTTGACCTGGCGATTGATCATCTCCTTCATCTCGCGCAGCGATTCGATGGCGCCGAAGTCCAGATAGCGGCGGTAGACGAAGGGCCTGAGGCTCGTCAGCAACGCACGTCCTGCCTCGAGATCGCCCGCCACTGGCCTCGCTTTGAGCAACGCGTAGCGCTCCCACTCTCGGCCCTGATCCTGATAGTAGCTGGCCAGCATGGCGAAACTGCCGACCAGGGGGCCGCCGTCGCCGAGCGGGCGCAGGCGCATGTCGACACGAAACGCGAAGCCGTCGGCGGTCATCGCATCGAGTGCGGTGATCAGCTTCTGGCCGATCTTGGTGAAGTACTCCTGATGGTCGTATTCGCGCTTGCCGCTCTGGCTCACGCCCTTTTCCGGAAAGGCGAAGATCAGGTCGATATCGGAGGAGAGATTGAGCTCGCCGGCACCGAGCTTGCCCATGCCCAGCACCACCAAGCGCTGCGGCTCGCCATCGCTACGCGGTGCCGGCACCCCCCAGCGCACCGCGAAGTGCGCCTCCAGCCAGCCAAGCGCCCCCGAAAGGCAAATCTCGGCAAGCCGTGACACGCTCGCCGCGGTGCTCCACATGTCATAGCCGTCAGGGCGATTCAGGTCGCGCCACACGATACCCAGCATGCGTGCCCGCCGGAAGCGGCGTATCGCCGTCTGCATCGCCGCCTCGTCATGAGCTTGGGCAAGCGCTTCATTGAGCCACTCGGCCTGCAGCGACGCCTCGGGGGCACGCTCGAGCTCGTCGCCGGCGTCGAGCTGCTCAAGCCAGTCGGGATGGCGCACCAGGGTCTCGGCGGCGAAGGAGGAGATCGCAACCACTCGCGCAAGCTCACCGCGGCGACCTGCGTCCAGACTGTTCCAGTAGGTGCTGACAAGCGCTAACTGCTGGCGCTCAGCCTGGGCATCTGCTTGGGCCAACGCCTCGGACAGGCGCTGCTCGCTGCGCGCCAGAGCGGCATGCAGCGTCTGTGGCATCTCGTCGATGGGCAGAAAGGGCGATTTCTCAAACGGCGTTGGCAGTGCCATGGGCGTCTCGCGATCAGCGGGCTGGGAGCGTGTCTGCTACCAGCATAGCGAAGGCACCTGCCCGGCGGCACCCCTTGCGATGCCTGGCATGCTTGTCAGCTGAAAAAGCGCTGCCAGATCAGCAGTGCCCAGGTCATGCCGGCCAGCAGCAGCGCCAGCATCACTGCCGCCGAGCCGATATCCTTGGCACGCCCCGAGAGTTCGTGATGCTCGATACCAATCCGATCGACCACATTCTCGACGGCGCTATTGAGCAGCTCGACGATCAGTACCAGTAGCACGCTGCCCACCAGCAGTATCCACTCGACCGGGACGCGCCCGATCCAGATCGCCAGCGGCAGCATGACCATGCTCAGAGCGACTTCCTGGCGAAAGGCAGTCTCGTTGTGAAAGGCCGCCTTGAGACCCTTGAACGAATAACGAGTCGAATTGACCAGGTGACGCCAGCCGGTATGCCCAGGTTTCATGGTCTGCTCTTGAGTAATGGATCGGCACCGTCCGGATGGATGGCCCGCCAATAGTAGCAAAAGCGGTTACGCTTGACCCATGGCGCTAGTGGCCACGGATCATCTCGTCGAGATCCGCCGCCAGCGGATCGAGCACTTCCCCCCAGGTCAGGTAAGGGGTCTGCGACGTACCGTTGACCAGCGCGCTGAATACCCCCCACTGGCCGCTATCGGTGCGGAAGTAGCCACCGATCGCGCGTACCGAAATGGGTTGGTTGAGCGTACCGGTCTTGATCATCACACCGTTCTGGAAGCGCTCGCTGCCCCTGCGAGTGAAACGCATCGGCCCGTTGATCGGGGCCTGCATGCTGGCCGACAGACTCGGGAACAGGGCAGCGCGGTGATAGACATGCTCGAGCAAGGCATTGACCCCGGTCGCCGAGGTGCGATTGCCAGTGGTAAGGCCGCTGCCGCTTTGCAACGCCACCGGGCCGTGTCCCGGCAGTCCAGCGACATAGCGCTCGAGCGCTTCGCCGGCCTGGAGCAGCGAACCTTGCGGTTCGGCCACCATGTTCAGGCTCAGCACATCGGCCATGTAGTTGTTGGAGTAGTTCATGGTCGCAAGCAGCAGCTCCTGCAACGGCCGCCCCGCCAGGCTTGCGAGTTCGCGAGCGGAGGTGGAGGGGCGCTCGGTGGTGGTGACATGGCCATCGGCCACCTCGATACCCGCTTGCGACAGCAGCGCGCCCAAGACCTGCGCGGTCTGCAAGGCCGGGTCGGAGCTGGCCCGATAGAGTTCGCGCGGCGAGGCACCCAGGACGATCTGGCCACGCAGCACCATGGTATCGCCGAGCGCATCGGTGGTCCGCTCGGCGCTCAGCTCGGTGGCACCGGAGGCCACGGTGGTGACCTGATTGGTGACCCGCGTGAGCGGCTCGACGGTGTCGCAGCTGGCAACACGCGCCGGCGCGCCAGCCTGGGCCGCGGGCATCACGCTCATGCACCAGTGGCCATGGTTGACCCCCGCCGAGGAGAGCAGCGCGCTGTAGGTATTGGTCGAGCGCTCACGGGTCTCGCAGCGATCGGTGGTAATGCAGGCCATCGGCCCGAAACGCCACTGGCTGACCACCAGCTGCCCATTGATGCCGCGAATGCCGCGCTGGCGCAGCTGCTGTGCCAGCCGCCACAGGTCCTCCGAGACCAGCCCCGGATCGCCGCCGCCCTCGAGTATCAGGTCGCCCTGCAGGATGCCTTCACCATCCACGTTGCCCGTCGTGACCAGCCGGGTGGTGAAGCGGTGCTGGGGCCCCCAACGCTCCAGCGCCGCCGCCGACAGGTAGATCTTGGTCACCGAGGCTGGTGAGAGCTGGCGATCCGGCTCGATGCGGCCGAGCACCTCCCCCGGACCTGTCGCATCTCCGAGCAGGCGTGCCTCGGCGCTGATCAGAAAGCCGTTATCGGTGAGACGCGAGAGTTGCGGAAAACCAGCGGCCTGAGACTGCACATGAGCAGACAGTGGTAATAGGCATAGCAGCGCGATGAGCAGTCGTGACATGAAGCGGTCCAGAGCAGTGACAGGAAAAGCGGTCGTGGCGCCGTCTCTGACTCGAGACAGGCCGCAAAGTGCGATCTTTTTCAATAAAAAATCTTAGCGTGAGGTAATTCGATCTGCAGGCGCCATAGCGCCTGGCCGCTCACGTGATACTTGCGCTCGAAGGGCGTCAGGAACTCGTCTCCCGGCACGTACTGGTCGACCGTCGCCTGCACTCCCTTGGCCAGCGCCACGGCCAGGGCGAATTCTTCGACATAGAGGCGCCAATTGGAGCGCAGCTCCAGGCGACCGCCCAGCCCCAGCAGATGCGGCAACACCGGGTGCCCATGCCAGCGCATCTTGAGATGGGCGGACTTGGGATAGGGGTTGGGATAGAGCAGATAGTGGTGCTCGGGTTGCCATCCCGCGGCCAGTGCCAGGCGCCAGAAATCCACCAGGTCGGCGCGTACCAGCAGGGCATTGTCGGGCAACGGCCCATGGTTGCGTGACAGGCGGTCGGCACTGCGATCGACGCCGATCACCGCATGGCCGGCATGGCGTTGCGCCAGCGCCCGGGTCGAGAGTCCCACACCGCAGCCAGCGTCCAGCACCAGCGGTGCGCCATGCTGCGAAAGCCACGCGTGTGCCGCATCGAAGGCTTGCCGGGTATGCTCGGCGACCGGCTTGCGCCAGGGCGTGGCGAAGGCCCGTTCGACACGGCGCGTCAGATCGTCGTGGGGGCCACTCTGATTGGTGGAGATGAAGCGTGAATCGACATGCATGAGAGCAAGGCCACTCAATTGCCTAAATTCCCATGGTAACAGGGCCAACGCAGGGTGCGAGCCGGCTCTCTTGCACACCCTCGCTTCCTCGCTCGCTCACGTCAGCCAAAAAAATGGCGCTTCCTCAGGAGAAGCGCCAATACCAACTCGTATGACTCAAACAGCCGTTTTATCCTAGCTTTTTCAATGGTTCGTTTCAAACATCTGTTTCAACAATTCTCTGTCTGCGGGCTTGTGGCTGGCATGACGACACGCCGAACCCGGTGCTATCATCGCGACACTCGAAAGACTCGTAGATACCAACAGCATAACGAGGGACGCGGCTTGTCACAGTTACCGGTGATCGTCGGTATGGGCGGAGTCAACGCTGCCGGCAGAACCTCAGGCCATCAGGCCTACCGTCGCACGGTCCTCGATGCCTTGCCCCAAGACGAACAGGAGCGCACCCTATTGGCCCTGGCGGCAATGATGCGCCTGGCCAACCAGAGCCTGGATGGTGAGTGGACGGATGCCAGCGGCCACGCACTCGATCCTCAGGAGATCGCCGCTCGTTATCGTCAGCAGGTGCTCGATCATACCCTTATTCGCCGCATCGAGGACCCCGCCTTCAACGAGGAGGGGATCGCTGCCAACCGTCAGGCGCAGCTGGCACTCGACACCCCGCTGACGTTTCGCATACGCCGACGCCAGCTGCCCGACTCGCTGCCGGAGACTTGGCAGGTACGTGAAATCGACCGTCATCTGCTCGAAGTGAGTGTGCCCGCCGGGGCGCTTGAGGTGATGCTCCCGGAGCGCCGTCCCGCTCAGGTGCGCGCCGCTGGTCAATTACCCAGCGGCTTCGAGCCGAGCCGATTCTACCGAAGCGTGCACCACCCGCGCGGACTGGCGATGACGATCTTCGGCGCTTCCGACTGCCTTGGCCAGAGCGGGCTCGAGTGGGAGGCACTCTCCGCCAGGCTCGACCCCGACGCCATTGCCGTCTATGCCGGCAACTCGATCGGTCAGCTCGACGATCAGGGCTGGGGTGGGCTACTCAAGAGCTTCGTCTCGGGCAACCGCGCCACTTCCAAGCAGATGCCGCTGGGTTACGGCCAGATGCCGGCCGATTTTCTCAACGCCTATGTCCTAGGCAGCGTCGGCGCCACCGGGGCGGTGCAGGGGGCCTGCGCCAGCTTTCTCTACAACCTGCGTCTGGGTGTCGAGGATATCGTCAGCGGCCGACGCCGGGTAGTGATGGTGGGAACGGCGGACGCTCCCATCACACCCGAGGTCATCGAGGGCTTTCGCGCCATGGGCGCGCTCGCCGACGACGACAGTCTCAAGGCACTGGATGCCCTGTCGCTGCTGACCGATGCCGATTACCAGCGCGCCTGCCGCCCCTTTGCGCGCAACTGCGGCTTCACGATTGCCGAGGCGAGCCAGTTCGTGCTGCTGATGGACGACGCCCTGGCGCTCGAGGTCGGGGCGCAGATACTCGGCAGCGTACCGGCGGTCTTCGCCAACGCCGATGGCTGGAAGCGCTCCATCTCCGCCCCCGGCATCGGCAACTACATCACCCTGGGCAAGGCCGTCTCGCTGGCCGGCGACATTCTCGGCATGCGCGCCGTGAGGGAGCGCAGCTTCCTGCACGCCCATGGCACCAGTACCCCGAAGAATCGCGTGACCGAGTCCCACGTCTTCGACCGCGTGGCCAACGCCTACGCCATTGACGACTGGCCGGTGGTGGCGATAAAGGCATTCATCGGCCACTCTCAGGGCAGTGCCGCCGGCGACCAGCTCGCCAGCGCCCTGGGCAGTTTCGAACACGGCCTGCTGCCTGGCATTCCCACCCTGAACGCCGTGGCAAGCGACGTACATGCCGATCGCTTGCGCTTCTCGCGCACGCCCCAGGCCTTCGATGCCGATGCCGCCTTCATCAATGCCAAGGGATTCGGCGGCAACAATGCCACTGGCCTTGTGCTCTCGCCCGATGCCACCGAACGCTTGCTGATCAAGCGCCATGGCCAGACAGCCATCGATGCCTGGAAGGAGCGCCGCAATGCCACGCTCGCCATCAGCAAAGCGCATGAAGCCCGAGCCGACCATGGTCACTTCCGGGCGCTCTACCGTTTCGGCGAAGGTGTGCTCGAGGGAGAAGAGCTTGATATCAGTGCCGAGCGTATCGTGATTCCGGGCTATGCCCAGCCGGTCTCGCTGGCGCCGCACAACCCGTTTGGCCGTCTCGATGAGTGAAGAAGCCGGCACGGTGATTGTCGCCTAGCGGGCCTTTGGTTACCCTAGTCGCCTGTCGATCAACGCCTCCCACCGGCACGGGTGCTGCTCATGAACATCGTGGTCTATCCTGGAACCTTCGATCCCATCACCAATGGCCACTACGATCTCATCGAGCGTGCCGCTCGCATGTTCGACAAGGTGGTGATCGCGGTCGCGGCCAGCCCCGGCAAGCAGCCGAAGCTCGATCTCGACCTTCGCGTGGCGCTGGCGCGCGAAGTCACCGCCCCGCTCGACAACGTCGAGGTCACCGGCTTCTCGTGTCTGCTCACCGACCTTCTCGAGCAGCAGGGGGCAAGGATCATCCTGCGCGGGCTGCGCGCGGTCTCGGACTTCGAGTACGAGCTGCAGCTGGCCAACATGAATCGCGCCCAAGCTCCGCATGTGGAGAGTGTGTTCCTGACCCCCGCCGTCGAGAACTCCTATATCTCCTCGACCATCGTGCGCGAGATCGCCCGGCTGGGCGGCGATGTCTCCCGCCACGTGCACCCCAAGGTCGTCGAAGCGCTCGATAGGCATTACAATACCTGAGCATTGCGCTAGGTCTTATCCGTTATGCATTGCCCAGGACATTATTGAGGTAGCCCCATGGCACTGATGATCACCGACGAGTGCATCAACTGCGACGTCTGCGAACCCGAATGCCCCAACGGCGCCATCTCGCCAGGCGAGGAGATCTATGTGATCGACCCCAACCTGTGCACCGAGTGCGTCGGCCATTATGACGAGCCGCAGTGCCAGCAGGTATGCCCCGTCGACTGCATTCCCCTCGACCCGGCCCGTAGCGAAAGCCACGACGAGCTGATGAAGAAATATCACCTCATCACCGCCGCCTGACCGTGGCCCTACGCGCCCCCGGGCACCGCATCTGGCTACTGGCCTGGCCGATCATCCTGTCGAACATCACCGTGCCGCTGCTTGGGCTAGTGGATACCGCAGTGGTCGGCCATCTGCCGGACTCGCGCTATCTGGCCGGCGTGACGCTGGGCGCCACCCTGTTCAGCTTTCTCTACTGGGGGTTCGGCTTTCTGCGCATGGGCACCACTGGGCTGACCTCCCAGGCGGCGGGCCGCGAGAACGACAGCGAGGTGCGCAACCTGCTCGGCCAGTCGCTGATGATGGCCGGCGCCATCGGCGTGGCGCTGATCGTACTCGCCACCCCGCTGATCGAGCTTGGCCTGTGGCTGCTCGACGGCAGCGCAGCGGCGACCGAACTTGCCCGCGAATACGCCTCGATCCGCATCCTCTCGGCCCCAGCGGTGCTGGCCAATTACGCGATACTCGGCTGGTTCCTCGGGCAGCAGAACTCTCGAGTCACGCTGGCCATCCTGGTGCTGACCAACAGCGTCAACATTCTGCTCGACCTGCTCTTCGTGGTCGGTATGGGCATGACCAGCGATGGTGTGGCCTGGGCCACGGTGATCGCCGATTATACGGCGCTGGCCTTCGGTGGCTGGCTGGTGCTGCGCCAGCTGCGCCTGCTCGAGGGTCGCTTCCTGCGCGAGCGACTGCTCAGGCTCTCGGCCTATGCCGAGCTCTTCCAGGTCAACGCCCATCTCTTCGTGCGCACCTTGGGGTTGCTCTTCGCCATGGCGTTCTTCACCGCCCAGGGTGCCAGCCAGGGCGATACGGTACTCGCCGCCAACGCCGTATTGCTGCAGTTCATCATGCTCACCTCCTACGCCCTGGATGGCTTCGCCCACGCCGCCGAGGCATTGACGGGGCGGGCCGTGGGGCGACGGCAGTGGGATGAATTCGGCCAGGCCGTGCGCGCCTCGGCACGCTTCTCGCTGATTACCGCCGCCATCGCAAGTCTGGCCTTTGCGCTGGGCGGCCAGGCACTGATCGCACTGCTGACCGGGCTACCCGAAGTGCGTGCCACCGCCGCCGAGTATCTGCCCTGGATGGCGGCGATGCCGCTGATCGCGGTATGGAGTTATCTGCTGGATGGTGTATTCATTGGCACGACCGCCACCCGCGAGATGCGCAATAGCATCTTCATCGGTCTGGCGGCCTACCTGCCGCTGTGGTGGCTGACCCAGGGGCTTGGCAACCATGGCCTGTGGCTGGCCTTGACCGCCTTCGCCGTGGTGCGCTCGGCGGTACTCGGCGCCTACTATCTGCACTATCGACAAACCCGCTGGCGCGAGCCGACCAAGGTCGATAATACTTTGCGTTAACTTTCAGGTACGTTACCGAAACCTCACCAACAAAAAGCGAAACCATCATGCTCAAGTTCCTGTCGCGCCCCGCCGTCAGGCTGGTCGAGCGTTACTTGCCCGATCCTTTCATCTTCGTGCTGCTGCTGACGCTGGTGGCCGGCGCGGCAGCAATCGGCGTTGAGCGCCAGTCCCCCTTGGCGGTCATGCGTTTCTGGGGCGACGGGTTCTGGGGGCTGCTGTCGTTCTCGATGCAGATGCTGCTGGTGCTGGTCACCGGCTTCATGCTGGCAAGCTCGCTACCGGTCAAGCGCCTGCTGCAGCGCCTCGCCGGGCTTGCCAAGGATCCCGGCAGCGCCATCATCCTGGTGACGCTGGTCTCGCTTGCCGCCAGCTGGATCAACTGGGGCTTCGGTCTGGTGGTCGGTGCGCTGTTCGCCAAGGAGCTGGCGCGCCTGATCCGCGTCGACTACCGGCTGCTGATTGCCAGCGCCTATACCGGCTTCGTGGTCTGGCATGGTGGGCTTGCCGGCTCGATCCCACTGACGATCGCCACCGATGGCCATTTCACTGCCGATCGTATCGGGGTGATCGGCACCGGCAGCACGATATTCGCCTTCTTCAATCTGGCAATCGTGGTCTGCCTGTTCATTGCCATTCCGATGGTCAACCGCATGATGCTGCCCGACGAGAAGGACAGCGTCTATGTCGACCCCAAGCTGCTGGAGGACCCACCCGAGGTCGCAATCGACCTGCTGCGCCCTGCCGACCGCCTGGAGAACAGTCACGTGCTGGCCTGGCTGGTCGGCATTCCGGGGCTTTTGTTTTTGCTCGACCACTTCCTGCTGCGCGGTGGCGGCCTGAACCTAAACATCGTCAACTTCCTGTTCCTGTTCCTGGCCATCGTGCTGCATCGCACCCCGCGTCGCCTGCTCACCAGCCTGCATGAGGCGATCAAGGGAGGAGCGGGTATCGTCATCCAGTTTCCCTTCTATGCCGGCATTATGGCGGTGATGGTGGAGTCGGGGCTGGCCCAAACGATGTCGGAGAGCCTGGTATCGCTGGCCACCGAAACCTCGCTGCCTTTCTGGTCGTTCATCAGTGCCGGTATCGTCAACCTCTTCGTGCCCTCGGGGGGCGGCCAATGGGCCGTTCAGGCGCCGGTCATGCTGCCTGCTGCCGAAGCGCTGGGTGCCGATGTGGCGCGGGTCGCCATGGCGGTCGCCTGGGGCGATGCCTGGACCAACCTGCTACAGCCCTTCTGGGCGCTTCCTGTATTGGCGATTGCCGGACTCAAGGCCAAGGACATCATGGGTTTCTGCCTGATCCAGCTGTTCGTGACCGGTGTGATCATCAGTATCGGCCTGACCTACTTCTAGCCAGGCCGACGCCTCGCCACTCACGACACGGCCATGCAATCGCTTGCATGGCCGTGTCGATGAAGCGGCGCCGGTCATTCAGTGCTTGTCGGGAGTGTAGGCGGGCGGATCGCTGGCCGGAAACGAATCGGCGCTCGCTTCGTCGACCTCGGCATCGGGGTCGATATTGGCGCCATCCTCGCCCAGCGGCGGTGAGGTAAGTACTGCGCCGAGCTTGTCGTCGGGGTCGTCGATCAAGCACAGCCGATCATCGTCGGCCGTTTCCAGCCGCGCATAGGGTATCCAGCGGAACGATCCATCCTCCGCCACAATGCGCAGATAGTGGTTGCCGAGCACATCCACGGTCCCCACCTTCTCGCTTGCGGTTGTCTCGACATCGACACCGACTCGGAATGCTGTTTTCATCATTGGCCTCCTTGCTTGAGCCATACTCCAGTGACATGGGCCTCCCTGCTACGCCCACGCCATGCGTTCATGCATAGTCAAAACATGGTAAACCTATGCAGACTATTCAACCCATGGATCTAGAGCATGACCTTTGATGACCTTCCTCGCCAGCATGAATTGTCGATGACCGTGCTGATGACACCGGACATGGCCAATTTCAGCGGCAAGGTCCACGGTGGCGCGATCCTCAAGAAGCTCGATGAGGTCGCCTACGCCTGCGCCAGTCGCTACTCGGGCAGCTATGTAGTGACGCTGTCGGTGGATCAGGTGCTGTTCAAGCAGCCGATCCACGTCGGCGAGCTGGTGACCTTTCTCGCCTCGGTCAACCATGTCGGCCGCTCCTCCATGGAGATCGGCGTCAAGGTGGTGGCCGAGGACATTCGCGAGAAGGTGATTCGCCATACCAATAGCTGCTATCTCTCGATGGTGGCCGTCGACGAGAGTGGCGTGCCGACCCGGGTGCCGCCTTTGGCATTGGAGACACCGCTGCAAAGGCTGCGCTTCGAGAAGGCTGCACTGCGCAAGAAGATGCGCAAGCAGGCCGAGGAGGAGGCGCTGCGTGCCCACGAGAATCATGTCAGGAGCTTTTCCACTTAGGTGTGAAGCCATATTGACTATGCCGCAGGAGAGATACCAGCGCCCGTTTTTGCCCGCAAGCACAAGGAGGTGCCATGACATCGCCGACCACACGAGTCTCTTCGAGGAAATCTCGCAAGCCGTCCGGAGGCGCCTCCTCTCCGGCACCTCGGCCCTTGAGCCGGCGAGCAGAGCAGGCCCACATGGCCTGGGATCTGCTGGTCATCGTGCTAGTGGTCGTCAACCTGGCACTGCTGCTGTTCGATGCGCTGTTTCTGATCTCGCCGCTGAATAGCGCCTTCGAGGCCGTGGCGCCGGGACTGCATGGCCTCTACGAGCGCAACATACACGCCAATTTCATCGCCATCGATCTGGCATTCGTTGCCGTGTTCGTGCTCGACGTGCTGCTTGGCTGGGCAGTGGCGATCTTAGAGCGCCGCTACCATCGTTGGTTCTTCTACCCGTTCGTGCACTGGTACGACGTGCTGGGTTGCATTCCGGTGGGCGGGTTCCGCCTGCTCAGGGTGCTGCGCATCATCTCATTGCTGCATCGCCTGCAGCGTCTGAACATGATCGATATTCACAACTGGCGGCTCTATGCGATCTATGCCAAGTACTACGATATTCTGCTCGAGGAGCTCTCCGACCGGATCGCGCTGCGCCTGCTCGACAACGTACAGGACCAGATCCGTGCCAGCGACTCGTTGACCGAGAAGATGATCGACAATGTGATCATGCCGCGCAAACAGCAACTCATTCATGAGATCAGCCAGCGTATGGAGGACATGGTAGGCAGCGCCTATCAGCGCAACCGCAGCGACCTGATGCGCTATGTCAGCGCGCTGATCGGGCGGACCCTGGCGGAGAGCCCTGAGATCAAGCGCCTGAGACGTCTGCCAATGGGAGGGCAGGTGGCCAATGCACTGGACGCCTCGCTCAGCGATATCGCCTGCCGGCTAGTCCACGAGGCGGCCGAGGGGCTCAAGTCGCCGGCGTTCGGCCAGCTCGTCGAGCGTGTCGCCGACAGTGGCTTCGAGGCCTGGCTCAAGGTCGACCACCACAGCGACATGGTCACCGAGCAGGTGATGATCGACATGATCGAGGTGATCAAGGGACAGGTGGAGCGGCAGCGCTGGAAGGAGCGCTACGAGTGATCCTCAGCCGCAACCGATCTGCTCGATTCTGTCATTCTCATCGAGGCGGATATTGAGACGGTCGGGACGATGATCCATGGTCGCCATGTCGCCTGCACGCAGCACCCGCAGGCGCTCGGCGCCGCTCTCGGCAAGGATGGAGGCACTCAGCGCCTCGTCATAGGCACGGCCGATACGATCTTGGGACGAGCGTGCATCGCAATCGTCGCGGTTGGCCGGTGTCACGGTGGGCGGCAGTGGCGCCTCGTCCCGCTGGATCGGCTGGGGCGGGGTGGCACAGGCCGAAAGCAGGAGAGCAGCGCCGAGGGGCAGGGCAAGTTTCATGAACGACATGACGATTCCTGTAGTGGGTATGACGTATCACAACGCCTCTTTCCGATCACAAGCAAGCGGGCGAACCCCATGGGTTCGCCCGCTCTCAACGTGCAGTGAACATCCACCCTGCTCAGTTGGCAGCGTCCTGCACCGCTTCGCCGCCACGCTCGACATCCTGGCCAGCACCTTCCATGGTATTGCAACCCGCCAGTGCACCTGCGGTAACCAGTAGGGCGAAGCTCAGTGCGATAATCTTTTTCATGGTACGTCCTCCTTAACGTCAGTGATCAATGCATTCCTTCAGTGAAGCAATGTATATTCTAGCCTAACAGGCTTTGCCGCTTACTGCACAAGGCGCTCGGTGCTGACCTTTGCCCGCTAGCTGGCCGAGCGCTGAATCGCCTCGCCACCCTGCTCGATGTCTTCGCCCGCGCCCCGAATCGTATTGCAGCCACTCAATAATATCAGGCTGATCAGGACAAGCATTAGCATCGCAACGGAACGCTTCATTACAGTATCCTCAAATGGTAGAACCTGAATTACCTACTACCACGTCAATTTAGCATTGTGGCGCCGCTTGGGGGACTTTATCTTTCAAGGAGGCGTGAGCGCTATCCGAGCACCAGACGCAGCAGTATCGCGGCGATGATCATCAGCGTAAGCCACTTGATCCACCACGCGCCTCGCGGCCCCATGTTGACCTTCACGCCCAGCCAGGCGCCCACCATGCTGCCCAGCGCCAGCACCATGCCGATACCCCAGCGCACCTGATCGTAGAAGATGAACAGTCCCAGTGCCGGGAGCATGTACATCAGAATGATGAAGACCTTGAAGACATTGACCTGAGCAAGATCGATCCTGAGCATGCGATAGAGCACAATGATGAACAGCACCCCCACGCCGACCTGGATGAATCCGCCATATAGACCGATTATGAACATTGCCAGATAGATGCTTGGAGTCAGCCGTTCGCGGGTCAGTGGGCGAGTATCGAGACGTGGCTGTGGCAGCAGCATCACCACGGCACTCCCCGCCATCACCGCAATCAGGACCGCTTCGAACAGCGCATCGCTGACCTGCATGGCGAGCCAGGCACCCAGCAACGAGCCGATGACGGCCGGCACCGATAAACGCAGGCTCAGGCCGATATGACTCGCCCCGGCGCGCAGAAAACTGCCTATCGCCGCCACGCTCTGCAGCACGATGGAGATACGGTTGGTGCCATTGGCCTCCTGCGGCGACAGACCGAGAAACATCAGCATCGGCAGGGTCAGCATCGACCCCCCCGCCGAGAGCACATTGATGAAGCCAGCCACCATGCCGATGACCGCCAACGCCACCCCTTCCTCTAATGTCATGCAGCCGTTCCTATCGTTATCTAGTGAAGCTCTCCGCTGGCGTCTCTCGCTCCGTCGCGCTACAACCGAACCCTAAGCCAATGCTCGAGAGGCCTCAATGAGCGATTTCACACTCGACCCCCGCCTAGAAGCGGACAGTCTGCCGATAACCGAACTACCGCTATGTCAGGTGCGTCTGATGAATGACGCCCGCTTCGCCTGGCTGCTGCTGGTGCCGCGCCGCTCGGACGTGAGCGAGGTGTTCGAACTCAGCGAGCAGGATCAGGCGCAGCTATGGCGCGAAGCGACGGCATTGGGCCAAGGAATGAAGCAGGCACTGCAGGGCGACAAGCTCAATCTCGCCACCCTAGGCAACGTGGTCTCCCAGTTGCACCTGCATGTGATCGTACGCAAGCATGACGACGACGCCTGGCCTGCCCCGGTATGGGGACACGGTCAGGCGCAGCCTTACGACCTTCAACAGCAGACCAGCATGCGCGACCTCGCGTTGGCTGTGATCGAGGGAGAGAAAGGAGTGATAGGCCGCTAGCCAAACGGTGTGTTGCGCGGTGCGGAGTCGCCGGCTTGCTGTCCTGGCGGCTCGCCAAGCAGCGGCACGCCTGTCGGGTTGGTCGCACCGGCCAACGAGAGCGATAGCCCCAGCATCACGATCGCCATCCCTCCCCCAAGCGCCGCCCAGCCGAAGAGACGTTGAGCACGCTGCCCTGTTTGCCGGCCGGCCAGCCGCCGCTGTGCCCAGTCACGCGCGATGACGCTGGCAAGTGCCAGCATCGATACTGCAAGCGCAGTGCCTGCCGCCATCACCAGCACCGCCGCCACGCCGACCCAGAACAGACCGAGCAGCGAGGCGGCCCCCATCAGCAGCACCCCACCGCTACAGGGGCGTATGCCGATCGCCACCACCGTCGCCAAGGCCGTGCGCCAATCCGCCGCCTGGGCGGGATCGACATGATGGGCACTGCCGCAGCCACAATGATCATGAGCGTGGTGATGGTCGTGTTGGTGATCATGGTGAGCATGCCGGTCGGCCATGTGGCCACGCCGCAACTGAAGCAGGGCACGCCAGCAGAGCCACACCCCCAGCAACGTGACCATGATGAAACTGGTCTGCTCGACCCAGGCTACCGAGCCCATGGCCTGGCGCGTCATCCAGCCCAGTCCGTGCACCAGAATGACCACAAGCCCGATGGCCACCAGGGCCTGCAGCAGCGAAGCCGCACAGGAGAGCAATAGCGCCCGGCGTGTGGCGCCGCCCTGGGAGAGCAGATAGGTGGCAAGCACCGCCTTGCCGTGACCGGGCCCGGCGGCGTGGAAGAAACCATAGCCGAAGCTGATTCCCAGCAGCGTCATCCATGCTCCCGTGGAAGGGGTCCCGGAGAGCTCCGTGATGGCGAGAGTCAGTGCGCGATGCAACGCCCGCTGCCAGGCGACGATCTGCAGGCTAAGACTCTGCGCTCCTCCTTGTGCCAGCCATACTGCCGCAACGGCCACCAGGAGAATCGCGAGCCCCCACAGCAGACGAGGAGTGCTTAGCTGCCGCATTTGACCACCCCGGTTTCCGCGAAATAGCGGCCAAGCCCCGGCTCGGCCTGGTCGGTGACATCGAGCATGGCGGCTTGCATGACCAGCTCGGGATCGGGGTCGGCGGGCACGATCTGCGTCGTGCAGTCGTGATCGCCGCTCACCACCAGCGCATCCGCGCGGGGGGTGTCGCCCTCCTCCTCATGGAGCAGCTCGATATAGTAGCTGGGATCGAAGATCTGATAGCGCAGCGCCTCCTCGCCCAGGGCGACAGGCTGCGCCAGGGGCAGCAGGAAGATGAACTCGACGCGGCCGTCACGCTCCATGACGGTATAGTCATTGACCTCGCCCAGGGCGAGACGCTCGCCTGCATGAGTCACCTCGGTGTAGTAGTGCTGTGGGGCGAGATTGTTGCGGATATCCAGGCCCAGCTGGTCGAGCCGTGCGTCCAGGCTATCGTTGCCCTGCGCACTCCCCAGCTCTTCGAGAATCACCAAACTATAGAAAGGATCCATTCTCCAGCGCTGATGCAATGCCTCGACCTGCCCCTGCTCATCGATGATGACCCGCACCCCCAGATCTACCCAGCCATGGGGGTGAGCCTGAACGAGAGCAGGCAGCAGAGCCGTGACAAGGCCCATAAGGACAGTCGACCACAGTGATCTCAAAGCATGGCGCTGAGGCATGCACTCCTCCTGGGCGAATGGCGGTGATGACGCCGAGAAGATGCCGTCCATGGCCATGGCTGTCAATGTCGCGACGGCTCGCTAGCGCTGATCGACTAGGGGCCGAGCCCCAGCCTGGCCTGAAGTTCCACCAACAGCGGGTCGAGGCTCACCGGCTCAAGCGGCTGATTGCCACGTCGCCCGGTGAACGAGATATATGCCCCCTGGGGCGTGTCATCCACCTGCAGATTCAGGCGATAACCCGGCCAAGCCGCTAGATCCGCTTCTGCACGGCCCAGCTCGGCATCGGCATAGCGGATCACATAGCCACGTTCGGCCAGCATCTCCACCGCCTCTGCCAGGGCCCGTTCGGTGCTTACCGCCAGAGTGAAGGCACGTGGCTCGACCCTCGCCGGGCTGGTGGCGCAGGCCGCCAGCGTCAGCACCACCGTGACGATCGCGATCGTCTCTGTCACTCGTCCCATGACGTCGCCTCCCGGGGCTGTTCGATACGTTGCCGCAGTGCCGAGCAGAACGACGCGGTGGTGGCGCTGCGCGACTCACGCACCACCCCATCGGGGTCGAGAATACGGATATCGGCGGAGACCTGAACCCAGCCGTCAGGGGCGACGACCGAGAGCTGCTCGACGCGCGTGGCATCCGGGGCGAAGCGATAGCTGCCGCCACCGATCGAGGTCCCGAAGCCGATACTGCTGCGCCCGCCTCGGCCGATGCCATAGCTGCCGAATACGCCGGTACGCGGCCAGGCCTCATAGAAGTTGACGCCATACCCGGGCAGGATACGGCTACGCTCGGCACTCACCACTCGCAGCGTCGTATCGGTATGACGTATCGAATACCCCTCCGCCTCGAGAGCCGCCACCACCCGTCGGACATGGGCGACCCCACCCTCGTCGGACAGCGCCCAGCGGCACTCGCTCGCGGGTGGCGTGGCATGGCTTGGCAGGCTCGTGGGGCTAGTGGCGCAACCCGTCAGCACTACCGCCCCCGCCACGCTTAACACTCGTTGCCAGCAGCGCATTAGCCTAATCTCCCAGTAGATCTCCTCTCAGTTTACGCGCCAGGATCACTTCTGGCAGTCCTGGTACCCATATCCATGGATTTTTCATCATTGCAGCAACATAGGATAAGCTCAAAGCGCGTCCATTCGATCGCCATGACAAGAGAGCGCCCATGAAAATCCTGATCGCCCCTGACAGTTACAAGGATGCCCTACCGGCTCACGAGGCCGCCGCCGCCATCGCGAAGGGCATCCGGCGTGCACTACCCGATGCAGAGTGCATCGAATGTCCCATGGGCGATGGTGGCGAAGGCACCCTCGCTGCGCTGCTGGCAGCCACCGGCGCCGAGCGCCGCCAGGCACGCGTTCAGGATGCCCTTGGTCGCCCGATCATGGCGCATTGGGGCTGGCATGGCGAGACGCGCCGCGCCTTCATCGAACTGGCCGAAGCGAGCGGTCTGCAGCAGATCGCTCGTGATGAGCGCAGCGCACTGCACAGCACCACGTATGGCGTCGGCCAGCTGATCAGCGAGGCGCTGGACGCCGGCGCCGAGCACCTGCTGCTGACCCTGGGCGGCAGCGCCACCAATGACGCGGGTGCCGGCATGCTGACCGCGCTTGGCGCCCGGCTGCTCGATGCCGAGGGCAAGACGCTGCCGCCGGGCGGTGCCGCTCTCGAGCGACTGGCGCAGCTGGACCTCTCCGGGCTCGATTCGCGTCTCGCGGGGCTCAAGGTCGAGGCCGCCGTCGATGTCGACAACCCGCTGCTTGGCGAGCAAGGCGCCAGCGCCGTGTTCGGCCCGCAGAAGGGAGCAACGGATGACGAGGTAGCCCGACTCGACCAGGCCCTGGCCAATCTTGCCGGGCGTGTGGCCGATACGCTGCGACGCGACGATCGCGACCTTCCCGGCGCTGGCGCTGCAGGTGGCATGGGCTTTGCTGCTCGGGTCTTCCTGGGCGCCACGCTGCGTCCGGGCATCGAACTGGTAATGGAGCAGGTCGGCTTCGAGGGGCTGCTTGAGGGGGCGGCCCTGGTCATCACCGGCGAGGGCCAGTTGGACGGCCAGAGCATGGCCGGCAAGACCCCCATCGGCATATCGCGTGCCGCCAAGGCCAGAGGGGTGCCCTGCGTGGCGCTGGCTGGCAAGCTCGGCGACAACTGGCAGGCCAGCGCCGCCGAGGGTATCACTGCCGCCTTCGCGCTGGCCGACGGCCCGATGTCTCTCGACGAGGCGCTCGCGCGCTGCTCGACGCTGCTGAGCGATCGAGCCGAAAGTCTGGCCAGACTGCTGTCGGCCACCCGCCCTTGAAACGCTACCGGTTCGTCTGCATATGATGGGTAAGCTTATTGCCAAGCCCTATGGCAGTGATGGCGAGGATTCACTTACGGTTCATGGAGTCTTGCCCTACATTGAGGAAAGCTTATTCATTGGAATCAAGGAGGAACACCCATGTCCGAGACCAATTCGATTGGCCTGCATGAGAGTAGCGCCACGCAGCTGGCGGAGAAGCTCAATATCCTGCTGGCCAACTATCAGATCTTTTACATGAACGTGCGTGGCTATCACTGGAATGTGAAAGGCACCCAGTTTTTTCAGCTGCACGACAAGTTCGAAGAGCTCTATACCGACCTGCTGACCAAGGTCGACGAAGTCGCCGAGCGTATCCTGACGCTGGGTCATGAGCCGGTCCACGCCTACAGCGACTACGTCAAGATCGCCTCGATTCAGGAAGACAAGCACGTTCACGACGGAGAAACCTGTGTACGCGGTATCCTGCAAGGCTATCAGACCCTGATCGAGCTGCAGCGTGAGGTGCTTGCCCTGGCCTCCGATGCCGACGATGAAGGCACCGCCGCCCAGGCTGGCGACTATATCCGTGAGCAGGAAAAGACCGTGTGGATGCTCAACGCCTATCTTGGCTGAGCCGAAAGCGCTTGTCGTGGCGGCATCCTCTTCTATTCTTACAGTCACCAAGCGTGATTGCTTGTCATTAGCATCAAGCATCGTCATCCACGACACGTCCGATAGCGTGTCGCTCAATGCGCCGCAAGGAGGTAGCCATGAGCAACGAACTCAACGGTATGCGCATCGCCATTCTCGCCACCGACGGTTTTGAAGAGGTGGAGCTCTCCTCACCCAAGGCTGCACTGCTGGAAGCAGGCGCTACGGTGGAGGTGATCGCCCCCGAGAAGAGAGCCATTCGCGCCTGGGCCGAGACCGATTGGGGAGAGAACTACGAGGTGGACAAGGCGCTCGATGAAGCCGACGCCTCCGACTACCGTGCACTGGTGCTACCCGGCGGGTTGTTCAACCCGGACAACCTGCGCGCCGATGAGCAAGCGCTCACCTTCGTCCGTCACTTCTTTGAGGCCGGCAAGCCGGTTGGCGCCATCTGCCACGCGCCATGGATCATGATCAATGCCGGCGTGGTCGAGGGGCGCAAGCTGACCTCGGTACCCACCATCGCCCAGGATCTCAAGAATGCCGGGGCCAACTGGGTCGATGAAGAGGTGGTGGTCGACAGTGGACTGGTCACCAGCCGTACGCCCAAGGATCTCGAGGCTTTCTGCAGCAAGCTGATCGAGGAAATCGGCGAAGGGAAGCACCGCGGCCAGCACGCCTAAGGCACTCTTGCCGCTTGCCTGGCCTGCGTTCTGCGCATACAACGACAGCGCCCGCCAGTGTTACTGGCGGGCGCTTCTTTATTATCACCGTGCTTTACACTTGCCGCTTGCCCTATCGCTCGCGACGCCTCTTGTTCCTGGTATCACGCCGCGTGACCGCTGGCCAAGTCCTCGATCAACGCTCTCAGCACTGTCCAGAACTCCTCCACGGAGGCCAGCTCGACACGCTCGTCGGGGGAGTGCGCACCGCGAATCAGCGGCCCGAAGGAGATCATCTCGAGCCTCGGGTACTTGCCACCGAGAATGCCGCACTCGAGCCCGGCATGCACGACCTTGACCTCGGGGTCGCTGCCCAACTGCTGCTGGTGCAGCCGGCGGAAGCGCGCCAGCAGTGAACTCTCCGGATCCGGCGTCCAGCCTGGGTAGACGTTCTCGGCGCGGGTCTTCGCGCCGATCAGGTTGAACAGCGCGGTAAAGCGGTCCGCCATGTCATGAAGGGCGCTGTCGCGAAGCGAGCGCACCAGCGCACACAGATAAAAATGCCCTTCTTCAAGCGTGACCACACCTAGGTTGTTGGAGGTCTCGACCACCCCTGGCACTTCTACGCTCATCCGCTCGACACCATAGGGCGCGGCATGCAGCGCATTGACCAGCAGATGGGACGCGGTGAGCGTGAGCGCCTCGGCAGCCTCGCTCTCACGACGGCTCAGCGAGAGCGTCACGCCTTCATCGACCCCGGAGAGCTCGGCACGCAGTACCTCGGCAAGTGCCTCGAGGCGTGCCTTGATCGCCTCGACCTCGTCGCTGGGAACCACCAGGGTGGCAAAAGCTTCGCGGGGCAAGGCATTGCGCAGCGTACCGCCATGGTATTCGGCCAGGCGTGCACCGCTGCTCTCCATCTCCCGCAAGGCGCGCACCAGCAGCCGGTTGGCGTTGCCACGCCCCTTGTGGATATCGATCCCCGAGTGACCGCCGACCAGCCCGGTCAGTGCAAGCTGCCAGGTCTGTTCATCCTCGCCCAGCGCACTCGTGGGGAGCTGCGCCTCGACCACCACGTCGGCGCCACCGGCACAGCCGATATAGACCTGGCCGCGATCTTCGGAATCGAGATTGAGCAGGATTCGCCCCTCCAGCCACTCCTCGGCGAGACCCAGCGCACCGCCCATCGAGGTCTCCTCCTCGAGCGTGAAGAGCGCCTCGAGCGGGCCATGCACCAAGTCATCCTCATCGAGGATCGCCAGTGACGCCGCCACGCCCAGGCCGTTGTCGGCACCAAGTGTAGTGTTCTTGGCATGCAGCCAGCCATCGGCGATGTAGGTCTCGATGGGGTCGCGGGTGAAGTCGTGAGGATGGTCGGCATTGGCCTGGGCGACCATGTCCAGATGGCCCTGGAGAATCACCCCGGGAGAGTGCTCGTGTCCGGGGGTAGCCGGCTTGCTGATACGCAGATTGCCGAAGGCGTCGCGGTCGTGGCGCAGCCCCTTGGCATCGGCCCACTGCTCGAGGCGCGCCACCAGTGCGGCTTCATGCCCGGAGGGGCGCGGCGTATCGCAGAGGGTACGAAAATGACGCCACACCAGCGACGGAGAGAGTTGTTCGAGATAAGCGTTCATAGCGGTTCTGCATGAAGGGTAACCGCCTAACCTTACCGGCCCCTCCGGCCAAGGGAAAGATGAAAACGGCAACCTTCACGCGAATCACCGTTTCATGCCGGAGGCTCTTGCACTTCCGACCAGATCAACCAGCGCGACACCGCCTCACGCAACCGCTGCTGTACCTCGCGCCGTCCAGTGAGACCCAGCCTCTCCGCCAGCCAGCGCATCTCGCGATTCTGGAACAGTAGCGCCACCATCAACCAACCATCCTCGTCATGCGCCGCGCCACTGGTCAGCCCTCGCAACAGCAGACGCTGCAAGGCGGGACGCGCCAGCGCAAGCTCCCGATGCCCGCGCGCCACATCGAGAACATCGCAGCGCTGGGCGGTATCGAGAGCCGGTGTCTCGCCGTCGCTGAGCAGGGCCAGCGCAAGCCACGGGTCGAGGTGGCGAAGCTCGAACGTCAATAGCGTTGGCAGCAGTGCCTGAAAGCGTTCGGCGAGATCGTCAGTCAACTGGCTGCCCGCGTCGCTGGTAGGGTGGACCGCCATCAAGGCGTGTTCGCCGCTCGAGACTTCGCGCGACAGCCCCAGGCGCACGAAGCGAAAACCCGCCTGACGCCAGAAGGCCAGCAACCCGAGCTCGGCACCGAAGCTCGCTCCGAGCAGGTCGATACCATCATGACGAGCCCGGGTCAGCTCAGCCTCGATCAACTGTCGACCCAGGCCACAACGGCGTATGTCGTCGTGCACGGCAATCCTCATCACCCGCCTAATTCGCGCCATCAGCGCCCGACGACTGCCGGCATGGGCGGCCAGCGACTGGGCCAGCAGATGGCCACGCGGACGACGCTCGCCAAGCGCGACCTGCTCGGCCAGCGTGGCATTGAAACCACCCTCCTCCACGCATAGCGACACGGCCCATGACCGCGTATCGCGCTCAAGCGTGGAAATGGTGATGCCAGGGCCATCGAGCAGGCGGCGAAGATCGCTGGGCTGGGTACGGTAGTGCGCCTGCACCAGCAGCCCGAAGATCGCCTTTAGCCGAAGCTCGTCGGCCAGCAGCTCCGAGCGTTTCCAGCGCGCCACCTGCCAGGGCTCGTAAGGTGTCACAGAATCAAGCAACCTGGGTTCGGCATCCAGCATCAACAGCCGGGTGGTCAAGCGCTCCAGCGGATCGTCCGCTGCCCAGCGAATCGGCTGCTCCAACCGATACTCCCGCCACTCGGGCGCATGGCGCTCGAGATGGTGGCGAAAGCGCAGCGCGAATCCGCGCCCCGAGCCTTCGTAACCATGAACCGTGGTGGCAAAGGCGATGCGCGGAAATCGCTTAAGCCACTGCCCCAGCAGCGCAGCGGGAATCGCCGCGGCCTCATCCACGAGCAGCAGGCTGCCCAGGCCACCTGATACCTCGCCGCTGTCATCAGCCAGAGCATCCGGGGCGATGAAGCGCACGTAGCGCTGCTCGCGCTCCGACGCCTGCCAGACGAAATGATTGCCGTGCCGCTCCCCCTGTGGACAGCCAACCTGCAGGTGCTGGAATAGCGTCTCGACCGCCGAAGGGCGCGGTGCGGTCACCAGCACCTCGCGCTCCCCTTGTGCCAGCCAGCGCGCACAGGCGATACCCAGCGCAGCACTCTTGCCGCGCCCCCGGTCTGCCGTCAGAACCAGAGGCCGTCGTCGCCTCAGGCGTAGCAGCCGGGCGACGGCTTGCGCCTGATCCGGCGTGGCGCAGTCGGGGTCGAGCGTGTCGTGACCGTCGGACGCGGGGTGAGCAAGCGGCGCCAGCTCGGGTAGCGTCAGCCCGCCCGTCCCCGTCCAGCGGACCACGCAATCCGCTTCGTCGAGCGTGCGCCCCAGGCGCTTGAGGTAGCGCGCCGGCAGGCTTTCCCAGCGATGCGGATGCTCGGCGAGACGGGCATAGTCGGCATCGGGGCGCGAGCCCCAGTCGCAGGGGGTGATCAGTACCAGCACCCCCCCGGCGATAAGCGTGCCAGTCAACGCCCCAAAGGCTTCCGGATCGAATCCCGAACCCTCCGAACAGGCATCGAAGACCACCAGCTCATGCTCACTGCCCAGCCGGGTCCGCGCCTTGGCCGCAGGCAGCCAAGCAGCATTCTCTAGTGGTGCCGGGGCGGCTGCACCCACCCACAATGGCATGCGCCATTCTCTTTCGCGCCACAACGCCAGCGCCTGGTGCTGGGCTTCGTCTGGCTCGCCCTGCAGCCAAACCAGCCCTCGCCAGCGGCGCTCGGCCAAGCGCGACATCCAGCACTTGAATGCAGGGCATGCTTGCACCATAAGCAAGGGAGGGGAATCGGGCATCTCAGGCTCCTGAAGTCCTTCTTTAGTCTATTTGCTGCCATATTTTCAACGATGCAGGCTAACGCCCTTCACACCCTAAGCCGTGGGGACGATTACGATAAATCCTTGTTTTCCCAAATCTTCCAAGCCACCGCTCATGACATACAAGAACGACTCTCAAGCGCAGTCAAATCTGCAGTTAACGTTATCGTAAGCTTATCTCTGCTAGCCTCTATCAAGCGCGTGATAATGTGCATGGGCACTGGCCGCGCCATGATCGTCCCCCACTGCTTGCCAGGCCCGTTTCTCACGACACAAGCATAATAACTCTGTTGGGAGCACCACCATGACAAAGTTGACCCAGTACGCCCTTACCGGACTGGCTGCCGGCATTGCGCTGACCGCGCTCTCCACCGCCCAGGCTCAGGAGCGGTGGACCATGACCACCACCTGGCCCGAGAATCTCGACTTGATTCAGATCGATCGCCATTGGGCCGAGTTGGTCAATAAGCTGGCCGGCGATGAGCTGCAGATCGAGTTTCGTGCCGGAGGCACCTTGATGCCAGGCACGGAGGTGTTCGATGCCACCGAAACCGGCAGTATCGAAGCCGCCGGCGACTGGCCCGGCTACTGGGCCGGTCTCAATCCTGCTTTCTCGCCACTCGCCACCACCACCAGCCTGTTCAATGCCGTCGATTACATCAACTGGATCCAGCAGTGGGGCGGCTTCGAGCTCTATCAGGAGGTCTACGGCGAATACGACATGGTCTACCTGCCCTACGCCGCGCTCAACAACGAGTCGGGCTTCATGGGCCGTACGCCGATACAGAGCATCGAGGATCTCGACGGCAAGCGCCTGCGGCTCTCCGGCCGCGACCAGGGCCGAGTGCTTGAGCAGCTCGGCGGCTCCCAGGTCACCCTGGCCGGCGGCGAGGTCTATCAGGCCATCGAGCGCGGCGTCATCGATGCCGGCGAATTCGCCACGCCAGGCGTCGACTACAATGCCGGCTTCGCCGAGGTCGCCGACTACTGGGCCACGCCCGGCTGGCACCAATCCGCCAGTGTGTTCGGCGTCATGATCAATCGCGACGCCTGGGACGCGCTCTCCGAGGAGACCCAAGAGAAGCTTAAGATCGCCGCCGACGCCACCATGGCCTGGGCCCTGGCCTGGTCCGAGCGCGAATCGACCGATGCCACTCAGCGCTTCATCGATGCCGGCGTCGAGATCAACCAGTTCTCCGAGGAGGACCTGGCGCGCATTCAGGACATCACCAATGAAGTCATCCTGCGCGGGGCCTGCGAGCATCCCATGCACGCCAAGGTCTATCACTCCATGGTCACCTACCTGAATGACTATGCGAAATGGCGGGACATCTCGGTGCCCTACAACATGAGCCGCACCATGGACAACCTCCCCGACATCGAGGAACTCGAAGCCTGCCTATAGACAGCGGCGGGGTCGGCTGACCCCGCCATCGTGTCGTGAAGCATGCCGGGCGGCGCCCTCTCCCGGTGTGCTTCGCTATCGGGAACGTTTCGGAGAGACCAATCATGCACGCCATCGCCAAGGCGATCGACACCCTCAACGAGTGGTTCGGTCGCATCGTCGCTCCGCTGATCGCCGTCATCACCCTGGTGGTGCTCTACGACATCGCGCTGCGTTACTTCACGGGCCGCCCTAGCGACTGGGCCTTCGACATCACCAAGATGCTGTTCGGCGCTCACTTCATGCTGATGGCCGCCTACGGGCTGCGTCACCACGCCCACGTCGAGGTCGATGTGCTCAAGCGCCTGCTGGCGCGGCGCAAGCAGGCGGCCATCGAGATACTGGGCTACCTGATCTTCTTCATCCCCTTCATCTGGATGCTGCTGTCGTTCGGCTGGAGCTTCTTCATGCGCTCCTTCAGCCGCGGCGAAACCACCTATGGCATGGTGTCGATCCCGGTCTATCCGATCAAGGGGGTGATCGTGGTGGCCGCAGTGCTGATTTTGCTGCAGGCAATGGCCATCGTCATCCGTGCCATACAGCAGCTGCGCGAGGAGGCGGCATGAACCTGAGTCCAGAAATGCTTACCCTGGTCATGTTCGGCGGCCTGCTGGTCGGCCTGTTCATGGGCCACCCCTTGGCTTTCGTGCTTGGTGGCGTGGCGGTGATCGGTGCCTACCTGGGCCCCGGCGAGCGTGTGCTGGGTACCATCATCAACAATATCTATGGCAATGCCATGGACAACTACGTGCTGGTGGCCATTCCTCTGTTCGTGCTGATGGCGCGCTTCCTCAACGACTCGGGCGTCACCGAGAAGATGTTCGAGACGATGCGCCTGCTGCTGGCCAACCTGCGTGGTGGCCTGGCACTGACCGTAGTCATCGTCTCGGTACTGCTGGCCGCCACCACCGGCATCGTCGGCGCCTCGATTGCCGTCATGGGCATGATCGCCCTGGTGCCGATGCTCAAGTATGGCTACAACAAGGAGCTCAGCACCGGCGTGATCATGGCCAGCGGCTGCCTGGGCATCCTGATTCCGCCCAGCATCATGTTGATCCTGATGGCCAGCTACTCACCGGTTTCGGTGGGGGCGCTGTTCGCCGGCGCCCTGGTGCCGGGTCTGCTGCTCGGCGCGATGTATGCGCTTTACGTGCTGGTAATCTGCTACCTCAAGCCCTCTTACGGGCCACGTGTCCCCGCCGAGGAGCGCGCCGAGACCAGCACCGGCACCCTGCTGGTGATGCTGGGCAAGTATGTACTCCCTCCCATGTCGCTGATCCTTGGCGTGCTTGGGGCACTATTCACCGGTATCGCCACGGCGACCGAGGCCTCGGCCATCGGCGTATTCATCGCCTTCGTGCTATTCCTGATCTTCGGCGATCGCAAGGCCAGCACTTGCTACCGCACGCTGATCGAATCGGGCAAGACCACTACCATGGTGATGCTGGTGTTGGTGGGAGCCACGGCCTTCACCGGAGTCTTCTCTCGGGGCGGCGGAATGAACGTCATCAGCGAGCTGGTGCTGGCGATGCCTGGCGGCACCACCGGTGCGCTGATCCTGATGCTGTTTTTGGTATTCGTGCTGGGCATGTTCCTTGACTGGACCGGCATCGTGCTGCTGAGCTTCCCGATCATGCTGCCCATCGTCAGCCAGATGGGGGTCGACGTGTTGTGGTTCGTGGTGATGGTGGCGGTGGTGCTGCAGACCTCCTTCCTGACCCCGCCGTTCGGCTATGCACTGTTCTACCTGAAAGGGGTGGCCCCACCCGGCGTGGAGATCGTCGATCTCTACAAGGCAGTGATTCCGTTCTGTGCACTGATCGTACTGGCTTGCCTGCTGATGGCCTTCTTCCCCTGGCTGATCACCGGTTTGCCGAGCGTGATGCTGCGCTGATCGCGCCCTGACGCCCTCCTAGAGGTGTCCGTCGCTGAGTATGAGCGACGGACGCCTGGCGCTCTCCCGGAGGATGGGCACGACCGGCATGACCTTGTGCACGGCGCTGACCGAACCTTCGCGAACCTGCTCGAGCAGCAACTCGGCCGCCTCGGTCACCATGCGCTCCAGTGGCTGCTGAACTGTGGTCAACCGGTAGCTGGGCCAGGCGGACATGGGCATATCGTCGAACCCGACCACCGAGACGTCTTGAGGTACGCCCAGACCGAGTTCGTCGCGTAGCGTCTCGATGACGGCAATCGCCATGTAATCGTTGGCAGCGAAGATGGCATCGGGCCAAGGCGGCTTGGAAAACAGCCGGCGCGTGGCCGCCCTGGCCAGATCGAACTGATAATCTCCCCGCTCGATGGCGAAGCACGACTTGCCCGCGGCGGCCAACCCCTCCATGAAACCCTTGCGCCGATATTCGCTGGTGGAGGAGCTGGAGAGTCCCGCAATGAACGCGATGCGCTCGTGCCCGGCGGCCGCCAGAAAGCTGCCGACCCAGTAGCCGCCATCGTAGTTGTCGCTGGAAACCTGGCTGACGCCAGCGAAGTCAACGGTACGGTTGATGACGACCACGGAAATGTTGCGATCCGCGCACTCTTGGGCAAGCGAGGAGGAGAGCGACGCCGAGAGCATCAGGATGCCGTCGGCCTGGCTTTGCAGGATTTCCGCCATGACGCCCTCCGACTCGCCATCCTCGCCGACCATGAACAGCAGCAGGTGGAAGCCTTCACGCTGAAAGTAGCGAGACGCACGGTCGATCGCCAATGAGTAAAAGGGGTTGTCGAGCTGGGACATCACCACGGCAATGACGCGAGACGAGCGTGTGATCAACGAGCGAGCAATACGATTGGGGTGGTAACCCAACGTCTTCGCCGCCTCCAGTACCTTCTGACGCGTCCTGTCGGAGATGCTGGCGTTGGGAGAGAAGCAACGGCTCACCGCCGACTGCGACACGCCGGCAAGCGCTGCTACGTCACGGGAAGTGACGGGGCGTTTCTTCATCGTTTCCTCATGGTCGGCCGGCGATATGCGCCGCATTGTACCGCAGCTCAGCGCCATACCGCCTAGCGTCAACGCAGCGCCGGCAGGGCCACCAGTGGCTAACACCTTAGTCTAAGGTCTGCACTTTCTCATTCTAAGCATTGCATTTTTTTATTTTATATTCAAAAAGTTACATTAATAGCGCAACTACTCCAAGCTATTTTCCAGCACATTGCATTCGTATGCAAAGGCGTCTAGCCTGATTATCCAACACTTGGTGTCCAGGCTGGACGCCTCATCTCACCCCTTTTTCGAAGGAAGGAGCATACACCATGGTGCGCCATCTCAAATCAGGGGCTTCCGTCGAAGTCCGCGCCGAAGCTGATCGCAAGGTCCGTGAAACCGTCGAGAAGACGCTTACCGACATCGAATCGCGCGGCGATGCCGCCGTGCGCGAGCTTTCCGAGAAGTTCGACGACTGGTCACCCGCCGCCTTCCGCCTGTCCCCGGAGGAGATCGACCGAGCCATGTCGGAAGTGTCCAAGCAGGATCTGGAAGACATCCGTTTCGCTCAGGCGCAGATCCGCCGCTTCGCCGAAGCCCAGCTCGCCTCCATGCAGCCTGTCGAGGTGGAGAACAGCCCCGGCGTCATCCTCGGTCACAAGCACATTCCCATCAATGCCGTGGGCTGCTACATCCCCGGCGGCGCCTACCCCATGGTCGCCTCGGCGCATATGAGCGTGCTGACCGCCAAGGTCGCCGGCGTCAAGCGCGTGGTAGCCGCCGCTCCGCCTTACAAGGGTAAGCCACACCCGGCCATCGTGGCCGCCATGCACATGGCCGGTGCCGACGAGATCCTGGTACTCGGCGGCGTGCAGGCCGTAGGCTCCATGGCGATCGGTACCGAGAGCATCGACCCGGTGGACATGCTGGTCGGTCCGGGCAATGCCTTCGTCGCCGAAGCCAAACGTCAGCTGTTCGGACGCGTGGGCATCGATCTGTTCGCCGGCCCCACCGAAACCCTGGTAATCGCCGACGAGACCGTCGACGGCCTGCTGTGCGCCACCGACCTGCTGGGCCAGGCGGAGCACGGGCCAACCTCGCCGGCCGCCCTGCTCACCAATTCCGAGACGCTGGCCAAGAAGACCATGGCGGCCATCGAGGAGCTGCTCCAGAAGCTGCCCACCGCTGAGATCGCCCGCCAAGCCTGGGAGAGCTACGGCGAGATCATCGTCTGCGACAGTCATGAGGAGATGCTGCAGGTCGCCGACGACATGGCCTACGAGCACGTTCAGGTCATGACCGAGGACCCCGACTACTACCTCGAGAATTTGACCAACTACGGCGCCCTGTTCCTCGGGCCGCGCACCAACGTGGCCTATGGCGACAAGGTGATCGGCACCAACCATACCTTGCCGACCAAGAAGGCGGCTCGCTACACCGGGGGCCTGTGGGTTGGCAAGTTCCTCAAGACCTGCACCTATCAGCGCGTGCTGAGCGATGAGGCATCCGCCGAGATTGGCGCCTACTGCTCACGCCTGTGCGCCCTCGAGGGCTTTGCCGGTCATGGCGAGCAGGCCAACGAGCGGGTGCGCCGTTACGGCAAGCGTGACGTGCCTTATGCCTCTGCCGTAGAGCCGCAGTAAGCATGGTTGCCCTGCCACAAACCCCGAGCCTGCGCCTGGACGGGCGCAGCGCTCTGATCACCGGCGCCAGCAAGGGCATCGGCCTGGCGGTGGCCTGTGCCCTGGCGCAGGCCGGTGCTCGGGTTACTCTGATGGCCCGTCGCCCGGCAGAGCTCGAGGGGTTGGTCGAGGCTCTGCAGGCAGCAGGCCTCGCCGCCGAAGCTCTGCCGCTGGACGTCACCGATGATCAAGCCGTACGCCAGGTCCTCAAGGGGCGCCGCTTCGATATTCTCGTCAACAATGCGGGCACCAATCGCCCCAAGCCGATCGGCGACGTCACTCACGAGGATTACGCGGCGGTCATGGATCTCAATGTGCGGGCCGCCTACTTTCTCACCCAATGGGTGACGGAACATATGCCAAGCGGCGGCAGCGTCATCAACGTCTCCTCGCAGATGGGCCATGTAGGAGCGGTCAATCGCAGCCTGTACTGCGCCTCCAAGTCAGCCGTGGAGGGCATGACCCGCGCCATGGCGGTGGAGCTTGGCCCTCGCGGCATTCGCGTCAACACTCTTTGCCCGACCTTCATCGAGACGCCGATGACCAAGCCCTTCTTCGAGCAGCCGGGCTTTCTCGATGACGTGCTGACCAAGATTCCCCTGGGCCGGCTGGGCCAGATCGAGGATGTGATGGGGCCAGTGGTGTTTCTCGCCTCACCCGCGTCCGCACTGGTCACGGGCAGCGCATTGATGGTGGATGGCGGCTGGACCGCCCACTGAACTGTGGCTCGACCCAAGCGATGAGCCAGACGCCACGCGTCCTGTCCTCCTGCGCCGGTGCTTGTGCCGGCGCAGTTCTTGCCGGTATCGGCAGGTCTCCAGCAAGACGACTTTTTGGTTATCATTATCATTTGTATTCATGCCGGGTTTTGTTATGGTGAGAACACCTTTCTCATACTTGCACGACGCGCCACGCTAGGCGCTCCGGCAGGTGACGACTCAGCAACTCAATGGATACACAAGATGGCTAAACTCCTCACGCCAACCGCCACGATCCTGGCCACCCTGCTCGCCGTCCCGCTGGCCTCCGCCAACGACCTGACTCTCTATTCGGGGCGGGGCGAGTCGATGGCGGAACCGATCATCGCCCAGTTCGAAAGAAACACGGGTATCAGCGTCAACGTGCGCTATGGCGACACGGCACAGCTTGCGGTGCTGCTGCAAGAGGAAGGGGAGCGTTCGCCGGCCGATCTCTACTGGGGGCAGGATGCCGGTGCCATGGGCGCCCTCAGCAAGGCGGGCCTGCTGGCCGAGCTGCCCGGCGACATCTATGAAGGCTTGCCGACCATCTACACCAGCGAAACCGGTAACTGGGTAGCGGCCAGCGGGCGCGCGCGCGTGGTGGCCTACTCGCCGGAACGCGTCGACGAGGAGGCGCTTCCCGACAGCGCCTTCGATCTGGTCGAGGAGCAGTATGAAGGCCGGGTCGGCTGGGCACCGACCAATGGATCCTTCCAATCCTTCGTGACTGCCATGCGTGTGGAGCATGGCGACGAGCGCACCCTGGAGTGGCTCGAGGGCATGCGTGACAACGGCGCCGTCACCTTCCGCAACAACGCCACCCAGGTACAGGGTATCGCCGATGGGGAAATCGACTTCGCCCTCGTCAACAATTACTATTTGCCGCGGTTCCTGGCCAACGACAGTGATTTTCCGGTCGAGCAGGCGTTCTTCAGCGAAGGCGACATCGGCAATCTGGTAAATGTCGCGGGCATTGGCGTACTCGAGAGCAGCGACAACAAGGAAGCCGCCATCGACTTCGTGCGCTTCCTGCTCTCGCCCGCCGCCCAGCAGTACTTCACCGGCAACGTATATGAATATCCGGTGACTCGCGACGTCATCCAGAACCCGGAACTCGAGGATTTCGATCGTCT
This sequence comes from Halomonas sp. TA22, assembly GCF_013009075.1. Lineage (NCBI taxonomy): Bacteria > Pseudomonadati > Pseudomonadota > Gammaproteobacteria > Oceanospirillales > Halomonadaceae > Halomonas > Halomonas sp. TA22. The sequence goes on along the minus strand of NZ_CP053108.1, from coordinate 2,536,199 downwards.
GCTAGACGTCAGCCCCGAGATCGATCTGGACGATCTGGACGATCTCGAAGGGACGCTAAACCTGTTACGTGATGCCGAATTGCTTTAAGCGCTCCTACACGACAGGCGTACATGGATAGTCATGGCCAAGGCGGCATCGTCGCCTTGGCCATGCGCATTTACGAAGATACCGATACGCGAGCACCGGTAGACGAGAACACCGCTAGCGCTGTCCGCAGACGTTTCGAGGTAGGATGAACCAGACACCGCTCGCCAGCACCGCTCCCAGACGATTCCGAGCGTTCAGCATGGGTCGTCATGTGCCGCTGCATATTCTGCTGCCCTCTCTGCTGGCCGCAGGCATCATGCTGGTCCCTCTATTCTATCTGGCTCTGCGCGCTGCCGAGGCCGATATGGCCACCCTCTCTCACCTGGTGTTTCGCCCACGCAACCTGACGCTGTTGATCAATACGCTCACCCTGGCGCTGGGCGTCGTCATCCTCACCACCTTCATGGCGCTGCCGCTGGCCTGGCTGGTGGTACGCAGCGACATTCGCTTCAAACGCGCCTTGACCGTTCTCGGCGTGATTCCCCTGGCGGTACCCGGCTACGTAATGGCCTACGCGCTGATCGGCCTGGGCGGCAACTACGGCGTGCTCGCTCAGCTCACCGGCTGGCAGTTGCCGCGTATCGAAGGGTATTTCGGGGCTACACTGGCACTGTCGCTCTATACCTTCCCCTATCTGTTTCTCAATCTGCGCGCGACCCTGGCCGGGCTGGACGGCAATCTGGAGGAGAGTGCCAAGAGCCTCGGCTATGGCAGTCGCGACGTCTTTCTGCGCGTAATCCTGCCCCATCTGGCCCCCTCGCTGATGGCCGGCTGGCTAGTGATCACGCTCTACGTGCTGGGCGACTTCGGCGCCGTGGCACTGATGCGCTACGAGGCCTTCAGCTACGCGATCTACACCCAGTACTCCGGCGCCTTCGATCGCATCTACGCGGCCTGGCTGTCGATCATGCTGCTGGCGCTCGCCGCCAGCTTCGTGATGCTCGATAGCCTGGTCGTCAAGCGCAAGCTAGCCCGGGTGGGCACCGGCGTGGCGCGCCCCGTCAAGCCGGTGCGCCTGGGGCGGATGCGCTGGGTCGCCTACCCTTACCTGCTGTTGATCTTCGGCGCCTCGATCGGTCTTCCCGCCCTGATTCTCGGCTACTGGTTGTTGCTCTCGCCACCGGAGATCAGCTTCTTCGCCCGGGTGCCCGCCACCTTCCTGCGCTCGGCTGGCGCCGCGCTGCCGGCCGCCCTGCTCGCCGCCGCCTTCGCGTTGCCCATCGCCTATCTCACGGTGCGCTACCCCTCCCGGGCCGCTAGCTTGATCGAGCGTTCGGCCTATATCGGCTATGCGCTGCCACCCCTAACGCTGGCGCTGGCCATGGTGTTCTTCTCGCTGCGCACCGCACCGTTTCTCTATCAGACGCTCACCTTGCTGATCGTGACTTGGGCGATGGCCTCGCTGGCGCTCGCCCTGGGCCCGATCCGCAACGCTCTGCTTCAGACCCGACCGAGCATGGAGGAGGCGTCGCACTCGCTGGGCCACGGGCCGATCGCCACCTTCTTCCGGGTGATCTTCCCGCGCCTGAGGCGCGGCATCCTGGCCGGGGTGGTGCTGGTGTTCGTGCTGTGCATGAAGGAGTTGCCGATCACCTTCCTGCTCGCCCCTACCGGCTATACCACTCTCGCCGTGACCGTATTCACTCGAACTTCGGAAGGCATGCTCGCTGAAGCGGCCCCCTTCGCCGCCGCCATCGTAGTGTTCTCAAGCCTCTCCGTCGCCATGCTATTGACCAAGGAGGGCAAGCGATGACCGCGCTCAACCGCCACGTGACGAAGGAGCGCTCATCACGCCCCGCCACCGATCCGCTGTTGACGATCGACAACCTGAGCAAGCGCTACCGTGCCCAGGACGCGTTCGCCGTGGAGCGGGTGGGCTTCAGCCTGGGCAACGGTGAGATACTTGCCCTGCTTGGCCCCAGCGGCTGCGGCAAGACCACCACGCTGCGCATGATCGCCGGTTTCGAGCATCCCGATGAGGGCGACATCATCCTGCGCGGCGCAAGCGTTCTCGACCAGCCACCACAGCAACGACGCATCGGCATCGTATTCCAGGATTATGCGCTGTTCCCGCACATGACCCTTGGCCAGAACGTCGCCTTTGCGATGCGCCATTTGCCGCGTCACAAGCGCCCGGCCAAGGCGCGGGAGTGGCTCGACCTGGTGGGCCTTGCCGATCTCTCCGAGCGCATGCCGGACGAACTCTCCGGTGGCCAACAGCAGCGCGTGGCCCTGGCCAGGACACTGGCCGCCGAGCCGCAACTGGTGCTGCTCGACGAGCCCTTCTCCAACCTGGATGCGGCGCTGCGCGAGTCGACGCGCAAGGAAGTACGCCGGCTATTCAAGTCGGCGGGTACCTCGGTGATCCTAGTCACCCACGACCAGGCCGAGGCGCTATCGTTTGCTGACAAGGTGGGAGTGATGCATGCCGGCCGGTTGATCCAGATCGACCGCCCCGAACGTGTCTATCAACATCCTGCGAGCGCCTTCGTCGCTGAATTTCTCGGTCACACCAACCTGCTCGATGGCGAGGCCGATGGCGAGATCGCCCACACGGCGCTGGGCCCGGTGGCGATCACCCCGGCAAGTCAAGGCCCGGTACGCGTCTCGCTGCGCCCTGAGCATCTAGCACTCTCCCCCGCTCCGGACGGTCAAGGAGCGACCATCATGGAGCGAGAGTTCCGCGGCCACGACTGTTTCTATCTGCTTGAGCAGCGCGGCCAGCGCTTCTGCGCCATTACCCCAAGCCATCTGCTATGGAAGGTGGGAGAGCAGGTGTGCCTGGAGCCACAGCGCACCGCTACGGTGCTCAAGCACTGATCCTTCATTGAAACGCCACCGCATGACGGTGGCGTTAGACCAGCAGAACCGGCACGCTAGTGCGCCTCGTCCCAGTTGGCGCCGCTCTGCGCCTCGACGACCAGCGGCACCTTGAGCTCGGCGGCGTCGCGCATGTACCCCTTGACCGCGTCGATGAAACCTTCGACCTGGACCTCTTTCACTTCGAAGACCAGTTCGTCGTGGACCTGCATCACCATCCAGGCATCGAACATGCACGCCTCGTCCTGCAACCAGGCATCGACGGCAATCATGGCCCGCTTGATGATATCTGCGGCGGTGCCCTGCATCGGCGCATTGATCGCGGTGCGCTCGGCCCCCTGGCGGCGAGCGTGATTCTGGGCACGAATCTCGGGCAGATAGAGGCGCCGACCGAACACCGTCTCGACGAAGCCGTCCTCGGCGGCCTGGGCCCGGATACGGTCCATGTAGCGCGCCACACCGGGATAGCGGTCGAAGTAGCGCTCGATATAGGTCTGCGCCTGGCCGCGCTCGATATGCAGCTGCTTGGAGAGCCCCCAGGCGCTCATGCCGTAGATTAGCCCGAAGTTGATTGCCTTGGCGCTGCGCCGCTGATCGCCGCTGACCTTGTCGAGCGCCACGCCGAACACCTCGGCGGCAGTAGCGGTGTGAATGTCGCGATCCTCGGCGAAGGCCGAGAGCAGCCCCGCATCCTCGGAGAGATGCGCCATGATGCGCAGCTCGATCTGCGAGTAGTCGGCGGCGACGATACGATACCCGGGGCGGGCGATGAAGGCCTGCCGAATCTTCCTGCCCTCCTCGGTACGGATGGGAATGTTCTGCAGGTTGGGGTCGGACGACGAGAGCCGCCCGGTGGCGGTGACTGCCTGATGGTAGCTGGTATGCACCCGCCCGCTGCGCTTGTTGATCAGCAGTGGCAGCTTGTCGGTGTAGGTCGACTTGAGCTTGGCCAGGCCACGATGTTCCATGATCACCTTGGGCAGCGGGTAGTCTAGCGCCAGCTCCTCGAGCACCGCCTCAGCGGTGGAGGGGGCTCCCTTGGGAGTTTTCTTGATTACCGGGATCTTCTGCTCCTCGAACAGGATCTGGCCGAGCTGCTTGGGCGAGCCGAGGTTGAATTCGCGTCCGGCGAGTTCGAAAGCATGACTCTCCAGTTCGCGGATGCGCTCGGCAAGCTCCTGACTTTGCGTGTGCAGACGCTCGGCATCCAGTGCCACGCCGGTGCGCTCCATGCGCGACAGCACCGGGATCAATGGCCGCTCCAGCGTATCGAGCACCTCGGCCAGGCGCCCTTCGGCCTCGATGCGCGGGCGCAGCGCACAGTGCAGCCGCAGGGTGATGTCGGCATCCTCGCAGGCGTAGGGCACCGCCTGCTCGAGATCGATCTGGTTGAAGGTAAGCTGCTTGGTCCCCTTGCCAGCGATATCCTCGAAACTGACGGTCTTGTGGCCCAGGTACTTGAGTGCCAGCGAATCCATGTCGTGGCGCGTGGCGGTGGAGTTGAGTACGTAGGATTCGAGCATGGTGTCGGTGAGCGCGCCCTTGACGTGAATGCCGTAGTTGGACAGCACCGAGATGTCGTACTTGAGATTCTGGCCGATCTTGCCGCGCTTGGGGTCCTCCCACAGCGGCTTGAGCGTGGCCAGTACGCTATCGCGATCAAGCTGATCGGGCACGTCGAGATAGTCGTGGGCGAGTGGAATGTAGGCCGCCTCGCCGGGCTCCAATGCCAAGCCAACGCCGACGATCTCGGCCTCCATGTAGTTGAGGCTATTGGTCTCGAGATCGAAGCAGAATGCCTCACAGGCATCCAGCCGCGCCAGCCAGCCATCGAGCTCCTGCTGGGTCAGGAGCAGGTGATTCTTGCACGCGGCCACGCTCTCCGGCGGCGCGTCGAAGTCGAAGCTGGCACTGGTCGAGTCGCCGCTCTCCCCTTTGGGCGCAGCACCGGAACTGACGCCCACCCCGCCGGGAACATCATCCACCCCCTCGTCCTTGCCGGCCAGTAGCTCAGAGAGCCAGGCCTTGAACTCGAGCTCGGTATATAGCCGCTTGAGCGTCTCGCGATCGGGGTGGGCGATGCCGAGATCGTCAAGCCCCACCGGCAGCTCGCAGTCGGTCTTGATGGTCGCGAGCTGGTAGGAGAGGAACGCCTGCTCGCGATGCTCGTCGAGCTTCTTGGCCAGCGTCTTGGCGCCGCGGAAGTCGAGCGTCTTGACCCGCTCGAGGTCGGCGTAAATGGTATCGAGCCCACCACCCATGCCCTGCAGCAGACCCAGCGCGGTCTTCTCGCCGACCCCCGGCACGCCGGGAATGTTGTCGACCTTGTCGCCCATCAACGCCAGGAAATCGATGATCAGCTCGGGCGGCAGGCCGAACTTGCTCTCCACTCCGGCCACATCCAGCGTCTCGCCCTTCATGGTGTTGACCAGGGTGATATGCCCATTGACCAGCTGCGCCATGTCCTTGTCGCCGGTGGAGATCACCGCGTCACGGCCAGCCTCGGTGGCCCGACGCGCCAAGGTGCCGATCACGTCATCGGCCTCGACCCCCTCGATGCACAGCAGCGGCAAACCCAGCGCCTTCACGCAGGCGTGCAGCGACTCGACCTGGCTGCGCAGATCGTCGGGCATCGGCGGCCGGTGCGCCTTGTACTGCTCGTACAGATCGTCGCGAAAGGTCTTGCCCTTGGCATCGAAGACCACCGCCATGGGGCTATCCGGATATTGGCGAATCAGGCTCTTGAGCATGTTGAGTACGCCCTTGACCGCCCCGGTAGGCTGCCCATGGGAAGTGGTCAGCGGCGGCAGCGCATGGAAGGCGCGATAGAGATAAGAGGATCCGTCGACGAGAACGATGGGGGTTGCAGCCATGGCGAACATATCCGTTGAGCGTGTCGTTGGGCCCATGATACGCAGCTCGTCGCCGTGCGTCAGGCATCCTGCACGCCACGCCTGGTCTCCTCTTTCACAGGCCCCGTTCCTGGCGTATCTTGCGCTGACGATGACAGCTGCCCCGCTCAGCGTTCATGGTGAATCATTCGTGCTCCGACGTTGTCATAGCGGTGCCTGGCTATTGGCCGTATTTCCTGGAGGTCATCATGTATATTTCCCGGTTTCTGACCGCCCTGCTCTTGGGCAGCTGCCTGATGCTGGGTGCCGCGTCGGTAGTCGCGCAATCCGCTCCTGCCCCCACCGTCACCACGCGTCAGGAGGGGGGGGATACCATTCGCGAGTACCGCATCAATGGCCACCTCTATGCCATCGAGATCCGCACGGCCAGCGGCCAGGCCTACCATCTGATGGATCACGATGGCAACGGCAACTTCGCCCGCGAGAGCGGCACCGATATCCGCGCGCCCGGCTGGGTTCTCCCGCCGCGCTAGCACAGTCGCGGGCAGAGGTGCTTGCACCACAGTTTTCGTGCATAGCGACGACAAGACGGTACAATGTGCCGCTTGGTAACCCCGGGGCGAGAGACACATGGCCGTATTCACTCCGCTGAGCGAGGCTCAGGTCGCGGAATTTCTTATGCGCTTCGATGCCGGCACGTTGACCCAGCTCGAAGGCGTGCCCAGCGGCACGGAAAACACCACCTACTTCGTCACGACCGACCGCCACGCGCTGGTATTGACGCTGTTCGAACAGGGCGATCATGACGAGCTGCCGTTCTTCGTCGATCTGCTCGACTATCTTGCCGATCATCGGCTGCCGGTTGCCGGCCCGCTGCATGACCATCAAGGCATCGCGCTGCAGAGCCTGGCCGGCAAGCCGGCGCTGCTGTTCCCGCGCCTGCCTGGCAAATATCCCAAGGCCCCGAACCTCGAACAGTGCCGTGCGCTGGGCTACGCGCTTGGCCATATGCATGCCGTCTCGCGCCACTTCGACGGGCATCGCCCCAATCCTCGCGACCTGCACTGGCTGGTTGCCATGCATCACCGCGTGCTGGGCTATCTCTCGCCAGAGGATCAGCTGTTGATGAGCGACGAGGTGGATGCCTATCAGGAGTTCTTCGGCGGTGCGCCGGACCTGCCCCAGGGCGCCCTGCACGGCGATCTGTTTCGCGACAATACTCTGTACGAGGGCGAGCGGCTGGGTGGCATCATCGACTTCTACAACGGCTGCACCGGCGATCTTCTCTTCGATCTGGCCATCGTGATCAATGACTGGGCGACCCAAGCCGATGGCAGTCTCGATGCCGAACGCTATACAGTGATTCTCGGCGCCTACCAGGCACGCCGTGAGTTGAGCGATGCCGAGCGCGCAGCCTGGCCGATGATGCTGCGCATGACTGCGCTGCGCTACTGGCTATCGCGTCTGCTGGTGGTGTATGTCGACCCGCCAGCCCACGACCTGACACCCCATGACCCGGAGCAGTTTCGCCGCATACTGCTCGAACGCCTCTCCCGCGGCGCCCTCCCGCTCCCCGACCGGAGTCCTGCATGAGCCTCAACGATGCCGGGCTGCTAAGCCCGTCCCAGCTAGCCCGCCGTACCTACAATATCGACCAGTGGGGCAGTGGTTACTTCGATGTCGACGACAGTGGCCATACCGTGGTGCGCCCGCTGGGTAGCGAAGCCGAAGGCCCCGCCCTGCCGCTGGACGAGCTGGTCGAGCAGGTGCGCGAGGCGGGGCTACGCCTGCCCCTGCTGGTGCGCTTCACCGATATTCTGCACGACCGCGTCGAGCAGCTGTGTGCCGCCTTCGATGCGGCCATGGCCGAAGAGCGTTATGACGGCGGTTACACGGCGGTCTATCCGATCAAGGTCAACCAGCAGCGCCGGGTGGTCGAGGAGATACTCGCCACCCAGGAGCGCGGCCGTGACCGTGTCGGCCTCGAGGCCGGCAGCAAGCCGGAACTGCTAGCAGTGCTTGCGCTCTCGGGCGACGGTCCCTCAGTCATCGTCTGCAATGGCTACAAGGACCGCGAGTATGTGCGCCTGGCGCTGATGGGTGAAAAGCTCGGTCACCGCGTCTACCTGGTAGTCGAGAAATTCTCAGAGCTCGAGCTGATACTTGAGGAGGCCCGCGAACTCGACGTGACGCCACGCATCGGCCTGCGTGCACGACTCTCATCGGTAGGCAAGGGCAAGTGGCAGAACACAGGCGGCGAGAAGTCCAAGTTCGGGCTTACCGCCGGCCAGCTCCTCGGCGTCGTCGAACGCCTGCGCGAAGCCGGCTCGCTTGCCAGCCTGCAACTGGTGCACTTCCACCTCGGCTCGCAGATCGCCAATATTCGTGACATCCAACGCGGCCTGCGCGAATGCGCCCGCTTCTATCAGAGCCTGCGTGAGCTGGGCGCACCAGTGGACACCGTCGATGTCGGCGGCGGCCTCGGTGTCGACTACGAAGGCACCCGCTCGCGCAGCTACTGCTCGATCAACTACTCGATGCGCGAGTACGCCAGCAACGTCGTGTGGGCTTTCCGTCAGGCCTGCGAAGCCGAGGGACTGCCGCACCCGCACTTGATCAGCGAATCGGGCCGGGCACTGACGGCGCATCATGCCGTACTGATCGCCAACGTGATCGGTGAGGAGCGCATCGGCGAGCAGCTGCCATCGCGCCAAGTGCATGGAGACCCGCAGGTCGACGAGCTGTGGGAGGTGCATTCGCGCCTGACCGGCATGCATGAACCACGCGGCTTGGTCGAGGCCTATCACGACCTGGTGCAAGCCATGGGTGAGCTGCAGGAGCGCTTCCTGCTGGGATTGATCGGACTCGAGGCCCGCGCCGAGGGTGAGGCGGTCTATTTCGCCGCCTGCGCCCGAGTGCGCTCGCGCCTCGACGGGCGTAACCGCGCCCATCGCGAGATCGGCGACGAACTCGCCGAGAAGCTCGCCGACAAGTTGTTCGTCAATTTCTCGCTGTTCCAGTCGGTCCCCGATGTATGGGGCATCCAACAGATCTTCCCGGTACTACCGCTGACTGGCCTGGACCGTCCGCCCAGCCGTCGCGGCGTGATTCAGGACATCACCTGCGACAGCGATGGACGCATCGACAGTTATGTCGATGGCCAGGGAGTGGAATCCACCCTACCGCTGCCGGAGTGGCACGAAGGGGAAGAGAAGCTGCTCGGTATGTTCCTGGTGGGCGCCTATCAGGAAATTCTCGGCGATTTGCATAACCTGTTCGGCGATACCGACTCGGTGGATGCCGCCCTCGACGCCGAGGGCAACTGGATGCTATCACACGCCATTCAGGGCGATACCGTCGCCGAGGTGCTCGATCACGTGAACTTCGATGCCGACGTGCTACGCGAGCGTCTGGCACACCAGCTCGCCGTCAGCGGTCTTGAGGCAGAGGAGCGCGAGCGCTTCCTCGAGTATCTCACTGCGGGGTTGGAAGGATATACCTACCTGGAGTGAGCCACCACGCAGAGTGCCGTTACGAAAAACGCCCCTTGTGAGCACCACGGGGCGTTTTTCATGAGGACCGTGTTCCCTGTAGCGGTATCAATCCACGACGCGGGTCACCACTTCCAAACCGCCGGTCAGATTGAAGCGCAGCTCGGCACCGCGTGGCAGCTCGCCCACTCCGGCAGGGGTGCCTGTCAGCACCACATCGCCCGGCAGCAGCGTAAAGTGTCGGCTCATCTCGGCAAGCAGCGTAGCCACCGGGAAGATCATATCGGAGCCCTCGCCACTCTGGCGGCGCTCGCCGTCGATATCCAGGCTGAACGCCAGCGCACTCCAGTTGGGCACGCGCTGAATCGCCAGGAAAGGCGACAGGGGGCAGGCGCCATCGAAACCCTTGGCGATCTCCCACGGCTGCCCCTGCTCCTTGAGACGCGCCTGAACATCGCGCAGGGTAAGATCCAGTGCCACACCAATACCCACTACGGCCCGCTCGGCCTCCGAGGCAGTGGCATGGGAGAGCGTCTCGCCGATCAGCAGGGCAAGTTCCGTTTCGTAATGTACATCGCCGCGAGAGAAAGGCGCGTCGATGGGCTCGTCAAGGGGAACCGCACAGGTCGAGGGCTTGATGAAAAGCAGTGGCTCGCTGGGCACCGGATTATCCAGTTCCCTGGCATGATCAGCGTAATTCCGGCCGACGCAAACAATCTTGCCCAGCGCATGGGGAAATTCCTGACCATCGGTAAAACGAGGAACGAAGCGCATGGCGGGATGTTCTCCTGGCAAAAAAAGGCGGCAACGACACTGCCGCTGACTGAATAACGCTACAGTCTACCGCAGCGGAGGACACAGTCCAGATGCCAGACGCGACAATACGCCTCATGCCACGCTTCGTTCCAGGAGAATCATGCTAATGGGCGTGACACCATTCGATCAGAGTCTAGAAAATCAGCATGAAAAACCCGATGACGACCAATAGGCCGATGAGAAAAATGATTCCGGCAGTGCTCGCAAGAAACTTCAACATGTAACTCTCCTTGTCTTTGGCCTTGAGGTCCAAAATTCCTGATAGCCTTTTAAGCGTAGATGGGAGTGCAGGTCGGCACAAGTCAGCGGGCGTTGCACGGTCGGCAGAGCAGACGCGAGCAAACGAGCAACGAGCAACGAGCAAAAAAAGCCCGGCCTAATCGAGGCCGGGCTTTGATCGATACTTCCGTGTCATGCTCTCCACGAACATCCTGTGCGTGCATCCTTGAGCCGTCGAGCGTCCCTGCTCGTCACTCCCTGAAGAGCGATCCGTCGCTCTATGGAATACACTATGCCACTCTCGCTTTCGACAATCATTAACCCAGGTTATCAATAAAAAAATTAAGCAAAAAAATACTTATGCCACACGGCAGCGCTTGGGAAGAGAATATCACCTAGGCGGACGACCAAAAAAAACGCTGGCCTTGAGTAGCCAGCGCAAAACGCATTCGTGTCGAAAGGGACAGGCAAATGCATCGCAGAGCAACCAGACGCACTAAATATGCAATATGCTTAATGTAAGAAATAAGCGACAGGCAATGTAAGCCATGAGCGGGGGAAAGTCCACCATAACAATGACCATCATCAGCACGCCCGATCTCCTCGACTCCAGCCGCTCCCGTCAGATCAGAAAAAGCCCGACCTTCACAGGCCGGGCTTGAACGTCGCTTCCTTGTCATGCTCTTCACAAACATCCTGTTCGTGCATCCTTGAGTCTCGAACCATCCTGGTCCCGCTTCCCTGCATCGCTTCCTTGCCTGAACACAGTATGGCAGTGCATGAAGGCAAGTTTATTAACCTATATTTGTCTATCTTGTAAGAGATATAGGACAAAAATCGCACCACGCTGAGGCGTAGCGGTGGGCAACAGAGCGGATGGCCAGCATGGCTCCAGACAAACAAAAAACCGCCTCGACAGGCGGTTTTTTAAAATTCATGTGCTTGATACGAAAGCGTTTTTTTGGTGCCGGCACCAGGAGTCGAACCCGGGACCTACTGATTACAAGTCAGTTGCTCTACCAACTGAGCTATGCCGGCGCGGGCGACGCTCGCTATCGTGCAACACATGCTTCTTGCTTTGAAATTAGGTTGGCGTGGCTGGGGTACCAGGATTCGAACCTGGGAATGCCGATACCAAAAACCGGTGCCTTACCACTTGGCGATACCCCAGCAGATTGGTGGCCAGAGACGGAATCGAACCGCCGACACGGGGATTTTCAATCCCCTGCTCTACCAACTGAGCTATCTGGCCGCTGCCAACGGAGACGTATTTAACTAGAAAGCTTTCTTTCCGTCAAGCCTTTTTAATTCAAAAGGATGTCAGCCCGATCAGATCGCGGTTTCACTGGCTTGGTGGGACGAAGCCCTCTGCCTGATCGGTATCGCGATTATCGAAAAAGCGCTCCATCTGCTCCATCAGATACTCACGGGCGGAGGGCTCGAGCATGTTGAGGTGCTTCTCGTTGATCAGACGAGTCTGGAGGGCCTGCCACTCCTCCCAGGCACGCCGTGAGACCGTGGCCTGTATCTCCTGGCCCCGCTTGCCCGGCAGCGGGGGAAAAGGCAATGCCTCAAGTTCCTGCTGATACTTGCGACAGAATACGGTTTGGCTCATTGGGCTCTCTCCTGGTCATGAAACGGTTGTGCTGTATCCGGGATGTGTCGCGCCAGGCTGGCCAAAAGCGCCTTGACCGGCGCGGCCAGGCCGATGCTGACAGGCTCGTTCAGGTTATACCAGAGGCGCTCCCCCTCACCCACCGCGCTTGGCGCTGTACAGCATGCCGGTTGTGGGGTGATCGACAGCCGGAAATGACTGAAGGTGTGGGTAAGCGCGTTCCAGGCCGGTTCCAGCACCGCTCGCGGGGCCTGAATGTCGAGCCAGGCCTGAAGCGCCACCGGGTCATCGAACTGGGGAAAGCACCATAGCCCCCCCCAGATCCCGGTGCCGGGTCGCTGCTCCAGCATGACCCGCCCTTGGGCATCATGCAGCATCAGCATGATGGTGCTGCGCTCGGGGAGGGCCTTCTTCGGTTTGGATTCCGGGAAGCGTCTCTCCTCGCCACGCCGATGGGCAAGGCAGGCGTCCTCGAAGGGGCACAGCAGGCAGCTCGGCTGGCCACGCCGACACAGGGTCGCCCCCAGATCCATCATCGCTTGTGAGTAGTCGGCCAGGCGCTTCTCGGGCGTGTAGCGCTCGGCCAACTGCCACAGCCGGGCCTCCACGGTGGGCCGACCCGGCCAGCCCTCCACTGCATGCAGGCGGGCCAGCACGCGCTTGACGTTGCCATCGAGAATGACCGCCCGCGCCCCAGTGCTGATACTGATGATGGCGCCTGCGGTGGAGCGACCAATTCCGGGCAATGTCGACATCGCCTCGACGCTATGCACGGGGAACTCGCCAGCATGCTCGTCGACCACCACTTTGGCCGCCTTGTGAAGATTGCGCCCACGCGCGTAGTAACCCAATCCCGTCCACAGGTGCAGCACTTCGTCCTGAGAGGTCGAGGCCAACGAGTGGACGTCGGGGAAGCGCGCCATGAAGCGCTCGTAATAGGGGATCACCGTGGCCACCTGGGTCTGCTGCAGCATGATCTCGGAGACCCATACTCGATAGGGTGTCTTGTCGCGCTGCCAAGGCAGGCTCTTGCGGCCATGCTGGTCGAACCAGGCCATCAGACGGCGCTGGAATTCTTCAGGGGGGAGCGCTATCGCTAGGTCACTCATGGATAGATCCAAACGCTTGATAAGAAGGCTAGGGTAAAGCGCCAGGCATAAAAAAGCGCCGACGGTGACGTCGGCGCAGGGACTGGCTTTCAATTAAGTAGACCGCGCAAGGTATCGCGAAGTTCCCGAGAAGCCCCTTCACCGAGACGTTCATCGAGTTGTTCCAGCGCCCCTCCCAGTCGTTCCTGAATTTCGCCCGCCGCTCGTTGCGAGGCTTCTTCGCGAATCAGCTCGGCTATCGCGCGTTGAAAGGCCTGCTGATCGAAACGGCACCATTCGCCGCTTTCCTCCTCCAGTGAGCCCTCACAGCGCACCGGCAGCAGCACTCTCTCCAGCCGTGGGTTGACTCGGCAGGCGGCATCGGCGGTATCGACGAAACGCGCCGCGGCTCCATAGTCGAAGCGCCTGGTGGCCAGATTCACCTCGCCCTCACCGCTCAGCGAGATACCGGGAATGCTGATGTCCAGATCGTCGTTGCGAGCCACCCCATCATTGATCAAGAAGGTGGCCTGGGCGCTATCGAAGCGCGTATCGGCACTCCATTCGCGACTGGTCTCCTCGCCTTCGAGCAGGGCGACGGCACTACACAGCTCCTGGGAGACATTGACATCGAGAACCGCACCATCGTCGATCCTGGCCGCCAGACGGCCGTTGAGCGTGCGAGTCATCAGATCGACACTGTCGCCCCGAGCGGTAAGCTCGCCATCGAGATTGAGCCGCCCCCGCAATGGAGAGGGATCGCCATCGCCCAGCGCTTCATAGAACGGTACGATCTGCACCCGTTCGAGGCGCGGCGCGAACGCCCAACGCGCCGGCTCCTCGCGCAGGTTGAGCTCGCCGGTGAGCGCCAGGCGGCCATCGTACAGTCGCGCCTCGAACGTCTCGAGGCGATGGTGGCCTTCGCTGCCCTGGGCCACCAGATAGACCGACTGAAGATCGAGACCGTTGAGCTGTAGCCGGTCGAGGGAGAGTTCGCCGTCAAGTTCGAGTGGCGCCAGCCAATCGAGAGCGAATGTCTCATCCTCTTCATCGGCGTAGGCCGACTCGATTCCGACCAGCCGATTGAGCATGGCGCTTCCCGCCGATGTCTGATCGACGGGTAAATAACGATCGAGGTCGAGGTGATCGCCCTGCAGGTTGAAACTCAGCTCATCCCCCGTCAAGCCGACACGCAGCGGGCCGGTAAAAGTGGTGTCATCGAGTACCAGCGTCAGATTGCTGAGTGCAAGCTGGGAGAGATTGCCCTGCAGCGGGCTTGTCAGGGCCACATCGCTGAAGGCAGCATCGCTTGCGGTATTGGGCAGCAAATCGAAGCGCGCAAGCCAGGGTCGCAGCGACAGCGGCGCCAGGCTCACCTGGCCTGCATACTGTAGATTCGAGAACAGCTGGCTTGCCGAGAGGCTGCCGGTGAGGGCAAGCCCATCGGGACCGGTCAGCTCCAGGTTGCGTAGACGCAACTGCTCCTCGGCTAGGTCGGCATCGGCCATGAAGGCGAGGGACAAGGCCAGCGCCCGCTCACCCAGGGCCGGATGGGAGAGACTCGACTCGAGCCTGCCACCCTCCACCAGATAGCGCTCCACCTCGGGTTCGGCGACCACGTGTTGCGCCCGCAGGTTGATTTGCTGGCGACGCTCCTCGTACTCGGTCAGGGTGGTGGTGGTGTCCACCACCAGATTGTCGAAAACGTAGCGACCATCCTCCAGTCCCAGTCGCACACGGCTCTCCAGCGTGACGCTACTGACCATGTCCGGCGTCGCCTCGTCATCCTCCTGCCAGGGTATCTGATTGTAGGTGGAGAGCCGGAACGAGGCCCGCAAGGGGAAGGCGCGTTGCGGATTGACGTTGGTTCCGCTGATGTTCAGCGCAGCCACCTGGAGCTGGAGCTCCTCCTGCCAGTCGCGAAAGCGCACCTGGCTCTCGCGCACCTGTACACTGGCGATATCCAGGGCCACCGACATGCCGGCATCGCCGCTTCTGAGACCAGGCCCGGCCGAGGCGGGCGCGAGTGCATCGGCGGTCTCCTCGCTGCGCTCATTGAGCCGCTCGAGCAGCACGCTCCAGTTGTCCCGCCCCTCCTCGTCACGCTCCAGGTTGAGCCGCATGCCGTCCAGGGTCAGGCCATCGATGGCGATCTCCCCTCTCAGCAGCGGCGCAAAGGCCAGGCTGACCTCGGCCTTCTGGAAGGCCACGAATGGCTCCTCCTCCACCATCGTCTGGTCGGGCAGCCAAGCCTCGGCGTCGGCCACGCTGACCCCAAGACGCGGGTAGAATGACCACGAGAGTGGGCCTTCCAGCGACAGTTCAAGCCCCGTCTGCTGCCGTACGACCTCGATCAAGCGCGGCTTGAGGTCGTTGGGATCGAAAAAGGTGGTGACATAGACCACCGCCCCGACGACGACCAGGCCCAGCACTCCGATAACGGCAAGCAGGGTCCGTAGTAACGCTCTCATGCATCTCCTCCGTGAACCCGGCGGGCCAAGTTCGAAATAGGTGCCATCCGGCCAGTTGGCCGTCAGCGTCGAGCATTGTAGCGGATGGGGGGGGCGATTCACTATAATGCTGGGCTCGACCCGCAAGCCGTACCAGAGTGCGAACCCTAGCGGCCGACCGTTGTCTTTCGTCAGCAGGAGAATCACTGTCATGTCCGAGCGTAGCGCCACGGTTTCACGCGACACCAAGGAAACCCAGATCACGGTGAGCGTGAATCTCGACGGCCAGGGGCATCTGAGCGGCGAAAGCGGTGTGCCTTTCCTCGATCACATGCTCGATCAGGTGGCACGTCATGGCCTGATCGACCTGGATATCACGGCCCAGGGTGATTTGCATATCGACGACCACCACACGGTGGAGGATCTCGGCATCACCCTCGGCCAGGCCTTCTCCAAGGCGATCGGCGACAAGCGTGGCATCTACCGCTATGGTCACGCCTACGTGCCGCTCGACGAGGCGCTCTCCCGCGTGGTGGTCGACTTCTCGGGCCGGGCAGGACTGTTCATGGAGGTCGAATTCACGCGTGCCACCATCGGTCGCATGGAGACCCAGCTGTTCTGGGAGTTCTTCCAGGGCTTCGTCAACCATGCCCAGGTCACGCTGCATATCGACAACATCAAGGGCTTCAATGCCCACCATCAGGCCGAAACGATCTTCAAGGCCTTCGGTCGCGCGCTGCGCATGGCCGTCGCCGAGGATCCGCGCATGATCGGCCGCATGCCCTCAACCAAGGGTTCACTGTAATCGCCAGGCCGGCGCTTGCCGTCGTCGGGAACCATGGCCGGCACCAGGCGCGGCCAGCTCAATCCGCCACAAGGAGCGCACCATGACCATCGCCGTCATCGATTACGGAATGGGCAACCTGCATTCCGTCGCCAAGGCTCTCGAGCATGTCACTCACGAGAACGTCGTGGTGACGCGTGATCCGCGCTGTATTCGTGGCGCCACGCGACTGGTGCTGCCAGGTCAGGGCGCCATCCGTGACTGTATTGGCGAGCTCGAGCGCAGCGAGCTCAAGGGGCTGGTGCTGGAGTTGCTGGCCAGTGCCGACAAGCCACTGCTGGGCATCTGTGTCGGCCAGCAGATGCTGCTCGACGACAGCGAAGAGAATGACGGCATCGCCTGTCTGGGCTTTCTGCCCGGCCGGGTTCGCCGTTTTGCCAGCGACATGCAGGATGCCCAGGGCAAGCGCCTCAAGGTGCCCCACATGGGCTGGAATCGGATCGAGCAGTATCACGAACACCCGCTCTGGTCCGGCATCGAAAATGGCGAGCGCTTCTATTTCGTGCATAGCTACTATGTCGATGCCGCCGATGATTCGGCGATCTTCGGCGTCACCGAATATGGCGACACCCGCGCACACGTCGCGGTAGGTAAGGGGCCGGTATTCGCGACCCAGTTCCATCCCGAGAAGAGCGCCGAGGCAGGGCTCAAGCTGCTGGAAAACTTCGTGCACTGGAATCCCTGATCACCGATTGCCTACGCCCACCGCCCTGACCGAACAAGGCACCACCGCGCTTCGGCGCTGCGAGGAAACGACATGCTGGTAATACCCGCCATCGATCTCAAGGACGGCTCGTGCGTCCGCCTCAAGCAAGGCCGCATGGAGGATTCGACCACTTATGGCGCCGATCCGCTGGCCATGGCCACGCGCTGGGTAGAGGCCGGTGCCCGGCGGTTGCACCTGGTCGATCTCAATGGCGCCTTCGAGGGCAAGCCGGTCAATGGCGAGGCGGTCACCGCCATCGCCCGCGCCTACCCCGCACTTCCGATCCAGATCGGTGGCGGCATTCGCTCCGCGGCGATCATCGAGCACTATCTCGACGCAGGCGTGTCGTATGTGATCATCGGCACCCAGGCGGTCAAGGATCCGGCCTTCGTCACCGCGATGTGCAAGGCATTTCCGGGTCATGTCATCGTCGGGCTCGATGCCCAGGACGGCTTCGTGGCCACCGACGGCTGGGCCGAGGTCTCCAGCGTCAAGGCCATCGATCTAGCCAAGCGCTTCGCCGACGATGGCGTATCGAGCATCGTCTATACCGACATCTCCCGCGACGGCATGATGTCCGGGGTCAACATAGAGGCCACGGCGGAACTTGCCCGTGAAAGCGGCCTGCCGGTGATCGCCTCGGGAGGGGTAACCAACCTCGACGATATTCGCGGCCTGGCGAAGGTCGCCGGCGACGGCATTCTCGGCGCCATCACCGGGCGTGCCATCTACGAAGGGAGCCTGGATCTCGCCGAGGCGCAGCGCCTGAGCGACGCACTGGACAACCCCTCAAGCCAGCAATCAGGGAGCTGAAACATGGGATTGGCCAA
The DNA here is from genome assembly GCF_013009075.1 of Halomonas sp. TA22. NCBI lineage: Bacteria > Pseudomonadati > Pseudomonadota > Gammaproteobacteria > Oceanospirillales > Halomonadaceae > Halomonas > Halomonas sp. TA22. The sequence goes on along the minus strand of NZ_CP053108.1, from coordinate 2,518,380 downwards.
GCGCATCATCCCCTGCCTCGATGTTGACGCCGGCCGCGTCGTCAAGGGGGTCAACTTCGTCGGCATACGTGACGCCGGCGATCCCGTGGAGATCGCCAAGCGCTATAACCAGCAGGGCGCCGACGAGATCACCTTCCTCGATATCACGGCAAGTCACGAGAATCGCGGCACCACCGTGGAGATGGTCGAGCGTATCGCCGGTGAGGTGTTCATTCCACTGACCGTGGGGGGCGGCATTCGCACCTGTGAGGATATTCGCACCATGCTCAACGCCGGCGCAGACAAGGTGTCGATCAACACCGCCGCCGTGGTCAATCCCGATTTCGTATTCGAGGCGACCCAGCGTTTCGGCAGCCAGTGCATCGTAGTCGCCATCGACGCCAAGCAGGTCTCCCAGGAGGGCGAGCCATCTCGTTGGGAGATCTTCACCCATGGCGGACGCAAGCCCACCGGGCTCGACGCCGTGGATTGGGCACGCAAGATGGTCGAGCTGGGCGCAGGCGAGCTGCTGCTGACCAGCATGGATCGCGACGGCACCAAGGCGGGCTTCGATCTGGGCGTGACGCGTGCGATCAGCGACGCGGTGAGCGTGCCGGTAATCGCCTCTGGTGGGGTCGGCAACCTCGACCATTTGGTCGCCGGTGTCACCGAGGGGGGCGCCGATGCGGTACTCGCCGCCAGTATCTTCCATTTCGGCGAATACAGCATTCCCGATGCCAAGCGCCACATGATGAAGCATGGCATCGAGATGCGCCTCTAGCTCAAGGAGCTTGCATGAACCCTTTCGCCACGCGTTGGCGCTACCCCATCGTTGCCCTGGGCCTGATCGCCGGGCTTCAGGCACCGAGTGCCCATGCCTTCTTCCCTGAGCTGGATATCGATTATCAGCTCGATCATGTACTAGTGCAGACCAGCCTCTATACCCGTCACTTCAGCCCCGATCCCAGCCACAACAACGATCAGGAGCTGATCAGCCTCGAACTGCACACTCCCGATCGTTGGCTGGCCGGTGGCGCTCGCTTCATCAACTCGCACGATCAGGAGTCGTTCTACGTCTACGTGGGCCGCGAATTCCCCTTCTGGCAACCCTCGGAGAATTTCGAGATCCGCGGCAAGCTGACCGGCGGCCTGCTGCATGGCTACCGCGGTGAATACCGGGACAACATCCCGCTCAACCGCTACGGCACCGCCCCCGCGCTACTGCCCAGCGTCGGGATGCGCTGGGGACCCATCGAGGCGGATCTCATCGTGTTCGGTACGGCGGGAATGATGGTGCTCGGCGGGGTGCGCTTCTAGCACGGCTGGCTGGGCCTAGTCACAAGAGAGGCCCAGATTGCTGATACCGCCGTTACGCCCAAGCTGCCGCAGGGACTTGAGCGCGTCGCGATCAAGCGGGCTCTCCACCGCCTCCAGCACAGCCTCCTGGAAATCGCGCTCATCGGCCATCAACGGGTGTTCGCGCACCAGGGCGGCCAGGCGGACATCGTCCTCCTCGCCCTCGGTGAGCTCGATGAAGGACCTCACCCCGCCACGCGAGGCGAGACTGACCTCGAAGACCGCCTCGGGCGACCCGCCACGCAACACGTCGAGTATCGACGAGAGCGCCACCACCGCATCCAGAGCGCGTCGCGCACCGAAGCTGTCATCCTCGGCCGGCGGCTCCAGCTCGGCGAGTTTCTCGGCCTGGCGGTCGAAGTCGATCTTCGCCTCCTTGACCAGTAGCCGCTCCCAGACCAGGTCGAGAATCACACGCAGCCCTGCCGGATCACCCACCCCGGCAGTCTCGGCATAGAGCCGGTAATTGGGCAGCAGTCGCTCGCAGAGGGCCGCCATGAATGCCAACGCCTGGCGCTCGTCGAGCTGGCGCAGGCGCTGATTGAAACCTCCAGCAGTGGGGCTCATTGAATCTCCTTGCATTACATGAAGCGCATCATGGCCATAGATGATCGGCTTCGATACGGCCACGCGCGTCGAACAGGATACCTTCATTGCGCAACTTGCTACGCTGGCGGTCAGCCCCATCATGCTCGGTGACCCGCCGCGAGGCGTTGATGACCCGATGCCAGGGAAGCCCGTGCCCCGGCGGCAGGTGCCGCATCGCCGAACCCACCATGCGTGGGGTGGCACCATCGGTCATTTTCGCCACACGGCCGTAAGTGGTCACCCGTCCGGGCGGAATCTGCGCCACAATAGTGTAAATCTGCTCAAGCAGTTCAGGCCTGGCCATGTTATCGCCCTGCCTGACCGGGAAGACACTGGACGAGTCCCGCGCCTCTGTTCACCATGGAATCATCATGCATATCTATTTCCTGCAACACGACGATCGAATCGGCCCCGCCCGCCTCACCGACTGGTTGACCGGCATGGGCCACAGTTACAACGGCTGTCGGCTGCATGCCGGTGAGCTACCGCCGCGGCTGGAGGATTGCGATGCCCTGATCATCCTCGATGCCCCGATGGATCTCACCGAGCGCGATGCGCCTTGGCTCAAGCGCGAGCGCAAGTTGATCGCCCGCGCGCTGAAGAGCGGCAAGCCGGTGCTGGGCCTCGGCTTCGGCGCCCGACTGATCGCCGAGGGCCTCGGCGCCATCACCTCGCGAGGCACCTATGCCGAGATCGGCTGGCATCGTGTCGACCTGGCACCGGAGAGCGCCTTCGATCTACCCGAACAGTTCGATGCCTTCATGTGGCATCACGATATCTTCGGGCTACCTGACGGCGCCTTGCCGCTGGGTGGCAGCGAGGCAAGCCCGTTACAAGGGTTCTCCTGGGACGCCGGTCGCGTGATCGCCCTGCAGTGCCATTTGGAAGCGACTGCGCAAAGTGCGGCCGCCCTGCTCGATCACACCCCGCCAAACGCTACGGGAAGTACCGCCTATGTCCAGTCTCGCGAGCAGATCCTCGAGAGCCCACGCCGCTTCGACCAGCTCGCCTCGCTGCTCGACCGGGTCCTGCTGCGCTGGCTAGGTAGCGTGACGTTCTGACCACTCGCGCGCTGCCGCCAGACAGCTCTCCCAGTCGCCCACGTGGAGAAACTCATGTTCGCTCTTCTCGAGCTGATGGCGATAGAGCGGGTCGTAGTACTCCGTGAGCAGCGGCGCAAGCCAGGCTTCATGGGCCTGGCGGTCGCCCCGCGCATGCTCGCGGAAGGCCAGCGCCTGCAAGCGCTGAAGGCGCTGAAGGCGTGCATGACCAAGGCGCTTCCTGAGCCGTGCCAGCGCCGAGGAGAGCTGCTTGCGCATCAATGACCAGCCTAGCCACTCCCCGTATTGGCGGCGATAGACCTCCCACAGATCGTCGATATAATCCTTACGGATCTGGGCCAGGCGCCAATCCAGCGGCATCTCGACACGTAGACGTGGGGCCTGCTCCATGGTGCGCCAGAAGGCAAGGGGGACATTGACCGCGCCGATATGGCGCGACTCGTCCTCGACCACGCAGGGGCCATCGATGCCCAGCAGCCCCATGCCCATGGCATGTTCGAAATCGATCTGCGATGGCGACTGCAGCGGGTGGCGGCCGAAGGCCGACCCCTTGTGACGTGCGCATGCCTCAAGATCGAGGCCATTGTCGAGACGCTGGATCAGTGCCGTCTTGGCACAACCGGTCAAGCCTCCCACCACCAGCATCGGCCGCTCGGCAGCGGCGTCGACACGCAAGCACAGCTGATGGCGCATCGCCTTCCAGCCGCCACGGATGCGCGGTCGCTCCACACCACTTTCGGCCAACCACTGCTGGGCGATCTGTGAGCGCAGCCCACCACGAAAACAGTAGAGGATCGCCTCGGGGCTCTCGCTCACGGCATGGCGCCAGGCATCGGTGCGTGCATGCTTGATCCGTCCCGCCACCAATCGCTCGCCCAAGGCGATGGCGGCCTGCTGGCCCGACTGCTTATACGTCAGTCCCACCTGTCGGCGCTCCTCGTCATCCATCAGCGGGAGGTTGATGGCCCCGGGCAGCGCCCCTTGCGCGAACTCGACCGGGGCACGTACATCGATAAGCAGACGTGATTCACGCAGTAAGCCGAGTTCCGGCTCGACGAGCGGTAGGCTCATCCACGAACCTCGATCAGGGCGGGACCTTCCGCCTTGATAATCTCACCGAAAGGCTCGAGTGCGATCTTGTGCGTGCGCCCGATGCTCTCCACATCATCGGACCAGGCGGGATCGACCGCGATCAGCAAGCCGCCCGAGGTCTGCGGATCGCACAACCACTGCCAGTGCGGCTCATCCATGCCTGGCAGACGCTCGCCCAGCGCCTGGCGGTTGCGCAGCGTGCCGCCGGGTATTGCGCCCTGCCGGCGATAGGCCTCGGCCTCGGCAAGCCTCGGCAGGCGTCGGAAGTCGATGCGCGCCGCCACGCCGCTGGCACTGCAGATCTCTCCAAGGTGCCCCGCCAGACCAAATCCCGTGACATCGGTCATCGCGTGAACGCCCTCGACCCGCGCCAGGTCGATACCGATCCTATTGGCTTTGAGCATGGTCTCGCGAGCCAGGTCGTGGTGCCCCTCCTGCAGTAGCCCTTTCTTCTCGGCGGTGGTGAGCATGCCGACGCCAAGCGGCTTGGTCAGGTAGAGCAGATCGCCGGGCTTGGCCCCCTTGTTGAGCTTGAGATGCTCGAGGTCGACCAGACCATTGACGGAAAGACCGAAAATCGGCTCCTGGGAGTCGATGGAGTGGCCTCCGGCCAGTGCCAGCCCCAGCTCACGGCATACCGCCTGAGCGCCGGCCACCACGTCGCCGGCGATATCGGCACTCAGCTTGTCGAGTGGCCAGCCGAGGATACCCAGTGCCATCACCGGTGTGCCGCCCATGGCGTAGACATCGCTGATGGCATTGGTCGCGGCGATACGGCCAAAATCAAAGGGATCGTCGACGATCGGCATGAAGAAATCGGTGGTGGCGATCATTCCACGGCCGTCGCCCAGGTCATAGACGGCGGCATCCTCACGCCCTTGGTTACCGACGATCAGCCGCTCGAGATTCGAGCTAGGACCTGCCTTGGCCAGAATAGCGTCGAGCACGTCGGGGGCGATCTTGCAGCCGCAACCGGCTCCATGACTATATTGGGTCAAGCGAATGGTACTCATTAGGCTCTCCTTGCGTTTATCCGTATAGGCACTCTGATCACAGGCTATAAGGCTTCGATCGCCTCAGCCAGCTTGTCGACGGCGATCACCTCCATTCCCGCTGGTGCGCTCTTGGGCGCATTGCCGCGGGGCACGATGGCGCGGGTAAAGCCATGTTTGGCGGCCTCGACGATGCGCTCCTGACCACTGGGCACCGGGCGGATCTCACCTGAGAGACCAACCTCGCCGAACACCACCAGCTCCCGCGGCAGCGGCCGATTCTGCAGGCTGGAGACGACCGCCAGCAGCACCGCCAGGTCCGCGCTGGTCTCGAGCACCTTCACGCCCCCCACCACGTTGAGAAAGACGTCCTGATCGCCGGTGAACAACCCGCCATGGCGGTGCAGTACCGCGAGCAGCATGGCCAAGCGGTTGGGGTCGAGCCCCACCGCCACGCGCCGGGGATTGCCCAGTGCCGACTCGTCCACCAGCGCCTGCACCTCGACGAGGATCGGACGCGTGCCTTCCCATACCACCATCACCAGGCTGCCGGCACTCTGCTCCTCGCTGCGTGACAGGAAGATGGCACTGGGGTTCTTCACCTCTTTTAGACCATGCTCGAGCATGGCGAAGACCCCAAGCTCATTGACCGCGCCGAAGCGGTTCTTCTGGCCGCGCAGGGTGCGAAAGCGAGTATCGGCGCTACCCTCGAGAAGCAGCGAGGCGTCGATCATGTGCTCGAGCACCTTGGGGCCGGCCAGGGAGCCATCCTTGGTGACATGCCCGACCAGCAGCAGCACCGTATTGGAGTGCTTGGCAAAGCGAGTCAGCGCCGCCGCCGACTCGCGCACCTGTGCCACGCCTCCCGGCGCCGAAGCAATATCCTCGAGGTGCATGGTCTGGATCGAATCGATGATCAGCACTTCGGGGCGCTCGCGTTCGGCCACGCCGAGGATCGTCTCGACGCTAGTTTCAGCAAGCATCTTGAGCCCTTGAACGGGCAGTTGCAGGCGGTGCGCGCGCATCGCCACCTGGGAAAGCGACTCCTCGCCGGTGATGTAGAGCACACGCTTGTGTTGCGCCAGCTTGCAGGCGGTCTGCAGCAGCAGGGTCGACTTGCCCGCCCCGGGGTTGCCGCCGAGCAGTACCGCCGATCCCGGCACCAGTCCCCCACCCAGCACACGGTCGAACTCGCCGAAGGTCGAGGAGAAACGCGGCACCTCGGAGAGGTCCACGGCAGAAAGATCGATGACGTCTCGCGAGACGATCCCGGCATAGCCGCTACGCCCGGCGGTTGCCGCCGGCGCGGCACCAGGGCGTGGAGGAGCGAGACGGATCTCGCTTAGCGTGTTCCATTCCCGGCAGCTCGCGCATTGCCCCTGCCACTTGCTGTATTCGGCACCGCACTCGGTGCAGACGAAGGCACTCTTCGCTTTGGCCATGTCGCCCGCTCTCTAGAAAATGATGGCCATTCTACCGCACTCTCACGATGAGCAAGGCAGGACCAGACCAGAAATGCAAAGGCGGCCCGTAGGCCGCCAGGTAGGGCTGTTGCACGAATTACTGACGCTGTAACTGCAGCATTTCATTATTCTCGAACTGGCGACGCTGGGGGTCGATCAGCTCGAGCGTGGCGTCATCGACACGCAGGAAGTAGTAGATCTGTCCTTCGCCATCCGGCGTCAGCTCGTAGACTGTCGCTGAGGGATCGGAAGCGGTGCCGCTCAGGACTTCCCAATTACCCGTATAGTTTTCATCCGGAGGGCTCTGAGGATGCTCACGATAGCTGGCCTCGAGCGTGAAGGTGCGCTCGTCGATGTCGCCATACTCATCGCCCATCATTTGAACCTCGATATCGATACCCGCGCAATTACGGCATGGCAGCGTGCCATGGTAGGTCGCTACGTCATCCATCGCGGCATCTGGCGCGCCGGGCTCCGTCGGGCCAGTGGCACAGCCAGCCAGCATGGCGAGCATGGCGGAACCGGCCAGCAATGTCCTGATCTGCATGAGAGTCCTCCTAACCAATGGGTCAAGTGTCGCAAAACGCGACATCTACTTCACAGCATAACGACAAGAGCGGCGCACGGACAGTTCCGCGCGCCCAGGAAGGCAAAATCAGCGCTCCTGCTAGGCCTGGAGACGCGGATAATCGACATAACCCTCGGCACCGCCACCGTAGAAGGTGGCCGGATCCGGCTCGTTGTACTCGGCATCGCGCTCGAAGCGCTCGACCAGGTCCGGATTGGCGATATAGGGGCGCCCGAACGCCACGGCATCCGCCAGTCCCTCGCTGATCAGGCGCTCGGCACGCTCAGCGGTATAGTGGCCGCAGTAGATCAATGTGCCGGGGAACTGGTCACGCAGCGAACGGCGAAACCCCTCCGGCAGCTTGGGCCCGTCGCCGGTCCAGTCCGGTTCATTGATGTGCAGATAGGCGATCTTGCGCTCGGCCAATTGTGCGGCAAGATAGTCGATCATCTGCTGCGGCTCGTCGTCGCTCAAGCCGAAGATCTCGATAAAGGGGGACAGACGGATGCCCACCCGATCGGCGCCCATCACCTCGCTGACGGCATCCACCACCTCGAGCACCAAGCGGGCACGATTGACCACGCTGCCACCATAACGGTCGCTGCGCTGGTTGGAACCGGTGGCCATGAACTGTTGCAGCAGGTAGCCATTGGCCGCATGTACTTCGACCATATCGAAACCAGCTCGTTTGGCATTGCGCGCCGCATGCCGGTAGTCCTCGATGATGCCGGGAATCTCCTCCGTCTCAAGGGCTCGCGGCGTACTGGTGGGGTGCTGACCGGCACTGCCATCGTCGAACTCGACGAAGCAATTGGCGCCTTCGGCACGCAGCGCGCTGGGAGCGACCGGCGCCTGCCCCTCAGGCTGCACCATCTCATGGGAGATGCGCCCCACATGCCACAGCTGCAGTGCGATACGCCCCCCCTCGCGATGCACGGCATCGATCACGCCTCGCCAGCCTTCTACCTGATCATCGCTCCAGATTCCGGGGGTATAGACGTAGCCGCGTGCCGTGGGCGAGATATTGGTCGCCTCGCTGATGATCATGCCGGCACTGGCGCGCTGGGCGTAGTACTCCTGCTGCAGCTCGCCGGGAACGGCATCGGGGGTACGTGAGCGGGTCAGTGGCGCCATGATCACGCGATTGGGCAGTTCCGCTTGCCCCATGCGCAGCGGTGAAAGCAGGGTAGGGTAATTCATCTCTCTCTCCATTGATCGAACGTGTACTAGAGATAGGGTCGTTAGTACACTAATCAACCCCTACCGCACGAATTCCTTCCACTCGGGAGCCGCTGCTACACCACTAATATGCGTAAACGAAGAGCAGGCCAAGCACCAACGGCATCACGATCAGGCTGCCAAGATTACCGATCAGCACTATCGAAGCCACCTTGTGCGGCTCCTGGCCATATTGCTCGGCCACCAAGTAGTTGAGTACCGCGGGCGGCAACGCCGCGAAGACCCACAGTGAAATTGCCTGGAGCCCCTGCAGATCCAGTAGCCAGATCAGTGGCGCGGCCAGTATCAATCCACTCAGCGGGCAGAGCACCGCCCCCAGCGTACCGAGCCGCCAGTCACTGAAGTCGATATCCAACATTCGCACACCCAATGCAAATAGCAGCAACGGAATGCTGACGCCCCCCAGCATCTGCATGGCTTCCATCAGCCATCCCGGTAGCGGCACACCGCCCAGATTGACGCTCAGTCCGGCAATGCTCGCCAGTACGATTGGCATGCGCAGAAGTCGCCACAGCGGTGTTGCCGGGCTGAGCATGTAAAGCCCCACGGTGAAGTGCAGCATCATTTCGACGATGAACAGCACCACTGCCGCCGGCAGTGCCGTCTCGCCAAAGGCCAGCACCAACAAGGGTATACCGATATTGCCCGAGTTATTGAACATCATCGGCGGCAGGAAGGTCTTGATATTCAGTCGCCACCAGCGCGCCAAGGGCCACAGCAGGACGCCCGAGCCCAGCACCACCACGGCCGCGGCAACCGCCAGCCCGGCATACTCCTGGAGCGGAGCCTGACGGTCGGCAAGCACCGAAAACACCAGCAACGGGACGAACAACTCCATATTGAGCGTATTGAGACCGCGTATATCCGGAGTACGAAAGTAGCCGTAAAGGGCACCGCAGCCAGCAATCAGAAACACTGGCAAGAGCGTGGCGAGAATCTGTGCAATCATGACCTACTCCCTTGATGGGCAGCCAGGCTAGCACAGCCTTCGCTTGCGCGGCTCACCGGGCCGGGTCAACATGACCAAAGTGCTAACCGCCCACCAATGCGAGTGACCATGAGCAAGTTCTGGAGCCCCACCGTTCGCGAGCTGACTCCCTATGTCCCTGGAGAGCAGCCCCGTGAGCGCCTGATCAAGCTGAACACCAATGAAAACCCCTATCCACCCGCGCCCGGCGTAGGACAGGTACTACGCGACTACCCCACCGATCATCTGCGACTCTACCCAGACCCCGAAGCGATGGCACTGCGCAGCGCCCTTGCCAGGGAGCACGGTGTCGAGATTGAGCAGGTATTCGTGGGCAACGGCTCGGACGAGGTGCTGGCCCTCGCCTTCCAGGCATTCTTCTGTCAGGAGAGGCCACTTTCGATGCCGGATATCACCTACAGCTTCTATCCGGTCTACTGCCGTCTATACGACATCGACTACCGGACCCTACCGCTTGATGAGTGGCAGGTGCCGTTGGATGATATCGACCCCAAGAGCGGTGGTGTGATCTTCGCCAATCCCAATGCCCCCACCGGGCATGGTCACGGCCGTACAGCCATAGCCTCAATGCTCGAGCGCGTTTCCGAGTGCGTGGTGCTGGTCGATGAAGCCTACGTGGATTTTGGAGGGGAGAGTGCGGTGCCATTGATCGAGCGCTACCCTAACCTGCTGGTCACCGGCACCTTCTCGAAGTCGCGCAGCCTGGCTGGGATCCGGCTGGGCTACGCGATCGGTTCACGAGAACTGATCGAGGGGCTCGAGCGGGTCAAGAACTCCTTCAACTCCTATCCCATCGACAGCCTGGCCAGTGCCGTGGGCGTGGCCGCGCTCGAGGACAGCGCCCACTTCGAGGCCTCCCGGGAGAAAGTCATCATTACCCGCGAGCGCACACGCCGTCGGCTGGAGGCACTCGGCTTTGAGGTACTGCCGTCCCAGGCCAACTTCGTATTGGTTCGTCATCCCGACTATGACGCCGGCCAGCTCTTTCTCGGCCTTCGCGAGCGCGCCATTCTGATACGTCACTTCAATACCGATATGCTGCGTGACTTCATGCGCATCTCCATCGGTACCGATGACGAGATGGATAGCCTGATTGAGGCGTTAGAGATATTGATTACTTGATTTACCGGCTTCGCGGGCTCGCCGTGGCGAGCCCGCGAAGCAAAGAGACAATTACGGTAAAGGAGTGCTCTCTAATTCAGAAACGGAAAAACTCCGGCCATGAGGCCAGAGTTTTCGGCACAAGACAAGCCATGCTCGTCTCTACAATATGGAGCTCATGGACGGAATTGAACCGTCGACCTCACCCTTACCAAGGGTGTGCTCTACCCCTGAGCTACATGAGCAAACTTACGCAATACCACACATCAGTACTGGAGCGGGTAGCGGGAATCGAACCCGCACCATCAGCTTGGAAGGCTGAGGTTCTACCATTGAACTATACCCGCCTATCCACTTTCGCTGCCGAACTCACACTATCACGAACGACAAGGCGTCTCGGCGAAACTGGTGGAGGGGGAAGGATTCGAACCTTCGAAGCTTTCGCGGCAGATTTACAGTCTGCTCCCTTTGGCCACTCGGGAACCCCTCCAGGCCGCGGCTAATTCTACCGCTTTTCACAATGCTGTCAACTGCTTAGCAAGCAAAATTCCAACCTACCAGCTGGCTGGTCACTGTGAACGCGCGAAATTGTGTCAAAGCAGCAGGGATAATGCAAGGCTTGCGCGAATTTTTTCCAGGGCAACCGGTGCCGGCACCTCCGGTGCGCCCGACATCTTGCCCGCCCTCTCGGCCACTGTCATCGGAAAGCACGCTTCCAGGCCACCATACACCATGTCAGGCCACAGGGCGTGGGGAACCCGCAGGCCCTGCGAGACGACGCGAGCATCGCCCCCCGTCAGCAGCAAGGGCAATGCCACCCCTTCACGATCGCACACCTCGCTGTAGATGCGGTTTACGGCGCTCACCGCTGCCATGAAGATACCATGGTTGACCGCCTCCACGGTATTCCTGCCTGGCGCAAGTAACTCATCGGCTTCACTGTCCGGGTCAATTGCCACATTGCGGGTGCCAAGCTTCAGGCTCTCCTTCATTAGCCGCAAGCCTGGCAAGATATATCCTCCCAGGTGTCGCCCTCCCGGTAACACGAAGTCGATGGTAATCGCGCTGCCACAGTCAACGCTGCAGCAGCCGCCCACCAGCTGGTAGCTGGCCAGCGCCCCCATCCAGCGGTCCACCCCCAGCCTGGCCGGGTCTCGATAGCCGTTAATCACCCCAAGTGCCTCGGGCACGGAGCGCGCGACATGCACCACCCCTACCCGGCGATGCAGCAGGGCCACGGTCTCTCGAAGAACCGCCTGCCGCGCCACACTCGAGATACGCACTGCCTCGACCACGTCCAGGTCAGGGATATCCGAGCCCGGCCGCCACTCTTCACGCGTCCAGACCGCACCACGCGAGCGGATCTCACTGCTGTCGCTATCCTTGAGGCGCCACTTGGAGAGTGTATTGCCGATGTCGAGATCCAGAATCATTGGCGGCCACGCACACTGATTTCGCCACCTGCCAGTCGCTCAACTCTGCCTTCACTCGTCACCATGAGATTTCCCGACCCATCGATGCCCTCCACTCTCGCGACCCGACGTCGGTCACCCTGTATCACATCCACCTCCTGTCCAGCATGGGCATTACGCTGACTCCAGGCCTCCTGCCAGGCAGCAAAGCCCTGCTGTTCAAAGCGAACCAGCATCTCGAGAAGCCCCGTGATCAACTCAGCTGCCAACTGATTGCGGGAAAGTTGGGGAGCGACGTCATGTACCGCCGCCACGGGCTGATCGATACCACTGCGCTCGGCCGGCAACGTCACGTTGAGCCCCAGGCCGATCACCACCTCGCATGGCCCTTCTAGGTCGCCACTTACCTCAAGCAGTATGCCCGCCAGCTTGTGTGGCTTCCCATCGCACATGAGCAATACGTCGTTGGGCCACTTGAGCATTACCTTCAAGCCATGTCGCTCGAGCACCTCGGCCACCACCACACCGACCGCGAGGCTCAGACCCTCTAGAACGCTGGCCCCACTCTCGAAACGCCATCCCAGCGACATCAGCAGCCCCCTTCCCCATGGGCTGACCCAGGAGCGACCACGCCGACCGCGCCCCTGCGTCTGCGACTCCGCCAGGCACACCTCGCCATGCCCCGCACCCTGAGTAAAACGGTCACGAAGGAAAAGATTCGACGAGGGCAGGTTCTCTTTGACGAAAAGGCGGGCGAGATGGCGCCGGCCATGGCTCGGCAGGTGAGCGACAATCGTCGAACCCTCCAGCAGCTCCATGGGCTCCGCCAATCGATAGCCGAGCCCCTTGACGGCTTCCAGTGGAATTCCCATCGCCTCGAGCTTCTTGAGCTGCTTCCAGATCGCCGTGCGCGACACCCCAAGCTGTTCGCCCAACTGCTCACCGGAATGAAAATCGCCGTCGCTCATCAAGCGAATCAGCTCACCAATGGTCATGACAACTGCCCTTGATGGGAAAACGCCCATTCTATCGGATGCCACCCACCGCCGGGAACGTTAGCGACCAAAGTGGTTAGCTTTTTGCTGCATAAGCAGACACCCTGGGGCAGGCAAGAGATGCTGGTCCGTATCGCGGCGGTGGGCATGGTGGCTGGCCAATCTGCCCTATCCCCCCCCGGCCATAAAAAATGGCCGACATCAAGCCTTTCGTGAAAGAAACACGAGACTTAAAACCATATGCGGAGCAAGAGGTTAGCTCTGTCTCTGGCCGCTTGAAGGAAGTGCAGCGTTGTGGCCAGGGAGCCATATAGGAGCCCCAAGAAAGCGAGCAGGATCGTGCAGTAGCGGTAAACTTTGTCATGGTAGCGTAGTGGCTCGTAGGCTACAGTAGTGTCAGACACCATGCTGCCATCTAGCTGATGGCTTTACTCGACCATTCGGCATAAGGGGGCGGTCCATGGGCAAGAAACTTGATAAGGCCGTCGACATTTGGGAAACGTTGACGAGCGATCAGATTGACCGTGCTGGGCATTCTGCTGCGCGCGTCGTATCTGCGCGAAAAAAGGGCGTCGCGGACTCAGCCATCGCCGCTCAGTTGACAGAAAACTCGCAGCGAAACAATCTGAGCGATCCGGAGACCTTTACCGCCACCGACGTTCAGTCTGTTGCGAAGTTCTTCCACGCAAACCGCACTCGTCCGGCGATGACGAAATCCGAGACAAGCGGGTTGATCGAACTGGCCGATGGTTCAACATCGCCATCCAGGGCTAAGACTCCGGACGGGCTGTTACCGACGTAAAAATAACGGGGCCTCACGGCCAAGGTGTTAGCCCCCAGGATCCATAATGAAGCCCACCATGAATTCTTTCATGGTGGGCTTTTAATTCTGTACGCCGCCAGTACGGCTACTCAAGTCACCACCCGCCCAGTAACAGCACATGGCAACAAATTAGCAAACAGAAGGGCTATCGCTCGCCTGCATGGCGGTACTTGTGAATGGGCTCACCTGTTTGGGCGTGCACAGCGAGAACAGGGTAGACAAAGGGGCCTTGACCGCCGGGATCAGTAGCCTGTGCATACTCATCGTCGGTTTTAGGCAAGTTGTTCTCGGGACACAAATAAAAAATCATCGGCGCACGAATGCTGAACTCACGTGGATCGAGCAGATAGTCCCGCTCAATCACCCCCTGCTGCGTCTTGCTTAAAGCCGGATTGACAATAAAGCGCACAGGGATCGCGACCTCCCACGCCGTGTCTTCATGCTCCGGGGTTATTGCTGGGGCAATCAGTTCCGGCAAGCCCAGGAATCGCGCCAAAACAAAGTCTTTAAACGCCGAGCTACCCCAGTCATAGGCACGCACATGCTGACGCCCATTGACGGTGATAATGACCGTGGGAGTTAGTGTGCGAGACGTGCCTTCCGGGTTTTCCATTGACGCATAGGTCGCTTGTACCTGGCCCTGCTGTTCGATCGCAGACAGAAAAACCGCCAGCGTGCGGCTAGGTACTGCGCGATGGATGATCGGAATTTCCTGCGCATGGGCCGCTTGCGGTGGTTGAAACTCCGCCGACGCACGCCATACCAAGTCATTATCCCCCAGTAAAACAGGTGAAAACGTAGCGCTGGGAAAATACCCCTTGCGGCCACCGCATTGCTCGAGAACGTTACTTGGCGCTAACTCCAGGTAGGCTCGAACATCGGTACGGGCCTGCTGCGGCGAGACACCAAACTCTTCCGCAATCATGCGCGAAGTGACTTTTCGCTCCCACAGCAACTGACGCTCGATATAGCGTAAACGCAACCACTGCGCGTGACTGAGAGATGTTTTGTGCTTATCGAGAAACGTTGAGTAATGCATACGGGCTATTCAGTTTCAATCTGATGTGCGGACCAAGTATAGAAGGTGACCGGAAACAAGACAAATAATATTGTAACTTTATAATAAATAGCAAAGTTACTTTGCATAAACCAGCATCCTGCACTATAGTAATTCCTCTCAGTTGGAGGAGATTATGTCGCTAGAGTTTCTGGAGCAGGCTCGTAATGAATCCATGGCGCGTCGTGAGCTAACCATTCAGTCTCATGCGCTGCTAGTCGTGCGGACGCTGGATTCAATCTATAGCGCCCTACAGCGTAAGCCGTTCGACGGAATCGACTTTGATGCCCTCGCTGCCATCATGCACCTCTTCGACGCCATGCTTTACTACGCTGACCGTGAGCGCCAACCGGGCATGACCCGCAAAGAGGCGGAATTTTGCTTGATTGAGCATCTGGCGGAGGCGTATCCAGAACAGAGATCGTCCGATTACGAGCTGGTGGCAGGCAGGGTTTTTGCGGCGATCAAAGACCCTTTCCGTCTCCGATACTACGACTTCATCGAGCGAGTTCATTCAGATGAGCAGGTGGTTCGCCTGATACGCCACGATCAGGTAATCAGCTCCGATGACATTCTCTGGTCACTGACCGATGAAGGAATGTTGTTCTACACTCTGCGTCTGGACGAAACGCCGATAGAGCGTGCTGCTATTCTGGCTTGGCGAACGCTCAAAACCATCCGTCGTGGCGAGATCGATAAGGCGGTACAGCAGATCCAGTCAACCCAGCGGCAGTTGGAGCAATACCTGATTGGGATGCGGATGAAAGTACGCGCCGCCCAGTCGGGTGATTTGAGTACATCCTATGCGCATGATATCCGTCCCGTACTCAGCGACTCCTTTGATAAGACTCAGGAAGTGCTGGAGCATATTCAGAACACCCTGTCGACCATTACCGAAATGCTGGCTGATGGACGCTCGGAATTGCACTCCGACAAGCTACACAAGCTGCGCAAGGCGCAGGAGATTTTTGCCGAGGTCAGCGCCTTCACGCTGAGCTATCAAGATCGCTTGCACGACGTGAACAAGGATTTTGAGCGGGCTCGCCTGAAGCTAATCATTCCCAGAGACAACACCCTGTTTCGGGAGACTCTGGAAAAAGGTGCACTCAAGCCCTTACTGGCCCATGCCCCAGCGACCGCCGAACAAGGAATGGATGAGCTGGTCGCGCGCCTGCTGGCTCCCAGAAGCCAGGATGACGACCTACACACCCTGCTCGACCTTGAGGCAGTGCTGAACCTGTATCTCGATCAGTTCGAGCAAGTGCTTCCGCGCGAGATCCAGGACCCCACCGAGCAGCCCGTTGCCATTGAAGCCACCCTGCGCGGTATTCCAGATTCGGTAGTTAGGCACTGCAGCGACTGGGTTAGTGACCGTTTGAAGGATCGGGGTCGCGTCAGTTTTGCTGATGTGTTTGACGCCTACGCGAACGGCGAATTGTCCGAACTGGAGCAACAGGTCTGCTTGCTCCACATCGGCAGCTTAGCGGCCAACAGCGACCCCACCATCGAGGTGGATGTGGACGACGACCCTATCGAAACAGCGCTCTGGCGGGCTGACAATATCATTCTACTGACAGCCGCCCCCGCACTGCCCTTTGAGGAATAGTTATGTACGACATGCATCAACAGGCTAAACGCTACGCCGAGATCGCCACGCAGGCGATCATGAGTTCATTGGGGTACAAGATGGGGGATGAGCCGATTCAGCGAGCACTGGATCTCCAGGGCGACGTTCTGTTCTCTGAAATTATCCGTGGCGTCGCGGCCGGCATGAAATTGCGTTACCTCGGCATCCACGAGACATACGGGGTATTGCTGACTACGGATGGTCGTGGCCCTTATGCCCCCACCCTGGGCTGGCTGAATAAGCGCCTGCTGCCTGAAACCGTAGCCGAGCAAATGAGCAAAGAGCGCAAGGAACAGCGCCTCTTCGCGGGATTAACCCTGATCGCGTTGCTGGCTGATATGTTTCCCAATCCCGATGCGGTTCGGGTCGAGTCCGGTCAAACCAGCGGCACCAATGCCGCTTCGGTGGTGATCAAGCTCAACGACGTTGCCGACCAGGTGATCGCTCAACGCAAAGCTGAGGACGACGATGCGGTGGACGGCCTGCTCTTGGCTGCCCGGTTTGTGCAGGAAGAACGCATCCCCCGCATCCACGACGAGAAGGTGGGGCGCGTCTCCAGTATCCGCTCGCAAACGGAAATGGCGATGCGCTGGATACAGCTGCTGCAGGAAGAAGGCTTCCTGGCCGAGGACAGCAGCCTGTCGGGAGAATCCGACTGGTACCCGACCCAGAAGCTCAAACACTATCTGCGCCATACCGGCATCGAAGAGACAGTGCGCTTTGTGATGGATATAGATCCCGCGACAGGGGAGCAGCCGCCCGACCTCGTCGAAACCGCTAACACTCAACACTCGCTGGAGGTCTAGTCATGTGGCTGATTAAACGGGTCTATATGGATGGTGCGGGCCACGAAGAGGCCTTCTACAAAGACCTCACGCTGGACTACATTGGCCTGGCTCAGGCGGCCGATCAGCCTGCTGGCGCAGCACGCAGCACCCCCGCCAAGAACGCGAAGGCCGTGACCAGCACCTATCAGCAACTGGTGAACGGAGGCGGCAAGTCCACCTACATCGCATTGCTGTTATCGGTATTTGAGGCGTCCGTCAACGACTTCACCCAGTACCTGGCCAATCGTCGCCAGAGTGAATACCACTACCGCAATTACTTCCATCAGGAGCTGTCTGTCATCCTGGTGGAGATGGTCAATGAAACCGGCCAAACCCTGCTGCTGGGACACGCCCACCAGCGCCGTGGAGATGATGTAGACCGCGTTCTGTTTATCTGTGACGCGCCCGACTCCCTGCTGGACACCCCGTTTGACGAAGTGCCCTCATACTCGCGCGCCGAGCACAATCCCGAGCTGCGTCCCTACGCCAACACCCTGCACAGCTTTGACGGCTGGCTCAATCTCAAGGCGGGTGGCGACGGCGGTGTGCACTGGCGCAAAACCCGGGTGATCAAAGAATGGCGCGCGTTTTTGCTGGAGCAGCGGATCAATATTGATCTCATCAAAACGATGGTCACCTTCAACTCCGAAGAGGGCGGACTGACCAAGTTCATTGATTACAAAACTGAGCAAGATTTCCTCGGCGCCTTCTTCGAATGCACCATGTCCAAGAACACCACAGAGCAGCTGCGTGAACTGGTGGCGCACGAGGTCGAGCGCCAGGGTGAGCTGGAAGCGATTCGCCGTAACGAATCCTTCCTGAGGGATGTGCTGGCGAACTGGCAGGCGTTTATTGAGCCGGCCCGACAGCTGGAAAGCGCCCAGACGCAGCAACGGCAGATGGATGACGGCTTCCGCGAGACGATGCGTGATCTCACGGCCTTTATTGAGGACACTCAGACAGAGCAAGCCCGGCTCGGAGAACAAGTGGAAAGACTGCAGAAAGAGATTGACCAGACAGCGTCTCACCGCGACATGCAAGGCAAGCGCAAGGCCCTGCTTGAGCACGATTTCGCGCTGCATCAGCTCAACGAACAGCAAGCCAAAGTCGCCGCACTCCAAGACGAGGCCGACACCTGTCAGCGTCAGTTGCAGATCACACGCACCGCCATAGACTACAAAGCCTATGCGAAGGCTCAAGATGCGTACCTCCAGGCGGATGAGGACCTGAAGGTTTTCCAAAGCGAAACAGAAAAACCCCTGCAGGTGATCTTCGAGCGCACCGCTGGCGAGGCGCTGGGCGTGCTGGAGCTGGCGATCAGCGACCATCGCCAGCAGGAGGTCGAGATCACGGAGGCGCTGACACAGCTCTACAAGGAAAGCGACGCCCTCAAGCAGTCCTGTGGCAAGCTGCAGAAGAAGCTTGGCAGCCTGGAGTCGGAGAGCAACCAGTGCCGGCAGGACAAGCGCAAAGGCGAATCACGGCGGGATGCGCTGTGCGAAGAGGGGCTGATCCAGACAGGGGAAACCCCTGCGGCCGCCCAGCACCGACAGGGGTCGGTCTTGCGTGACTCAGAGCAGGTCGAGGCTCAAGCCAAGATCGCCTCAGGTAAGGCCGAGCAGGCGCTGGAAGCGCATCAGCAGGTGGTGGGAAAGGCCTCGGTGGCACAAAGCCAAGCCCAGCAGGCGTTCACCCACGCAGAGCAAAAGCACCTGGCGGCAGTAGACAGCGCACGGGCTTTGGCCGAAGGCTATCAGGCGCTCCCCGCGCCGACCCAGCGCGCCCTTGGTCTTGAGGATACCAACTGGCACAGCGCGCTGTGCGGATCGCAGATCAGCGAGGTGTTGAACGCAGACACGCAAACGCTGAATGGGATGAAACAGCGCCTGCTGGAAGCCCAGCACGAACTGAATGAGTTAAAGCTCACGGGCCACGAACTGGTCACCAAGCAAATTAATCAGGCGCTCAAGGCGTTTTATGCGGCGGGCATTGCGCGAGACAAGATTTGGGCCTTCCCTCACTACCTGGCTTCCGCCTTCAACGACGATGCGCAGCGCATCGCTGCGGTGATTGACCAAAACCCGGGCCGGTATCTGAGCCTAGTCACACTCGATGAAGCGACATTCGCTCAGGTCAGCGAAATCAGTGAGGCACTGCCCTGGAAAGGGGGGCCCGTCGCCATTCATCGGCTGGATGAAGCGCAAGACCTCCGAGGAATGACGCCCGACTCAGTACAGGTCGTGCTCTCAAACCCCGACAAGCACGGCTATAGCCAGGCCGCCTACGAAGCACGGCTGCAGGAGCTAGAGAACATTGTGGCTTCACAAGAGGCCAGTGTGAAGGCAGCGAAAAGTGCCCTCAATACACTGGAGTCCTTCATGAGTGATTGGCGCCTGCACCACAACCAACACGGCAGACATTGGTCGAGCCTGATTGAACAGCACGATCAGGCCCGCTCAGCACTAGCACAAGCCGATGCCAAACTGGAGCAGGCACAGCAGCATGAGCAGAAACTGCGCGGCGAAAAAGCGCAAGCTCAAGCGCAATTTGAAAGCGCCCAGAAGCAGCGCAGTCAAGCCGAAAAAGTGCATGATACGCTGACTCGGTTTGTTGACACGGAATGGGCGGCACACGAAGCCGCGATGATTAAGCTGGATCAACTGGCCGGACAGATTCAGCGGAGCAAAGAAGCCCTCGAGCACCAAAGTGATGAACTGGTGCAGAAAGACCGGGTTGCGGAGATCAAGCGCACCGAGAGCACCCGAATCAGCATACAGATCGGCGAGTGGGACCGCCTGCGCAACAATGCATTCTATTCGGGGATTACGGCGACCGAGGGTGTCGCCGATCGGAGCCCTCAAAATGCGCATGAGGCGGCCGCTCAGGCGCACAAGCAATTGCTAGAGGCAGCCCAAGGCGATCAGGTAACGGCGCTCAAGCAGCAGCGGAAAGATGCTGAGCAGGCGCAACGTGACGCATTTGATCGGCTGTCAGCACATTCAGCCTACCAAGCGCATCCGGATGCGATCAAAACGGCGGCCATCAGTGATCTGGCGTTGATTAACGACCGCATTGCGCAGCTCGAGACGCAGCAGCGGCAATTCACGCAGCGTCAGATTACGGCGCAGGCCACTCTGCATAATTTGACCGAGAAATGCGAGGAGGCGCGCGAGGCGCTGGACGAAGGCTTTGTGTGGGAAGCGCAGCCCACCGAGATCGAAGCGATCCGGACGTCTCTAGTCGAAATCGTCGACAATCTCCATGAAACCAAGCACCAGCTCAAACGCCTGCAGGAACAGCAGACGCTCCAGTCGAAAAAGATCGAGGATGTGAAGGAGCAGCTACAGAGCGCCAAAACAGCTCAGGCAATGATCCAGCCCATCACGCCGACCTCAGCGGCGGGTCTGCCTGCCAAGATCCTGAACATCGCTGAGTATGCCGATACACTGCGTACCCAATGCCAAACGTACGCGCAGTTGAAAGAAACGCTGAAGCAACAAGATGTACGTGTAGCCACAGTCTGGGGACACTTCCGCAAACGGATCGAAGAAGAATCGGCCAAGGACCCGGACGTTCGTGCCAGCCAGGAATACTTGCGACAACTGGATGCGATCGCGACCTATCACGAGGTGCTGGGCGATCTGGATCGGGTCGGCACGGGGATCACGCAGGTATTTGACGCAGTGCAGGATAGCCTGGAGCAGTTTCAGCGCTCGATTGATCTGACCGTTACCCACCTGACCGCTCATCTGGAAGGGGCGATTAAGCTGCTCAAGCGTGCCAAGTCAGTCAGAATCCCGGACGACTGCCCCGTTCTGCCCGGCCGTCCCATTGTGAAAATAACGGACCGGCTGAATGACCTCACCACCGATCTCAGGGGCTTTGCCAGTGCCCGCTTACAATACTGGATCGCCAAGGGTCAGGTGCCCCGCGCGCCCAACAGGGACACCCTGACGGCCGATCTGGTTCAGTCGGTGTTCGGCGAAGGGGCGCTGGAGGTACGTCTGTTGAAGACGAACGCCAGTCGGCCACAATGGACCCATATCACTCGGCTGGAGGGCTCTGGGGGGCAGCGACTCACATCCGCTTTCCTGTTGTTTGTGACGGTCGGCAAGGTGCGAGAGTACGACACGGGTATTTCGAGTGCAGGCTTCTTGCTGGCCGACAACCCGCTGGGCAAATCGAATGCCGATGACCTGATGCGAATTCAGACGCAGATGGCCAAGGCCTACAATATCCAGCTCATCTACTTGACCGGTATTTCGGACGAAAATGCCCAGTCGATGTTTGATAACCACCTCTTCCTGAACAAGGTTCAGAAGCTGAAGCGGCGTGATCTGGTGACTGTTGATAACGACCGCCAAGCGTTGTGGGCGGCCTCCTTGGTCGCCAAACCACAGCCCGTTACGGTCTTGTAAGGTAGGCGTGCTATGAGTGACGTAATGACGTGGCTATCCCGACTGGAGTCAACCACCAACAGACACTGTCTTGCTGCCGGCAAGGGGGCTCGCACGGTGAAGGCCAAGGCGGTACTGGATGAGGTGTTGCGCGCACACCACCAGGAAGCCTTGAGCCATGACACCCCCGACCTGCTGGATCAGGCGATTGCGCAACTGCTCGAGGGTGACTGGCGAGCTCAGCCCAAGCGCGAAGCCAGCTGGCAGACCTATTGGCGAGGCCTCCGCCTGCCAAACGTCTTTGTTTACGAAGGCACCGCAGCCCCTGCGAAGACGGCGCCAGACGTCGCCTGGCATCCCTGGTTGGCGCAACGCATTACAGGGCAGCTCACACCACCGATCAAGGAACGCTTGCAGCAGCTCAATGCGTACCTGTTTCGTCAGACCGAGTACGGCAAACCGCTGTTTCCTGACACGCTCGGACACCGCGAGCGGGCGCTGCTGATCTTTGGGGATGAAAAAGCACTGGATTCCATGCCGCCCAACGGCTGGACGCATGTCTCCCTGACTCTGGCTGACATGGGTGCCATTCGACGGGCACCGCCGCTACCGTATGAATCATCAGGCCACCCCAACCTCCCGGCTGTCATCGTTGAAAACTCCGATGTGTATTACCGGTTGTGCCAAATCAATCGCGACCAGACACGCTGGTCACTGGTAATTTACGGCGCGGGTAACAAAGTGTCAGGCCAAGCAGAGTGCGTGTCACAACTTCTTGAGGAAGAACAGATAAAGCAACTACTCTATTTTGGTGACCTGGATGTTGCGGGCTTGAAAATTGCCTATCAACTACGCTGCAAGCTGCTTGATGCCTACGGTATCAGTCTGCAATTGGATGAGTGGCTCTATGATAAGCTGATCCTCAATCGTCTAGTCACGCCTGAAGGAAATGCCAACAACGAACGGTTTGATTTTGAGTCGCTGTGCGACTGGATGCCGTGCTTTGTTGTACGAGAAATGAAGTCGCTAATGGCAACCCACCAGCGACTGCCTCAAGAAGGTGTGACCGACAGCTGAGGCGGTCAGGCAACAATCTTCCCCTTTTCCAAAATTTCATAGCCCCTACTTCAGGTCGTGGCGATTGTTCTCTTGAACCCTCGATCCCCCGCTCCAACATATACGGGATCAACGTCGCCGCATCGACCGCCTCGCCATAGGTCTGCGCGTGCAGCGCTGCGTAGCGGTCCAGATCGGCCTTCAAGCTTGCTGGGCAGGCGAAGGTCAGCTTGCTGATCTCGGTCTTGGGCAGCGGCCCCAACCGCAGCTTGCGTGTCGTGCTCATTTTGAAGCTCCTCCATTGAAGGCTACCGGCTGGTAAGGCCGCAGCACCAGATCCCGACTGACGATGATGCGCACCGGCAAGCCAGGCCGGCTGGTCAGCGTGGGCTGGATGTTGAGGTTGCGGCGCGTCACTTCCTGGCCGACCTGATTCACCGTGTCTTGCAGGCTGTCGCGGCCGGCAATGATGATCCGGTCGCCGTCCTGGCGGTTCTCCGGGGCCGCCAGTTCGGCGCCGACGCCCAGCAGCGTGGTCAGCACGGCACCGGCGAAGATGCGATCCCAATGCCAATCGACACCATCCTCCAGGCCGGCATACCCGGCCGGGTCGGTGCCGACCAGGTTGTCCAGCATCAGCGAAGACGTGTCCGGCAGGATCACCCGGTTCCACACCACCTGCACGCGGGTCTGTCGGAAAGTGATGTGGATGTGGTTATACGACTCGACGATGTCTACTACAGCGATCTGACATCGCTTTCACCTGAAGATAAAGCGATATATGACCAGGCACGTATTCCGGCCACTTACGCATATGACCAGTACAAGAAGGATGTGATAAAGGCGCTTACTGACCGTTTTGGCTCCGACGTCAAGGTCGGAGACAAGGCCATTGCCGTAGCGGCGAATGGCAGCAGACGGAAAGCCGATGTCATCGCGGCGATGCAGTTCCGGCGTTATTGGAATTTCAAGAGCATCCATGACGCGCAGTACATCGAGGGTATCTGTTTCTTCAATGGAGCAGGAGAACTCATTGCCAACTATCCGAAGCAGCATTCGCAAAACCTGACCGTTAAGCATCAGGGCAGCAATCAATGGCTCAAACCTATGGTTCGCGTCCTGAAGAATATTCGAAGCAAGCTCGTTGATAACGGCACATTGCAACCTGGAATCGCCCCATCATACTACCTTGAAGGCTTGCTCTATAACGTGCCGAGCGACAAATTCAGTTCCAGCTATGCGGACTCCTTCGTCAACGCAATAAATTGGATCCAGAATGAAGCGGACAAGACTAAATTAGTGTGTGCCAATGAGCAGTACTACCTGCTCCGTAGTGGAACGCCAACTTGTTGGGAAAGCTCTGACGCGGAGACATTTATCAACGCCAGCATTGATCTCTGGAATACTTGGTGAGGGATGCCAAAAAACAGGAATTCGCCGTGAAGACAGTGCGGCCTGCAAGCAGGTGGAGCTAAGTATGGGTGGTCGAGTCATCAACCTTTTCATGTGGGGATACCAAGAGCACTACAGAATAAGTCTTCAAATACTCGCTCGCGATGTCCTCAAGGCTTTGGGGGCGCCGACGGAGGCGGAGGTGCTCCTTGTTGGAGCGCGCAGCCCCAATAGCGAATGTAAAGCTCCCGCTTTTAGTTGCACTGCTGATTAGAGTTTTCCAATTGGTTGTATTTCGCCATGGCGGAGGGACAGGGATTCGAACCCTGGAAGGGCTTTCACCCTTGCCGGTTTTCAAGACCGGGCTATTACGGCTTGATTCCCTTTTATAATCAACTAGCTAGAGATCATCAGTATAACGCTTTCCCGTTATACTCATGGCCTTTTGACTCGTTCCCGCCTATTTTTCACGCCTTCTGGTTCCCCCCGTCGCTTCTTCGAGATACTGTATGGATCACCAGTATCAGTAAGAGGAGGCCATCATGCCAATGACACTCATCCCAGCCCACCCTGCTCCGCCCCGTGCCTATCTCCCCTTCCCCCTGACACTGACCCGCGCGGGCATTAGTGGGTTTCCGTCGCCGGCCCAAGACTATGAAGGCCGGACGATGGATCTCAATGAGCTGCTTGTCAGGCGCCCCTTGAGCACCTTTATCACCACCGTCGATGGCGACAGTATGCTCGACTACCATATCTACCCTGGGGACCTGCTCGTCGTCGATAGCTCCCTACGCCCTCACCATGATCAAGACATTGTGGTCTGCGTGGATGGGGAGATCATGGTCAAGCGCTATAAGCTCATGCAGGGCAACATCCCTCTCCTCTTCTCCGGTAACCCGAACTACAAGCCCATCTCTCCCCGAAATTGCGATTGTCAGGTGATCGGCGTCGTCACTCACGTGATACGGAGCCTTCGCCAGTGATCGCACTCATCGACTGCAACAACTTCTACGTATCGTGCGAACGAGTTTTCCTCCCAGCGCTCGAGGGCAAGGCCGTAGGTGTGCTCAGCAATAATGACGGCTGCGTGATCGCTCGGTCAGCAGAGATCAAGGCGCTCGGCGTCGAGATGGGCACCCCGGCGTTTGAGCTGCAGCACTTGGTGCGCCAGGGCAAGATAGTGCTGCTCTCCTCGAACTATGAGCTCTACGGCGACATGTCCGGCAGGGTGCAATCGATAATC
Source organism: Halomonas sp. TA22 (assembly GCF_013009075.1). NCBI lineage: Bacteria > Pseudomonadati > Pseudomonadota > Gammaproteobacteria > Oceanospirillales > Halomonadaceae > Halomonas > Halomonas sp. TA22. The sequence continues at coordinate 2,493,124 of NZ_CP053108.1, read as the reverse complement.
CGCGAATACTCTCCCGCGATAGAGCCGTATAGCATCGATGAAATGTTCGCACGCTTCGACGGATTCGAGATAGGCCCATTGAGAGAGCGATGCCTGGAGCTACGCCAGAGGATCGGACGCGGCACAGGGATTCCGGTCTGCATTGGCGTGGCACCCACCCGAACGCTATCCAAGCTCGCAAACAGGGCGGCGAAGAAGATACCTGCCTATGACGGGGTCTGCATCATTTCCCCTGACAGTGCCGAGACAAAAGGCCTGCTGCAGCGCACCGAGCCTGGTGATATCTGGGGCGTCGGCCGGCGCCTTGTCGAGCGCCTCGCGGTGATGGGCATTCACAATGCCTGGGATTTGCGAAATGCTGAGCCAAAGCGCATCCGCAAGAGCTTCTCGGTCACGCTCGAGCGCACTGTGCTGGAACTCAAGGGAATCCCGTGCATCGAGATGAACGATGCCGACGAGCCCAAGCAGCGGATCATGACATCGCGCAGCTTTGGCAAGCTGACTCGAGACCTGGGCGAGATACGCCAGGCGATCCGGCAGCACGCCCAGCGCGGGGCAGAAAAGCTCCGCCAGCAAAACAGCTTGGCCAGAGCCGTGATGGTCTTTTTGAAGACCAACCCCCATCGCTTCGATCCACAGTACTCGCCGAGCATGATCGTCGAGCTTGAGCGCCCCACGGATGATAGCCGGCCAATCCTCGCCGCTGCCCGCCATGCGCTGGATCAGATCTACCAGCCTGGCTATGCCTTTATGAAAGGCGGCGTGATGTTGATGGACCTGGCGGACAAAAATCGCCAGCAGATCTCGCTCTTCGACACACCGCAAAGCGACGCCGATCGCGCCCGAGCCGAGCGCCTCATGCAAACGATGGATATGCTGAACCAGCGCATGGGACGGGGCGTCGTCAGACTGGGAATGCCTAGCCCTGGTGCTGCATGGCACCTGCGCTGTGCCAACCGCACATCTAGATGGTCAACGCGATGGGACGAACTACCTTCCGTCAGGGGAGACTGACCCGGTTGCGCCGGGTGAATGCCAGTGATATTGAGTAGTGATCTAGCACACGAGAGACAGACATGTACCCAGCCCCCATGTCAGATGATGAGATCCTGGCAAAATTGCGCTCGAAACCCGCCAGCCGGGTGTGCAGAGAGGCCGCCAGGCGGCTCGAGGAACTGTTGAGAGAAAGGCCGCTCGTGATGAGCGGCCGGAATAACTCAGACCCCTGACGACAGCGCACCGGTGGCGCGCTGCATTGAATGCGCAGACCGAGCCGCCTCGACGATATGCTCGTGGCATTCGTTGGCATGCCGGCTGCCCAGCGCCTGTAGAGCGGGCCCCAATTCACGCTGCCAGCGGCCGAACAGCCATTTCGCGTTATAGCAGAGCAGTCGCAATTCAGCGGCCTGACCTGTATCCAGAATCACGCAGCCTGTCCTGCGCCTCCAGTAACCGGGGTGCCGTAAAATCAACCAGCGGTTGAAATTTGGTCTACACCCCGTAGACTGATTATTCGCAGTCCTGATATATGCACGTCGGGTCTGTACCGAGGCCCTAGGCGCTGCAACGCCTGGGGCCTCATCTGTTTTTCTGCACCTGGTGTGCAGCCTGCGTTGCGTCATACCTACCTCCAATCTGGTCGTATCGCGCTCGGGTCATCTGGTGCGCAATCAGATTAATTCCAAAATTCGTCACGTTGCAAGCCCTCGTCAAAAAAAATAAATCCACTATTCTCTATACAAAATCATTTTTGCACAAAGGCACATTTGCACAAGTTAGCATTACTTATAAGGCGTAGAATAAATGACCTTGAGGGTAACTAAACCCATGAGTGGCGGGATTTTCCAAGGAATATTACACCACCCAACATTCGAGCATTCCAGTAAAATTGCAATTCCTGTTTTCCAGTTTTCCAGAAAACTGGTAGTGCGTTAATTCCTTAATTCTTCATACCTCTGCACTGATACATCCGTGCTTCAATGCAACCGTGAAATATTGCAATACTGCAATAAAAAGCCGCCCTTGGGCGGCCTTGTAGAAAGCGACTCACAAGCCTGGCGGCATAGTGCCGGCGGCACGCTGCATGGTATGCGCCAGGCGCGCTGCACCAATAATGTGCTCATGGCACTCCTGCGCATGTCGGCTTCCTAGCGCTTGGAGTGCCGGGCCTAGCTCGCGCTGCCATCGGTTCGCCATCCACTTGGCATGGAAGCATAGCGCTTCCAGTCGCTCGACCTGGTTGGTGCCGATCTCCGATCCACGGCGTCGGCTCCAATAGCCAGGATGCTTCTCTCGGGAAGCCCTGCTGATTCGTCTCATCTTCATGGCTACCTGCGTACGGTTATGGCTTCTGGTCGCGTCCCTTCCATTTAGGCTCTTCCTGAGCGCTGAGCGACTCAGCCAGGCGGTAGGATATCTCCGCGTTCAAGCTGCGGTGATTGCGCTTCGCTTCACGTCTCAGCCTCTCCTTTATACCAATGGGCAGGCGTATGTTGGTCTGCTCAGTAACGGTCATGATGGACTCCTGACTAGCATTTCATTAACAAGAAGCTAGCACACTGGTATCTTGACCGATGTAGCACAGTGCTACACCTTCGCTACATGAAAGATCCTAACCCTCAGTTTAATGTACGGCTTTCCGAAGAGTTACGCGCACTTATCAAGGAAGCCGCCGAGAAGAACAACCGGTCTCAGACTGCGGAGGTCTCCGCGCGCCTTAGAGAAAGCTTCATGCGAGAGGGCGCGATCAAGGACGGGGGCACTGTTCAGCCGCGTCACGATCAAGAGGCACGCGAACTAGTTGCGGTAATGGAGTTGATGACGAATCAGCTTGACCTAATGCGTAAGGAACTGGACGCACGCCTGCGCGGCCTGAAAGGCGACGAGGTGTAAACGCCGAAGAGTTAAATGCGGGCCTTTCAGGCCCTGCGGCCGGTTTGCTACAGTGAAGTGGTGAAGGACAGGCAGCACGAGTCAGGGACGACTCACTCGATGAGAGAAAGCTGTGCACCCACCGCCGATGTTCGATGAAGAGATCCTGGCCAGGTAGAAACAGCTTCCAGCCCGACGGCTATTTCTAGGAGCTGCCAGACGATTTGAAGAATTGCTACAGGAGAAGACCGCCCGCGAGGAGCGGCCGGAATAGCTCAGGTGGCAGTAGGGTTAGCGATGGTCTTTCTACGCTCTACCTTGGGCATAGAAGACGAAGACCATTCGAAGGACTATACTGAATCATTGAATTATGCTTTAACCGGGAGGCGACCATGAACATGGATAGCCTGAAAGAATCGATAGCCAGCATCGTATCCATCTCACCGCGTCAGCAGCGTGGGCAGGTAGAGGCTGTCAGCCCCGTGTCTATCGAAAGCGACATGCGCAGCGACCAGGAGGCCATCTGGGGGGACTTCTGTGCCGTTGGCGTAGACCTCCGCATGGGGATAGAAGAGTACCAACAACAATATGACGAACGGCTACAGGAAGTATGTAGAATTGATTCAGCAGGCCAGCGACCCTAAAGCGAATCAAAACCTTTTGACGCAGAAGTCAGTGACCGCTACCTCTGCCCCAATACCTCCCGCGCAGGAGGTAGAATATTACGATCGCATTATGCCTGGGGCAGCAGATCGCATATTCGCACTTGCTGAAAATCAACAGGCACACCGTCTTGAGCAGGAAAGAAAGCAGCTCGAGATCAACACCAAAGTCACTGAATCCAACATTTGCACGGCAGACTCCAATATCAGAGCACAAGATGCCACCATCCTGGAGATTCGCCGTGGCCAGTGGATGGCGTTTATATTGGGCCTGTCCTTTCTCGGCATCACCGCCCTGCTCGGGCTAAACGGCCATGAGTTCGCAGCATCAGCCTTAGGGCTTGGTGGCGTGGCAGCAGTCGCCACTGTATTTATCAAAGTGAGGAAAAGGCAGTAACACTCCCATTCTAAGGCCCTCGCCTCCCCTTTATTGATGCGATACGATGGTTTCGTGAGTCATCAATAAGGGAAATAATGAGAAACCTACCAGTGGTCGCAGGGACCGCTCTGGCCGTCACTCTAGCGACGCACGCGATCGCTCAAGGCTCTCCGGACCACTGTTACATCCACCCCGAGTTCGTACAAGCTGTCGTCACCGACTACTACGATGGTATGGAGCTGGAGCGACTGGAAGATAGCCTACATGCTGAGCTAGATGAAGGTGGATTGAGAAACCAACTCAAGGGTATCGCCAACTTTCTATATGCCTCATTGCCTCCGACATCTGACAACGCCCAACACGATGCTACGGAACTCTCCAAGGCCATGCTCGAAGGCTGCCTGAATAGCTGGACTCAGCGCCAAGATAGTGATAGCAGGCCCTCGCCACATCATTCCAGACAGAATATGATGAGCCTATAGCCAAGGAGATAGTCATGGCCGCTTCTCGCGTAGCGCTTCTGATTGGCGGGGGCGCGCTATTCATTGGATACCTCACGATCTCCCAGCCTGACAAGCTGGTAGTAGATGCCTATGGGCAAATAGAGGGCGTACTGAATCAGGCGCGGGCCACGCTTCAACAAGAACGGTTTTGGAAAGGACAGCTTGATAAGGCGAGATACCGCATTCAATATCTCGAAGACTCTATGGAAAGGCATGAAGCCCCCCAAGCTCGGCTTCAAAAGAAGATCGACGAATCCAGAAAGACAGCAGATGAATACTTCGACGAGTATCCTGATATCAGCGGCCAATACGCTTACATGGCAAGCGCTGAACTAAGGGATCTCGCCGACGCAATTACCGATCTCCAATGGGAGGTCG